>NC_023135.1:3454083-4144900 GCF_000511355.1 Leisingera methylohalidivorans DSM 14336 | reverse complement strand
ATCTGCAGCGCCCTGACATCGTTTCAACTGTTCTGGACCCCGCTAAGCGGAGCGAATCTCAGGCCAGTGCCTTCACGCGTGCGGACAGACGCGAGATTTTGCGGGAAGCGGTGTTTTTGTGATACACGCCCTTGGTGACGCCGCGCATCAGTTCGGGCTGAGCTGCGCGCAGAGCGGCAGTTGCAGCATCCTTGTCGCCGGAGGCGATAGCTTCTTCAACTTTACGCAGGTAAGTGCGGATGCGCGAACGACGGGCTTTGTTGACGGAAAAGCGCTTTTCGTTCTGACGTGCGCGCTTCTTGGCCTGGGGCGAATTTGCCATGGTGTTTGACCTTATCTCGGGTTCTGTTTCAATCGGACGCAATGCCAGCCGAACCCGGGTCACTAAACCGGTGTGATTCTAGCCAGAGCGGGCTGCACGCGCATGTATGGGGCGGCTGATACCCAACCCGGCGAAGAATTGCAAGGGCGCCAGCCCGGATAGAAAGGCGGCGGGCCTATCTGCCCGCCGCTTCGTCACTCTAATCCCCTGCTAGCCTCACTTGTCCCGGAACTGCGCTTCGCGCTTTTCCAGGAAGGCTGCCATGCCTTCTTTCTGGTCTTCGGTGGCGAACATCGAGTGGAATACACGGCGCTCAAACAACAGCCCCTCGCTCAGCGGCAGCTCGTAAGAGCGGTTCACAGTTTCCTTCACTGCCATCGCTGTCAGCAGCGATTTTTCGGCAATCTTCTGCGCTGCTGCGGTGGCTTCCTCGATCAGCTTCTTGGCCGGCACCACGCGCGACACCAAGCCGGCGCGTTCGGCTTCCTCGGCGTTCATGAAGCGGCCGGTGAGGTTCATGTCCATCGATTTCGACTTGCCCACAAACCGGGTCAGACGCTGTGTCCCGCCGATTCCCGCGACGACGCCAAGATTGATCTCAGGCTGTCCGAACTTGGCGGTTTCCGCTGCGATGATGAAATCGCACAGCATTGCCAGCTCGCAGCCGCCGCCCAGCGCATATCCCGCGACCGCCGCGATCACCGGTTTGCGGATTGCGGAAATGCGGTCGTTGGCATCGGCGAACAGGTTGGTGGAGAACACTTCGGTGAAGCTCATCTCCGACATCTCCTTGATGTCGGCGCCGGCGGCAAAAGCCTTTTCCGAGCCGGTGAGAACGATGCAGCGCACCTTGTCGCTGGCATCGGCCTCTTCCAAAGCGGCGCACAGCTCGCCGATAAGTTCCTTGTTGAGCGCGTTCATCGCCTCTGGGCGGTTCAGTTTTATGAGGCAAACGTGGTCCTGCACATCGACGTTGATCGTCTCGTAGGCCATGATTTCTCTTTCGGTTGTTCCGTTCAAATCCGAGTCCTTACCAAAAGGGGCACTCTGATCAAGCTATCTTTGGCACTTTACACAATAGAAGGTAGAGCGTCCTGACTGAGTGATTCTGACAATTGACCCGTCGCAACCCGCGCGGCGGCAGGGTTCGCCTTCGCGCCCATAGGCATCGAAACTGTGTTGGAAATATCCAAGTTCACCAGAGGCTTGCCGAAAATCCTTGAGAGAAGAACCCCCGGCGCGGATGGCATCTTGCAGCACTTGGCGGATGATCGGCACCAGCGCGGCAACCCGGTGCGCAGCAATCTGCCCAGCCTTGCGGCGTGGCGAAATTCCCGCACGGAACAACGCTTCACAGACATAGATGTTACCAAGACCCGCAATGATTCCCTGATCCAGTAATGCGGATTTCACCGGCGTGTTACGGCCCTGGAAAGCGGCTACCAGGTGATCTTCGTGGAAATCATTGCCCAACGGCTCCGGGCCCAGCGCCGCCAGCAGTTTGTGATTCCCGGCTGTCGCAGTATCCAGCAAATCCATCGCCCCGAACCGGCGCGGATCGTTGAAGGTGATGCGGGCATCGTTGTCCATGTCGAACACCACATGGTCGTGTTTTTCCGCCTGCGGGTGCTCATGCGCGAACTGCCCCAGCGGATCACCCGACACCGTCATCCGCCCGGACATGCCCAGATGGATCAGCAAGGTCTCATCCGTGTCGAGGTCGGCAAGAATGTATTTCGACCGCCGCCGTAAACCATTCACCCGCGCGCCGGTAAGCCGCTCGGCCATCCGCTCTGGAAACGGCCAGCGCAGACCAGGCCGGTTCACAGACGCTTTTATGATCACCGCCCCCTCCATGGCCGGCGCCAATCCGCGTTTCACCGTCTCGACCTCGGGCAATTCTGGCATTACACCCCTCCTGAACCAACGGGCCGCATTGTGCCTGCCCCACAGCGCCTTATAACAAGGGCGGAAATCAGCAAACGGCAAGCCTCATGAGCGATAGCAGCGACAATACCACCCATTTCGGGTTCGAAACCGTCCGCGAGGCGGAGAAGGCGGGCCGCGTGCAGGGGGTCTTCAACTCGGTCGCTTCGAAATACGACATCATGAACGATGTGATGAGCGTTGGCATCCACCGGGTCTGGAAAGACGCGATGATGGATTGGCTGGCGCCGCGCCCCGGCCAACGGCTGCTGGATGTGGCGGGCGGCACCGGCGACATTTCATTCCGCTTCCTGAAACGCGCAGGCCACGGCCATTCCACCGTGCTGGATCTGACCCGCCCGATGCTGGAGGAAGGCCGCAAGCGCGCCGAAGCCGAACAGATGGCCGGCAGCCTCGACTGGGTCACCGGCGACGCTATGAAGCTGCCGTTCAAGGACAACACTTTCGACGTCTACACCATTTCCTTCGGCATCCGGAACGTGACCCGGCCGCAGGAAGCGCTGAACGAGGCCTACCGGGTACTGCGCCCCGGCGGGCGGCTGATGGTGCTGGAATTCTCACAGCTGCCGAACGACGGGCTGCAGAAACTTTATGATCTTTATTCCTTCAACGTGATCCCGCGGATGGGGCAAATGATTGCCGGCGATTACGACAGCTACCAGTATCTGGTAGAATCGATCCGCAACTTCCCGGATCAGGAGACCTTCCTGGGCATGGTCAAACAGGCGGGTTTTGAGAACGCCAAGTACCGCAACCTGTCGCTGGGCATCGCCTGCTTGCATTCCGGCTGGAAAATCTGACCCATGCGCGGCCCTCATAATATTTTGCGCCTGATCCGCACAGGCGCCACTTTCGAGCGCACCGGTGCCATGCATTCGGTGCTGGAAGCGTTCGAGGCGCCCAAGCCGCTGCGCATTCTCGCCCGGACCCTGGGCTGGCCGTTCAAATGGCTGGGCTACAAGGGCGATCCATCAATGCCGCCCGAGACCCGGGCGCTGAACGCCCTGGGGCCAGCCTACATCAAGTTCGGGCAAGTGCTCTCGACCAGGCCGGATGTGGTGGGCAAGGACCTAGCCCGCCAGTTGCGCGTTTTGCAGGACAAACTGCCGCCGTTCTCCCGCGCTGAGGCCCTGGCCGAAGTGGAAAAGGAATTGGGCCGCCCCGTCTCCGAGATATTTTCGGACTTCAGTGACCCGATTGCCGCCGCCTCCATCGCCCAGGTGCACCGCGCAACGCTGGCCGAAACCGGAGAGGAAGTTGCCGTAAAGGTGCTGCGCCCGGGTATCGAGCGCGCTTTCAACAAGGACGTGGACGCCTTCTATTTCGCCGCCCGCATCGTGGACTTGTTTGCGCCCGGCGCCCGGCGCCTGAAACCGATGGACGTGATCGAACATTTCGACGGCGTGGTGCAAGGGGAATTAGACCTGCGGCTTGAGAGCGCCGCCGCGTCGGAATTTGCCGCCAATACGGTGAATGACGAGGGCTTTCAGCTGCCTGAAATCCGCTGGGGCTATTCCGCCCGCCGGGTGATGACGATGGGCTGGGCGGACGGCGTCGCGCTCGGCGACAATGACGCGCTGGATGCCGCCGGGCACGACCGCCGGGTGCTGGCCGACCGAGTGCTGTCGCTGTTTTTGCGCCATGCGCTGCGCGACGGTTTTTTCCACGCCGACATGCATCAGGGCAACCTGAAGGTCGCCGCCAATGGTGACATCATCGCCTATGACTTCGGCATCATGGGCCATATTGATGAGTACACGCGCCGGGTCTATGCCGAGATCCTCTACGGCTTCATCAAACGTGATTACAAACGCGTCGCCGAGGTGCATTTCGAAGCCGGTTATGTATCCGCATCCCACGATGTAGACGAATTCGCCCGCGCCCTGCGCGCGGTGGGAGAGCCAATATTCGGCATGGATGCCTCGCAGATCTCCATGGGGCGGCTGCTGAACTATCTGTTTGAAGTGACAGAGCGTTTCGGAATGGAAACCCGCACGGAGCTGATCCTGCTGCAGCGCACCATGGTGGTGGTCGAAGGCGTTGCCCGCTCGCTGGATCCGCATATCAACATCTGGGAGGCCGCCCGCCCAGTGGTCGAGGGTTACATCAAGAAATCCATCGGTCCGCGCGCGGTGGTAAGCGACCTTCTGGACACCGCCAAAGTGATGGCCCGGTTTGGCCCCCGGCTGCCCGCGTTGGTGGAACAGGCGCTGATCGCGCAAGCGGCGCAGAACGGCACACAAAAGCGCAGCGTGAAAAGCTGGGTAACACCGGCTGTTCTGGGGGCAGCCGGCGGAATAAGCCTCTATGCGGTGATTGCCTTGCTGCTTTGACCACGCATAGGCCCCAATGGCCATGGTTTTCTTTCTGGTCTGAAATACTCCAGGGGTGAGTGCCGCAGGGCGCGAGGGGGCAGCGCCTCCCTCCCTTTCAATTACAGCCGCTCGATTGCCAATGCGATGCCCTGGCCACCGCCGATGCACATGGTGATCAGCCCCTTAGACCCGCCGGATCTCTCCAATTCATAAAGCGTTTTCAAGGTGATGATAGCGCCTGTTGCTCCCACAGGATGGCCCAGGGCGATCGCTCCGCCGTTCGGGTTCACCTTCGCGGGATCCAGCCCCAGTTCCTTGTTCACCGCCAGCGCCTGCGACGCAAAGGCCTCATTCGATTCGATCACATCAAAATCACTGGGGGACAGGCCGGTTTTCTCCAGCAGGCTCTGCACCGCGGGCACCGGGCCGATGCCCATTACTTCCGGGCGCACTCCGGCATGGGCATAGCCCAGGATCCGTGCCTTGGGTTTCAAACCTGCCCTCTCTGCAGCGGAGGCCGTAGCCAGCACCACCGCCGCAGCGCCGTCATTGATTCCGCTGGCATTGCCAGCGGTTACCCGGCCGTCTTTCCGGAACACCGCCTTCAGCCCGGCCAGCACATCCAGGGTGGTGGCCTTGGGGTGCTCGTCCACCTCAAAAGGCACCAGGTCGCGTTTGACCTTCACGTCAACCGGGGTGATCTGCGTTTTGAAATGCCCGGCTTCGATCGCCGCGGCGGCGCGGGTCTGGCTGATGACGGCGAACTCATCCATCTGGGCGCGCGTGATGCCGTGCTCATCGGCGACGTTTTCGGCTGTTACCCCCATGTGGCCGGTGCCGAACGGGCAGTTCAACGCCCCCAGCATCATGTCCAGCGATTTCACATCGCCCATCTTGGCGCCCCAGCGGCTTTGCTGGTTAATGTAGGGGCTGCGGGACATGTTTTCGGCGCCGCCGGCCAGTGCGAATTCCGCATCGCCCATGGCAAGTGATTGGACGGCCGAGATTATTGCTTGCACGCCAGATCCGCATAACCGGTTCACGTTCATCGCCGGCACCGCATCAGGCACCCCCGCCTGCATCGCCGCAACCCGGCTCAGGTACATGTCCCGCGGCTCGGTGTTGATGATGTGTCCGAACACCACATGACCGATTTGGCCGCCATCCACTCCCGAGCGCTGCAGGGCAGCCTTGGACACGGTGGTTGCCAGATCAATCGGAGCGGTGCCCGCCAAAGCACCGCCAAAAGTACCGATGGCGGTACGGGCGCCGTCCAGGATCACGATATCAGTCATTGTCTTTCTCCTCACTCCTGCGTTGCCGTCATTATGCGCCTGCAGCATGGTCCTGTCTGCCGGGACGTGCCGTCATGAAAATGCCACGTCACGCTCTGTGCACTCCCCATGCCTCCCTTGCGCACCGCCGCGGTTCAGCATTCCGGATGACAGGAAGGTTTGACAAATCCGGTCTGACGGCGCAGAGAATCCGTCATGACGGAAAACACAGACGATATTCTGACCTTGCTGCCCGCCCGCCTGAAAGAGGCCCGCCGCACCCAAGGGCTGAGCCTGGAAGCGGTGGCGAATCTCTCCGGCGTCAGCCGCTCCATGGTAAGCCAGATCGAACGCGGCGAAAGCTCGCCCACCATCGCAACGCTGTGGAATCTCACCCGTGCGCTGCAGGTAGATTTTGCCGGGTTGCTGGAAACAGGTGACATGAAGGACCGGATTGAGGTTCTGCGCGCAACAGATGTGCCCAAGATCGAGAACATGGGCCAAGGCTGCCGGATCCGCATTTTGTCGCCGCCGGAGGAAGCCGGCGGGCATGAGGTCTATGATATCCGTTTCGACATGGGCGGCGCATTGGTCAGCCAACCCCACACCCGCGGCACAGTGGAACAACTAACTGTTCTGGAGGGGGAAATTGCACTTTCCTCAGGCAATGCCAACGACTTGCTGCAAACAGGCGACACCGCCCGCTATGCCGCTGATGTCGCGCATTCGGTCACCGCACCGAAGGGTTCGGCGCGGGTATTTCTGATTGTGAAAACGGCTTGAGGTTGGCGTTCAATCCCGGTCCTGCTCCTCCTCTCGAAATTAGTGCAGGCATTAGCAGACCTTCCGAACAGGCGGGAAGCTTCAAGTTTAAGCCAGTTCTTTTCCACTAAACCTGCGTGAACGAACCGGCAAGAAAGCCCCTCTTACCACCTTTCCAGAACAAACCCCTTGAAAGACTCACGGCATCGGACCATATGTGGATCGCTAACGTTATTCTTGTCGATCCACTGTCTCCCGCTTTGCGGCGTTTTCAGTCTCTCGATCCAGACCGACTACGCCAGGCTGCCGCACTTCCGCGGGCAGCATTTACTAGGAGACTACGGATATGGCCACCGGCACCGTAAAATGGTTCAACACCACCAAAGGCTTCGGCTTCATCGCACCCGACGGCGGCAGCAAAGATGTGTTCGTGCACATTTCCGCTGTTGAGCGTTCGGGCCTGACCGGCCTGGCGGACAACCAGAAAGTCACTTTCGACATCGAGCCCGGCCGTGACGGCCGCGAGTCGGCTGTGAACCTGGCGCTGGCATAAGCTTTTCAGCTTTTCAGTTCTGAAACGCGGTCCCTGCAAAGGGGCCGCGTTTTTTTGTGACTGCTACTAAGGCAGTCAGGGGCGGTCAGCCCATGTTGTGTCACCCCACAGTTTCGGCTCGCACAGCTCCACCTTGTTGTCCTCAGGATCCATGATCCAGGCAAAACGGCGGTTCTTATGGACTTCCGGTCCCTGCTGAATGGGAATGCCCGCCCTGGTCAGCTGTGCAATCAAACCGTCCATGTCATCAACCCGGTAGTTGATCATGAGGCTGGAAGCACTGGCGGCGAACCAAGTTCCGTCCGGATCGGCAGTGGCCCGGACGTTGAGGCCGCCGTCTTCGGCCCTATGCTGCTGCCAATTGAGGATGGCGCCGCCGAAATCCTCCAGCTCCAGCCCTAAGCGGCCGCGGTACCACTCTGCCAGCGCTTTGGCATCACCACGCGCCTTGATGAACACCCCGCCGATACCCATGATGGGTGCCATGGCGTTTCCCCCGTTTCAGGATCAGATAGTCCGGCCTGGCCAAACTCCCGCCTCAAATCCGGTTTTGCGGAAAATTTTCCGTGATACTGAAATCCCGTATTTCGGAAACACATCCGCTATGCTAGACACGCGACTCGAGGCACCCAGGGAGTTAGCTCATGTCCAACGCATTTCTGACCGACATCTCCAGCACGCTGGCCCAGATCGAGGCTGAGGGGCTGTACAAGCGTGAGCGAATGATCACCTCTCCCCAAGGGGGCGAGATTACGGTCGGCGGCCGTGAGGTGATCAACCTTTGCGCCAACAATTATCTGGGGCTGGCCGATCACCCCGCCCTGATCAAAGCCGCCAAGGACGCGATGGAGCCGAAAGGGTTCGGCATGGCGAGCGTGCGGTTCATTTGCGGGACGCAAGACATTCACCGGGAGCTGGAGAGCCGTCTGGCCAAGTTCCTTGGCAAGGATGACGCGATCCTGTTTGCCGCCTGCTTCGACGCCAATGGCGGGTTGTTCGAGCCGCTGCTAGGACCGGAGGATGCGATCATTTCGGACAGCCTGAACCATGCGTCAATCATCGACGGCGTGCGCCTGTGCAAGGCCAAGCGCTACCGTTACCTGAACAGTGACATGAACGATCTGGAGGCCTGGCTGAAACAGGCCCGCGAGGACGGCGCGCGCCATATCATGATCGCCACCGACGGCGTGTTCTCGATGGATGGCTATCTGGCCAAACTGCCGGAGATCCGGGCGCTGGCCGACAAATATGATGCGGTGGTGATGGTCGATGACTGCCACGCCACAGGTTTCATGGGCGCTACGGGCGCCGGCACGCCGGAGCATTTCGGGGTGGACGCGGATATCGTCACCGGGACATTGGGCAAGGCACTTGGGGGGGCCATCGGCGGTTATATCGCCGGGCCGCAGCCAGTGATCGACCTGCTGCGGCAGCGGGCGCGGCCCTATCTGTTCTCCAACTCGCTGCCGCCATCGATTGTTGCCGCCGGGCTGGAGGCGATCCGGCTGGTGGAAAAAGGGGACGGTTTGCGGGCGCAGCTGTTCGAAAATGCGAAGTACTGGCGCGCGGGGCTGGAAAGCCTGGGCTTTGACCTTTTGCCCGGTGAGCATCCGATTATCCCGGTGATGCTGGGCGAGGCGCAGCTGGCGCAGGATATGGCGTCGCGGTTGTTCGACGAGGGCGTTTATGTCTCTGGCTTTTTCTTCCCGGTGGTGCCGCGCGGCCAGGCGCGGATCCGGACGCAGATGAATGCAGCGCTGACACGGGATGAGCTGGACCGTGCGCTGGCCGCATTCGGTAAAGTTGGCAAGGAACTGGGGGTAATTTCATGAGCCTGCCCAACACGATGAAGGCACTGGAGAAATCGCATCCCAAAGAAGGCCTGTGGGTGGTGCAGGCACCGGTGCCGGAAATCGGCCCGGATGAGGTGCTGATCAAGGTTAAAAAGACCGGCATTTGCGGGACCGATATACATATCTGGAATTGGGATGACTGGGCCGCGCACACCGTGCCGGTGCCGATGATCACCGGGCACGAATTTGCTGGCGAGATCGTTGAAATCGGCCGCAACGTGAAAGACCTGACAGTGGGCCAGCGGTGCTCCGGCGAGGGGCACCTGATCAAGACGGATTCGCGCCAGTCGCGGGCCGGCAAGTTCCACCTGGACCCCGGCACCCGCGGCATCGGGGTGAATGAGCAGGGCGCCTTTGCACAATATCTGAAACTGCCCGCCTTCAATGTGGTGCCGCTGCCGGATGACATCCCGGACGAGATCGGCGCCATTCTCGACCCGCTGGGCAATGCGGTGCATACCGCTTTGAGCTTTGATCTGCTGGGGGAGGATGTGCTGATCACCGGGGCCGGCCCCATTGGCATCATGGCGGCGGCGGTGGCGAAACATGCCGGCGCGCGGCATGTGGTGATCACCGACATCAATCCGGACCGGTTGAAGCTGGCCGCGCATGTTGTGCCGGCGGTGCGTACTGTGGATGTGTCCAGGGAAGAGCTAAGTGATGTGATCCAGGAGCTGGGCATGAAACAGGGCTTTGACGTCGGGCTGGAGATGTCCGGCTCGCAAGCGGCCCTGGATCAGATGGTCGAGGCGCTGGTGATGGGCGGGAAGATTGCGCTGCTGGGCATTCCGCCGGGCAAATCACCGGTGGATTGGAGCCGCATCGTGTTCAAGGCAATCACCCTCAAGGGCGTCTACGGCCGTGAGATGTTCGAGACCTGGTACAAGATGATCGCCATGCTGCAAAACGGGCTGGATGTGAGCCGGGTGATCACCCATCGCTTTGCAATGGAGGATTTTGCAGAAGGGTTCGCGGCAATGAAATCCGGGTCAAGCGGCAAGGTGGTGCTGGACTGGAGCTGAGTGCGGATTGAGAGGGCGTTGCCCACTTGGCCTTGCGGCCGCAGCCCCAGAATACTTGCAACCAGAACGAGGCCGCGGTTCAGGGTGTCAGCGGCTGGCGCCCGTTCTCAGCAAGCAGCCAGCAGCTGCGGCCTTCGAACACGGCCGTGCTAAGTGGGCGGCCGTAACCCGCACCGCTGTCGAGATTGATGCGGTTGCCGTAATGACTGGGCCTGTCCACCGGCGTGTGGCCATGCACAATCAGTTTCGGATGCGCACCGGTGTGGTCGTGGAACAGCTGCCGGATCCAGACCAGATCATCCTCTTTCTGCCGGGCCAGCGGTACACCGGGCACGATTCCGGCGTGCACAAAGGCCAGCTCCGGCGTCTCGTGAAGGGGCGTGAGGCTGCGCAGGAATTCAGCATGCCGCGGGGGAATCACCTCTTTGGCTTCTGCATGCAGATCGTCGAGCCGGGTACGGTCCTTGAATGTCAGCCCGTAGCTGGCCAGGGTTTCAGTGCCGCCGATCCGCTCATGCAGCCAGTGGTATCCGATCAGAAGATGCGGGTCATGGCGCGGTATGTCCTCCATAAACCATTCAAACATCCGGTCGTGGTTGCCCTTGAGGCAGATCCAGTCCCGGCCCTCCTCCTGGGCTGCGATCAACCGCTCGATTACTCCGCGGCTGTCGGGACCACGGTCGGTGTAGTCGCCCAGGAAAACGATGCGGGCCTCGGGGCCGCCATCAACCTCGATCCGGGCCAGCGCCTGCTCCAGCATCTCCAGCTGGCCGTGGATGTCACCGATGGCGTAGAGGGGGGCGGTCATAACAGCTCCTTTGCGCGGTTTTGGCGATTTGATGGTGTATTACGGCAAGGGGTTCAACCCCCGGGACGTCTGCCCTCCGACTGGCAATCCGGTTTCACCGCACCAAGTTACCGGGGAAGTTGTCTTATGAACAAACTGAACCGGGAGGACTGAAAATGGAAGGAATTGCGCGGTGGTTCATGCTGGCGGCGGTGGCATCGGCGCTTGGCGGCATGGTCTGGGGAATCCAGATGTCGGCAAGCCAGGACCACCTTCTGTCGCCGGCCCACGGGCATCTGAATCTGCTTGGCTGGGTCAGTTGTGCGATCTATGCGTTTTATTACCACCTGCTGCCGCAGGCCGCCGGGGGCCTTTTGCCACGGCTGCACCTGGGAACCGCTTTACTGGCGCTGGCGCTGCTGGTGCCGGGCATCCCGCTGGCCATTCAGGAAAGCACCGACCTGCTGGCGCAGGCGGGATCGCTGGTGGCGCTGCTGTCGATGCTGATCTTCGCGGCGGTGGTACTGCGCAGCCGGCCGGAAAAGTCAGTCTTCGTGCAGCAAAGGTGATGTAAACCTGACAAGGAAAAAGCCCCCGCAGAGCAAGCGGGGGCTTTTCCAGTTATTCACCAGACCGGTCAGGCAACGTCGAATGCCAACGGCTTGATCTGGTTGAACAGTCCGGTGTCGGCCAGCTTGGCGCGGACCCTGGCGGGCACTTCGTCATCCACATAGAGCAGTGCGATGGCTTCGCCGCCGGCTTCGGAACGGCCCAGGGTGAAGTTGGCAATGTTCACATCGCTTTCGCCCAGGGTGTGACCCAGGGTGCCGATGATGCCGGGCACGTCCTCGTTGGTGGTATAAAGCATGTGGGCGCCGACCTCGGCCTCAATATTGATGCCTTTGATCTGGATGAAACGCGGCTTGCCGTCGGAAAACACGGTGCCCGCCACCGAGCGCTCGCGCTTGGAGGTCACGGCAGTCACCTTGACATAACCGTCGAATGTGCCGGATTTGTCCTGGTTTGTGGTCGAAATCTGGATGCCGCGCTCCTTGGCGACCACCGGGGCGGAAACCATGTTCACCTCGGGGTTGACGCGCTTCATGATACCGGCAATCACCGCACAGTTCAGGGCGTCCAGGTTCATCTCCGAAGCAACGCCATCATAGAGGATGTTGATTGCCTTGATCGGCTCATCCGTCATCTGACCCACAAAGCTGCCCAGGTGATCGGCCAATTTGATCCAGGGGCCCATGATCTTGGCTTCCTCGGCAGTCACCGAGGGCATGTTGAGCGCATTTTCCACGGCGCCGGTCAACAGGTAGTTGGACATCTGTTCGGCCACCTGCAGGGCGACGTTTTCCTGCGCCTCAGTGGTGGCGGCACCGAGGTGCGGGGTGCAGACCACGTTGGGCAGGCCGAAGAGGGCGTTGTCCTTGGCCGGCTCCACCGAGAACACGTCGAATGCAGCACCTGCTACATGGCCGGAGGTCAAGAGTTCCGCCAGCGCACCTTCGTCAACCAAACCGCCGCGGGCACAGTTGATGATGCGCACGCCCTTCTTGGTCTTCTCCAGGTTTTCCTTGGACAGGATGTTGCGGGTCTGATCGGTCAGCGGCACATGCAGGGTAATGAAGTCGGCACGGGCCAGAAGTTCATCCAGCTCAACCTTTTCGACGCCCATCTGATCAGCCTTATCAGTGCTAAGATAAGGGTCATAAGCCACTACCTTCATCTTGAGGCCGCGGGCGCGGTCGCAGACGATGCCGCCGATGTTGCCGGCACCGATCACGCCCAGGGTTTTGGCGGTCAGTTCGGTGCCCATGAACTTGGACTTCTCCCATTTGCCGGCATGGGTGGAGGCGGACGCCTCTGGCAGCTGGCGCGCGGTTGCAAACATCATGGCGATAGCATGTTCAGCAGTGGTGATCATGTTGCCGTAGGGCGTGTTCATCACAATGACGCCGCGCTTGGAAGCGGCTTCCTTGTCGATGTTGTCGGTGCCGATGCCGGCGCGGCCGATCACCTTGAGGTTTGCGGCGTTCTCCAGAATCTTTTCGGTCACCTTGGTGGCGGAGCGGATGGCGAGGCCGTCGTACTGGCCGATGATTTCCGCCAGCTTATCCTTGTCCTTGCCGACATCGGGAAGAAAATCGACGTCGATGCCGCGATCGCGGAAGATCTGTACGGCGGCTTCAGAGAGCTTGTCAGAGATGAGGACTTTGGGAGCCATTTTTGTGGTCCTTTTTCAAACGGGGGCCTGTGCGGCCTGATATGGTGAGGGATCCCTCGGAGGGAGGAGCCGGGGCCGGAGCCCCGGAACAGGGCCTGGGTCAGGCCGCTTCGGCCTGGGTGGCGATCTCGGCCTCAAAAGCCCATTTGATCCAAGGCATCAGCGCCGCCACGTCAGTGGCTTCAACCGTGCCGCCGCACCAGATGCGCAGGCCTGCTGGCGCGTCGCGGTAGGCGCCGATGTCATAGGCCACGCCTTCGCTTTCCAGCCGCTTGGCCACGGCCTTGGCAAAACCGGCGCCGTCCTGGATGCGCGCATCGGTGAACTTGAGGCAGACCGAGGTGTTCGAGCGGTATTCCGGCTGATCCGCCAGAAAGGCGATCCACGGGTTGTCCTGCACAAAGCTCTGGACCGCGGCAAGGTTGGCATTGGCGCGATCGCGCAGGCCTTCCAGCCCGCCGACCGAGCGCGCCCAATCCAGTGCCAGCAGGTAGTCCTCCACCGCCAGCATCGAGGGCGTGTTGATGGTCGCGCCCTGGAAAATGCCGTCGATCAGCTTGCCGCCCTTGGTCAGGCGGAAGATCTTGGGCAGCGGCCAGGCGGGTGTGTAGCTTTCCAGCCGTTCGACCGCGCGGGGGGACAGGATGATCATACCGTGCGCCGCTTCACCGCCCAGCACCTTCTGCCAGGAGAAGGTGGTCACATCCAGCTTGTCCCAAGGCAGGCGCTGCGCAAATGCGGCCGAGGTGGCATCGCAGATGGTCAGCCCCGCACGGTCGGCCGGGATCCAGTTGCCGTTGGGAACCCGCACGCCCGAAGTGGTGCCGTTCCAGGTGAAGACAACATCATTGCTGAAATCAACAGTGCCAAGATCGACGATCTGGCCGTAATCCGCGGTTTTGACCCTGGCGTCCAGTTTCAGTTGTTGCACCACGTCAGTGACCCAGCCGGAACCAAAGCTTTCCCAGGCCAGCATCTCAACCCCGCGGGCACCCAGAAGGTTCCACATCGCCATTTCCATCGCACCGGTGTCGGAGGCGGGCACGATGCCGATCTTGTAATCAGCAGGGATGTTCAGGATCTCACGTGTGCCTTCGATCGCAGCCTTAAGCTTCTCTTTGCCCACCGCAGCGCGGTGCGATCGGCCCAGCGGCGCGCCGGACAATTTGGCCAGGTCAAAAACAGGGGGTTTGGCGCAAGGGCCAGAAGAAAAACGCGGATTTGCCGGCCGCGATGCCGGTTGTGCAATAGCCATTAATGCTACCCTTCCAGATAAGCGCCCCTCGTTGGGGAGGGGTGTCCCGCCATCAGAGCTAGGCTGCTGCAGCGCGGCATGCAACAGGGAATGCGGAAAAATACGGCCATTCCACCTTTTTTTGCGACACGTTTTTCTATCATCGGAAACAGCCGCCCGAAATACTCCCGGAAGGCCGGGCCTTATAATACCCCCTTAAATCTGCGGCGCGCCGCAGGCTGGCCGTTCCCGCGGCGGGCCGCTATGACAGGATAAACCCGATGGAACGGAGCCCGCCGATGTTTGTTGCCACCCTGCTTTGCAACCCCGCCAATCCTGTGCTGGAGCCCGCGCTGCCGGAATCGCTGCGCAATGCCTGGGGCGGAGGGGAGGCTGACTGGCTGGCACCGGGTGTGGCGGCTGAGTTTTCGCTGGCGCAGATGCCCGGAAACCGCTGGGATGTTTGGGCGGATCTGCAGAAAATGGGGGTTGATCTGGTCATTCAGCACAGCGCCGGACGGAAGAAGAAGATGCTGCTGGCTGATATGGACTCCACCATGATCCAGCAGGAATGTATTGATGAGCTGGCCGAAGAAGCGGGCGTTGGCGCCCGGGTCAAGCAGATCACCGCCCGGGCGATGAACGGCGAGCTGGATTTTGAGGGGGCGTTGACCGAACGGGTCGGGTTGCTGAAGGATCTTCCGGCAGCGGTGATCGGCAAGGTGCTGGCCGAACGTATCACTTTCATGCCCGGCGGCAGTCAGCTGCTGGCCACGATGAAGGCAGAGGGCGCCTATGCGGCGCTGGTCTCGGGCGGGTTCACTGCCTTCACCGCACAGGTGGCGGCACATCTGGGGTTTGACGAAAACCGCGCCAATACCTTGGAGGTGGCAGACGGCAAGCTGACCGGAAAGGCCGGCAGGCCAATATTGGGCCAGAAAGCCAAGGTGGAGGCACTGGAGCAGATCACCGCCCGGCTGGGGATCGATGAAACGGATGTAATTGCGGTCGGCGACGGCGCCAATGATCTTGGGATGCTGAAACGCGCAGGGGCCGGTGTGGCGCTGCACGCCAAACCCTCGGTCGCAGCGGAATGCGATATCCGTATCAATCACGGCGACTTGACCGCGCTCCTCTATATCCAAGGCTACGGCCAGAATGCATTCAAAGGCTGACCAGTCTGATCTTTGAAGCGGTGATAGCGACCCTGCTTCTTTTGCTGGCAGCAGGTTTGCCGCGGGTTGCATCGACGCGTTTGCAGGCGACGGCGGACTGGCCGCATTTCCTGTTCTGCAGCTGGCGGTTGCCAGCCCGGTAACGGCACTGGCGACTCGCAAACTGCGGTGCCGTTCGGGGCCGCTACTGCGGCGGCCGCCTTTGGCTCCGACCTCCAAGCGCGCGTTTTTTGTGTCCGCAGACAGGGATGCTTTGTGGCCAGCTTTATTACTGGACGGATATTTTTAACTTACCACTTAATTAACAAAAGTGATAAAAAGAACCATGGCACCGATTCTGAAATCCTTTGCCGCGCTGTCGGATGAAACCCGCATGTCGATCGTGGACCAGCTGATTGCAAAAGGCGAACTGCCTGCAGGCGATCTGGCACCGGGCGCGGGCATCTCGGCCCCTGCGATCTCGCGCCATCTGAAGGTGCTGCGCGAGGCCGGGCTGGTCACACAGCGCGCCGATGGCACCAAGCGGCTGTATTCAGCCCGGCCCGAAGGCCTGCGGATGATTGCCGAGTGGACCCAGTCCCGGCGTGCCTTCTGGGAAGGCGGCCTGGACCGGCTGGAGACGGCCTTGATGGAGGATGACACCTGATGGAGGGAACGGCATGAGTGATCTGCAGCTGAAAAGGGTATTCCCGGTCAGCCCGGAAAAGTTGTTCGCTTGGGTGACAACGCCAGACAAGCTGCTGAAATGGTGGGGGCCGGAAGGCGTGCATATCCCGGAACATAATCTAAACCTCAGCCGTACCGGCCCTTGGTATTCCATCATGCAGAACCGCGACGGCCAGCGGTTTCATGTCTCGGGCCAAGTGACCCATGTGGATGGACCGATATCCGTCGGCTTCACCTGGGCCTGGCATGATGAGGTCGGCACCCGCGGCGCCGAAAGCCATGTGACATTCACAATTGCTGCCACCGAAGACGGCGCCATGCTGCTGATTGATCACCGGGATCTGGACGGCAGCGACACTGCTGCACGCCACGAACAGGGCTGGACCTCAACCCTGCGCAAGCTGGAAGCGCAACTGGCCGAACTAACCTGAACTACATACACCGCAACCAAGGGAGAAGACCAATGCCACAGTTCATTTTTGCCTATCACGGCGGCAAGACACCGGAGAGCGAGGAGGAAGGCGCCAAGGTCATGGACGCCTGGAAGAACTGGATGGGTTCCATGGGCGAAGCGCTGAAGATTCCCGGAGCGCCGGTGGGCATGTCCAAGACAGTCAGCGCCGGCGGGATTGCTGACAATGGCGGCGCCAATCCGGTCTCCGGCTACACTGTGGTGGAGGCTGCCGATCAGGACGCAGCCTGCGAGATGGCCAAGGGCTGCCCGATGGTGGTGGATGGCAGCGGTTCGGTGGAAGTGGCCGAAGTCATTGAAATGGGGATGTAAAGTGAATGCCCCGGCCAGAGACCGGGGCATTCATCTTTAGAACAGCAGCTCGGCTGCAGGGCGGATCGCCCCGCACTCCAGCCCCCGGCGGCTGTACAGTGTCTTGTTCATGTACTTGCGGGTGGCGGGATGCTCGGCCTCCAGCACACCGAGGCTGACCATCAGCGCGGCAATTGCACATTCACTGGCGCGGGTTGCCCCATCGGTGATTTTCACGGCCACGCCCATTTGCTGCTCGGGCAGGATGGCGATGAACACCGCCTCGGCGCCAGTCTTGATCGCTACTTTTCCGCCCATGGCGCGCATCAGATTGGTGCAGGCGCGGGTCTCGCCTGCCACCAGCTCGGGGTGCGCGGTCATTGCCGCAACCAGTTGCTGTGCAGCTTGCGATGCGCGGTCAGAGCGGTCGCCGGCGCTGGCAAACCAAGCCATAGAACGCGCCAGCCCGGTGACCGTGGTGGCAAAATTCGGCGCCGAGCAGCCGTCGATGCCATAGCCGGGGCTGTCCTGGCCGGTGGTTTCCTCAAACGCAGCCAGACACGCCTGTTGCACCGGGTGATCGACTTCGATGTATTCCGTCCCCGCCCCAAGGTACTGCGTCAGGGTCAGAAAGCCCGCGTGTTTACCGGAACAGTTATTATGGACTTGGCAGGGGCTGTTGTCGGATTTGATCAGCTCGATGCGGGCCGGAATGTCATCCGGCAGCTGCGGACCGCAGCGGAAATCGTCATCGCCAAGACCTAGCTGATCCAGCCAGGAATTCACCCGCACCGTGTGGATATGCGCGCCATTGTGGGAGGCGCAGGCGAGCGCCAGCTGTTCGGACGTCAGCCCATAGCGCGCGGCGGCGCCGGAGGTGATCAGCGGCAGTGCCTGGATCATTTTAACCGAGCTGCGCGGATAGATCACCGCATCCGGGTCACCCCAGCTGCGCACCACTTGACCGGAGGCGTCGCAGATGACGGCATGGCCCAAATGCAGGCTCTCCAGCAGCGGGCCGCGCCAGACTTCGGCCATGGGCACAGGTTTCGCCATGATGTCTCCCCTTATGTTTTCTTGGCGAAATCCTGCCAAAACGCACTTTCGCCCGTGGTGCTAGTTACGTTAGTGTGCTTGTGTAGCGCAAGCGAGGGGATCGGGACCAGACGGCGGTTGAAACGCTGCAGGCCCTTTGCTTGGTATTTGAGGTTTAGAGAACAGTCTTGGAGTCGGGACAAATGGCATTGAAACTTGCCCGCGTGGTTGCGGGCCTGTGTCTGGCAGCATTGGCATCCACCGCAACAGCGCAAGCAACCTCCAACAACCGGGTTGCGGCCAAGGTGGACTGGAGCGTCTTTGAGGGCGACAACCCCAACGAGTGCTGGGGGGTTTCCGCACCAAAGGAAACTGTGAACACCCGCGACGGCCGCGTCGTGGCAGTGCGCCGCAGCGAGATCCAGCTGTTTGTCACTTTCCGCAGCAGCGATGCCCCCAAAGGCGAAGTCAGCTTTACCGGCGGGTATCCGTTTGCGCCGGGATCCACCGTGAACATGGCCATTGGCGAATCCGAGTTTGAATTGTTCACTGAGGGCGAATGGGCCTGGCCGGCAACTCCTGCGGATGATGCCAAGATCGTCACAGCCATGAAACGCGGTACCAATGCGGTGCTGACCGCGCGGTCGGCCCGGGGCACCCAAACCAAGGACAGCTTTTCGCTGCTGGGCTTCACGGCTGCCTTGGAAGATGCGGAAAAGCGCTGCAGCAAGTAACCTCTGCCGCCTAGCGGAAACATACCAAGCCCCGGCCTGTGCCGGGGTTTTCTTGTTTGAAGGCTGCAAGCGGCGTAGCATGACAGGCAGGAGGTGCTTGCCATGCCGGACTCAGCCAGTCTCCCGTGCGCTTGCCTCGCAGTTGCGTTGCTTTTGCCACCCGCTTTTGCCAATCCAGCGCTGGAATGCGGTGCGGGCAGCCAAGAGGAAATCGGCACCTGCGTGGCTGAAGATGAAGAGGGTGTTGAAGCTGCACTGTTCAACGCGCTGGAAGCCGCAATGGTTACCGCTGCGGAACGCGACAATACCAAGGGCGGGACAGAGATGGAGGCTGCGCTGATGGCGAGCCAAACCGCATGGGAAGCGTTCAGGAGTGCGCATTGCGCCTTTGCCGGCCAAGCCCATGCGGTGCGCGAAGACGCAGGAATTGCAACGCGGGCCTGCTGGACGACCTTAGGGCGTGCCCGCGTGGAGGAACTGGTGCGGTTTTCCAATTAGGCACTGGACAGTGCTGCGGCCTGAAACTTGTTTTCAAGGATTCCTTTTGATCTTCCGCGGGAATCCTATATAGAGCCGCATCCGCCCACCAGCACCGAGGCTAAAGCCAATGACCGCCAGCGCGCCGATCACCCAAGACGTATTGACCCTGCCCCGCAAGGATCCCGAGGGCGGCAAGGTCAATCTTGTCGGCCTCACCCGCGAGCGCATGCGCGAGGTTCTGATCGAACATGGCACCCCGGAAAAACAGGCCAAGATGCGGGTCGGCCAGATCTGGCAGTGGATCTACCAGTGGGGCAAACGCGATTTCGCGGATATGACCAATCTGGCCAAAGCTTATCGCGCGGAACTGGCGGATATATTCGAAGTCCGCATCCCCGAAGTGGTAAGCAAACAGGTTTCCACCGACGGCACCCGCAAGTATCTGGTGCGGATCAATGGCGGCCATGAGGTCGAGGTCGTCTACATCCCCGAAGACGGCCGCGGAACGCTGTGTATTTCATCCCAGGTGGGATGCACCCTGACCTGCACCTTCTGCCATACCGGCACCCAGAAGCTGGTGCGCAACCTGACCCCGGCCGAGATTGTCGGCCAGGTGATGATGGCGCGCGACGATCTGGAGGAATGGCCGGTGCCGGGTGCGCCCAAAGACGAAACCCGCCTGCTCTCGAACATCGTGCTGATGGGCATGGGCGAACCGCTGTACAATTTCGACAACGTGCGCGATGCGATGAAGATTGCGATGGACCCCGAGGGCATCTCATTGAGCCGCCGCCGGATTACGCTTTCGACCTCCGGCGTTGTTCCCGAGATTGCCCGCACGGCAGAGGAAATCGGCTGCCTGCTGGCGATTTCCTTCCATGCGACCACTAATGAGACCCGCGATGTGCTGGTGCCGATCAACAAGCGCTGGAACATCGACACGCTTCTGCAGGCGCTGGCCGACTACCCGAAGGTCTCGAACTCCGAACGGATCACCTTCGAATATGTGATGCTGGACGGGGTCAACGACACTGACGAGGACGCGCACCGGCTGATCGACCACATCAAGCGCTACAATATTCCGGCCAAGATCAACCTGATCCCGTTCAACGAATGGCCCGGCAGCCCGTACAAGCGGTCCTCGAACAACCGCATCCACGCCTTTGCCAATATTGTCTATCAGGCCGGCTATGCCTCGCCGATCCGCAAAACCCGCGGCGATGACATCATGGCTGCCTGCGGCCAGCTGAAATCGGCGACCGAGCGCGCCCGCAAAAGCCGCAAACAGATTGAGGCCGAAGCCGGGTTGAAGTAACCCCGGCTCCGGCCCCGGCCCGGCAGGGTCCCCGGCTGCCGTATCAGGTAAACAGGAAGTGGTCCTCAGTAAGCGTGCCCGTGTAGCCGGTCAGCT
This sequence comes from Leisingera methylohalidivorans DSM 14336, assembly GCF_000511355.1. Classification (NCBI taxonomy): domain Bacteria; kingdom Pseudomonadati; phylum Pseudomonadota; class Alphaproteobacteria; order Rhodobacterales; family Roseobacteraceae; genus Leisingera; species Leisingera methylohalidivorans. Next base: position 4,124,334 of record NC_023135.1, on the reverse strand, counting down.
CGATATTGAAACTGCCGTAATAGTCGATCAGCGTGTTGCCATTTACTTGCGTGATAGTCAGATCGCTGAAATCGTCTATTGAGGTGTCCAAGAACTCGATCCGGTCATCGCCCTTGCCAAAATCTTTTATGACTTGGTCATCCCAATAATCGGCAGACACGAACACAAAGACATCCGCATGTTTGCCGCCCGTCAGGACGTCAGCCCCTTCGCCGCCGACAAGGCGGTCTTTACCGTGGCCACCGATCAGCCTGTCATCCCCCTGACCGCCGTAAAGCGTGTCCCTGCCGCCATTTCCTTTCAAAATATCGTCTTCACCGTTGTCGCCAGAATAATCGGTCTCATCCAAGCCGCCGATCAGAATATCCGAGCCCTTGCCGCCCGCTAGCCTGTCTTCGCCATAGCCGCCGATAAGACTGTCAGCGCCGCCGCCGCCGAACAGGCGGTCATCCGCTTCGCGTCCGATGACGGTATCTTCGCCGCCCTTGGCATAAATATTGGTATCCTGCCCGGTCGCCAACACAGTTTCTGCGCGGCTGCTGGCCTTGATCACCACGTCGCCCGCCGAATTGGCGTAAGCTCTCCATCCAGCGGTTCCGCCGGTATCGCCGTAAAGATGGGTCAGAGCTTGCACGTCAAAAGTCCCCAGCTCCGTGACGCTATAGCCGGCATAGTTGTAGGTCATCACGGTATGTTCCTGGTCGTCCAGGTGGTCGGCCAGCGTCTCTTCACCGTCATGCGGATGCTCCAGACCGAGTGCATGACCGATCTCATGCAGCACCGTTTCATATCCATAGGAGCCCGGCGCCATGCTGCTTCCCTCGATCGCCAGCTCTCCCTCATTGGTGGAGTAGGAGCTGGACCAGGCAAGATCCGCCCAGCCTGCAGCAGAGCCGCCGTTGTACCCAAAGGCGTTGATCATAGCCGGTCCGTCCATTTCGACAAACAGCAATCCGCATGCGTCCTCATACTCCGCGAGGGCCTGGCGGAAATAGTCGCGCTGCGTGCTGTTGAAGGACCAATAGCTGGTGGCATTATAAGGGTCGTCTGCCACATTCCCAAGGTCGCCGCTTTCAACAAAGCGGTATGTCACCACAGTTTGTGTCCCGAGATCAGTCAGGCTGTTCCAGCGGATTCTGAAGTCCGATGTATATGCTAAAAGAGCCGTGTAATCTGTAACTTCGGACATCAGCTGCCTCCACTATTCTGTCACCGGTAAGTTTTTGTTTGCAAATGTGGCCGAGTTTGGCCCGCTTTTAGCTTCAAGCCGAGCGAAGAATGACAATTTGCGGCAAATGGCAACTTACTGCATGAAATCTGCCTGCTGACTTCTGCTTTCCCGCCGGTTCTCCGGCCGACATTATCACGGCGTCTCGATGTCTGATGTCAGGCACACCATGAATTTTCCGAAATTCACACTATCTGTTTTCCGGGTTGAAGAATGAGCCATAAAATAAAGGGCGGAGCACAATGCTCCGCCCTTTGTCGTTCGGACGCTGACTTTGGCCTTAGCTTTTTGGGGACAGTACTTTCTCACGCAGGTAGAGGTTGCCAAAGTCCGCTCCATCCGGCGAGAACGGCTCGATCGCCCTTGCTCGAACTTCGGCGCTCACGCCTTTCCAGCTGCGCCCTAGGTCCTTGGCCAATGTACGCGGTGTCAGACTCTTGCGGTGGAAGGCGTCAATGTTCTCTGACGTGGAGGAAAATAGTTCGGCATTTGTCCTTGGGGTTTTCATTTTGGTTGCAGGCGTGTGCCCGTTGATCACTAGGCGTCGCATCCGGCTTGGCCGGCTCACGCCACCCCATTTTGCGAAAACTTCAATGGGCTTGCCTGGAGAGGAATTTTTGCCCAGCACTCCCGAAACCTCGGCGTGATCCACAAAGACGGCGGCGTAGCCTTCGAAACCTGTGTGGTTACCGGTACGTATGAGACGGCCATCCCGGATCGCGGATATGATCTCATCAGGCCGGATCTTCAATTTTTGGGCAGACCGGGAAATGTGAATCCAATTGCTTGGCGCGTTCCGCAGTGGGACATCCGTGGTGAGCAGACTCTCAACGAAAGCCTGCCCGTCTGCTGGTAGTCAGACCGTTTTAACATTTGTGCCAGTCAGAAGGGGGTCCAATACCCGGTCGTCGACGAGAATATCGAACTGCGACCGGGATGCCCCAATGAGGCTGGCGAACGCGTGGGCTTGAACAAGTGCGATCAACTCTTCTAGAATAGGCTTTGCTGCATCTGCATCAAAGACCTCCCATGCATCTGGCAAGCCTTTGCCTTGATCAGGAACCAGTCCCGCATCGGAGATGCGTTTTACGCAGCCCTTTCCGGTCAACGCGTGTTGCACGGCATGCCGTGCTGATGGAATGCAGGCGACGCTTCGAAACTGGCTCTCCCGTAAGCTCTTCACCTTTGCCGATCGCCCAAGTTTACTGCGTGTGAGCGCAGAGTATTTCTCGAAAAGGCGCGAAGTCGGGGTTGCCGCGACATTGGTACCAGAGCCGTTCATACAGCAAAGGGAAGGTTCGCTTGGGGCCGAAGCGTGGAGGACATGCGGTCATCTGGTGGGTCTGAAGGGCATCGCGGATTGCCTGCTCCCCCCCTACGCTACTTCATATCCCTTCTGGTAGAGGAACCTTCGATTTCTCATATTGCGGTCGATTGGGGCACTTTCATCATGTGGTACAGGCGTGTTGCCCAGAAGAAAACAAAAGGTCGCGGTCGCATGGAGCGGCATTCCGTCGAGCCAGTTGCCAGATGTAATGTCCAACAATCTGTCGTCCAGCCAAAAGTCGAAAGTGGTGGTAGGACGGCGGTCCCCGTCCAAAGATCCTGACTATACATCATTTACTATCCTAGCGGGCGATCCTCCCCCACTGGAGTGGTCTGCCGCTTTCGTTAGGAAAGGGAGGATCAAAGATGGGAGACAAACGGCAAAAACCGGAAGAGATTGTCACGAAGTTACGGCAGGTTGAGGTGCTGTGCGGCCAGGGAATGCCGCGCGTTGATGCAATTCGACAGGTGCAGATTACAGAGCAGCCCTTCTATCGCTGGCGTAAGCAGTATGGCCACATGGGAACAGACCAACTGAAGGAACTAAAGCGGCTTCAGAAGGAGAATGACCGGCTGCGTCGAGCGGTGTCTGACCTGACGCTGGACAAGCTTATCCTGCCGGGACCCGCCCAGGAAGGAGAGGTTGTGGCTGAACGGCGGCTCATGCGTTCGTTTGCGGCCAGAGTATGGCGACCCTGTTTGGCCGCACGGCTTCGTGCATCACCGGACAGATGATGGCAGGGCGTTCAGGACATTGAACATTCTGGATGAACACAGCCGGGATTGCCTGGCCATCCGTGTGAAGCAGAAGCTGAACCCGACCGAGTTTATCGGCGCGTTGACGGAGCTGATGATCCTTCGCAGGGTTCCGGCCCGCATCCGGTCAGACGACGGCCCTGAGTTCATTGCCCAGGCCGTCCAAGATCGGATCGCTGCCGCCGGGGCCAAGACCGCCTGCATCGAGCCGGGATCGCCATGGGAAAACGGCTATTGTGAAAGCTTCAACGCTCGGTTCAGGGATGAACTGCTGAACGGCGAGGTCTTCTACGCGCTACGGGAAGCACAAATTATCATCGAAAGCTGTAGGAAATACTACACCACCAAACGTCCGCACAGTGCCTTGGGCTATCGCCCGCCGGCCCCGGAAACCATCATCCCGATGGAACCCAGGCCGGTCATGCACTAACATTCAAACTGGACCACTCAGGTGGGGCTGATCAGGCTGACACCTGAGAGGTGTTGCGCAAGAGCCGCCCTCCGGTGCGCAGGTCAGCCCGACGCATTCTTTCCACAATGCAGCTTAAATTCCGCCGCCTGCAGGCAACAGCTTCCTACACGCGGACAATCCACTTTCAGAAGGGCTCAACAATGGCTCCGATGGAACGCAAGACTGCCCCGATCGACCCCAGCGTGCTGGACTTTATCTGCAGCGAACGGGAAAAGGCTCTTAGTCCGCGCGAATAGAAATTCCGCCTGCGCGGTTACGGCTATTCCGTAAAAACCATTGAAGGCGCCCAGATCCTCACCCCGCTCAACACCGGTGACGAGATCGGCAGACTGCCGCCGGAATTCGCCTGATCCTGGCAGCAGCTGCATTGCAGACGGCGCTTAGCGGTCGCGCCCGGGCAGGCTATCGCGCGGCGGCGCGGGCTCCCAGTTGTCGATAATCTCCACCGCTTGTTGGGCGGTGTCGACCACGCGGAACAGGTCCAGATCCTGATCCGAAATGGTGCCGGCATCGGCCAGCGCTTCCCAATTAATGATTTTGTCCCAGAACGCCTTGCCAAACAGCAGGAACGGAACCCGTTCCATCCGGCCGGTCTGGATCAGCGTCAGGCTCTCGAACAGCTCATCCAAGGTGCCAAAACCGCCAGGGAACACGGTTATAGCCCGCGCCCGCATCAGGAAATGCATCTTACGGATCGCGAAGTAGTGAAAATTAAAGCTGAGGTCCGGCGTCACGTACCCGTTGGGCGCCTGCTCATGCGGCAGCACGATTGACAGGCCAATGGACTGGCCGCCTGCTTCTAATGCACCGCGATTGCCCGCCTCCATCACACCAGGACCGCCGCCGGTTACGATCACATTCTGGCGGCCGCCGCTTTGCTTTGACTTCTCAGTCATCAGCCGGGCGAACTCGCGCGCCTCATCATAGAAATGCGACAGATCCGCCAGCGTTTGGGTCCGCGCCTGATCCTTGTGCTCGGGATCCGGAATGCGGGCGCCGCCGAACATCACGATGGTGCTTTCAATGCCATGCTCGTTCAGCATCAACTCCGCCTTCAGCAACTCCAGCTGCAGCCGCACCGGGCGCAGTTCCTTGCGGCACAGAAATTCTTCATCGGCAAAGGCAAGCCGGTAGGCAGGCGCCTGGGTCTGCGGCGTGGCAGGCACATGTTCGGCTTGGTCCCGGTCGGAATGGGCATCGCGGAAACGGCTGTGGCGGTCTTCGGTCATAGAAAATCCCAAATTAATAGACAGGACTCCCTTTGTAGCCGCCATTAGCCGTTAGCGCCAATCAAGAATACAGGAAATGCTACTGCCCGCTTGCACCCGGCGGCCGCGCGGCTAAGGTTCCACCGCGGCACACAAGGAGCACGGAAAATGGACTGGCAGGTAGAAATCAGGGACGCGGCAGAACGCATTAGCCCCTATGTGCAGCAGACCCCGGTGATGCAGACGCAGGGCTTCGGATTGGGTTTCCCAGTGGCGCTGAAGCTGGAGCACTTGCAGCATACCGGCAGCTTCAAGGCGCGCGGAGCCTTCAACACATTGCTAAGCCAGCCAGTGCCCCCGGCCGGATTGGTGGCAGCTTCCGGCGGCAACCACGGCGCCGCGGCGGCCTTTGCCGCGCATCAGCTGGGCCACAAGGCCCGGGTCTATGTGCCCGAAATGGCCGGCCCTGCAAAAATTTCCCTGATCGAAAGCAACGGCGCCGATCTGCAGGTCGTGCCTGGCGCCTATGCCAACGCATTGGAGCAAGCGCAGTCCTACGAAGCTGCAACCGGCGCAATGCAAGTCCATGCCTATGATGCACCCGCCACCGTTGCGGGCCAGGGCACCTGCTTTGCCGAATGGCAGGCCCAAGGCCTTGAGGCGGATACCCTCCTGATCGCGGTGGGCGGCGGCGGGCTGATTGCCGGCGCGCTGGCTTGGTTCCGTGGCACAAAGAAGATCGTTGCGGTAGAGCCCGGAACCTCCTGCGCGCTGCATGCGGCATTGCAGGCCCGCCAACCGGTGGATGTGGATGTCTCCGGCATTGCGGCCAACGCCCTTGGCGCAAAACGCATCGGCGCCATCTGTTTCGAGCTTGCATCGGCACAAGACCTGACATCGGTGACCGTACCGGACAGCGCCATCGTCAAGGCCCAGACCGCACTGTGGCGCGAACGGCGCATCCTGGCCGAACCCGCAGGCGCCACCGCTCTGGCTGCGCTGATGTGCGGCGCCTACCGCCCTGCGCCCGGCGAGCGTGTGGCAGTGCTGATCTGCGGCGGCAATATAGCCCCGGACCCCTTGGGATAACCCTTGCGGGCAGGAAGCGGCCCCGGTATCGCCAATACATGTCCGAAACCATTGCCGACACGATTTATCAAAGCTTGAGCGAGCGCATTATTACGGGCGGCCTCCCTGCCGGCGAAAGGCTGCGCCAGGACCATATCGCACGCGAGTTTGAGGCAAGCCATGTGCCCGTGCGCGAGGCCTTGCTGCGGCTGGAGGCGCATGGGCTCGCCAAATCCGAACCCCGCCGCGGCACCCGTGTCAGCGCCCTGGACCCTTCCGAAATCCGCGAAGTAATCGCGATGCGGGTCGCGCTGGAGGTCCTGGCCCTCACACACGCATTCGCCCGCCTCACACCCGAGGACATCGAAGCCGCCGAGTCCGCCCGCCTGGCCTGTGATGCGGCTGAGGATATGGCCAGTTGGGAGCGGTTAAACCGCGCCTTTCACAAGGTGATACTGACCCCCTGTGCAATGCCGCGGCTGCTGGCCTCGATCGACGATCTGCACATCGCTGCCGCCCGCCATCTGTTTGCCAACTGGCAGCACCGATGGACCCGCCGGGTGGACAGCGACCATGCCGCAATCGTGCAGGCTATGGTCCGCCGCGACGCCGCCGGAGCCTGCGAAATCCTGCGCCGCCACTTGCGCCGGGTGCGCTGACAGCAGGCAAAACGCCGTGCAGAGAGGCAATTTGGACGCAATCCGGACATGACCTGCGGGCAGATTGCCGTTATGTAACCCCGAATCTAACGGATGCCGGAGGAACCCCCATGTCCAACGCCCAGCTGGAAGCAGCAATCGAAGCCGCCTGGGAGGCGCGCGACACCATCACCCCGGCCACCACCGGCGAGACCCGTGAAGCCATTGAAGACACCCTGAACGCGCTGGATTCCGGGTCCCTGCGGGTGGCCGAGAAGCTGGACAGCGGCGACTGGCACGTGAACCAATGGGCCAAGAAGGCAGTGTTGCTGGGCTTCCGCATCAAGGACATGGAAATCCACGAAGGCGGCCCGCAGGCCGGCGGCTGGTGGGACAAGGTCGACAGCAAGTTTGCCGGCTGGGGCGAGGACCAGTGGAAATCCGCTGGCTTCCGCGCAGTCCCCAACTGCGTCGTCCGCAAATCCGCCTATGTCGCGCCTGGTGCTGTGCTGATGCCCTCCTTCGTGAACCTCGGCGCCTATGTCGGCGAAGGCACAATGGTTGACACCTGGGCCACCGTCGGCTCCTGCGCGCAGATCGGCAAGAACGTGCACCTTTCCGGCGGCGTCGGTATCGGCGGCGTGCTGGAGCCGATGCAGGCCGGCCCGACCATCATCGAGGACAACTGTTTCATCGGCGCCCGTTCCGAAGTAGTCGAGGGCTGCATTGTGCGCGAAGGATCGGTTCTGGGCATGGGCGTGTTCATCGGCAAGTCGACCAAAATCGTCGACCGCGAGACCGGCGAAGTGACCTATGGTGAAGTGCCGCCCTATTCGGTTGTGGTGGCAGGCTCGATGCCCTCCAAGAACAACATCAGCCTCTACTGCGCGGTGATCGTGAAGCGGGTTGATGAGAAAACCCGCTCCAAGACCGGCATCAACGAACTGCTGCGCGACTGACCCGCGCCACAGTTCAGACCTCATAGAACGCGCCCCTCACCGGGCGCGTTTTTCGTTTCAGCAGATGCACCAGATTCATTCTGGTTGCCAATACTCCGGGCTGAGGCCGCCAGGCCGAGGGGCAGCGCCCCTCCTGCGCAATACTCTTGCAGCACATTAAACATGCCGCTATTAATATTATATCTACACATAAGAGGGTCTCATGCAGACGATATTCGCCCAGCACGCCCGCCTGCCCCAGGGGTGGGCAGAGAACCTCCGGCTGACGGTTGACAACGGCCGGATTTCCTCCCTGGAAACCAATGCCCAGGCGCAGCCAGGCGACACACTGGCAGATGTGCTGCTGCCGTCGCTGGGTAACCTGCATTCCCACACCTTCCAGCGCGCAATGGCCGGTATGACCGAATACCGTGCTGCCGGAAAGGACAGCTTCTGGACCTGGCGCGAGCTGATGTACCGCTTCATGGACCGCATCACGCCTGAGCAGTATGAGGCCATTGCCGCGCTGGTCTTCATGGAGATGCTGGAGGCAGGCTATGCCTCCGTGGGTGAATTCCACTATGTCCATCACCAACCGGGCGGCGCCCATTTTGCTTCACTGACCGAGCTCAGCGAGCGGGTCTTTGCCGCTGCCAGCCAGACCGGTATCGGCCTTACCCATCTGCCGGTGCTCTATACCTACGGCGGAGCCGGAAAACAGGCTTTGAATGGTGGTCAGCAGCGGTTTGGCAGTTCTGTGGCTGAGTTTGCTGATCTCGTCGCCCGCGCCCGTGATATTGCGGCACGGGATCTGCCGCAGGACGCCTGCGTCGGTATCGCACCGCATTCCCTGCGCGCCACATGCCCCGAGGATCTGGCCGAGGTCCTGCAGATCCAGGGCAGCCTGCCGGTGCATATCCATATTTCTGAGCAACCCAAGGAAGTGGCCGACATCAGCGATTGGCTGGGCGCGCGGCCGGTCGAATGGCTGCTGGGCAATGCTCCGGTTGATGGCAAATGGTGCCTGATCCACGCGACTCACATGACCAGTGCCGAAACCATCAGCATGGCACAATCCGGCGCCGTGGCCGGCCTGTGCCCGATCACCGAGGCAAACCTGGGCGACGGGCCGTTCAATGGGGTGGAATACCTGGCGCATGATGGCGTTTTCGGGGTCGGATCAGACTCTAACGTGCGGATTTCGCTGCCGGAGGAGCTGCGCACGCTGGAGTATTCCCAGCGCCTGCGGGATCTGGCACGCAATGTGCTGGTGCCCGGCGAAGGCTCGGTGGGCGAGACGCTGTACTTGGGCGCAGCCAAGGGCGGTGCGCAGGCCCTGGGCCGCGATGCCGGCCGGATCGAAGAAGGTGCATTGGCGGATCTGGTGGCCCTTGACAGCGGCGTGCCCGCGCTGTGCGCACTGAAGCCGGAGCAGATGCTGGACGGGCTGTGTTTTGCGGCGGGTGACGACACCGTGACCGATGTCTGGAGCGGCGGCCGCCATGTGGTGCAGCAGGGCCGCCACATCGCCCGCGACAGCGTGGTTGCCGGCTACCGCAGCGCAATCAAGGAGCTGCTGAACAGTCTCTAAACTGGCAAAAACTGCACTTGGATGATCGCGCCGCCATCGGAAACCACTCCGCTGGCGGCGTTCTCCATTACGATCCCCTCACCCGGGGTAAAATGCCCCTTGCCTGCTATTTCCAGCCTGCCGGCAACAACAAACAGCACGTGGCGGTTCCCAACGGCAGGCAGCGCGCCATCCTTCAAAATCCCGGCGTCTGCCGTGACCCTTGCCGGATCGTAGATCACGTTGAACGCCTTGCTGGGCCCGTCGCGCAGGCGGCATTCCAGTTCCAGCCCGCCGTCAAACGGCAATGGTTGCAGCGGGCGGGCTTCCAGCCGCGTCCCGCTGTTCGACAGGATGTGACCGGCCCCCTCGACGATGCAATGGATGCGGGAAAGGCCCGGAAAGGCGGAAAACGGGCCGTCGCGCGAAATATCCGCCAGGCTGAGGCGCCAGACCATTGTGCCGTTTTCTTCGTGCACGGCCAGCTCACGGGTCACGCCGCCGCCGTTTTTCCAAGCCACCGGCCGGGCCTTAAAAGCGGAGATGAGCATCGGCGTGTCCTCTTGGTAAGCGAATAAGCATAGACATAATATACGGCCCCCAGCCGCCGCAACCCATCTGTTCGCTCAGGCACCAAGCCCCGCAGCCGCTATTTGATTGACCATCCCCCTGCCCCGGCGCTATGGCGGCGGCATGGAAAAGAAGAAACCCTCCCGCCAGCAAGTTTATACCCTGCTTGTCCAGATCGGGCGCAAGGACGGCGACGGCCTGCCAGACGGTGCCACCGGTGCGGCGCTGATGATCTATGCCTCCGGCGTGGATGAGGCTGAGGCGGTGCGCGAAACCGTGGCGATCCTCAAGCAGGCCGATACCGCGCCGCTCGATGTCACCGGCTATGGCACCCTGGAAGAACGCGAAGCCGAAGGCCATGAGATCGGTGACGAGGAACGCGCGCTGATGCAGCGGGCGCTGGAAGAAAACGCGGTGATCGTCGCCCAGATGACGCCGTTCTTCGACGGCGAGGAGCCGGTCTTTCACTAACCGCGGGCGTCAGTTCCGGCCGCCGAACCATTCGCGGTAAAGGGCGTCATAGCTGCCGTCCTCCTGCAATGCCAGCAGCGCCCGGTTGACCTCTTCCACCAGCGGTGAGCCAGCCGGAAACACCAGCCCGTAATTCTCGCGCAGAAAGGGCTGTCCAATAGTATGGCCGTACTGATGGCCGCCCTGCCGGACGTAGAAGTTCAGCACCGGCGCATCAAAAACCAGCGCCTTCACCTCGCCGGTTTCAAAACCGGTCAGCATTTCCTCCAGCCCGGCATAGGCGGAATAGTCGATCTCACGACGGTCAAGGAATCCCGCAGCGGTCGATCCGCCAATGGTTCCTACGGATCTTCCATAAAGGTCGTTCACCGAGTTCACTGAGCCGCTGATCGCCTCCACCGTCATCACAGCGGTGATCTTGGCGACAAAGACCGAAACGATGAACAGCGAAGACACGACCAGAACCACGCCGAACATCCGGCCCACCGGCGTGCGCGGCACCCGTTCCTCAAATCCGCCGTTCACCACCAGGTTCAGCGCCCACCAGAAGGAAGGGAACCAGGCCTCTTTCAAGGGGCGGTCGAAATAGGGCTGGGCGCGGCGCTCGACGGCCCACATCAGCATGCCGCCGCCGAACAGCAGCAAGAAGGCGATGCCGATGGCCGCGGCCAGGTCCCAGGACAGCAGCGCCCGCATCAGCGACGGCTGACGGACTTCATCAGCCTGGACCATGATCTGCAGGCCGCTTTCGAAAATGGGGTGGCTGAAGTCCATCACCACTTCGCGCGCGGCAGTGATGGAGATATTGGCAGCGGCCAGATCCGCCTCGCCTCTTCGCACCCCGTCCAGCATCTCCGCAAAGCTGTTTTTGCGGTTGACTTGATAGTCCCACTCCAGCCGCTCCGCCAGAATTTTCAGGAGTTCCATGGAAAAGCCGGTGTCGCGCCCTTCCTCTACCATCGAAAACGGCGGCCGGGTGACCGTGTTGACCGTCAGCACCTGCGCAGACAGCAATTGCCCCCATATCAGGAACAGGGCTGCGATTGTCAGGCGAAGATACAGCACGGGAACGCTCGGGGCAGGCCTCTGGGACGGTTTTAACGTCCTTATGCGGTTCCCCTTTTTCACGCAAGCACATTGGCGGCAAAGGCCGGAGTCGAAGCTGCGGCCGTATCAGACCGTCCGCCGTACGGCCGGCACCGCCGCACCGCTGCTGGTCAGAACCAGATCGCCTTGCTGCAATCCGCTCAGCTTACGGTAGCCTTCGGACGTGGCAACAGGGGGGAAGGCAGCAGCGCCGGGGCCGGACCCGCGGGCTCGATACCGCTGGAGAGCGCCAGATACTCCGCCGCCGATGACCGCAATCCAGCCCACATGTGCAGGCCCCCTGGATCGCCGCCTGCAACCGCCCTTCATAGGCTTTAAGCGCAGGCCGCGCCCCGGCGCTGCAGCCCGCGCCGGTTTCCGGGTCCAGCTCGGGGAACAGCGCGCAGATCTCCACTGCCACCGGCCGGTTAAACAGGTTGACGATCTGCGGGCCAGGCAGGAAGGTTTCAGTGGCATGACCTTCGGAATAGCTCACCTGATGACGGTCGAACATCAGATGCACATAGGTAACCTCGCCGCCCGGACAGCGTGCCACGCTGCGCCCGTTGACCAGATCTTTGGCCGCCACCAGCACCTCTTCCCCGCCAAAGAACAACTCGGCATGGGCCCCGCGCACCAACACCCGGTGCTGCGGCGATACCATCAGTTCGCCATGCCGGCCAAACCTATCCGCGGCAATGCGAATCGGTGCAAAACCACTTTCCGCCGTCACGGGTTTCCACCAGATCGCCAGGCGCCAGATCTTCCAACGGCACCTCGCCATAGGGGGGCCGGATCCGGGTACCCGCCACAAAACAGGGGATCGAGCTGGCGTTGACAAAGCCGTGTCGGAATTGACGCCATTGCTTACCTGATTGGTAAAGACGAAATCCTCGACATCGCCGTTCCCCGCCAGGGTCAGCGTGCCATCTGCATTCAGCTGCACTTCCTGCCCGCTGTTGAGCGTCACCACTGACCCGGCCTCCACCTCGGTTCCGTTAATATGGGTGACCGTCAGGGTGCCCCGGACTTGTTCACATCATTGGCCAGCCCATCGATGGTCTTGCTGCTGTCCGGCGCCCCATAGACATCGCCGGTCATTGCCACCAGATCGGTCTGCACCGTGTCTGCGGCGATCAGCAGGTTGCTGTCGTGGCGGCTGTCACCCACATCGGCGATGCCGATGCGGGTGTCGTTCAGCTCACCGGGGTTGACGCGCAGCGCCAGCGTCATGGTCAGAGTAGGCCGGTCCATCTCGGTGTTGAAATCGTCGCCGGCATTGTCGAGATACAGATTCTCGTTGATAGAGGAACTGATATTGCTGGGATTGGCCTGGCCGTTCCCGGCCGCCATCAGAACCTGCTCGCCGTTGACCCAGACCGCGACCACGCCCTGATAAACCGAATTCTGGAAATCCGGGAATTCCTCGGAGGACAAGTCGAATTGCATCGTCATCAGGTCCGGATCGGGAATGAAGCTCACATCCAGGTAGGAGGCATCCTAGGTATTGGTGCCGGCAGCTGCATTGAAGTCGGGATTGTTGTTTTCGCCGGGCGTATCGGCCGACGTCTGAGTGGAGCGATTGGGGTCGCCACCGGAGCGGGTGAAGTGACTGGCCGCCCGGTGGACAGGATCACGCCGGTTTCGCTGGGCGTGGCGCCGGGTGCCCGGGCGTCCCCCTTTGAATAGATCGCCGAGGACTGGCTCCACCCCGAATAGCAAGCGCCGGCAACAGTGGCCCCGTCCCCGAATATGGTCTACGCATCTGCTCTGCAGTGGCGTTGGTCTGATAAGTAAGCTCGCGTGCCTTGACCATAGTTCCGGCTGCTCCCGCATTCCGGGCAAGCCACCCCGCAGACAGGCTGGCCTGCTGCCTGGCCAGCAGTTCCGCCGCCAGTCAATTGCGCGCCCCGCTGTTACGGTGGTGCTGCTCTCGGAATACCTTGCCTCGGGTCAATTGCGATTAACAGGTTATCAACACTACTGGAGGTGCCGGCAGGGCGTGTGCGCGATCATCCGTGAAACCGCTGCTTTTGCGCCACATTTTCTAAACGCTCTGTGAATTGCACCGCGCCCCGTTCCACGCTAGGCCTGTGCCAACCGGAAAGTGAGGAGCCCGTCCATGCCGCAAACCGATCCCGCCCGCCTGACCGCCGATTTGATCCGCTGCCCGTCAGTGACGCCCGAAGAAGGCGGCGCGCTGGTGCTGCTGGAGAAACTGCTGAGCGAAGCTGGTTTTCAGTGCACCCGGACAGACCGCGGCAATGTCAGCAACCTGTTTGCCCGCTGGGGTGCCAAAGGCCACGCCAAAACCTTCGGCTTCAACGGCCATACTGATGTCGTGCCGCTGGGGGATAAGGCTGCCTGGACCATGCCGCCCTTCGGCGCCGAAGAAAAAGACGGGTTTATGTACGGGCGCGGATCCACCGACATGAAATCGGGGGTTGCCGCTTTCGCCGCCGCCGCCATTGATTTTGTGAAGGACACCCCTCCGGACGGCGCCATCATCCTGACCATCACCGGCGACGAGGAAGGCGATGCTGTGGACGGCACCACCGCGCTGCTGGACTACATGGAGCGCACGGGTGAACAGATGTCCGTCTGCCTGGTGGGTGAACCTACTTGTCCCGACGAGATGGGTGAAATGATCAAGATCGGCCGCCGCGGTTCGCTGACCGCCTGGTTCACGGTGACTGGAGTGCAGGGGCATTCGGCCTACCCGCACCGGGCCAACAACCCGCTGAACGCGATGGTGCGGCTGATGGATCGGCTGGCCAGCCATAAACTGGACCAGGGCACCGATCATTTTGATGCCTCGACGCTGGCGGTCGTTACCATTGACACCGGCAACCCGGCCACCAACGTGATCCCGACGCAGGCGGCCTCAACCGTCAACATCCGTTTCAATGACTCCCACAGCGGCGCCAGCCTGACAGAGTGGCTGCAAGGCGAGGCTGGCAAAGTGGCGGCGGAGTTCGGCGTTGAAATCGGGATCGATGTGCAGGTCTCCGGCGAAAGCTTTATCACCCCGCCAGGAGCGCTGTCAGATCTGGTTTCAGCATCGGTCGAGGCGGAAACCGGCCGCAAGCCCGAACTGTCGACCACCGGCGGCACCTCCGATGCGCGCTTCGTCAAGAATCACTGCCCGGTGGTGGAATTCGGCCTGGTCGGCAAAACCATGCATCAGGTGGATGAACGGGTGGAAGTGGCCCAGATCCACCAGCTGAAATCTATCTACACCCGGATCCTGCAGGATTATTTTGCATGAACCTGAACATCGCTGTCACGGACGATCTTGAAACCTGCTTTTCCCTGCGCCACCAGGTGTTCGTGGTGGAGCAAGGCGTGCCGGCGGACATGGAACAGGACGCGCTGGATGACGCTGCGACGCATCTGCTGGCGGTTCAGGACGGCATCCCCGTTGGGGCCGCGCGGATTGTCTTCAACGGTGACACTGCCAAGATCGGCCGGGTCTGCGTGCTGCCGTCCACCCGCGGCACCGGCCTCGGTGCCAAGCTGATCGAGGCGGCGGTTGAAACGGCTCAGGCCCGCCCCCGCACTGCCAAAGCCAAACTGGGCGCGCAGCTCCATGCCATCGGGTTTTACGAGAAGCTCGGCTTCACCGCCTTCGGTCCGGTCTATGACGATGCCGGCATCGATCACCGGGACATGGTGCTTGATTTCACGTGAAACGCACCCTGATCATCATGGTTAAGGAACCACGGCCTGGCCGGGTGAAAACCCGGCTGGCCCGGGACATCGGCGTGATCCCGGCAACCTGGTGGTTCCGCCACCAATCCGCCCGGCTGATGCGGCGATTACGCGATCCGCGCTGGCAGATTGTGCTGGCGGCAGCTCCCGACATCGCGGTGAATTCAAAGGTCTGGCCTGCTGATCTGCCCCGCTTGCCGCAAGGCGGCGGCGACCTGGGACAGCGGATGAAACGGATGCTGCAATCTGTCCCCGGCCCTGCCTGCCTGATTGGCGCCGACATCCCCGGCATCACCCGCGCCCACATCGCCCGGGCCTTCACGGCCCTTGGCGGTCACGACGCCGCCTTTGGCCCCGCGGACGACGGAGGCTACTGGCTGGTTGGTGCAAAACATCCTGCCCGACTGCCGCACAGACTGTTCGAAAACACCCGCTGGTCCAGCGAACACGCGCTGGCAGACACGTTGCAAACCCTGCCCGGCTGGCGCATCGCGCTGACCGATACCCTGCGCGACGTCGACACGGCCGCGGATCTGCCGCAGCGCTGACGGCACGCTTTTCACCATGACGCCGCCCGCCCGCCGTGCTAGGGCGGAACACATGAGCCGTATTCCCTCCAAGGCCGAAATCCTCGACTGGATCTCCGCCAACCCGACCCATACCTCCAAGCGCGACATCGCCAAGGCCTTTGGCATCAAGGGCGCCGACCGCATCGACCTCAAGCGCATCCTCAAGGAGCTGGAGGCCGAGGGCCACTTGCAAAAGCGCAAGAAGACCTACCGCGACCCGGACCAGCTGCCGCCTGTGACCGTGCTGCAGGTCAAGGCACCGGACGCGGATGGCGATCTCTACGGGCGCCCCCTGGAATGGCATGGCGAGGGCGTGGAGCCAATCATTCTGATCCTCCCCCGCGCCTCGGATCCGGCTCTGGGTGAAGGCGACAAGATCCTGGTCAAGCTGCAGCAGGTGCCGGATCAGGACCACAACTACGAAGCCCGGCTGATCCGCCGCATCGGCAGCAACCCGAAACGGGTGCTGGGCATCTTCCGCGCAGGCTCCGAAGGCGGGCGGATTGTACCGATCGACAAGGCCGCGTCCAGCGAATGGATGGTGGCACCGGACGCCATCAAAGGCGCCAAGGACGGCGAGCTGGTCGAAGCCGAACAGGCTGGTCCCAAGGGCCGCATGGGTCTGCCGCGCGCACGGATCGTGGAACGGCTGGGCGACCCGGCAGCACCAAAGGCGGTGTCGCTGATTGCCATTCACCAGCATGGTATCCCTGACCATTTCCCCGATCCGGTCATGGCCGAGGCTGATGCAGCCAAGCCGATGGGCCTCAAAGGCCGCGAAGACCTGCGCGAACTGCCCTTGGTCACCATCGACCCGGCGGATGCCCGCGACCATGACGACGCCTGCTATGCCCATGCCGACGACGACCCGGAAAACCCGGGCGGCCATGTGATCTGGGTGGCGATTGCCGATGTGGCCGCTTATGTGCGTCCCGGCTCTGCACTGGACCGCGAAGCCCGCAAACGCGGCAACTCAAGCTATTTTCCGGACCGGGTTGTGCCGATGCTGCCGGATCGGCTGTCAGGCGACCTCTGCTCACTGCATGAAGGGGTACCGCGTGCCTGTATCGCGGTGCGTATGCAGGTGGACACCGAGGGCAACAAGATCGGGCACCGGTTTGTGCGCGGGCTGATGCGCTCGGCCGCCTCGCTGCATTACGCCGAGGTGCAAGACGCGCAGGACGGCAATGCAAATGAAAAAACCGCGCCCTTACTGGAAGATGTGATCAAGCCGCTCTATGCTGCGTATGAGGCTCTAAAAAGGGCAAGAGCCGTGCGTGAGCCGCTGGACCTGGACCTGCCGGAACGCAAAATCATACTGGATGACGCCGGCACTGTAACCTCGGTTGCCTTCCGCGACCGGCTGGATGCGCACAAGCTGATCGAGGAGTTCATGATCCTCGCCAATGTCGCCGCGGCAGAGACTCTGATCAAGAAACGCTCGCCGCTGCTGTTCCGGGTGCATGAAGAACCGGCACAGGAAAAGCTGGAAGCACTGCGTGAAACCGCCCGCGCGGCGGGGTTGAACCTGGCCAAGGGCCAAGTGCTGCAGACCCGGCATCTGAACGCGCTGCTGAACCACGCGGCGGGAACCGATGAGGCGGAGCTGATCAACATTTCCACACTTCGGTCGATGCAGCAGGCCTATTACAACCCGGAAAACTTTGGCCATTTCGGCCTGGCACTCAAGAACTACGCGCATTTCACCTCGCCGATCCGGCGCTATGCTGACCTGATCGTGCACCGCTCGCTGGTCTCCTCGCACGGCTGGGGCGACGATGGGCTGGATGCGGCCCAGATCGAACGGCTGGAGGAGACCGCCACCCACATCTCCGACACCGAGCGGCGGTCGATGATTGCGGAACGCGATACCACGGACCGTTATCTGGCCTCATATCTCAGTGAACGCGTGGGGAGTGAATTCGAGGGGCGGATCAGCGGCATTGCCCGCTTCGGGGCCTTTGTGAAACTGGACGAGACCGGCGCCGATGGTCTGGTTCCGGTCCGCTCGATCGGGCGGGAGTTCTTCCATTTCGACGCCCAGGCCGGCACGCTGATGGGGGCCGATACCGGCATGACCCTGGCCATCGGCCAGCGGGTAACCGTGCGGCTGGTTCAGGCGGCCCCGGTGACCGGCGGGCTGGAGCTGGAGCTGCTTGCGATCGAAAACCTGGAACTGCCCAAAGGCGGCGGATCCCGTAAAGGCGGACGGCGCAGCCCGGCAGGCCGGACCGTGAAGCGCAAAGCAGCAAAATCCAAGCACAAGGCCGCCAAAGTCAAACGCAAGGTAGAGCGCAAGCGGCGGGAATAAGCAGCTGTCCCCGCGGGGACAGCCGGGCATTGTGTCAGGCCGGCACCTCCAGCGGCGGCCGGATACGGTACGTCAAAGCGCGCTTAATCAGCCAGCCATGACGAATGGGTTCGACCTCGGCAGGATCATCGAACAGAACTGCACGGGTGCCCTCAAACCGGTCCCAGGCCGGGAAGACCGCGGCAAACTCCGGGATCAGCCGGCTTTGGCAATGCACAAACAGCGCAAAACGCGCGCCCTTCGGAACCCCCAGCCTGATGGCGGAACCCGTCTTGGTTTCTGGCGTTATGAAGGATGGCTGCCCCCAGCGCAGAACTTCTTCCACCCGCCCGGCTTCTGGTGTTTCGGCGGCTGTTCTAAATATCAGTTGCCGGAGCCGCAGCAGCCCCTCCCGCGCAAGCGGGTCAAAGACCGCAAACGCGGCCTCAATCTCCGGGGAGGAATAGGCAGGTTTCATGGCAAGGGCACCATTTCGAACACACGGCTCAAATAGGCGCACAGAACCTTGTCCTCTCGCAAGCGTTTGCTGACCGCCGAAGCCTCAGAGGTGTGCAGCATGGAGATCAGAAACGGCGCTACGCTTAAATCTGCCGAGGTGATCTTGCCGCTCATCAGAAATCCGCGTCTGGCGGCAAGCGCGGCGATGGCCTTCAGATCCTGTTCAAGTCGGCGCAACCGCTCCGCATTGCTAAACCGGGCGACGCCCTGCCAGTGCAGCCCGTCCTGGACTCCTTTTCTGATCGGGGCGCTAATCTCTTCCCGCATGGGTTCGGGAACCGACTGGAAGATCTGATCACGCACTTCCGGCCAGACTGTGTCGTCGTTCCAACGCATCTGCAGCAGATGCAGGCCCAGATGATATTCTGCCAGCCGCACCCAAGCGCGCGCCTGGGCGCAGGACGCCGCATCCAGCCCTGTGTCGAAATCGGCACCCTGCGCTTCCAGCCAGTCGCGGATGCCGTCGCTGTCGGCAATTTGGCCTTCCGGGGTTTCCAGTACCGGCAGTTTCCGGTGTGGCATTTCAGTGGGATCGAGGAGGTCGCTGCGCTGCCATGGCTGTCCGGACAGTTCCAGCATCATCGCGGACTTAATGCAGAAAGGGCTGATGCTGAACAAACCGAAGCCGGTCGGGAATGTGAGGAGGGAAAGCATTGCTGAAAACCTGTTCGTTGCGTTTATAAGGCCTTTCTCTAAACCTTGCTGATGACAATTAATGTCACTAGTCCATAGAATGATCACACATGTCCCGTACCCATCGACTCTTTCAGCTGATGCAGGCCCTGCGCCTGGGCCCCGGCCCGCATACCGCGGCGCGGCTGGGCGGTGAATTAGGGGTATCCGCCCGCAGCATCCATCGTGATATTGCCACCCTGCGCGAAATGGGCGCGGTGATTGATGGCGCCGCGGGCTATGGGTTCACCCTGATCGAGGACAACGCCCTGCCGCCGATGGGGTTTCGCGATACGGAACTGGAAGCGCTGGTGCTGGGCCTGCGCGAAGTCGAGCAGATCGGCGATCCGGAACTGGCCACCGCGGCTTCGGAAGCGCTGCGCAAGCTGCAGGCGCGGCTGCCGCAGCGGCAGGCGCACCGGTTGCGCCACGCGGTGCTGGCACCCTACCGGTTTGACCGGCCTATCCCGCCCGCAATTTCAGCGCAGGAGTTGCGCCAGGCCACCTGGGACGAGGTGGAGGTGCGCTTTGGCTATACTGACGGGCATGGCGCGGTGACCGAGCGGCAGGTAAAACCGCTGAGTGTCGTCTATTTCGACCGCTCAACCGTGCTGATTGCCTGGTGCTGCCTGCGTGAAGCCATCCGTGTGTTCCGGCTGGACCGAATGCAGGGGTTGCAGATCACAGAGCAAAGCTTCCGTCCGCACCGGGTGCCGATGCTGCGGGACGCGCTGGAGCAGTTCCGCCACGAACACCGGCAGGCGGCCCGCCGCACATGCAAGGACTGACCTCTTTACCAGAACCGCACCTCGGTTAGACTGAAAGGGAGCAGTGATAATGAGGTGCATCATGCGCAGATGGCTTGCAGCGTCCCTGGTAGCAGGCGGCGCAATGGCGGCAGAAGCCGCACCGGACAGTTCCCTGAGACCCGCCCAGCGTCCTGTGCTTTTTGATCATGGGGGGCAAGGTGAAGGCATTCAATTGGCTGTGGCCACTGCCCTGAGACCCGCAGCAAGGCCAGCGGTTCCTCCCCCCCTGGAGCCGGAGCTTGCCGCTGCGGACCTGAACTTTCAAGGCTGGATCAAGGCGTTCCGTGACCGGGCAATTTCGCAGGGGGTCAGCGCGCCGGTGCTGGACAGTGCGTTTTCCGGGGTCAGCTATGATGCTGAGGTAATCCGCCGCGACCGCAACCAGTCGGAGTTCACCAAGACGATCTGGGACTACCTGGACAGCGCCGTCTCGGACCTGCGGGTTAAAAACGGCAAGGCGGCGATGCAGGCACAGCGTGCCCGGCTGGATCAGATCGAATCGGCATATGGCGTCGAAAAAGAGATCGTGGTGGCGATCTGGGGGCTGGAAAGCAGCTATGGCACGTTCCGTGGCAAGATGGATGTGGTTCGGTCCCTGGCGACGCTGGCCTTCGACGGGCGGCGCGGGGCATTCTTCGAGGGCCAGCTGGTCGCGGCGCTGAAGATCCTGCAGGCCGGCGATGTCGCCGCCCGCAAGATGACCGGCAGCTGGGCCGGCGCCATGGGGCACACCCAGTTCATCCCGACGTCCTACCTGGATTACGCCGTGGATTTCACCGGCGATGGCAAGCGCGATATCTGGTCGGACAACCCGGCTGATGCGCTGGCCTCAACCGCGGCTTATCTTAAGAAGTTCGGCTGGGTGAAGGGGCAGCCCTGGGGTGTGGAAGTCTCCCTGCCCGAAGGATTTGACTACACACTGGCGGATCGGGAAATCGAGAAGCCGCCTTCGGAGTGGGCCGCGCTTGGCATCAAGGGACTGGACGGGCGCCCGGTGGCAGATCATGGTCCCGCAGCGATCCTGCTGCCCGCCGGCAGTGCCGGGGCTGCCTTTATGATCTTTGGAAATTTCGCCGTTCTGGAACGCTACAACACGGCGGATGCCTATGTGATCGGTGTCGGTCACCTGGCGGACCGGATCAAGGGCGGCGCTCCGATCCACGGCAGCTGGCCGCGCGGCGACCGGGCTCTGACCCTGTCCGAGCGGGAAGAAATGCAGCAGCGGCTGACCCAGGCGGGTTTCGACACTGATGGCATTGATGGCAAAATCGGACCAAAGACCATCGGCGCCGTGCGCGCCTTTCAGGTTGCCAAAGGATTGACCCCGGACGGCTATGCGTCCCTGCAGCTGTTGCAAAAGCTGCGGTGACAACGTTTTGAGGCGGCCGCCCCGCCACTTTGGCCTTACGGCCAAATCACCCCTGGAGTATTCCCGGAAAGAAAAAAGGCCCCGGATCGGGGCCTTTTTTATTTAGTTTTCTGCGGATTGATCAGCTGGGCGACATGCCGCGCAAACGCTCTGAGCGGCGGCGCAGCATTTCCACCGTAGCCAGCAGCATGATGGAGATCGCCACCAGCAGCGTCGCCACAGCCAGAATGGTTGGCGAAATCTGCTCCCGCAAGCCGATGAACATCTGCCAAGGCAACGTCTTCTGCCCGGCAGAACCAACAAAGAGCACGACGACGACCTCGTCAAAAGAGGTGATGAAGGCAAACAGGCCGCCCGAAATCACCCCGGGCAGGATCAGCGGCATCTGCACCCTGAAGAAGGTGGTGACCGGATCCGCGCCCATGTTGGCCGCAGCCCGGGTGAGCGACCGGTCAAAGCCGACCAAGGTTGCTGTCACCGTGATGATCACGAAGGGGATGCCCAGCGCCGCATGTGCCAGCACCACGCCGATGTATGTGCCCTGCAAGCCAATACGGCTGTAGAAGAAGTACATGCCGGCTGCAGAGATGATCAGCGGCACAATCATTGGCGAGATCAGAATCGCCATGATCGCCCGGCGGAAGGGGACATGCGGCTGGCTGAGTCCGATCGCTGCCAATGTTCCGAAGGTCACCGAAACAATAGTCGCCATCGGCGCGATCTTCAGCGAGTTCCACATCGCGGACTGCCAGGAGTCATTGCTGAAGAAGTCGCGGTAGTGCTTCAGCGAGTATCCTTCGGGATCCAGCCGCAGCATTTCAGGCGTGAAGGTGAAGAAGTCCTGCGCGTTGAAGCTGAGCGGAATGATCACCACGATCGGCGCGATCAGAAAGAAGAACACCAATCCGCAGATGACCCGGAAGGAATAGTACCAAGCACGCTGGCCGGTGGTTGCATAAGGAGGAAGTGCACTCATGTCCGTTACCCCAGCTTCACGTTGTCGATGCCGACGATCTTGTCGTAGACCCAGTAAAGGGCCAGAACCACCGCCAGAAGGATTGCGCCCAGTGCCGCGCCCAAACCCCAGTTGCCCGAAGTCGAGATGTGGTAGGCGATAAGGTTCGAGATAAAGGTGCCCTTGGTGCCGCCAACCAGGGCCGGGGTGATGTAGTAGCCCACAGCCAGGATGAAGACGAGGATCGACCCGGCGCCGATTCCCGGCACGGTTTGCGGAAAGTAGACGCGCCAGAACGCCGTCCAGTCCGTGGCCCCCAAGGATTTGGCGGCGCGGAGATATGTCGGGTTGATGGTCTGCATCACCGAGTACATCGGCAGGATCATGAAGGGCAGCAGGATATGGGTCATCGCAATAATGGTGCCCAGCTCGTTGTTGATGAGAACCAATCGGTTGGCGTCATCCACAAGCCCGATCCAGACCAGTGTATCGTTGATAACCCCCTGCTGCTGCAACAGGATTTTCCACGCAGAGGTCCGCACCAGAAGCGATGTCCAGAACGGCAGCAGCACCAGGATCATCAGCAGGTTTGCCTTTCGGGCCGGCAGGTTCGCCAGGATCCAGGCAACCGGATACCCCAAAAGGATGCAGCTGAAGGTGATGATCAGAGACATCCGCATGGTCCGGATCAGCATGGTATTGTAGATCCGTTCATTTTCCGGCCGGATCTCGGGGCCATCAGCCCCCAGCCGCATATCGACGGCGTTCAGGAAGTAGCCGGACGTGAAGCTGCTGGAATAAGTCTTGATCGTCCGCCAAAGCTCGACATCGCCCCAGCCGTCGTTGAGATCGATCAGTTTTTCGCGGAAGGGGCCGTCGTTTGCGATATCCCAATTCTTGACCTTGCGGCCGGACTTGCGGAATACAGATGAGAGACCCGGGTTTTCATAGTTAAGACGCTTGGCAACTTTGGTGTGGGTTTTCACATTAGCCGCGTCTTTAAGGTCGGCGGCCAAAGCGGCAAAAGCTGCCTCCTCCGGCAGTTGACCCGATGCAGGGTCCCAGTCAGCCAGTACCTCAACCGTGCGTGGTAATGTATCCTGGACAATCCGGTTCTCTACCGACCGGAACAGCATGTCCGCCACCGGGAGGATGAATGTCACTAGGATGAACAGCAAGAGCGGCGCGATCAGCAGCAGTGCGCGCAGCTTCTGCATGCGCAGTGCACGCGCCAGACTGCGCTTGAGCGGCCTGCCGTCGGCGGCCAGCACCGGGCCGGATTGGGTAATATCACTCATTGGGTTCCCGTCGGGTCTTATTTTTTTGTGGGCGGGGGGCCCGGTCAAGTCAGGCCCCCCGCAGCATCAGGTGTCGGTCAGATTACTTAGCCAGCCATGCCTGGAACTTTGCGTTCAGGTCATCGCGGTTGTCTGCCCACCATTCGTAGTCATAGACATGCACGTTGCCTGCATTAGCCGGGTCAGTCGGCATATGCGGGGCCATATCGATGCCCAGTTCAGCGTGCTTGCCAACCAGCGGTGCCGAGGATGCACGGGCCGGGCCATAGGAGATGTAAGCGGCCTGATCAGCCAGACGCTGAGTGTCGGTCGCAAACTTCAGGAAGTCCATCACGCGCGCCTTGCGGTCTGCAGGCAGACCGGCCGGAACGACCCAGCCATCCAGATCAAAGGACTGCATGTCCCAGAGCATACCGATCGGCTGGTCCTGTTCGGCAATTGCCGAGAACAGACGGCCGTTGTAGGTCGAGCCCATCACCACTTCGCCGTCCGCCAGCAGCTGCGGGGTTTCCGCGCCGGCAGTCCACCAGACGACCTGATCCTTGATGCTGCCGAGTTTGGCCAGCGCACGCTCCACACCTTCGTCGGTGCCGAGAACATCGTAGATTTCATCCTTCGCCACGCCGTCGCAATAGAGCGCCCATTCCAAGTTGTCGATCGGGCGTTTCTGCAGCGAGCGCTTGCCCGGATACTTTTCGGTATCGAAGATGGCGCAGACAGTTTCCGGCTTGTCGATCAGATCGGTGCGGTAGCCGAATGTGGTCGAATAGACGATCTGCGGCACAAAGCAGTCGCTGACGATCAGATCGCCGAAGTCTTCGGAGGCCGGGGTGCCATCGGGCGCGGCGGCCAAATCTTCGTCATGGTTGATTTCTTCGGCCAGGCCTTCATCGCACAAGCGCATCGAGTCGGAGGCCACAGCGTCTACCAGGTCCCAGGTCACATTGCCGGCTTCGTTCATGGCGCGGATCTTGGCCACAGCCTCAGCAGAGCTTTCGTCCCAGATCACCTTAACGCCGGGATTTTGGGCCAGATAGGGTTCCACATAGGCTTTCTGCTGGCTGGCCTGATAGGCACCGCCCCAGGATACCAGTGTCAGCTCATTGGCCATTTCTTCGGCAAAGGCCGAAGGGGCGCAAAGCGCAGTGGTCACCGCCAGTGCAGACAGTTTGCTGATTTTCATAGAGTGTCTCTCCTTGTTGAAATTCACAGACGTGAGAATCCCCCGGTCATTCGTCCGCCGGGGGTTTTGCGCGTGCGGATCAGGCGTCCAGCGCGCGGCAGTCTTCCGGCAGCCAGCCGATTTCAATCTGCTGACCGGGCTGAAGACGGACTTGGTCCGGGGCATTCCGGGTTTTGATGATGAACTCATCATTGCCGGCCACCCGCAGACGGGTGCGGAAGATGTCGCCCATATAGATGAACTCCAGAACTTCCGCCTTAAGCGTATGAACACCTTCCTGCAGGCGTTCCTTGTTGTATTCCACCCGTTCGGGGCGGATCGACACACGGGTGCGCTCGCCGGGGCGGGACACGTTGACCGGCTTGCAGTCAATCAGTCCGCCATCGTCAAGCTGCACCAGGGCGATACCGTTGTTGATTTCCTTGACGGTGCCTTCCAGCGTGTTGTTTTCACCGATGAACTGGGCAACAAAGCTGTTTTCCGGGCTTTCATACAGCTGGTCCGGCGGAGCAATCTGCTGGATCCGGCCATCGTCAAACACAGCGACACGGTCCGACATCGTCAGCGCTTCAGTCTGGTCGTGGGTCACGTAGACCACAGTAATCCCCAGGCTGTGCGCCAGATGGGTGATTTCGAACTGCATCTTTTCGCGCAGCTGCTTATCAAGCGCGCCCAGCGGCTCGTCCATCAGAACCAGTTCCGGTTCAAACACCAGCGCGCGGGCCAGGGCGACCCGCTGCTGCTGGCCGCCAGACAACTGCGACGGGCGGCGGCCGCCAAAGGCGCCCATTTCAACCATGTCCAGCGCCCGCTTCACCTTGGCTTCACGCTCGGACTTGCCCATTTTGCGGACTTCCAGCGGGAACGACAGGTTTTCCGCAATCGTCATATGCGGAAACAGCGCATAGTTCTGGAACACCATACCGATGCCACGCTTGTGCGGCGGGATGTTGTTGATCGACGTTCCGCCAAGGCGAATGTCGCCATGGGTGGCGGTTTCAAATCCTGCCAGCATCATCAGGCAGGTGGTTTTGCCCGAACCGGACGGGCCGAGCATAGTCAGAAACTCGCCCCTGGGCATTGTGAGGTTGAGGTCTTTGACAACGAGATTTTCGCCGTCATAGCTCTTTTGGACGCGTTCGAATTCAACGAACGCATCGACGTTTGACGCATCAGCCAAAGCAGGCTCCCCGTAGTTTTGTCATTCTGGCAGATTTTCTCTGCGCTTATTCGAAGTTAAACACACCAAAGCCACCAAGCGCTAGGTATGAAAAAATATTCTTTCCTTGGCGAGAGTGCGAAGTTCCTGCTTCGGCCGCTCCCCAAAAGGAAATGAGCATCCTTAGGGAAGCCTAGACCCGTTCCGGCCGGCAGCATCGGACTTTTTGCGACGTCGCTTGGGCATATTGCGACACCTCCTGCAAGGCGACATCCTGAAAACGACACTTTCATCCTCTCCACCGAAAAAACAGCCCGGCAACAATGTTGCCGGGCTGGGATGAGTCGCTGACGGGAACAGCACTGTTGCGCTGCCCGGGAGAAGAATCAGGCGCTGTGCAACAAGTCTTGCTTCTTCAGCTCGGCATAACACTCATCCAGGGATTTGGAGGCGCGTTCGATCATCACGTCGATTTCCGCAGGAGTGATCACAAGCGGCGGCGAAATGATCATCCGGTCCCCGACGTGACGCATCACCAGGTTGTTGGCAAAGCAGCGCTCGCGGCAGATATAACCAACCGTGCCCGCCTCCGCGGCAAAGACCGCGCGGGTCTCCTTGTTCGGCGTCAGTGCAATGGATCCCATCATGCCGGCGATCCGGGCCTCTCCCACCAGCGGATGATCCGCCAGCGCTTCCCATTTTTCTTTCAAGTACGGCGCGGCGACATCGCGCACATGGCCGAGAATGTTCTCCTCTTCCATGATGCGCAGGTTCTCCAGCGCAACAGCCGCCGCCACCGGATGGCCGGAATAGGTGTAGCCGTGGTTGAATTCATCCCCGGCAATCACCGAGGCGACCTCGTCGCTGACAATCGAACCGCCGATCGGCGCGTAGCCCGAGCTGAGCCCCTTGGCGATGGTCATGATGTCAGGACGGATGTTCAGGGTCTCGCTGCCAAACCAGTTGCCGGTGCGCCCGAACCCGCAGATGACTTCATCAGCAATCAGCAGGATTTCATACTTGTCGCATATACGCTGGATTTCCGGCCAGTAGCTGTCCGGCGGCACGATCACCCCGCCCGCCCCCTGCACCGGCTCCGCAATAAAGGCGGCAATGCGGTCTTCGCCAAATTCCAGGATTGCCTCTTCCAACTCGCGCGCGCGCTGGAGGCCGAAATCCTCCGGCGGCATGTCGCCGCCTTCGGACCACCAATGCGGCTGGTTGATGTGGTGGATGTCCGGGATCGGCAACCCGCCCTGGGCGTGCATTCCGCTCATCCCGCCCAACGAGCCGCTGCCGACCGAGGAGCCGTGATAGGCGTTCTTCCGGCTGATAATGACAGTTTTCGCGGGCTTGCCTTTCAGCGCCCAGTAATGGCGTACCATGCGGATGTTGGTGTCATTGGCCTCGGAGCCGGAACCGGCAAAGAACACATTGTTCAGATCACCCGGTGCCAGCTCGGCAATCTTGGCGGCCAGGGCGATGGCCGGAACATGCGTGGTCTGAAAGAAGGTGTTGTAGTACGGCAGCTCGCGCATCTGGCGCGCGGCCACCTCGGCCAGTTCATCCCGGCCATAGCCGATGTTGACGCACCACAGGCCCGCCATTGCATCAAGGATCCGGTTCCCCTCGCTGTCGGTCAGATGCACGCCGTCGGCGCGGGTAATTATGCGCGCACCCTTCTGCGACAGCTCGCCATTGGCGGTGAACGGGTGCATGTGATGGGCAGCGTCCAGCGCCTGCAACTCGGCCGTTGGCATGTGGTTGGTGATAACGGTCATGGGACTCGCTCCTGAGAATGACTGATTGGCACAAGAATATGATCAAATTCTCAGGTGTCAATCGAATCAGTTCGCGGCCTGCAGCCCCTGAACCACATGCTCCATACCCTCGAAGACGTCCCGCTCCATCGCCAAAGCAGCCATTTCCGGGTCCTGCCGCCGCAGTGCCTCCAGGATATCCTTGTGACGGTCGGGGAAGCTCTGAGTGCCGAGCCGCCCGCTGACCACCCGCAGCGAGGGGCCGAAGCGCAGCCACAGCCGATCCGCAATGTCGCTGAGAATGGGCGCATCCGCATGGGAATAAAGCTCGGTGTGAAAGCTGTAGTTTTGGACCAGGTACCCCGCCACATCACCTGTCGATATGGCCTTGTCCAGCGCATTGTCGATGATAACCAGCTGCTCGATATGCGCTGTGGAAACGCGCAGTGTTGCACGGCGCGCAAGCTCGCATTCTATTGTTTTTCTTGCAAAAATAAGTTCTTCTAGATCACCTGGGCCCAACAAGGGCACCGAAACGCGGCGGTTGCCCTGGAACACCAGCGCCCCGTCCGAAATCAACCGCCGGATTGCCTCGCGGACCGGTGTCATGCCGGCCCCCAGCGTCTCCACCAGCCCCTGGATTGTCACCGCTTGGCCGGGCACCAGTTCGCCGAACAGAATCTGCGACCTGAGCGTCTGATAAACGATCTCATGCGCGGGCAGTTTTGCCGGGCTGTCTTGTGCAGCAACGGGTGGTGAAGTGGTCTCAGTCACCTGGTGTTTTCCTCCTCAATTTCGGCCAGCTTGCACCATCCTGAGCCAAGTGAAAACACAAAGAGTCTTGCCGAACGCGACAAAACTTGATCAAATCCTTCCACAGCCGGACCCGGAAGCCGGCATGCACAGGGAGAAATTCATGACACTGAAAACGATGACCATGACCGCCGTCGTTGCCCTTGGCACGGCCGCCGCCGCTACTGCGGAGGAGGTGCGCGTCTACAATTGGTCGGACTACATTGATGAGAGCCTGCTGGAAAAGTTCGAGCAGGAAACCGGCATCGACCTGATCTATGACGTATTCGACAGCAACGAGGTTCTGGAAACCAAGATGCTGGCAGGCGGCTCAGGCTACGATGTGGTGGTGCCCACCGGCTCCTTCCTGGCGCGCCAGATCCAGGCAGGCGCTTTCCAGCAGCTCGACTTCTCCAAGCTGCCCAATTCGGAAAACCTGTGGGATGCGATCCAGGAGCGGACCGCCCGTTATGATCCCGGGAACGCCTATTCAGTCAACTACATGTGGGGCACCACCGGCATCGGCGTGAATGTCAGCAAGGTCAAGGAAGTGCTGGGAGAAGATGCCCCGATCGACTCTCTGGAACTGGTTTTCAACCCGGAAAACATGGAAAAATTGGCCCGCTGCGGTGTGCATTTCCTGGACGCACCGGACGAAATGATCCCGGCGGCCTTGCAGTACATCGGTGAAGATCCCAACAGCGCGGACCCGGACGTTGTGGCTAAAGCCGAGCCGGTGCTTCTGGGCGTCCGGCCCCATATCACCAAGTTCCACAGCTCCGAGTACATCAATGCGCTCGCAAATGGCGATATCTGCGTGGCCTTCGGCTGGTCCGGCGACATTCTGCAGGCCCGTGACCGTGCGGCCGAAGCGGACAATGGCGTTGAGATCGAATTCAACGCTCCCAAGGAAGGCGCGCTGATGTGGTTCGACCAGATGGCAATTCCGGTCGACGCCCCGAACCCCGAAGGTGCCCATAAATTCCTGAATTTCATCATGGACGCGCACAACATGGCGGCGGCATCCAACTATGTCTATTACGCCAACGGCAACAAGGCGAGCCAGGAGTTCCTGGAACAGGATGTGATCGGCGATCCGGCAATCTATCCCGGCGCCGAGACCGTTAAGAACCTGTATATCAAGGAAGGCTACCCGCCGAAAGTGCAGCGCAAAGCCACCCGCATGTGGACCAAAATCAAATCCGGCACCTGACCAGCTGGACCTGACTTGCGGGGCGCATCCGACGCCCCGCAATTCCTGACGCGCCTGGGCGGTCCCGCGCGCGCCCCCACCCATACATCCGTGCGAGCATTCGCAGAAGAGGCCCGGCTTGACTGCTTCCGTATTCGAACCTTGGAATGATCCCGAGGCGAAGCCCTTGATCCACTTTCAGAACGTCACCAAACGTTATGGCGATTTCACCGCCATCGACGATTTGACCATCGGCATCTACGAAAAAGAGTTCTATGCCCTGCTGGGCCCGTCGGGCTGCGGCAAGACCACGCTGATGCGCATGCTGGCCGGGTTTGAAACCCCGTCTGAGGGCACCATCCTTCTGGCCGGGCAGGATATTGCGCCGGTGCCGCCGAACAAACGCGCCGTGAACATGATGTTCCAGTCCTACGCGCTGTTCCCGCATCTTTCGGTCTGGGAAAACATCGCCTTTGGCCTGAAGCGCGAGAAAATGCCCAAGCACGACATCAACGACCGCGTCGACGAGATGCTGCGGCTGACACGCCTGGAGAAATTTGCCCGCCGCAAACCGCATCAAATCTCCGGCGGCCAGCGGCAGAGGGTCGCCTTGGCGCGGTCGCTGGCGAAACATCCGAAACTTCTTCTGCTCGATGAGCCGCTGGGGGCGCTGGACAAGAAATTGCGTCAGGAAACCCAGTTTGAGCTGATGGATATTCAGGAGAAGACCGGCACCACCTTTGTGATCGTGACCCACGACCAGGAGGAGGCCATGACAGTCGCCTCCCGCGTGGCGGTGATGGATCACGGCAAGATCATTCAGGTGGCCACGCCAGACCGGATCTATGAAACCCCGAATTCCGTCTATGTGGCTGATTTCATTGGCGACGTGAACCTGATCGCAGGCACGGCCAAACTCACTGGCAGCGACACCTACGCGATGTCCTGGCACGAAGGCCATGCGCCGCTGACCGTGCAGTCCCCCAATGCTCTGTCCGATGGGCAGAATTGTCAGCTGGCAATTCGGCCGGAGAAGGTCGCGATCAGCGCCGAAAAACCCGAACAGGCGGACAATGCCGTTCAAGGCCGCATCCTGGATATCGCTTATCTGGGCAATATCTCCACCTACCATGTGGAACTGCCGACCGGCGCGGTGATCAAGGCCCAAACCGCCAACACCCGCCGAATCGCCCGCCGCGCCTTTACCTGGGAAGACACTGTCTGGCTGTCATGGACCGCCACGGCAGGCGTTCTGCTGGCAGACTGATGCGCCGCTTTGTTCTGATCGCCATTCCTTATGTCTGGCTCTTGGCGCTGTTCCTGGTGCCTTTTGCCATCGTCTTTAAAATCTCCCTGTCGGATTACGCGGTTTCGATCCCGCCCTATGTACCGAAATTTGATCCGGAAAACGGTCTCAGGGCCCTGATCGCGGCGCTCGATTTTGAAAATTTCATCTGGCTGACCGAAGATGACCTGTACTGGAAGGCCTATCTCAGCTCGCTGAAAATCGCGCTTATCTCAACCTTTTTCACCCTGCTGGCGGGGTACCCGATCGCCTATGCCATGGCGCGCGCGCCAGCGGAATGGCGGCCGACCCTGATGATGCTGGTGATCCTGCCGTTCTGGACGTCGTTTCTGATCCGCGTCTATGCGTGGATGGGGATCCTGTCGAACGAAGGGTTTCTCAATCAGTTCCTTATGTGGACCGGGGTGATCTCCGAACCGCTGACAATCCTCAATACCAACTCCGCCGTCTATATCGGTATCGTCTACACTTATCTGCCCTTCATGATCCTGCCGGTTTATTCGGCGCTGGAACGGCTGGACGGCTCATTGATCGAAGCCGCCGAAGATCTCGGCTGTTCGCGTCTGTCGGCGTTCTGGCTGGTGACCATTCCCTTGTCCAAGACCGGCATCATTGCCGGCTGCTTTCTGGTTTTTATCCCGGTGCTGGGCGAATTCGTCATTCCCTCGCTTCTGGGCGGCTCGGACACGCTGATGATCGGCAAGGTTCTGTGGGAGGAGTTCTTCTCCAACCGCGACTGGCCGGTGGCCTCAGCTGTGGCGGTGGTTCTGCTGCTGCTACTTGTGATCCCGATTGTGCTGTTCCAGCGCAACCAGCAGAAACAGCAGGAGGCAGGCCAATGAAGCGCCTAAGCTGGTTTAACGCCGTATCACTGACCCTTGGCTTTGCTTTCCTCTACATCCCGATGGTGATCCTGGTCATCTTCAGCTTTAACGAAAGCAAACTGGTCACCGTCTGGGCCGGGTTCTCGACCAAGTGGTACGGCGAGTTGTTTCAGAACGAGGCGTTCCTGAACGCCGCCTGGGTCACCATCAAGGTGGCGGTTTTCTCCTCCACCATGGCCACCGTGCTGGGCACCATCGCCGCCTATGTGATGGTGCGCGGCGGGCGGTTCATGGGGCGGACGCTGTTCTCGGGGATGATCTATGCGCCGCTGGTGATGCCCGAAGTCATCACCGGCCTGTCGCTGCTCTTGCTGTTCATCGGCATCGGGCTAGACCGCGGCGTGCTGACAATCGTGCTGGCCCATACCACATTCTCGATGTGCTATGTCTCGGTAGTGGTGTCGTCACGTTTGGTGACTTTTGACCGGTCGCTGGAGGAAGCTGCGCTGGATTTGGGCTGCTCCCCGGCGGAAGCGTTCCGGCTGGTGACCCTGCCAATCATCGCGCCCGCAGTGATTTCCGGCTGGCTCTTGGCCTTCACCCTGTCGCTGGATGATCTGGTGATTGCCTCATTCACCTCCGGCCCCTCGGCAACTACCCTGCCGATCAAGATTTTCTCGGCCGTGCGCCTGGGCGTCAGCCCGGAGATCAACGCGCTGTCGACAATCATGATCGCAATCGTAACCGTGGGGGTGATCACTGCTTCGCTGGTGACCAAGCATCAGATGGTCCGCCAGAAGCGAGAGGAACAGGCTGCGGAGCGCGCCTGATGCGCAGGATTTTCTCCAGCTACGCCTACGGACCCGGCCCCCGCACGAACTGCTGGTGGGACGAGACCATTGCAGCACCGGACTGGCCGGTGCTGCAGGGCGGGAAATCCGCCGACGTTGCTGTCATCGGCGGCGGATTCACCGGCATGTCAGCCGCTCTGCATCTGGCAGAAAGCGGCCTGTCCGTTGCGGTGCTGGAGGCAGAAACGCCGGGTTGGGGCGCGTCGGGGCGCAATGGCGGCTTCTGCTGTTTGGGCGGTTCAAAGCTGTCAGGCGGCACGATGCGGCGGGTCTTTGGCAAATCTGCGGCTGATACGTATCACGCCGGCGAGGAGGCCGCGGTGCATCTAGTCCGCGGCCTGCTGCAGTCCCATGGTATCGATGCCGACACCCATTCAAATGGCGAAACCCAGTTGGCGCATACAGAAAAGGCGGCGCGCCGCCTGCAGGCAGAAGCCGAGAAACTCCGCCGGGCTGGAGGAGAACCGGATTTCCTGACCCGCGATCAGCTTGCCGGCAAGGGGCTGAATGGCCGTTTTCATGCAGCGTTGACAACACCTGTAGGTTTTGCGCTTAACCCGCGCAAATACCTGTTCGGGCTTGCCAAGGCCGCGCAGAATGCTGGTGCCCGGTTGTACCAGCGCAGCGCGGCGCAGTCGGTACAGCAGGCAGGCAGGGGTTATGTAATAGAGACTGACCAAGGGATTCTAAGCGCAGCCAAAGTCATTATCGCGACCAATGGATATTCCTCGGAGGACCTGCCGGGCTGGCTCGCAGGGCGTTACATGCCTGCGCAATCCACTGTTATGGTGACCCGGCCGCTGACCCGGGCGGAACTGGACGCGCAGGGCTGGTTTTCGCATCAGATGGCCTATGACACCCGCAATCTGCTGCACTATTTCCGGCTGATGCCGGACAACCGGTTCCTGTTCGGAATGCGCGGCGGGCTGCTGGCCTCCCCCCGGGCCGAAGCGGGGATACGCCGTAAGCTGCGGCAGGACTTTGAGGCGATATTCCCGGCCTGGCATGATGTGGAAACCACTCATTTCTGGTCAGGCATGGTTTGCCTGTCGCGCAACCTTGTCCCCTTCATTGGCCCGGTACCGGAGCGCCCCGGCATGTTTGCGGGACTGTGCTATCACGGCAATGGTGTGGCGATGGGCAGTTATGCCGGACGGCTGCTAAGTGATCTTGTACAGGGGCGTGGGCCGACGCTGCCCTACTCACCCATAGTGCAGAAAATGTCACGCTTTCCTTTTGGCCGTGCCCGCCGGATGCTGATGCCGCCGGCCTATGCGGTTCTGGGCCTGATGGACTGAAGCGCCGAGCGTTCCAGCCGCAAGGCCTGCTGGTCCTGCGTTCCGCCGCGTTCGGCCCGCCACTGGCAATAGGCTGCCATGCGCCAATGGAACCAGGGCTTCAGCGCCAATGCCCTTCCCGCGATCCGCGGATCCGGATAGGCTCGCAGAAAGGCGTCTTCTTCAGCCTTGGACAGTGGCGCGCCCCGGTACATCAGCTGCATCGCAGGCGACAGGAACAAAGCCAGATCCTCTGCCGGGTCGCCGATTTGCGGGCATTGCCAATCAATCAGCGTCAGAGTGCCGTCATGCGCCAGCAGGTTGCCAGGCACAGGATCGCCGTGAATAAGCACCAGCTGAGGCAGCGGCGGGATCCGGCCCAGCGGGCGGAGCGCCGCCAGCCGATTGCGATCGCGGCAGTTTTTCAGAATTTCAACGGTTTGCTGTTCCAGCGCCGCGCTGCCATTCACGCCAAAAGGCAGGCCCGGCGGGGGCGCCAGATCATGCAATCGCCCCAACAGCTGCGCCACATGGCCGGTGTCCTGCCTCCATGGACTGCCGTTAACATGCGCATAGCCCAGCCACTTCCTGCCTTCAAACTCACCAGTCTGGACCAGCGGCGGCACCATACCGGTGCCGGACAACGCCGTCAGAACAGCAACCTCGCGGGCCGGATCATTGGCAAACAACGGGTTGGCGCCCTCGGCTGAAAAAAGCTTGATCACCAGCGCGCCGGCCCGCCAGACATGATTGGACCGCCCGCCAGCCAGCCGCCGGGGACCAGGCACATGCAGCCCTAAGGCCGACAAATGCGCAAAAAAGCGGGGTTCGAACTGATCAGAAAGCGGTTGCAGGGCGGTCTCCGGTGTTATGCCGCCCTGTTCTTAGACAGTTTTTCCGCCTGCGCATACCTCAGGATCAGGCATCAGGGTCGCGAAGCGCGTTCACCGTCGAGGCCAGAACCACGGAACCGCCTTCAGTGATCAATCCCACTTCGCCGCCCTGCATCCGGGTTTCGTTCACCTTGAAATAGATTTCGGCATACTCCTGCAGCACCAGCTCGTCGCCTTTCCTGCTTTCGATCACAAAGGCGTATTCCCCCGCCTCAATTGGGTTGCCGTCATCATCCAGACCGGTCCACTGATAGGGCTCAGCCGAGACCGGCAGGGCAACGCGCTGCACTTCGGTGCCGTTTTCGTTCTGCACGACCAGCGTCACAGAATCCGCGGCAGCAGCCGGGTTAGGCGAAACAGTAATTTGATTGCTGCCATCAAAGTAGCCGGGGGCCACGGCCCGGACTTCCATACCGACCCAGCCTGAAAGTGCAGCCATATTGGCCAAGCCAAGCTGTGATTGCAGCCCTTCCAGCAGGTTGTTGCTCTTGGTCTGTTGCTCGACCATCGAGAATTGCGCGAGCTGAGCCGCATATTCTGTCGAATCCATCGGTTCCAGAGGATCCTGATGCCTTGCCTGCGCGGTCAGCATCTTCACGAAAGTTTCAAAGTCGGATGTCAGGCCGGAAGCTCTCTGCGACGATGGCGTCAGCGGATTGGATTGCCCTGCGGCGGCACCTGCGGATGTAACTGCTGTTGTCATGTGATCAGACCCTCATATCCACGCCGGCTGCTCCGAGCCGGAGGTTTTGTGTTGCTGCGTCGCCGGCGTCCGTTGCATCAGAACCGCGCGTCTCTGCTGTTCCGCCGGACAGGCCGGAACCGCCGTCTGCATCGTCTCCGGGATGACCGGCACCGGCCTGTCCGCCGCTGAATTCAAAGGAGATGTCTTCATATCCCATCCGGCGGAACTCCTCCGCCAGTTCATGGATGTGCCGGCGCATCAAATCTCCGGTTTCCGGACGTTCCGTCTGGATGATCATGGTGATTCCCGTTTCGCTGGCCACCACGCGCATTTTCACTTGGCCTAACTCCTGAGGGTTCAAACTCACCTCAACCTTTTGCTCGCCTTTGGCTGCAAAGGCCTCGGCCATCTGGGCCGCAATCATGCGCGGTGCTTCGGGCCGGTGCGCCCCGTGTGTGCCGATCGAGGCTTCGGTAAGGAGTTGCGTCAAACCGGGCGTTTCGCTGGTTAAGCCCAATGTGCCGGCCAGCGCTTCATCGGTTCCAGACAACAGCTCTGCCGCCGTTTTTCCGGCGGTCATCCCGCCGGCCAGCAAAGGCTGCAGCTGAGCAGCTGCCGTCTGAAGGGGCTGCGGCGCTGCAGGCAATGCAACCGTCCGGGCCTCACTGCCTCTAAAGGGGTCCGCTAAGGGGCTCGCAATTCCGGCTGGGTCCGCTTTCACCTGCATTCCATTTCCGTTCAAAACGGATGAAGAACTCTGGTCGCTTTTCAGCCCGGGCGATTTAACAGCAGCCTGGCTGACTGTAATGCCAGGACTTCCTCCTTGCGAAACCGGATGGCCCGCCTTTGCTGTGCCGTCAGATTTTCCGCCAACAGATTGAAGCGCCGCATGGATGCTTGAACCAGTTTCGGAAGATCTGGATTGCGCCGCGCTGATTGATTTTCCGTTATTGCTTTGGTCAGAGTTGTCGCTGGCCTGTGCCCGTTCAACCTGAACCTTTTCAACGGCTGGCAAAGCCGC
Organism: Leisingera methylohalidivorans DSM 14336; assembly: GCF_000511355.1. Lineage (NCBI taxonomy): Bacteria > Pseudomonadati > Pseudomonadota > Alphaproteobacteria > Rhodobacterales > Roseobacteraceae > Leisingera > Leisingera methylohalidivorans. Next base: position 4,087,868 of record NC_023135.1, on the reverse strand, counting down.
TTGAGCGGCAGTTTCAGACGATGCGCGGGCAGTATTTGGGCGCCGATCGCCGGCGACCCTGACATCAGCCATGCGGGCCCCGTGTTCAATATCCCCCTCCTGCAGCTTTGTGGCTGCGTTCCCTGGCACAGCTGCCGACCTGTCTGCAGCTGCCTGTGCTGGCGTTTGTATCGTAGACGACGTTTTCTCTGCGCTTCCAGCACGCCCGGCCTTCTCAGAAAGTTGCAGGTTGCCTGCAACTCCCGGGCCCTGGCGAACCGCTTCCCCCGCTTTGCCGCCCGCAACCTGTTCAGTGGGATTTGCAATGGGGTCCGCCTTTGACTTAGCATTTGGCTGCTCGGTTTCGTCGCCAGGTGTCGCGGCTTCGGTTTTAACACCTGTGTCCGCGCCAGAATCCCCCGCAACCGGCAGTCCACTCCACTGCTCTGCAGCCTGTGCCTCAATCCCCTCTCCGGTTGCGGACCTGCCGCTGTGGCGGGAAATATCATTGCCCCCCGCGGCACCGCCCTGTTCTGCGGCCGTATCTCCAGCTTTCTGCAACCTGGAAGCTATTTCCGCATCGGTTTTCTGAAATTCAGAAGCCGCTTCCGCTTCGGGTTTTTGAAACTCGGGCGCTATTTCCACATCGGTTTTCTGAAACCCAGAAGCCGCTTCCGCTTCGGGTTTTTGAAACCCGAAAGCTATTTCCGCATCGGTTTTCTGAAACCCAGAAGCCGCTTCCGCTTCGGGTTTTTGAAACTCGGAAGCTATTTCCGCATCGGTTTTCTGAAACCCAGAAGCCGCTTCCGCTTCGGGTTTTTGAAACTCGGGCGCTATTTCCGCATCGGTTTTCTGAAACCCAGAAGCCGCTTCCGCTTCGGATTTTTGAAACCCGGAAGCTATTTCCGCATCGGTCTTCTGAAACCCAGAAACCGCTTGCGCTTCGGTTTTTTGGAACCCGGAAGCCATTTCGGCTCCGGAAACTACCATTTTTGCCCCAGAGGTTTCCGATGATGGTACACTTTGAATTCGCTCATCGGAGGCGTACTGGCTGTTCTGCGCAAATGCATCCGGCTCCGGTTCAATGGGTGTGCCCAGGCTTGCCTGAAGCGGTACGCCCCGGCTTTTTTCAGCGGGTCCATTCTGCCCCGTCTCCACGCGTGTGCCTGGGATTTTCTTGCCGTCCTCAACCATACTCTCCCGCAACCGGGGATCAACTTCGGCCTCAGCTGATTCGCTCTCGGCTGATGGCCGTTCCTCCACCGGTTCACCAGGGTCGGATTGAGCAGACATAAAGTCTGAGAAGTCTTTGGAAGTGTTGGATTTCTTAGCCCCATCCGGAGAGGCGGATGGGGGCTTACCGGCAGAGCCGGCTTCCAATCCAAGAAGCAAGTTCATATTCATGATCGTTTTCCAGACATTCTATCTCGACCCGGACAGATATACCCCAAAGCGGTTACGGCAATTTTAACCGGTTCCTGCGCAGTCTTAGAAAAATCGATGGAATGCGACTTTCAACCGGAGAACCGGACATGTCAGATCTTTTGCCAAACCCGCTTCAGGCCATACCTGCAGCCACTCCGGTGCGTCCAGCAATCAGCGATCCCCTTCGCGAGGCCGCAATTGAGCTCGAAGCCTCCTTCCTTGCAGAAATGCTGAAGTCCGCAGGGCTCGGTGAAGCCAGCGAAGGCTTCGGCGGCGGCGCAGGAGAAGAACAGTTTTCCAGTTTTCTGATCCGCGAACAGGCAACGCAGATCGCCCGCTCTGGCGGGATCGGTTTGGCTGAATCACTTTATCACGCATTAAAGGAGACCCAAGATGAGTGAACCGAAACCTCAGCAGCTCATTGATGAGCTTGATCAGATACTGGACCGCGAGCGCAAGGCGCTGATGTCCGGCGACCTTGGCAAGCTGGAAGATCTTCTTGCCAGGAAAGAGAAAGTCATCGGCAAGCTGAATTCCGTGTCAGAGCTTGAACGTGAGTCGCTCGAGCAAGTGCAGGCCAAGGTGTCGCGGAACCAGCAGCTTCTGGACAGCGCCATGGACGGTATACGTGCCGTCGCCGCCCGAATGGCGGAGACCCGCCGCATCCGCAAGGGATTGGATGTCTACGACCAGGCCGGCAAGCGGGCCCGTTATGACGCCCGTGGCAGCGGCAAACTGGAGAAGCGGGCCTGAGTGCAATTTGGGGAAAATTCTAGGAAATCAAATTCCAGCATTAGCACTCCCTTAGCAACTTCTGCGCCAATGTCGCCTTGCACCTCATGAAGGGTGGCGCGGAAGCCGGACAGCGGAACGCACAGTCAGAAAGACGTCACACAGCGCCCCTCGGGGCAAGTAATATTGGGGCCAAAGCGCCCTCAGCTAAAGGAAAAAGCTATGACCAGCATTCTGACCAACAACGGCGCAATGGTTGCTCTGCAGACTCTGCGTTCGGTGAATGACAACCTGGAAGAAACCCAGAACCAGATCTCGACCGGTAAGGAAGTCGGCTCTGCCAGAGACAACTCTGCAGTGTGGTCGATCTCCAAAAGCCTGGAATCTGACGTGCAGGCTTACGAAGCCGTGTCTGACAATCTGGCCTTTGGCGAAGCCACTGTCAGCGTAGGTGCTTCCGCAGCAGAACAGATCGTTGAAAAGCTCAAGGAAGTTAAAGAGCTGATCATCGGGGGGACTTCTGAGACTGCTGACCACGCTGCGATTCAGGATGACATCGGCCACAAGATGGACCAGATCGAAGCAATTATCGAGACCGCTGAGTTCAATGGTGCCAATTTGCTCAAGGCAACTATCGACGGCACTGCGACCAGCCTGACCATTGCCGCGTCGGAAGACGGCTCTACCACCATTTCGGTAGATCGAATCGACTTCGAAACCGCCACATTCGACTCTCAGCTGACCGACATCACTGATGCAACCACTGCAGCAACCGCACTTGGCGAAATCGACGGTCTAATCGACGATGGTGTCACTGCTGCAGCTGCGCTGGGCTCGTCTTTGGCACGAATCTCGGACCAGAGCGAATTTGTCAGCAAGCTGACCGACTCGCTGAAAAATGGTATCAGTGCAATGACCGATACCAACATGGAAGAGGCATCCGCCCGCCTAAAGGCGCTGCAGACCCAGCAGCAGCTGGCCGTGCAGTCGCTGACCATTGCGAACCAGTCGCCGTCGACCCTGCAGCAGCTGTTCCGTTAACAGCCTGATCCGGGGCGCCCTGCGCGCCCCGGTCTTTCCTCTCAGAGAATCTGAAGAATAATACGTTAGGAAAACACGTGAATGCCCTTCTAAAGGCGAAGAGTGCCTATTCGGCGGCACAGGCCCCGACCCGGACAGCTAAGAACCTAGAATACGAAGCTATAGCCCGTGTCACTCGGCAATTGGTTCTGACCGCGCAAAAAGGCCGGGACGGGTTTCCGGAGCTAACGAGCGCGCTGACAAAGAACCGAAAGCTCTGGACGATTTTTGTGAGCGATCTGGCCTCAAAGGACAATCCACTGCCCGCCGATTTGAAGGAAAACCTGTTTTACCTCGCAGAATTCACACGACAGCACACCAGCAAAGTGCTTCAGCGCAAGGCCGATGTCCGGCCGCTGGTGGAAATTAACACGGCCATTATGCGTGGCCTCCGTGGCGGAGCTTCCTGAATATGACCGGACTTGTCCTGAAACTTGCCCCCAAGGAGCGTGTCCTTGTAAATGGCGCGGTGATTGAAAACGGCGACCGCCGCAGCCGCCTGTCCATTGTCACCCCCGATGCCAACATCCTGCGGCTGCGCGATGCGATCCATCCGGAAGAAGCCAATACGCCGGTGCGCCGGGTGTGCTATGCCGCGCAGCTGATTCTGTCCGGTGACGCCGATCCCGAAGAAGAGCGCCTGCCAATGCTGCGCCGGATCGAAGAGCTGAGCCAGGTCTTTACCGATCCGGACAGCCGCGCCTCCATTGCCGAGGCAACAGAGGCACTGATCAGCAATAACCACTACCGCTGCCTGAAGGCGCTGCGCACCCTGCTGCCGCGCGAGGACAGGCTGTTTGCGGTCAGACCGTCCTAGTCGCATCCAGCTTCTCCAGCCTGCCTCACGACTTGCGGGCTGGAAGTTCCGTCAGGCTGTACCTGAAAAGCAGCTCGAAGCATTATACGGGACGCAAGCGGCTTTGTTGCATAAATCGGGTTCTGATCGCAGATGCGCTTTCCCCGGACGGATATCTCCACCGCCTCTGTGACAGGCATTCCAGGTGCGGTGTAGCGGCAGAGCACGGCAAAGCGGAGGTGAATTTCCGCAACCTGCCGATCACAGTCTCTTGCCATGAGACTTGCCCCAGAAGCTTCACACAATGCATCTTCGTTTCGACAGGGCTTCGGCGCTGGTATCCCCTCCATCGCTGCCGCAAGGCTTGTCCAAGGCATTCCGAGACATAAACCGCCTCGTTGTGGGCGATGGCGCCCGGACTTGCCGCCTACCAGGGCTTGGCGTTATTGCGCGGCGGAATGACGGCATGGGCGCTACGAGACACGACCGCGCCGAGGCATTTTCGGGTGCCATAGGCCCCGTCCACTGCCCGGCAGTGCAAGTTTACATGCACGAGAGGGGGCGTCACTGATCCGATGTTTTGGCCGGGTGGGATTTGGCCCAGCAGCTCTGGCAGCATGGGAGCTTCAGCGGCATTGCTGGCCGTGGCTTCGATCGCGCACGCCTCCAGCGTTTCCTCGTCGATCCCTATATGTGTATTGCGCCAAATGCGGCGTTTGGGGCCGCCATGCTTGCGCGTTCACCGGGAAACAGCACCCTGTGCTGTTTGCTTATCCGCCTCACTCCATTCGCCTTCGCCCTCGGATTTTATGCCTGTGCTATCAATAAGAAGGGGCAACAGGACGGTGCCGCCACGATACAGAAGGTTCACGTTCAACGTTCTTTGGCCTCTCTCGGCAGATTTGCCATGCAGATCGCCTGCCTGGCCGCGGGACGGCACAGCGTGCTGAAATCCGGCACCGCCTAATCCCGCCCGGCCAGCTGCAACAGGCCTTCGGCGAACCTGGCTCTCTCGCGCAATGGCATGCCGATCAGGACTTTCATAGTCAGACGGGTCTGCATCGCTGATCTGCTGCGGTCGACCGCGCTGGCAGGTCGGCTGTGGCTGCCATGTCATCCCGGGATCAAACCAGATCGCCAACGATCCACGCCGGTTCAGCCCATCATTGCAAGCCGGCCAGTGCGCAGTCTTGTATTTCGCCGGGATCCAACTGCTCATCCCTCGCGGCTATCATACTGAATACTTCCAGTGATTTCCCGCCAGAGGTTGTGCAACAAAGTCACCCCGAAGAAGCCTGTTTTGTTCTTGTATTCTTGAAAATTACCGGGTCACCGTCCGGCCTTGGCGCGACGCAGCAAAAGAAGCAGCCGGTTGAAACTGCTGGTGATCCCTTCCGGATCTTCGCGGCCAAAGAAGCCGTCCAGCTCTGGCCAAAGTTTCACAGCCTTGTCCAGCACCGCATCATTCCCCTCGGCATAGAGACCGGCCCTGATCATCACTTCCGACTGTTCATAAGCGCCCAAAAACTTGCGCACATCCTGAATTGCCGCGTTTTCATCGTCTGTGGCCGCAGCAGGCAGGCTGCGTGATACTGAGCGTGAAACGTCAATCGCCGGGAATCTGCCGCGTTCGGCGATTTCCCGGTTCAGCACAATATGACCATCCAGAACACCGCGAAGAATATCCGCAATCGGTTCGTCCATGTCTGAACCAGCCACCAGAACGCTGAACACGGCGGTGATATCTCCCTGCCCGTCTGCACCAGGCCCAGCCCGTTCGCACAGACCGGTGATCAGCGGCGTTACGGATGGTGGATATCCGCGCAGTGCAGGCGCTTCGCCCGAGGCCGCCGAAATTTCCCGGTGCGCCTCGGCGAAGCGGGTAACCGAATCGGCCAGGAACAGAACATTCTTGCCTTGATCGCGGAAATGCTCGGCCACTGTCATGGCGGCCCAGGCGCAGCGGCGCCGGACCAGCGCGGACTGATCCGACGTGGCCGCCACCACAACCGCCCGGCGCATGCCATCGGGGCCCAGGACCTGTTCGACAAAGTGGTTCACCTCCCGGCCGCGTTCCCCGATCAGCGCCATGACCACTACATCCGCTTCCATGCTTTTGGCCAGCTTTGCCAGCAGCGACGATTTTCCGACGCCGGAGCCCGCGAAAAGACCCACCCTTTGGCCGCGCACAATAGGGAGAATCGTGTTCAATACGGCCTGTCCCGTCGCCAATCGCTCCCCCATCGGCCGCCTGCCGGCGGCTTTGGGCGGAGACGCCATCAGATCCCGGGGCACGGCCCCCGGCAGCATCGGGCGGCCATCCAGCGGCTCGCCGAAAGGATCGATCACCCTGCCGATCCAATGATCGCTGGGCAAAAACTCCGGCGAAGGGCGCAGCACCACCGGGTCGCCAACCGCGGCACCATCAGGTGCCCTGTCAGGCAACATACTGATATTAGTTCCATTAATTTTCAGAACCTCGCCATGCAACTCATCCTGCGGGCCGCGCCGCAGCACCAGCCGGTCACCGATCCGCGCGGCAGCAGCCAACCCGCTGACTTCGATTTCCCCGCCAGAGATCGCGGTCACCCTGCCCATCTGCGTTGCCAGTCGTTTTCCGGCTATTTGACGGGTCAGTGCTTGCAGCTCTGCTTTCATTGCAGCGGCCTCCATTTATGTCCTGCAAACAATTTCTAAAGGAATCGGGGTTAAGCCTTGATTGAAATCGATCAAGGGAGAAGCCCTGGTGTTCACAGAACTGAACGTATTCAAAATTGCTCATTCCATGGCGGTCCATGCCGGCAAGCGCCAGGCATTGGTGTCCCAGAATATCGCCAACGCCGATACGCCCGGTTACCACGCCAAGGATATCAAGCCATTCAAGGACGTCTTTGCTGCCGGGGCCCGCCCGAGCAGCATGATGGCAACCCGCGCCAGCCATCTGAACGGCACCGCCGATGGTGGAATGGACTGGGCTGTCACCTCAAGCGAGGACGGCAGCGATCCTAATGACAACTCAGTGTCTGTCGAAACAGAACTGCTGAAAGGTGTCGAAGTTTCCCGGCAGCACAAGCGGGCCCTGGCCATCTACAAATCCTCGATGAACATCCTGCGCGCAAGCCTTGGCAAAGCTTAAGGAGGATGAGAGATGAGTGAATTTTCCAGAGCCCTTTCCGTCACTGCCAGCGGTCTCAAGGCGCAAGCCTCGCGCCTGCGCCATGTGTCCGAAAACATCTCCAACGCTGATACACCGGGGTACCGGCGCAAGACCGTGCCGTTTGAAGCTGTGCGCGAGCTGCAGACGGACGTGGAGCATGTGCGCACCGGCCGGGTCACACTGGACCGCAGCGATCTGGAGGAAGTTTACGACCCTTCGCACCCGATGGCTGATGAAAGCGGGCATTACGACGGTTCCAATGTCGATCTGATGATCGAGATTGCGGACGCCCGTGAAGCCCAGCGCAGCTATGAAGCCAACCTGAAGATGTTCGAGCAGACACGCACGATGTCCGCTTCACTCATGGACCTATTAAGACGTTAACCAAAACATTTGGAGATCCAGAATGGATATTCGCAGTCTTTCCGCCGCAACCGGCTATGCCGCTGCCCGTCCTGCCACCAAAGCCGATCCCGAACATGCAGGACCCGGCGCAGGCGGCCGCCTGAAAGAGAGCTTCGAGAATTTCGCGGCGACTCTGCAGCAAAGTGAACAGGTCTCAATGCAGGCGATGACCTCAAACGCCGACCCGCACGCTTTGGTGCAGGCCCTGGCGCAGACCGAACTGGCAGTCGAAACCGCAGTGACGGTGCGAAACAAAGTCGTCGAAGCTTACCAGGAAATCCTGAGGATGCCGGTTTAAGCCATGATGAGCGAAAGCCTCTTCTATGACACGCTGCGCCAGGCACTGTGGGCCGCCGTCACCATGTCGACGCCGATCCTGGTTGTCGCACTGGTTGTCGGTCTGGCCATCGGCCTGTTTCAGGCTCTGACGTCGGTGCAGGAAATGACCCTGACCTTCGTGCCCAAGCTGACAGCAATCCTGGTCGTGTTCTGGATGACAATGGGCTTCATGACACAAACGCTGGTGGCCTTCTTCCACGGCCACGTTATTCCGATGATTGCCGGAGGCTCATAATGGAAAATGCAGGCTACGCAACTTTGTCACGCCAAACGGGCCTGATGCGGGAGATGCGCGTCATTGCCAACAATATCGCGAACTCGGCCACCACCGGTTACCGCCAGGAGGGCCTGATCTTCTCGGAATTTGTGCAGTCCTCGCCCGGCCAGCAGTCGCTGTCGATGTCGCGTGCGAATATCTTCAATACCTCGATGGAGCAGGGCCAGCTGACCAAAACCGGCGGCACTTTCGACTTTGCGATCGAGGGCGACGCCTTCTTCATGGTGGAAACACCGCAAGGCGAACGGCTGACCCGATCCGGCGCCTTTTCTCCCAATGCCGATGGCGACCTTGTGACCATGGACGGATACCGGGTGCTGGATGCCGGCCGCGCGCCGGTCTTTGTTCCGCCGGATGCCGGCAAGATCGAAGTCGGGGCGGATGGCTCGCTCAGCGCAAACGGGCGGCTGCTGGGACAGCTTGGTCTGTTCAAACCGATGGAGCAGCACACGCTGGTGCGTGAGGACGGTGTGATGTTCCGCGTCGACGGCGAGATTGAGGACAATTTTGACGCGAAGGTGCTGCAAGGCTTTCTCGAAGGTTCCAACGTGAATGCGATTTCCGAAGTGACCCGGATGATCGAAGTCCAGCGCGCCTATGAAATGGGCCAAAACTTTCTGCAGGCGGAAGACGAACGCATCCGCAATGCCATCAAAAACCTGATCAAGACCTAGGAGAATCCAGATGCGTGCCTTGAAAATCGCAGCGACCGGCATGAGCGCTCAGCAATTGCGGGTGGAGACTATCTCCAACAACCTCGCCAATATGAACACCACTGCCTACAACGCCCGGCGCGCCGAGTTTGCCGATCTGCACTATCAGCAGATCTCGCGGGCCGGCACCGTCAACGCGTCGGATGGCACTGTGCTGCCGACCGGGGTCCAGGTGGGTCTGGGTGTGCGCCCCGCCGCCGTCTCGGTGCATCTGGCGCAAGGTGCGCTGCAGCAGACCAACAATGACTTGGATCTCGCCATCGACGGCAAGGGCTATCTTGAAGTCACACTGCCGTCTGGCCAGACCGCCTATACCCGCGACGGCGCGTTGAAACGCTCGGCAGAGGGGCTGATCGTGACATCGGACGGTTTCGCGGTGTCGCCGGAAGTGACCATTCCCGATGATGCCACCAGCATCTCCATCAACGCTGAGGGCGAAGTTTACGGCTACTTTGCTGAAACCTCGGCAGGTCAGCTGCTGGGACAGTTCACTCTGGCGGGTTTTACCAACCCCAAGGGCCTGGAAGCGATCGGCAGCAATCTGTTCACCGAGACGGAAGCTTCAGGCGCTGCCACTGTGTCCACGGCCGGCGAAGACGGGCTCGGCACCCTGCGTCAGGGCTATTTGGAAGCCAGTTCGGTGGACGCGGTGCGCGAGGTCACTGAATTGATCGAAGCCCAGCGCGGCTATGAAATGAATGCCAAGGTCATCTCGGCTGTCGACCAGATGATGGGTGCAACGACACAGGTGCGCTGATGAAACTTGCTCTTGCCTGTCTGACCGCCGCCGCCCTGTGCGCACCGCCTGTCTGGGCGGAATATCTGATCCCGCTGCGCACCATCCGCGCAAAGGCGATCGTCAATGCCGAAGACCTGGCCCTGAAGAAAGGCGAGATCCTTGGCGCACTGTCAAACCCGGCAGCGGTTGTCGGTCAAGAGGCGCGCGTCGCCTTGTACGCTGGTCGGCCCTTGCGGGCCGGCGATATCGGCCCGCCGGCCATTATAGAACGCAACGATCTGGTCACTTTGACCTTCCGCCAGGGGGGGCTGACCATAGCGGCCGAAGGCCGCGCCCTGGGGCGCGGTGCCGCTGGTGAGGCCGTCCGGGTCATGAATCTTAATTCCCGCACCACCGTCACCGGGCGGATCGCGGCAGACGGTTCCGTTGAGGTAAACTGATGAACAAGAAACTTTTCCCCGTCAAACCGCTGCTCTTCGGGCTTGCTCTGCTGGGTGCCTGCGGCCGGATGGATCATATGGGCAAGCCTCCCTCCTTCACCCCGTCCAATGAAAGCTCCGAACATGTTGCGATGCTGTACCAAGGGCTGCCTGCGCAGACACAGAACCGGCGCACTGTTGACGGCGCATCGCTGTGGAGCGGCTCGCAGCAATCGCTGCTGGGCGACCGCCGCGCGATCAAGCGCGGCGATATTCTGACCGTGGTGATCGAGATCGATGAAGAGGCAGAGATTTCCAACGACACCCAGCGCTCACGTTCGGGGTCCGAAAGCCTGAACATGCCGCAACTTCTGGGCCTGCCGCAGCGTCTGGACAGAAAACTGCCGGAAGGCGCCAGCTCTGCCGAAGCCGTGGAACTGGGCAGCTCCAGCTCTGCGGGTGGCAAGGGATCCGTCAAGCGCAGCGAAAAGCTGGAACTGCGGGTTGCGGCGACTGTTGTCGACGTTCTGCCCAACGGCGTTCTGGCAATCAGCGGCACCCAGGAACTGCGGGTGAATTTCGAACTGCGCGAGCTCTTGGTGACCGGCTATGTCCGGCCGCAGGACATCAGCCGCCAGAACGAGATCACCTATGACAAGATCGCCTCGGCCCGTGTGTCCTATGGCGGCCGTGGCCAGATCACCGATGTTCAGCAGCCGCGTTACGGCCAGCAGCTGCTCGACGCCATTCTGCCGTTCTGAGGGTTGATATGTTTTCCAAACTCCTTCCAGTCATCCTGCTGATCATCGGGACCGGGGGCGGCATTGGCGCCGGCATCATGCTGGCGCCTCCGCCTGAGGAACATAAAGCTGCTGCCGACGGCAAGGCCGTCCCAGCCCCGAAAGAGGCCAAAGTGGAAACCGCCGCCGAAGAAAGCGAAGAGAACCAGCGCGAATACATCAAAGTCGGCGACCAGTTTGTGGTCCCGATTGTGGAACGCGACCAGATGACATCCTTGGTGGTGATCTCGCTCAGCCTTGAGGTCAAGAAAGACATTGCCGAAAAGGTGCATTCCTACGCACCCAAGTTGCGGGATGTTTTCCTGCAAGTTCTCTTCGACCATGCCAATATGGGCGGTTTCCGCGGGGCGTTCACCCGCTCAGATGTGCTGGAGCCCCTGCGTACAGCGCTGCGCGAAGCGGCAAAGAAACATCTCGGCAAAGGCGTCTATGACGTTTTGATCATGGAAATATCGCGGCAGGACGTCTGACCGGCATACAGCAGATCCAGCAAAGGTAAGGCCGCTCCTGCACGGGAGCGGCCTTTTTGTTTGCGCCGTGCTCAGGTTTTCTCAGCCGTCCAGAAGCCGCTCCATAAAGGCCTTTGCCTGATCCGCCTTGCGCCGCTTGCGTTCGGACCCTGCCATGGTTTCCACCGCGTGTTTGCGCCCAAAAGCTTTGCGCAGCTGATCCATCATCCGCAACTTTTGCGCCGTGGCCTGCGCCAGCTCCAGGTTCAACTGGCGCCTGGTGCGGCTATGCCAGCCTTGCCACAACAGATCTGCTCCTAAGGCCTTCATTGTGTGATCGCCGTCCGCCTGTGCCCGGGCGGCCTGCACCTGGCTGTTCAGCTTGGCCAGCTGGCCGCGGAGCTGCGCCTCCCTGGCCAGCGCCGGCTGTATCTTCGCATGTTCCTGCATATACTGCGCGGCGGTCACAGCCGCCATCTGATCCAGCATTTTCTGCTTCATGTGATTTTTCCTTTTGCACGCTTGCGCATCTCTTCGGCAAACCGGATGGCCGCCGCCACCGGTGCGTAATGCTCCTCCAGAATTTCACCGCCGATCTCAATCGTGGCATGCATAGCCCGCGCCGTTGGCGGATCACTGTGAATCGGGACACCGTTTTCATTGGCAACACGCCGGATTGCCGCGGCCACTTCATCAACGCCCTTGGCAACGCAGACCGGCGCGGATCCCTTCTCACGGCTCCATTGCAGCGCCACTGCATAGTGTGTCGGGTTGACGACCACGACGTCGGCCTTGGGCACATCAGCCATCATCTGCCCCATCGCGATCTGCTGGCCGCGCTGACGGCGCTGGCCTTTCATATGGGGATCGCCTTCCGATTCTTTCATTTCGTCCTGGATTTCTTTCCGGGACATCATGTTCTTGCGGTGGTGCTCAGCATGTTGAAACGCGGCGTCCACAACACCAATGGCCAGCGCGATGACTAGCGCTAGAAACAGAAACTCCATCGCCAGCTGCGTCAGCATCAGGACAACTGATTGCGGACCGGTACCGGAAGAAGCGATCATCTCCGGCAACCGGAAAGACAGGTAGACGCCCAGGCAGACCGAATAGAGCACCAGCTTCACAAAGCTTTTAAAGAACTCGAACAGACCGGATCTGCCGAATTTGTTCTTGGCCCCCGAGATGAAAGAAATACGGGACAGCTTCGGCTCCAGCTTGCTGGGCGCAAAAACCAGCGCACGCTGGCCGACGATCGACAGCAGCACCAGCCCAAAGGGAACCAGAAACCACGGCAGAACAGGGCGGATGGAACTTCCGATAAAACCACCGACAGGTGCTGCGGCGGGCCCATCGAAGAACAGCGGCGCTAGCTTGTCCGGCTGGTCCAGAAAGGCCATCAGAGCGGTGCCGATCCCCTCGACGCTGCTGCTGCCGGCAGCATGGGCTGCGATGATCAGGCCCAGATATGCTGCGGCTACGGACAGATCCGTGGATTTGGCAACTTCGCCTTTCTCCCGGGCCTTGCGGAGCTTCTGTTCCGTCGGCTCGAATGACTTGTCTGAATCGTCGTCCTGACCGCTCATGGCATTCCGCCTCCAGGGTTCGACATAAAGGTCATCAGAGCCGCAGACCAAACATCCAGAATCATCGGACTGCCAACCATCAGGATGAACAGACCGCCGAAGGTGATAGCCGGCGCACCGACCATTGCCACCATCAGCTGCGGCATGGCCCGGTTAATCACACCCAAGGCTAAATTGTAGATGACAGCTGTAATGACAAAGGGCGCCGCCAGGGTAAACGCCAGGGAAAAGCTTTGCGAAACCCGGTACACACCCCATTCCGTCAACCCAGACGCTGCGGGGAACTGACCAGCGGGAAACAGCTGGTAAGAGCCGATAAGCAGTTCCGCCGCCCGGATATGCAGCCCCATCATGACAGCAAGGGTCACGCCGGAAATCATCAGAACGGCACCCAGAGCCGGCATCGGTTCTGCTCCGATGCCGCCCAGAACCTGTGACAACGACGTGCTTTGCGCCGCCATTGTGCCAGCCGTCTGCAATGCCAGAACAAAGATCCGGACGCCAATGCCCAGAGCCAGGCCAATGATCGCTTCGGCGGCAGCAAACCGGGCAAAGTCTACAGCGCCATCCGGTTCAGGGAGAGCCGGAAGAGCAGGCGCCACCACAAAAGTAAAAGCCGCAGAAACTGCAAGCTTGACCCGGGTGGGGACATATAACTCCCCCACCGCAGGCAGCACCGATACCATGGCCGACACCCTCAGAAAAACAAGTGCAGCATGCCAGAACCCTGCCCCCAGCAGCGCAACAAGCTCCGGCGGCAGAAAGTCCAGGTTCATGCCTGCACCATGCCAACCAGGGCAGGCCGCGCCTCAAGACCGATTTCTTCGAAGGAGAGGACCGGGTTGGTGATGCCCCGCGATTTCAGAATGGTCTTCAGATAACGGCGGCGGCGGGTCGAGGTCACTACGGCGGCAAACACACCTTGGTCGGTGATTGCCGACAGCTTTTCGGTCAGCCCGTCCGCAAGCATATTGAACAAGTCGGGCGGCAAGGCAATGTCCAGCCCGGCACCCTGCGAGTCCACTTGATACGTCGAAAATTTATCTTCCCATTCCGGCGCCAGCTGAATCAACGGAATGGTCCCGTCCTCGCGTTTCATCTCGGCCACCAGCTGGAAACCCAGCCGCTGGCGCACATGTTCACAGATCAGTTCAGGCTGGTTGGTGTGCAGCCGGGCTTCGGCGATCGCTTCCAAAATCAGCGGCATATTGCGGATGGAAACCCGCTCCTCCAGCAGCAGACGCAACACTGAATGAAGTGTATCCATCGGAACCTTGTCCGGCACGAGCGCATCCAGAAGCTTGCGGTTTGCCTCAGCCCGGAAGCCATCGGAAAGCTGCGTCATTTCATCCAACAGGCGGCGCAGCGACTTGAGAGTCAGAAGGCGGGAGAAATTCTGCTTGATGATCTCCAGCAGATGGGTCGCCAGGATTTCCGGCGGGGTGACCACGGTAGCCCCGGCCAAGGCAGCCTGCTCCTGCGCCTTGGCAGAAATCCAGCGGGCCGGCGCGCCGTATACCGGCTCGGTCACATCGGTGCCGGGCGGCAGCGCGTCATGATTGTCGGGCATCAAGGCCAAAACCATGTCTGGATGCAGAGTGCCGCGCACCTGCTCAACCCCCTGCACCTTGACCACATAGGTGCCTCTTTCCAGATCGTGCTGGTCGGTCAGCCGGATTTCCGGCAGGATCAGGCCAAAGGTGGTGGCAATATGGGACCGCATGTTGGCAATCCGCGCATCCAACCCGGTTCCGGTATCAAGTACCATGCTGACCAGATCCGGGGAAAACTCCAGATGCAGGTCATCCAGATCCAGAATATCTCCGAGCGGCCGGCTTGCATTGGGATCTGCAGCTTCTTCGATCTTTTCCTCGATCTCCGCCTCTGCGTCATCCTGCTTTTTCTTCGCCATTCGGAAAGCTGCGTACCCCAGCACGCTGCCACCCGTCACGAAGGGCAGAAACGGCAGACCCGGAACCAGTGCAAACAGGATCATCAGCACGGCAACAGTTGTCAGCGCGGCGGGATGGCGTCCGAATTGCTCGAACAGGGCGGTATCGGTGGCGCCGGTGGTGCCGCCGCGCGCCAGCAGCAGAGCCGCAGCAATAGAAATGATCACAGATGGGATCTGCGACACCAGTCCGTCGCCCACGGTCAGGATGGCATAGGTTTCAAACGCGCTGCCAACAGGCATGCCATGGACCAGAACGCCCATGATCAGCCCCATGACCAAGTTCAGCAAGGTGATCAGAAGCCCGGCAATAGCGTCGCCTTTGACAAACTTCGAAGCACCGTCAAGCGAGCCGAAGAAAGTGGTTTCCTGCTGATCACGCTCACGGCGTTCCTTGGCGGTCTGGTGATCGATGGCACCGGCCGACATGTCGGCGTCAATCGCCAGCTGCTTGCCGGGCATTCCGTCCAGTGCAAACCGGGCGCCCACTTCGGCCATCCTGGCGGCCCCCTTGGTGATCACCATGAAATTGACGATCAACAGAACCCCGAACACCACCAGACCCAGGAATACGCTGCCCCCCATCACAAACTGGGCGAAACCTTCGATCACATTGCCGGCCGCGTCGGTGCCGGAATGCCCCTGGCCGATGATTAGCTTGGTAGAGGATATATTCAACGACAGCCGAAGCATCAGCGAGGCCAGAAGAACCGTCGGGAAGGAGGAGAAATCCAGCGGCCGCTCGATGAACAGGGTGATGGTAAAGATCAGGATGGCAAGCCCAAAGGAGGCCGCCAGACCAACATCAAGAACCCAGGCCGGCATCGGCAGGATCATCATCACAATGATTGCCATCAGCGCCAGCGCAAGCAGGACGGTCGGACTGAAAAGTTGTTCGGTGGTGAGCTTAGGCACAGTTCAGGCCCCGCAAATTGCTGGTTACCGATTGATGGAATGGCTGGATCGCTGCCCAAGGAACCAATTTGAGGCGCATATGCGTTGTCCGGGGCGCTGTCATCGCCAGCGAGTGCCGCCCAGACAGCGGCCGGTCAGCCAGCCGATGCAGACGATCAGGCGTTGCAATACCAGCTGCCGGCAGTCGGCGCCTGTCACTCTCAATGAACTGAGGTTTCTGAACGGCACTCGTCACTGAGCCCGCCGTGAATTCTGCGACCGTTGCGCGCAGAAACAGCCCCTTCGGGCAAAGTCTTAAATAGTATTCCGGCATTCTGCCCATTCCAAATCAGGATTCACCCGATCATCACGTTACCGGCGGCCAGTTGACAAAGTGTTATCAGCCCAAACAGGGGCCGCCTTTGATCGAGGCAGCCCCTGTTTGTGTAAATGGTCTCGCAGACCGCCGGAAACCCTATGGGCGCGCCAAGTCGGTGCCAACTTTGGTCAACAGATCAGCAATGCCGCCGCGGGTGCCCTCGCTGCTTTCGACCAAGGCCCGTGCATGCGCCAGCGGAGACAGACCTTCCGGATCTTGCGCAGTTTCGCCAATTTGCGTGGTGACGGAGGCAACCGCGCCGAATTGCGCGTCATCTCCCGCCTCCATTGCTTCTATGGCTCCCAGGTTTTCTGAATGCCAGAACCCCCGGGCAGCTGCATCGGCCTCATCTTCGGCAAGAAGGTACTCTCCAGCCCGGCCGTATTCACCATTGCGCCACAAAGCTTTCGCACGCATCCGGTTGGCTTCGGAACCGTCCAGCCCCATCAGCTCGACAAGGGCCCGATGCGGTTTGTCCAATTCCAATGCGGCCTCGGCCATCATCAGGCGCCTGGCTTCGTTTTCCGGCTCCAGCGCGAGCTTGGTCAGCAGGCTCTGCGCTTGTTCGGCAAATCCAAGGTCCAGCAGCCGCCGGGCGACGGCCGGTGCTACCGGCGCAGCTTCCGGTGCGCTTGCCTGACCCGAGAAAATCAGTGCGTACTGCAAGAATGTCACGTCATCCGCACGTTCCGCCAACAGCAGCATCAACGGTTTCAGCGCTGCCGACCTCGCATTCGGGCCGTCCTGCTCAGACAGGCTATTCAGTTCTTCAAATGCATTCTGAAACTGCCCCATCAAGGCCAGCGAAGCGACCTGCGCCTGACGCAACTCTGCCCCAAGCTCAGTGCTGCGGTTTTCAAGTTCATAAGAGGCAATCAAATCTGGCACATCAGGAGACAGCGCCTTGCGCTCCTTTACGCTGAGGGCAACCAGATCAATCAATGCCGCCGGTGCATTTCCGGTCCGTTCCGCAACCTCGCTGGTCAGCTCTTCGGCCATCTTTTCGGTATTGCCCGCCAATTCTGCGATGGCCGCCTCAGCCAAATTGATTTCCGGAACGTCCTCGACCCCGGTACGGTCAACCGCTCTCAGCACCGACTCGGCGATGTGATGATCTCCGGCTTCGGCAAACATCTTGCTGATCCGCGGCCCCAGGTGCACCCGCAGGTGGGCCGGCATTTTGGAAAAAGCTTGCTGTATGGCATCGGTATTGGCGCTTTTCTTGACCATACCATCCGCCAGGGCGCCCCACAGGGCACTGTCGCCTCCGCAGGCTTGCTGTCCTGAGAACGGATGATTCACCGGCAGAACGGCCCCATCCATCAGCTCCGCCATTGCATCAAGGAACGCAATATCCGGCGCATCCTGATCTTCCGGCGGGAGAATCGTCAGAATGGAGCGGGCTTCTGCGCCAAAACCGAAATAGAGATACATCCGTGCAAGCGCAAATACACTTGCTGGATTCACATCATCAAATTCCCGGACCAAGGCGCTGCGCACCGGTGCCAGCTGATCCGCAAACGGGCTTTCATTGCCCCAAGCATGGATTGCAACACTACGGTCTTGCAAACAATGCTCTGCTTCACCGCTGCCATCAGCCAGGGCAGCCATCAGCCCGGTTTCCCGATCGATTGCGGAGGTGACGGAGATGTGATCCAACGGGTTCAATGGCCTGTCTGTACGGCCCAAGGGATCCAATCCAACGGCGCGGTCCCCATTTGGAAACCCATTTGCTGCCACATTCAAAAGACCTTGGTTTGCGGCCCGTCCGATCTGTTGCAGCAGCCGCTGCTCGGAATCCTTGACCGCTGCCGCGCGCTCGGTCTCTTCCATGTTGAGCAGCATTCCGGTCTCAGGCAGCCCGGATGCCGAATTGGCTTTCGCGGTTTCTGTCTGAACCGGGACGCTGTTGCGATCCAGCGGCAAAGCAACGTCCCCAGCTTCTTCTTGCTGTTCGGCGGCGCCCGGATCCGGCGCGTCTTCGGTATCTTGCGGCCGGACCGATTGCGCCGGATCCGCCCGTCCGGCAACAGCCGCTGCCAGTTCCAGCGCCATCCGCGCGTCGGCCGCGGCCGATTGAGAGAAACTGAACCTGTAGCCAGTTTGCGCGGCCCGCGGGGTGAGCGGCAGAATACTCCCCGCAGCAGAGTACTGGGGCTGTGTTTCCGGCTTCCCTCCGTTACGGATATCGAGCACCAGGTAGCCATTCTCCTGCACATAGGAAGTGACTGTGCAATCGCAGCCCAGCTGCATCCGCAGCGGCTGACCGGGCCCGTTCTGCACCAGCGATTGCAGGCGGGTGCGAGGGATCAGGTCGAAGACCCGCGATGTATCGAAAACGGCCTCCGGCGCGTCAAGGTTCACGGTCGCCGTGGTGCCGCTTTGCGCCAGCGACCAATCCGCGCCATCCGGCAAGCGCATCACCAGGCGGGTGAAACCATTGTGCTCACCTGAACGGGTCACAATTGTCTGCGCCTGGACAGTGCCGGCCGTCAGAAGCGCGGCCGCTGTGGCAAGTGCTCGCCAAATCATGCTGCGTCCTGTTTCACCGATTTAAGGGCTTCTTCAAGCTCCGCAAAGCCGGGACGGAAATGCGAAGGTGTGTTCTGGCGGCCCACCTCAATGCAGATTGCCGCTGCGTGGTTATGCAGATTGGCTACCAGAACCTCACGGATAAGCTGGTAAAAATGCGCGTCTTCTTCGGTTACCGCTTTCACCTTGGTCGCAAAGGGGCCCACGAGGCCATAGGCCAGAAACACGCCAAGAAAGGTACCGACCAGAGCGCCGCCAATCAGCTTGCCCAGAACTTCCGGGGGCTGATCAATGGAGCCCATGGTTTTGATGATGCCAAGCACCGCCGCAACAATCCCCAGCGCCGGCAGCCCGTCTGCCAAGGTTTGCAAGGCATGGCTGGAGTGCATTGCATGGTGCAGGTTGGCCTCCATCCGCTTTTCCAGAACTTCTTCCACCTGGTGCGGATCGTCATAGTTCATCGAGGCCGACCGCATGGTGTCGCAAATCAGGTTCACGGTTTCCTTGTCGGCCAGAATCTTGGGGTATTTATTGAAGACAGAGGAGTTTTCCGGATCTTCGATGTGCTGCTCCACTTCGACCGGGTTGGCCCGCGCGATCCGGATCAGGGCAAACAGCAGGCACAGCAGGTCGCGGTAGTCATCCGGCTTCCACTTCGGTCCCTTGAAGACCTTACCGATGTCCTTCAGCGTATGCTTGATACCGCCCATGTCATTGCCGATCAGAAAAGCACCAGCTCCAGCACCACCGATCATCATCAGCTCAAAGGGCATGGCTTTAATAATGATCGCCATCTTGCCGCCGGCCAGGAGATAGCCGCCGAAAACCATGACAAAGATCACCACAATGCCTACAATCCCGATCATGGGTCCACTCCGAATTCCATTTATTTTTATTAGCTTAGGTGAGTCTTCCTAAGGAAAGACTAAGCGGCGGCGCCAAATCATTCCTTCGGCACGGCGCCGTTACGGCCAGCCAGGACAACACTGATGGTATAGGCGGCTTCCGGGCTCAGACCTGCCATGATTCCCGCCGCAGCCTCGGGCTGCATCCGGGCGAGGAAACCGGCCGCAAAGGCAGGGTCCATTTCCTCAAACAGGGCCGCGGCCTCTTTGGGTTTCATCTGTTCATAGACCGACGTCAGACGCGTCACATCCGCTTCGGTGGCACCATCCGCTAACGCGAGGGTTGCCCGTAAATTTTCTTCTGCCTGTTCCAGCGCAGCCAATTTCCTGTCGATCGCCTGATCAGCAATTTCCAGGGCTTTCATCCGGTCCTGAATTTCGGCTTCGCGGGTGGCCAATATCTGTTCCCGCTCCTTAAAGGCTGCCAGCATCGTTTGCAGCTCTGCAGAAGTGGGCATCGAGTCGCGCTGCGGTTCCCCCTTGTGAGGCTGCATTTCGCCGCCAGGTTCTTGCAGGCTGGCCACTTCGCGGGCAATAGCAGGCCCCGCTTCAAGAGCCAGCCGCACAGCGGCAGAGCCCATCAGCAGCACCGCCAGCATCATCAATGTGCCGCTGCGCCGGAACCGCCTGGTTTTCTTTGCTGCCTTTGCCATTACGCCACCCGGTTCTGGCTGCGGTTATGACGGACGAACATCAAGCCGGAAGGCTTTGCCTCGTCCTGTTCTTCAGCAGACGGCTGCGAATCGGCTTCATAGGCGGCAGCCATCGCTTCGTCCTCGGCAGGGGGGCTGGCTGCCGGAGCAGCAGTTCCGGCCTCGGGGATGTCATGCATGGATGCCATCATCAGCTCCAGCCGTTGGGCCACCGATTCGGCCCGCCCTGTCAATTGCTGCAGCGCCTTGCTGGAGCCATCGGACACCTGTTGCGCCGATTGCAGTGACTTGTTCAGATCATCGACCTGGGCAGACAGCACGGCAACTGCACCGCCCACGCCTTTTTCCAGGTCATTGAACCGCTTCAGCCTGCGCGACAGCACCAGACAATAGAATCCGGCACCCAGCGCACCAGCCGCAAGCAGGATATCAGCAATAATCTCCATCCTGTCCTCCTAGTTAAGTACGAAATCCATAATCAGCAGATCACGCACCCGGCCCTGGCCGGTTGCAATATTGATCCGCCGCAGCATCTGCGCCCTCAGTTTCGGCAGCGCCATCGGATCGGTCAGATCCTCCAGCTCCAGTGCTCTCAGATAGCTGTTCAGAACATCGATAACCCGCGGCAGGATTTTCTCGACCTCAGCCTGATGAGCCAGGTCGACTTCTAGTTGCGCGCGGAACCGCAAGTGTTTGATACCGCTGCCTTTGCGCAGGGTAATCACAATCGGGTCCATTTCGATAAAGGCGAGATTGGCGATATCCTCCGCCGTCTCACCACTGTCCACGCCTTCTGGCGCCACTTCGGCCACATGCACCGGTTCCGGCGCTGCTTTCTGACCAAAGGGAAGAAGGCCTGACTGAACGGCAAAGAATCCTCCGCCTGCCCCTGCCAATGCCAGCACCACCCCGATGATCAGGGGCATTTTGCTTTTCTTGGTCCGGGCTTCTGCTTCCGTATCTACTGCAGCGTCTGTCATGGCTATCCCTAAAACGTCGTGCAGCATCTTCATAGCCTGCGAGGAACTAACCGAATGTTAAGGCCGATCCGTCAAAAGGGTTGCACGCCGGAGAGAACGCCGGTGCGACGGAGGTTAATGTGCAGCAGATCAAGAATGTCTGGGCTGAAATGGACATGCGAAAGCGTCTGATTGCCGTGGGTGCCACGGCAATCATGATTCTCAGCGTGATCGCGATGTCCCATGTGGCAAGCAAGCCAACAATGACACTGCTCTATGCCGGGCTGGAAAGCGGTTCGGCAGGAGATGTGGTGCGGGCGCTGGAACAGCGCGGCGCCAAATACGAAGTGCGTGGCAGCTCAATCTACGTGCCGTCAACGCAGCGTGACGAACTTCGGATGACACTGGCCAGCGAAGGCCTGCCCGCCAACGGCGGCAAAGGGTACGAGCTGCTCGATTCGCTCAGCGGTTTCGGCACCACTTCGCAGATGTTCGACGCTGCTTACTGGCGCGCAAAGGAAGGCGAGCTGGCCCGCACTATTGTTGCCGGCCCGCATGTGAGCCAGGCACGGGTGCATATTGCCAATACCGGCTCGAATCCCTTTCAGCGCACCGTGGAACCCACCGCATCGGTTTCGGTCGTGCCGATGGGATCCCCCATAACACCTGCGCAGGCCAACGCCATCCGCTTTCTCATTTCGTCAGCGGTGACCGGTCTTGCCGTTGAAAACGTTGCAGTGATTGATGCCAACGGCGCGTTGATCGGGTCTTCGGATGCCACCGCAGCGGCCGGAGCCGGGACGGACGACCGCTCCCAGACGCTTCGCGACCGGGTGATGCGCCTGGTTGAGGCGCGCGTCGGCCATGGCAATGCGGTGGTCGAAGTGAGTGTCGCGACCGTCACCGATACCGAATCAATCCGGGAAAAGCGGGTGGACCCGAAAAGCCGTGTCGCCGTCAGCACTGACGTCGAAGAGCGCGCCGACTCCTCTACCAACCAATCCGGAGAGGTCACGGTCGCCTCCAATATTCCCGACGGCGACGCAGCCTCTGGCCAAGGTTCAAAAGCCAATACCAGTGCCACCCGGGAGCGAATCAACTATGAAATCTCGGAAACCGAGAAAGAGATCCTTCGCGGCCCCGGGGCCATCAAGCGCCTGACCGTCGCGGTGCTGGTCAATGGCTCTGCAGTGACGAATGACGCTGGTGAAACTGTCTTCCAGCCCCGGCCGGAGGATGAACTGGCCGCTTTGCGGGAGCTGATTTCCGCCGCTGTCGGTTTTGACGCCGACCGCGGGGATGTGATCACCCTCAAATCCATGGAACTGCCGGCGGTGGAGCCGCAGGGTTCCGTGGCCACCGCGTCCTTTATGGATAACTTCTACTTTGATGCGATGTCGCTGATCCAGATCGCGGCACTGGCCCTTGTCAGCCTGATCCTGGGCTTGTTCGTTGTACGCCCGATCCTGTCGAATCAGGCAGTTCCGGTGGCAGCGCTGCCTGGTCCGGACGGTGGCGGGCTGCCCGGGCTGCCAGGTGTCGGCGGCGGCGGCTTCATGACCGCGCCGGATCTTGGTGCGGGACTCGCACTTGAGGGCGAAATTGAAAACAACGAAACCGGACAGTTCGAACCGTTGGGCGAGCTGCCGGCAATGGGTACCGGCGGCGACATGATGGGAGCGGCCGGCTTTCCGGCACTGGGCGGCAGCATGGATGACCCGGTCGACCGTCTGCGCAACCTGATTGGAGAGCGGCAGGAAGAAACCGTCCAGATCCTCCGCGGCTGGCTGGAAGAAAACAAGGAGCAAGCCTGATGACGATTGCACATTTGCTCGAAGACTTCGGCATGAACACCTCTGCAGAGCCGGCCCTGCCGGCAGTTTCCGAGGAACTCATAGAAGAACAGCGGCTGGCGTCATTTGAGAACGGCTACAGCGCCGGTTGGGATGATGCCGTGACGGCGAAAGACCAGGAAAGCAACCGGGTTTCGGCCGAGCTGGCCAATTCGCTGGAAGATCTCAGCTTTACCTATCACGAAGCGCAAAATCAGCTGCTCGATTCGCTGGACCCGATGTTCAAGGTGCTGACCAGTGCGGTTCTGCCGGATGCGATGGCCGCGTCGTTCGGGCATCATATTGTTGATCAGCTTTCTGATATGGCCAAGGGCCAGACCGACCAGCCGATGCAGATCGTGGTCTCTCCCGGCGAGGCGGCACCGGTGCGCAGCCTGCTGCCGGACAATTTCTCCGTTCCGGTCACCGTGCAGGAAGACAGTGTGCTGTCTCCCGGCCAGGCCTATCTGCGCATTGGCAGCACCGAATGCGAAATCAATTGCGACGCCCTTCTAGAATCGATCCAGGACTCGATAGAGGCCTTCACATATCACGCAAAAGAGGACAGCCAGTATGGATGATGCTGCCGACCTGAACATGAAATCCGCTGATGCAAACAATCCCTTTGTCTCGGTTCCCGTCGAAGTTGTTGTCTCAGTCGGCAAAGCCCGGCCGCTGATCCGTGATCTGGTCAACCTTGGCGAAAATGCAATTCTGACTTTGGACAAGCGTGTCGAAGACCCGGTGGACCTTTATGTCGGAGACCGGCTGGTCGCTCGCGGCCAGCTCGAAGAGCTGGAGGGAGATCAGGCTGGCCAGCTGGCCGTGCGCCTGACAGAAATTGCTGATCTTCAAAGCGGTTTGGGATGACACAAAAGACTTTTGTGCGGGCGGCCCTGGCTGCAGCAATCCTGCTGGCCATGCCGCACACCGCCCTGGCTCAAGAACTGAGCCTTTCGCTGGCAGACGGCGAATCGATCTCCGCCCGCTCGATCCAGCTGATCCTGCTGATTACCGTGCTCAGCCTGGCTCCTGGCCTGCTGATCATGATCACCTGTTTTCCGTTCCTGGTGACGGTGCTATCGATCCTGCGCCAGGGTATCGGGCTGCAGCAGGCACCGCCCAACATGCTGATCATCAGCCTTGCGCTGTTCCTGACCTATTTCGTGATGGAACCCGTGTTTACCGAGGCCTGGACCACTGGCATCAATCCGCTGCTGGAAGAACGGCTGGAACCGGGAGCAGCCATCACCCGCAGCTTGGAACCTTTCCGTGCTTTTATGGCCAACCGGCTGGATCCGGACACGTTTTACGCAATTGCGGACCTCAGGCCGGAAACCCAAGGCATGGACCCGGTGCCCGAAGCGCCGCTGTCGGCGCTCGTCCCCAGTTTCCTGCTGTCGGAAATATCGCGCGCCTTTCAAATCGGTTTTCTCGTCTTCCTGCCATTCCTGGTCATTGATCTGGTTGTTGCGGCAGTCCTGATGTCCATGGGGATGATGATGGTGCCGCCTGCCATCGTGTCTCTGCCCTTTAAACTGGCATTTTTTGTTGTCGCAGATGGCTGGAGCCTGATCGCCACCGCTTTGGTACGCAGCTACTATCCCTGAACCCTGCCAATGATCCGGGAAAAGCCCAGGCACCTGTATGCTGGCCGGGCTTTCCCCGGATCGCAGTCACTGCAGACAGGCCTTCAAATTTGGGTCTGAAGCAGATCCGCTGCAGCTCCGACATGCCAAACACTATATTTCGGCAGGCTTTGCCGCAGGCTGCCGGTGGCCTCACAGTTTTCACGGCGGGTTGTTCTGCGGCAGCTCACAAGGCCGCTCAGGCCGAACGTGTTAGAATCACCTTCCGGATCCACTCGCGTTCCACCAAACCAGCAGCGGCGTGTCCGCGCTGCGGCACGGTTTCATACCGTGGTCACAGCAAATACCGCCGACAGCCAGCCAACCTTCCCGCGCAGCATCCGAAACATGGTGGAAACCGCCTGCAGCGAACTCGGCGCCGTTGCCACTGGCGACTGGACATAACACGCAGGACAGCGCTACTGGCGCGGCTCGGCCATGTTCACCAGCCAGCTGCTCGTCTCGGCCTGGCAGGGCGTAGCCGGAGGACCCACAGACGCCAATGCGATCCTCGGCTGCATAGTCCACAACACCTGCCGCATCAAACTTCAGGGACAGTCCATGCGTAAAACCATCGCCGAGAAGGATGACGAAACGCTCCGGCCTAGGGTTCTGAAACTTGTGCCTCACGGCACTGCGTCAAAGGTGGGCAAAACGCCGGGAACAGGCCGGTGCCTGCTGCCGGAATGAGCAGGCGGATGCTCCGGAATACGCACGGCCTTTGCCGGTGTTCCTGAAGTATATGATTCTTGGCAACCTGGCATTTCCATATGGACTGGCCCGCTGATCGTCTTTCGCCAAACCGCCGAAGACCGGCCCCTGCTGTGCCAAAAGGGCTTGGGCATCCTTCGCCACTACCAACAAGAAACAGGACAGGTCAAAATGCGGATCCGTTGAACGCCAGTGTAAAGCCCTGCGAACCCATGCAACGCTGCCCCTTGGATCCCTGAAGAGGATCAAAGTATTACCGGGTTTTCAGTGGATATAGGGAAGGAAGTGGTGAGCCGTGCAGGATTCGAACCTGCGACCCACTGATTAAAAGTCAGTTGCTCTACCAACTGAGCTAACGGCCCACTTCTTCGTCGCTGTCTAAGTGTTTTTCCCAGAAGGATCAAGCACTTATTTCGCTTCGGAACTGCCTGGCAGCCTGTGTCTTGCTGTCCCGATAGGCGGCGTATCTAGGGCCAGTGCGGCGGGGGGTCAACCCCTTTTTTCAACTTTTCCTGCCGAAGGCTGGATTCATCTGCAGCACAGGTCTATATGCCCGGAATGAACACCCAAGCAGATACCGCTCTCCCCTTCATGAAGATGCACGGGCTAGGCAACGACTTCGTTGTTGTCGACGCGCGCGCGCAGGACATTGCCATCACTCCGGCTATGGCAAAGGGAATCGCCCACCGCCAGTTCGGCGTCGGGTTCGACCAGCTGACCGTGATTTCGAACGGTCCGGGTGATGCGCATCTGACCTTCTACAATGCCGATGGCTCCACCTCCGGAGCCTGCGGCAATGCCACCCGCTGCGTGGCGCGCCACCTGATCCTGGAAAGCGGCAAGTCCGGGCTGCATCTGACCACGGACCGCGGCGACCTATATGCCCGCGACGCCGGCAATGGCCTTACTTCGGTCAATATGGGACAGCCGCAGCTGGACTGGCAGGATATCCCGCTGGCCGAGGAAGCGGACACGTTGGAACTGCCGATTGAAGGCGGCCCAACCGCCACCGGCATGGGCAACCCGCATTGCACATTCTTTGTCGAAGATGCCGAGCTGATCCCGCTGGAAGAATTCGGGCCCCGCTACGAACACCATCCGCTTTACCCGCAACGCACCAATGTGCAGGTCGCCCAGGTGACCGGCCCTGACCGCATCCGCATGCGCGTGTGGGAGCGCGGCGTGGGGGTGACACTCGCCTCCGGCTCCTCCTCTTGCGCCACCGCTGTTGCCGCCGCCCGGCGCGGACTGACGGGCCGCAAGGTGCAGGTTGATCTGGATGGCGGAACTCTGTGGATCAACTGGGCGGAAGACGGCGTCTGGATGACGGGCGAGACGATGCATGTGTTCGATGGCACCTTCACGCGACAATTCCTGGAGAGCCTGAAATGACCGCGCCCAAGTTCACCACCCTGGGCTGCCGCCTGAACGCTTATGAGACCGAGGCAATGAAGGAGCTGAGCCAGCAGGCCGGGCTGACCGATGCTGTGGTGGTGAACACTTGCGCGGTGACGGCAGAGGCGGTGCGCAAGGCACGCCAGGAAATCCGCAAACTGCGGCGCGAAAACCCGGAGGCGCCAATCATCGTCACCGGCTGCGCGGCCCAGACCGAACCGGAGACCTTTGCCGCGATGGAGGAGGTCACCCGCGTTATCGGCAACACCGAGAAGATGCAGGCAGACACATGGCAGCAAATTGCCAAAGGGCCTGATTTCATCGGCACCACGGAAAAGGTTCAGGTCGACGACATCATGTCGGTGACCGAGACTGCCGGCCATCTGATTGACGGCTTCGGCACCCGCTCCCGCGCCTACGTGCAGGTGCAGAACGGCTGCGACCACCGCTGCACCTTCTGCATCATCCCCTATGGCCGCGGCAACTCACGCTCGGTGCCTGCGGGCGTGGTCATCGACCAGATCAAGCGGCTGGTGGACAGAGGCTATAACGAAGTGGTGCTGACCGGGGTGGACCTGACCTCCTGGGGGGCCGATCTGCCCGCCACGCCGCGGCTGGGGGATCTGGTGATGCGGATCCTCAAGCTGGTGCCGGACCTGCTGCGGCTGCGGATTTCCTCGATCGATTCGATCGAAGCGGATGACAATCTGATGCAGGCCATTGCCACCGAACCGCGGCTGATGCCGCATCTGCACCTGTCCTTGCAGCATGGCGATGACCTGATTCTGAAGCGCATGGCGCGCCGCCACCTGCGTGACGACGCGATCCGCTTCTGTGAAGATGCCCGCAAACTGCGCCCGGAGATGACCTTTGGCGCGGACATCATCGCGGGCTTTCCGACGGAGACCGACGCCCATTTCGAAAATTCGCTGAAGCTGGTGACCGACTGCGACCTGACCTGGCTGCACGTCTTCCCCTACTCAAAACGGGACGGCACACCCGCCGCAAAGATCCCCAACAAGGTGAACGGCACAGTCATCAAGGAGCGCGCAGCCCGGCTGCGCGCAGCTGGCGACGCCCAGGTCGCCCGCCACCTGGCTGAACAGATCGGCCGGACTCACCGCATCCTGATGGAAAACCCGCATATGGGCCGCACCGAGCAGTTCACCGAGGTGGCCTTTGCCGCCCCGCAGGCAGAGGGCAGCATCGTCTCTGCCGCCATCACTGGCGTCGCAGGCTCCCAGCTTTTGGCCTGATACCGATACTAACAGCATTAGCGCCCACGCATGCGGCCCTTCATTGCTGCCTTCACTGTCTTTGGTTCCAGGACATAGAAAACGCACAGCATCAGGATGGTGGCCAGCATGAATGTTAGCATACCTAACACGGCCATTCCGGGCAGCCCTGCCACACGCGTTTCGGCAAATGCAGCCTCGCCTGCGGTAGTATAGCGCCACAAAGTGTGCTCTACGGCTGCCGGGAACAGAGTTAATGCCGCTGCTGCCATCCCGCTCAGCGCGGTTCGGTCTTTGCCAAAGCGCAACAGCCAGTACCCATCGCGCAACAACAGGTACACGACAAGCAAAACAGCCAGACACAGCAGCACCGCCATGCCCATGACCAGCTCAAACAGGGCTGCCGCTTGCAGCTGGTCGGCCTGGCAATCTGCCAGTCCGGGACCGGCCCCGGCACAGACACTTTGAGCGGCAAGAAGTCTGTTCCAATCGATCAGGACAAAGCCGAAAGCGTGAAAAAATAGTTGGCACCTGCCAGCAATGCCATCCAAAGGCCTACAGTTCGCGTTCTTGTAGTGACTGTCTTCATCAGCTCATTCCACAAACTAGCTCAGCCATCAGCCGATCCCGTCAAATGCCCCGGCGCTTTCAGCTTCTTTCCGGTCCAAAATACTCCAGGGTGAATGCCCGCAGGGCAGAGGGGCAGCGCCCCTGAGCCCCTGAGCCCCTGGCAACGAAAAACCCCCGCAAGCGGCACTTGCGGGGGTTTGATGTATCTTGCTGTCAGTCAGACAAGGGTCAATCTTTGCCCTTGTGCGGCGCCCACAGCTTCTTGTTGGTCAGATACAGCAGAACCGACAGGACGGTCAGGAACAGCACGCCGACAAAGCCAGCCTGCTTACGTGCCATCATCTTGGGTTCGGCGGTCCACATCAGGAAGGCCGCGACGTCCTGCGACATGGCTTCGACGTCGTTGGCATGGCCGTCAGCAAACTCCACCTGCTCATCCGACAGCGGCGGTGCCATCGAGATCCAGCCGCCTGGGAAGGCAGTGTTTTCATAGAAGGTGGTGCCCGCTTCTTCCTTGCTTTCGCCGGTGTAACCGGCCAGCAGCGAGGCGATGTACTCGGCGCCGCCCATGCCCTTGAACAGCTGGTTCAGACCCGAGCCGTAGGGGCCGTGGAAACCCGCACGCGCCTTGGCCATCATGCTGAGGTCCGGGGCGCCGGCGTTGTTGTTCTCCGGGAAGTGGTCGACCGGCTTGGCCGGGCGGTCCTCATCCAGTTCCGCATCATAAACGCTGAAGTTGTCAGCCGCGTAGGCACGCACCTGATCTTCCGGCAGCTGCGGGCCGCCCTCGTCGCTTAGGGTGCGCAGCGGCACCAGCTTCAGCCCGTGGCAGGCTGAGCAAACCTCGGTGTAGATCTGCAGACCGCGCTGCAGCTGGTTGCGGTCATAGGTTCCGAACGGGCCTTCAAACGAGAAGGCGTAGTCGGTGATGTGCTGCTCGCCGCCGCCTGCTGCGTATGACGCAGCAGGGATCATGGCCAGAGCGAAGGCGGCACCGGTTGCCAGTTTCTTGAACATTGTCAGGTGTTCCTTCTTCTTACTCGGCAGGAGTGGCTTCAGCAGAAGTTTTCTTGCCGTAGTGGGCGTCGAAATCCTCTTCGATGGTGGCAGGCTGAGCCGTCGGTTTTTCGATCACACCAAGCAGCGGCAGGATCACCAGGAAGTAGCCGAACCAATAGGCCGATGCGATCAGCGAGAACGATGCATAGGGCTCTTCCGCCGGCATCGCACCCAGCCACATCAGGGCAAAGAAGTCGACAACCAGCAGGGCAAACCACCATTTGAACATCGGACGGTAACGGCCCGAACGGACCCGCGAGGTGTCCAGCCAGGGCACCAGCGCCATCACGGCAATCGCACCGAACATCGCCAGAACACCAAAGAACTTGGCGTCAACAATGCCGCCGGTCACGAAGGAGGCGAACTGAACGACCCAGACTTCCGAGGTAAAGGCCCGCAGGATCGCGTAGAACGGCAGGAAGTACCATTCCGGAACGATATGCGCAGGTGTCACCAGCGGGTTGGCTTCGATGTAGTTGTCCGGGTGGCCCAGGTAATTAGGCATGAAGCCGACGATCGCCCAGAAGATCACCAGAACCACGGCCAGACCCAGGAAGTCCTTGATCACGAAGTACGGCCAGAACGGCAGGGTGTCTTTTTCGGCTTCGGCTTTGGACCCTTTGCGGACGTCAACACCGGTGGGGTTGTTGTTGCCGGTGGTGTGGAAGGCCCAGATGTGCACGATCACCAGCGCCGCAATCACGAAGGGCAGCAGGTAGTGCAGCGAGAAGAAGCGGTTCAGCGTGGCGTTGTCCACGGCCGGTCCGCCCAGCAGCCAGGTCTGGATCGGCTCGCCGATGAACGGAATCGCGCCGAACAGACCGGTGATCACGGTGGCGCCCCAGAAGGACATCTGCCCCCAAGGCAGCACGTAGCCCATGAAGGCCGTGCCCATCATCATCAGATAGATCAGCATGCCGACAATCCATGTGATCTCGCGGGGCGCCTTGTAGGAGCCGTAGAACAGACCGCGGAAGATATGGATGTAGACAGCAACAAAGAACAGCGAGGCGCCGTTCATATGCAGGTAACGCAGCATATGGCCGCCGTTGACGTCGCGCATGATGTGCTCGATCGAGGCAAAGGCCAGGTCGGCGTGCGGCGTGTAATGCATCACCAGGACGATGCCGGTGACAATTTGCAGCGCCAGGCAGAAGGCGAGAACGATGCCCCAGATCCACCACCAGTTCAGGTTCTTGGGGGTGGGGATCATGATTGTGTCGTACAGGAGACCGACGATGGGCAGGCGGCTGTGCAGCCACTTTTCTGCGCCTGTCTTCGGCTCGTAATGGTCGTGCGGAATACCGGACATGAGCGCGTTTCCTTATCCCAGCTTGATGGTGTTGGCGTCGGTGAACTCAGCCACCGGCACATGCAGGTTCTCAGGCGCCGGGCCTTTGCGGATGCGGCCTGCGGTGTCGTAGTGCGAACCGTGGCAGGGGCAGAACCAGCCCTGGAAATCCCCAGCGCCATCGCCCAGCGGCACACAGCCCAGGTGGGTGCAAACACCCATCATGACCAGCCATTCGCCGGCCTCGTCCATGGTCCGGTTGGTGTCAGCCGCGTCGGTGCCCGGCTTATTCGGGTTTTCCGACCGCGGGTCGATCAGCTCGGACAGCTCCACGGCACGGGCTGCCTCGATCTCTTCCGGGGTGCGGCGGCGGATAAACACCGGCTTACCAAGGAACATGACCGAGATCTGCGTGCCTACTTCCACGCCGCTGACATCGACCAGGATCGAGGACAGCGCTTTCACGTCGGCGGAGGGGTTCATCTGGTTGACCAGGGGCCATACGGCGGCACCCGCGGTCACTGCCCCGGCGCCGGCAGTGGCGTAGTAGAGGAAATCTCTCCGGGTTCCTTCGTGGTCTTCTGCGTGGGACACGAGGTTTTCTCCAATTCCAGCGCCCGTTTAGGGCAAACATGCGCATGCACCGCGATCGCTCGCAGTGACTCTGGCGCGTGTCTAGCGGGGAGAAGGGCATTCGTCCAGCGGTCATAGGCGCGCAGAAAGCCCCAAGGGGTCATTTCTGTTACGCCTGTGTGACAGTGCCGCACCGATATCGGTGCGGCACTGGCCGGTTTCAAGGTCCGGCCTCAGGCTGCCGGTGGTTTTGTCGCTTGCATCGAGGGCCGCGATTCGAACCCTGCAAGCCACCCTGCCAGCGCTTCGTTGCCCTGACGCCAGCCCGCATCCGGATGGCGGTAGTCCACATAGCCCAGCGCGCAGGCGACCGCGATCTGGCCAATATCAAGCGGCCCCTGCAGATGGCTCATCCAGCGCGCATTCAGCGCGGCACAGCCGCCCAGCACCTTGCTGCGCTGCGCTTCAATCCAACCGTCCCACTGCTTATCCTCTGGGCGCAGCCGCCTTTCATAGGCCATCAGCACTGCCGCATCCATGATCCCGTCGGCGGTGGCTTCCAGCACCTTGCTGTCCCAGCCGCCGCCATAGAGCTTGCTGCCGGCCCGGTCGTCAAGATAGGCGCAGATCACCCGGCTGTCGTACAGCGCAGGTCCGTCATTGCGCTCCAGCGCCGGGATCTTGGCCAGGGGATTGCTGGCCTTCACTTCTGAGCTGGGGTTGAGAGGGGTGGTTGTGACATCCTGGATTTCAATATCATCCAACTGCCCGGTTTCATGCAGCAGCACCATAACCTTGCGGGCAAAAGGCGACGTCGGTGAATATGTTAGCTTCATGGAAAATCCTCCTTTGTTTTGCAGCAGACTACTGCAAGTCCAGCCGGGTGGAAGGGCCAATCACAGCCCTGTGCTATGCTGGGCCCGCGTCACCAGTGAAGGGAGGGACCCCAAATGATCATGCGGGTATTCCAGGTTGTCATCCGGCCCGGCAAGGAAGCCGAGTTCAGCAAGTTCTTCCATGAAACCGCCATTCCGTTGATGAAAGGCACCGCTGGCATCGTTTCCGTCCTGCCCGGCGCGCCGCGCGCCGAAACCCCGCGGGAGTTCAGCTTTGTGATGGTGTGGAATGACCTGGCATCGCTCAAGGCCTTTGCCGGCGAGGATTACACCAGTCCGCACATCGACCCCGCCGAGGCTGAACTGGTCGAGTCGCGCACCATAAGACACTATGATCTGGTGGAAACCTGACCTGCCCCGCAATTCCCGCTTGCAGGAATCTTCTCCGCTTGGCACAGTCCCGCCGTTCTCAGGGCGGGGCGGAATTCCCCACCGGCGGTAAGCGGGCCAAGCCCCGCAAGCCCGCGAGCGGCTTCCGGAAACCGGAAGTGTCAGCAGATCTGGTGCAACTCCAGAGCCGACGGTCACAGTCCGGATGGAAGAGAACGTGCGTCAGGACCGTTTCGGGCTGCCCAGCCCCGCGCGTGCCTGCCGTTCGTGATCGCCTTGGGTGACGTGTCAGAGCCAAAGGAGATTACGACATGACACACACCCGCTATGCCTTCATCAAGGCGCAATGGCACGCCGATATTGTGGACCGTGCGCTGGAAGGATTTCAGCAACTGATTCCGGCGGATCAGATTGATGTTTTCGATGTGCCCGGTGCCTTTGAAATGCCGCTGCTGGCGCAGGAACTGGCCAAAACCGGCAAATACGCCGCCGTGGCCTGCGCCGCCTTTGTGGTGGATGGCGGCATCTACCGGCATGATTTCGTGGCGCAAGCGGTGGTCGACGGCCTGATGCGCGCCGGAATGGACACCGGTGTGCCGGTGCTGTCGGTGTCGCTGACACCGCATCAGTATCAGGAAACCGAGCATCACAACGCGATCTACCGCGCGCATTTCGTGGACAAGGGCCGCGAAGCTGCCAATGCTGCACTGATGATCGGTAATACGCGGGCTGCGGTGCAGGCCGCTTAGCCCAAATACGCCTTTAGCGCGGGCGGCGGATTGTCCAGCAATTCCGCCGTCCCCTGCGGCGGATGCGCCTTGCCATCCGCCACAATCACCACTTGGCCCGCAATCCGGCGCGCGTCATTCGGGTCGTGGCTGACCATCAGCACGGTCGCCCCGCTTTCGCGCGCCAGTTCCGCCACCAGATCCAGCATCCCGGCCTTCAAAGCCGGGCCAAGTGCTGCAAAAGGTTCATCCAGCAGCAGAATATCGCGGCCCTGCACCAGCACCCGCGCCAGGGCCACCCGGCTTTGCTGCCCGCCGGACAGCGCCGCTGGTTTTCGCCCCCCCATGCCGCCAAGGCCAACCCGGATCAGCGCTGCGTCAATCGTTTGCCACTCCGCCTGATTGAGCCGCAGGTTCGCATGCAGCCCCAGGCCGACGTTCTGCGCCACGGTCAGATGCGGAAACAGATTGCCGTCCTGAAACAGCATGGCGACCGGCCGCTTGCCTGGCGCCCTGCTGGTCAGGTCCGAGCCGTTCCAGGAAATGCGCCCGCGGGTGACGGGCAGGAAGCCGGCCACCGCCTCCACCAGCGTGGACTTCCCGGCACCCGAAGGCCCGATCACCGCGACGCAGGCACCCGGCGCAATCTCCAGATCCGCCTCCACCGCATAGCCGCCGTTCATGATACGGCAATTCTCAAGCTTCAGCATGCCAGCGCCCTCCGCGGTCCAAAATCCAGAACGCCCCCATCGAGAGCACCAGCAAGAGGAGCGCTGCCCCTGCCGCCGCTTCCATCCGGTATGCCCCCATCAGCCGGTAGATTTGCAAGGGCAGAGTGGCGAAATCTGGATCGGCAAACAACGCCACCACACCCAGATCCCCCATCGACAGGGCCGCGGCCAAACCCGCGGCAAATCCGGTCTGTGCGCGCATCCGGGGCAGATAGACCCGGCGCACAAAGGCCCAGCCCTGCATATCCAGCGACAGCGACAACCGGCCATAGCGGCCCAGCACCTCCCGCGCCCGCGGGACCAGGATACGCATGGCAAAAGGCAGCGCCATCACCGCATTGACCAATGCGGTGACCGGCAGCGCCAGGGCAAAGGGGTCTGCAACCGGGTAGATCAGAATGAACAGCCCGGTACCGATCACCAAAGGGGAAGCCGCAAGGCCAAGTATGCCCGACAATTCGGTCAGGCTGTTCCGGCCAGCCGCAGTGGCAGCCGCCATTGGCAAAGCCAACCCCAAAAGGATCACAGTGCTGATTGCAGCCACCAGGATGGAATTTCCCGCGGCCCGCCATACCGTGCTGTTCAAATCAGCAAGGCCGGGCAGTCCAGACAGCACAATCGCTGCCAGCGGCAGCAACAGGAAACCGGCTGAAAGAGCGATCCAGGCGGCGTCAAGACAGCGCGC
This sequence comes from Leisingera methylohalidivorans DSM 14336, assembly GCF_000511355.1. NCBI lineage: Bacteria > Pseudomonadati > Pseudomonadota > Alphaproteobacteria > Rhodobacterales > Roseobacteraceae > Leisingera > Leisingera methylohalidivorans. Next base: position 4,053,035 of record NC_023135.1, on the reverse strand, counting down.
CGCAGCCCCCTGCCCGTCCCAGCGCCGCACCGCGCGGTCAAGGCCGGCGCCGAAACCTTCGCCTGCCGACACCCGCAGCGCCGCCAGTGCCGCAGCGCCGGTCAGCAGCAACTGCACCCCCGACAAAAGCGCGGCGCGGCCCAGATCGAAATCAAATCGGAATGCCTGGTAGATCGCGAGCTCGATCGTGGTCGCCCTGGGGCCGCCGCCAAGGGTCAGCGCAACCGCAAAGCTGGAAAGGCAGATGGCAAAAACGACAGCCAAAGCACCCGGCGCCACCCGCCTCAGCATGGGTCCTTCCAGCAACCGCCACATCGCCAACGGCCCGGCCTTCAATTGCGCTGCCAACCGGAAGCGTTCAGCCGGTATTTCCTGCCAGCCCTGCAGGATCAGCCGAGTGGCCAGCGGCAGATTGAAGAAGACATGCGCCAGGACCACCCCGTGCAGGCCGTAAATTTGCACCGGCTCCAGCCCGAGCAGGCCGAAAAAGCTGCTCAGCCAGCCAGCCCGGCCAAACACCGCCAGCAGGCCCAGAATGGCGACGATCACTGGCAGGATGAAGGGGGCGCCGAGCAGGGCAATCAGCAGAGCCCGCCCCGGAAACCGCCGCCGCGCCAGTGCGCGGGCCACGGGAACCGCCAGACCGACGCTCAGCAGCGCCGACAGGCTGGCCTGAGCGAGCGTGAACCGCAACGCCGCCCAGTCGCTGGCACCCAATCCGGTTCCGGCCTCGGCCCTGAGTGCCACAGCACCCAAGGTTCCCAAGATCAGCGCGACGACAAGCAGTGCCGCGCTGATTCCAGGAAAGGCGCTTACTGGCTGAGCGTGTCCAGCCATTCGCCCAGCGCCGCATCCCGCAATTCTGCCGCTTCAGTCTCGCTCAGCAGCAGCGATTTCTCCGGCGCGATCAGCGTCTCAAAACCCTCCGGCAGACCCGCTGCCGGTGTCACGGCAGGATACATCCAGTTGGTAGTCGGAATGATCGACTGAAAGGCGTCGGACACCATGAAGGCCAGGAACTGATCGGCCAGCTCAGGCTGATCGGTGTTTGCCAGCTTGCCCGCAACTTCGACCTGCATGTAATGGCCTTCGTCGAAAGCGGCTGCTGATTTGGAACCGTCTTCCTCGGCGATCAGGTGATAGGCGGGCGAGGTGGTGTAGGAGAGCACCATGTCGGCCTCGCCTTCGAGAAACATACCGTATGCCTCGGACCAGCCCTTGGTCACGGTCACGATGTTGTCTGACAGGCCCGTCCAGATTTCCGGCGCCTCGTCGCCATAAGCGGCCTTGACCCACATGAGCAAACCCAGACCGGGGGTTGATGAGCGCGGGTCCTGGATGACGATTTTTTTGTCGCTGGCGGCCAGTGCCCTGAAGTCCGCGGGCGCCGCTGCATCAGCGTTATGGACAAAGGCGAAATAGCCCCAGTCATACGGCACGAATGTCGCGTCGTTCCATTCGACCGGCAGCGCATATTCGGCACTGACCGCATGCTCGGCAAACAGGCCGGTTTGCTTGGCTGCGGCGGTCAGGTTGGTGTCGAGCCCCAGCACCACATCGGCGTCGGACCGTTCACCTTCCAGCTTCACCCGCGCCAAGAGCGCGGCGCCGTCGCCCGCACCGACCAGCTTCAAATCGCAGCCGCAGACCGCTTCGAACGCTTTTTCGACTGCCGGGCCGGGGCCCCAGTCGGAGACAAAGCTGTCGTATGTATAAACGGTGAGTTCGGGCGTTTCGGCAAAAGCTGCCGAGGCGCCAAGCAGTCCCGCTGCAAATGCAAGATGTTTCATGCCATCCTCCTTTGCGGCTTTGGGCAAGGGTGGAGGCTGTCCAGTACCTTCCCTCCGCCGGTGTGATCCGGTTCAGGTTCAACGGGTGTCATCTCAGCGCTGCCGCGCACCCCGAGGTCGCGCGGACCTTAGAGTTTAGTGCAAGGAAAGACAAGCAGAAGGCCCGTCTGACCTTGGTGTTCAGGGCGTCCGGACTGCCCTGCGGCACCCCAATAATAGGTCATCAATACTGACCAAATGTTTCGCGCGCGAAACATTTGGTGTGACTCGCTGTCCTTTCTGCCCTGTTAACCCTTGAGCCTGTGCGCGGCCTTGTTTGCAAGGGATGTTCGCGGGCGTCTGCTGACAGACAGCGCCGCTGCGGCAACGGATGCCCCTTGAGGCGTTGCGCCGGGACGGGTAAGCACGTCCCGCAAAGGAGACCGCGCTTCATGTCGATGAACAGCTTTGGACACCTCTTCCGTGTCACCACCTGGGGCGAAAGCCACGGGCCTGCGCTTGGCGCCACCGTGGACGGCTGTCCGCCGAATGTGCCGCTGGAACCGGAAATGCTGCAGCAGTGGCTCGACAAACGCCGTCCCGGCCAGAACAAGAACACCACCCAGCGGAATGAACCGGATGCGGTGAAGATCCTGTCCGGCGTGTTCGACGGCATGTCCACCGGCACGCCGATCCAGCTGATGATCGAAAACACCGACCAGCGGTCCAAGGATTACGGTGAAATTTCCCAGACCTTCCGTCCGGGCCATGCCGACATCACCTATTTCCAGAAATACGGCAACCGCGACTACCGCGGCGGCGGGCGGTCTTCGGCACGCGAAACCGCGGCGCGGGTTGCGGCCGGCGGTGTTGCACGTGAAGCAATCAAGGCGCTAGCGCCGGGGCTGGAGATCAAGGGCTATATGACCCGAATGGGTGAGCTGGAAATCGATCGCAGCCGGTTCGACTGGGACGCGATCGAACAGAATGATTTCTGGATCCCCGACGCTGGTGCGGTGCAGGAGTGGGAGGACTATCTGCAGTCCCTTCGCAAGGCGCATGACTCGGTTGGCGCTGTGGTTGAGGTTGTCGCCCGGGGTATCCCTGCAGGGATCGGCGCGCCGGTTTATGGCAAGCTTGACACCGACCTGGCGGCCGCAATGATGTCAATCAACGCTGTGAAGGGCGTGGAGATCGGCGAGGGCATGAATGCGGCCCGGCTCAAGGGTTCGGAAAACGCCGATGAGATCTTCATGGGAAAAAACGGTCCTGAGTATTCCTCCAACCACGCCGGCGGCATTCTGGGCGGGATTTCTACCGGGCAGGACGTGGTTGTGCGCTTTGCGGTGAAGCCGACATCGTCGATTCTCACCCCGCGCCAGTCGATCCGTAAGGACGGCTCGGCCGTGGAAGTCATCACCAAGGGCCGTCACGACCCCTGCGTCGGCATCCGCGCGGTGCCGGTGGCCGAAGCGATGATGGCTTGCGTGATTCTGGACCACCTGCTGCTGCATCGCGGCCAGATTGGCGAGAATCAGGGCCACATCGGCTGAAAACAGGCACTAAATAGGCTGAATGCCCGCATGCCTGCGCAGGCTAGTCGTGATTTGTGGCGCATTGGCTGTGATCGCCGAGCGCGGTCAGCACCTTGCAGCAGCCGCCGTTGCCGCCGTCGCAGAGGTGGCTGATCCGCTCCAGCTCCGAGGCCAGCTGTTCCAGTTTGCGGATGCGGTCGCGGATATTGGCAAGCTGGCTGCGGGCGATGCGGTCTGCCGCGGCGCAGTCGTCGCCCAGTTGGCCGTCCAGCCCCATCAGCAGCTTGATGTCCTCCAGTGAAAACCCAAGGTCGCGGGCGTGCTTGATGAACCCCAGCGCATCCATCCCGTCCTGCCCGTAACGCCGCTGGTTGCCGGCATTGCGGCCCGGCGATGGCAGCAGGCCGATTTCCTCGTAGTAGCGGATGGTGGGCACCTTCACGCCGGTGGCCTTGGACAGCTGGCCGATGGAAAACATCGCAAAACCTCTTGAAGCTCTAGTGACTAGAGCCCTTAGGTTGATCCCGAATCAGAATTGAGGACAAGTGAAATGGCAGGCTGCTGCAACCATGAAGCAAAATTCGACGGGGTATCTGCGGACTACAAACGCAGGCTTTGGCTGGTGATCGCCATCAACGCCGGGATGTTCGCGGTGGAAATGGGGGCTGGCCAGCTGTCCGGCAGCCAGGCGCTGAAAGCAGACGCGCTGGATTTTCTGGGCGACGCGCTGACCTATGGCATTTCTCTGGCGGTGATCGGGGCAACCCTGCGCACCCGGGCGCTGGCGGCACTGGGCAAGGGGATCAGCCTGTTGCTGATGGGGGCCTGGGTGTTCGGCTCCACGGTGTATCAGGTGTTTTATGTCGGTGTGCCGCAAGCGCATATCATGGGTGTAATCGGATTTATGGCGCTGGCGGCGAACTTGATTTCGGTGATGTTACTGGCGCGCTACAAGGACGGCGACGCCAATGTGCGCTCGGTCTGGCTGTGTTCGCGCAATGATGCGATCGGCAATGTCGCGGTGATGATTGCGGCGCTGGGAGTCTGGGGGACAGCCACTGGCTGGCCGGACCTGATTGTGGCGGGGATCATGGCCGGTCTATTCCTCAGTTCGGCCTTCCAGATCCTGGTGCAGGCGCTCCGCGAACGGCGCGAGGAAGAGGCCCACGCAGAGGCGCATCTGCAGTAGACGGCTGTGCCGCCTTCGGCACGGGTTGCACCCGCGGACACCGGTACTGGCCGTTGCCGCTTACCCAAACAGCCCTGCGCATTGGTCGCGCAGGGCTTTCTTTTGCACCTTGCCCATGGTGTTGCGCGGCAGGGCGTCCAGCAGAATGATTTCCTTGGGCTGCTTGAACTTGGCCAAGCGGCCGGCCAGCGACGCCATGATGGCCTCCGCGCTGGTCCCCTCATTTTCCAGCACCACAACAGCCACCACGGCCTCGCCAAAGTCGGGATGCGGAGCGCCGATCACCGCGCTTTCCAGCACGCCGGGCAGATCGTCGATCAGGCTCTCCACCTCCTTGGGATAGACGTTGAACCCGCCGGTGATGATCAGATCCTTCTCGCGGCCAACGATTGTTACATAGCCATCGGCGTCAATCCTGGCCAAGTCGCCGGTGATGAACCAGCCGTCCGCCTGCAGTTCCTCGGCGGTTTTCTCCGGCATCTGCCAATAGCCCTGGAACACGTTCGGCCCGCGCACTTCCAGACCCCCGATGTTTCCGGCCGGCACTTCGGTGCCGTCCTGCATCACCCGCGCTTCGACCCCGGGTAACGGGAAACCAACGGTGCCGGCCCTGCGCTCTCCGTTATAGGGGTTCGAGGTGCTCATATTGGTTTCGGTCATCCCGTAGCGTTCCAGAATGCGGTGGCCGGTGCGGGCCTCCCATTGCTCGTGGGTGTCTACCAGCAAAGGCGCGGAACCGGAAATGAACAGACGCATGTTCGCGGCCCGCTCTTTCGTAAGGCGCTCATCCGCCAGCAAGCGGGTGTAAAAGGTCGGCACCCCCATCAGCGCCGTGGCGGAGGGCATTGCCTGCAGGATCGCATCGGCATCGAACATAGGCAGGAACACCACCTGGGCCCCCGAAAACAGCGCCACATTGGTCGCCACAAACAGCCCGTGAGTGTGGAAAATCGGCAAGGCGTGGATCAGCACGTCTTCTTTGGTGAACTGCCAATAATCCCTAAGGGTCAGCGAGTTGGACGCCAGGTTTTCATGGCTCAGCATCGCGCCTTTGGAGCGGCCGGTGGTGCCGGAGGTGTAGAGGATCGCTGCCAGATCATCCGGTTCGCGGGCAACGGGGTCAAACCCGGGCTGCCCGTCCGCCAGATCGCGCAAAGATCCCTGCCCCGCCGCATCCAGCGTCAGAACCTGCGCCGCCCCGCAGATAGTGCGGATCTCCTTCAGCCGCGCGGGATCGCAGATCACGACGCGCGGCGTTGTGTCGCCCACGAAATAGGCCACCTCAGGCCCGGTGTAGGCAGTGTTCAAAGGCAGGAAGATGCCGCCGGCCATGACGGTGCCGAGGTACAGTTCGATCGCTTGAATGGTTTTCTGCACCTGCACTGCCACCCGGTCCCCGGGCCGCACGCCCTGCGCCGCCAATGCCGCCGCCATCCGCTCCGCACCCGCAAACAGCGCCCCGAAAGTGACCGTGCCGCCATCCGGCTGCCGGGCAAAAACATCATCGTCGCGCCCCAGCGACGACTGGCGCAGCAGGCGGATCAGGTGATTGGCATCATACATCGGCGGCTCCCGTCTAAACCGGCGCCATTTGCGCCTTCTCCCCGCCCGAAATCAAGCCATTGATCTTTGCGGCGCTTGGGCGCAGGGTCGCGCCATGGCAAACTCCTTAACATCGCATCGGCCTGCGCTGGCAGTCCTGTTGAAAGTAACCGCCATTGCGCTGTTCACTGCGCTGTCCGGGATCATCAAGGCAACATCTGAAACTGTGCCGGCAGGGGAAGCGGTGTTCTTTCGCTCCTTTTTTGCGATTCCGGTAATTGTCGCATGGCTGGCCGCGCGCGGCGAGCTGCGGCACGGGCTGATCACCACAAAGCCGATGTTTCACGTGTGGCGCGGGCTGGTCGGAACCTCGGCGATGGGGTTGACCTTTATGGGGCTGGCGCTGCTGCCGCTGCCGGAGGTCACCGCCATCGGCTATGCCACCCCGATTTTCACCCTGATCCTGGCGGCGCTGTTCCTCGGCGAAACCATCCGCCTGGTGCGGATCAGCGCCGTTGCGATTGGCCTGCTTGGCGTGCTGATCATGATCTGGCCGCGGCTGGGCGGCGATCTGGAGGATGGCGCTATGCTGGGCGTGCTGCTGGTGGTCGGCGCCACGGTGGCCCGCGGTTTTGTACAGATTCACATCCGCCGGATGGTGCAGTCGGAACACACCGCGGCGATCGTGTTCTATTTCTCACTGACCGCCTCGGGCCTGGCGCTGCTGACCGCACCCTTTGGCTGGGTGATCCCGGACCCGCAAACAACCGCGCTGCTGATCAGCGCCGGGCTGGTCGGCGGGGTGGCACAGATCCTAGTTACCTCTTCTTATCGCTTTGCGCCTGCGTCGATGCTGGCGCCCTATGACTATGCCTCTATGATTTTTGCAATCGTCATTGGCTATGTCTGGTTCGAGGAATGGCCGACGCTGGTGATGCTGGCCGGGGCAGCGCTGGTCATTTCCGGCAATGTTCTGGTGATCTGGCGCGAACACCGGCTGGGCCTGCAGCGCGGCAAGGCCAAGCCGATGATCGACCCCAAGGGCGGATAACAGGCTCTAACTGGACCAGATGCCGGAAATCATCGCGCCAAGCGCCACAAGGTGGATCAGCATGATCGCCCGGTCGTTCCACAGCACGCCAACCAGGAACCAACCCGTGAGACCAGCCAGGAACAGATAGATGTTCCAGGGGTGCAAGCCCCACGCGGTGGCAGAGTATCCAAGGATCTGCACGATGGACGCGGCCCATTTCAGAACAAATGCCGGGTTGAGCGTGGTTGCTTTTGGCAAGGCCTGAGCGTCAGACGGCACGGGTCAGCCCCCCGTCGACGCGTATGTTCTGGCCAGTTGTGTAAGCGGCTTCTTCCGAGGCCAGATAAGCAATCAGCGCAGAAATCTCACGCGAGGTGCCGTATCGGCCCATAGGAATGCGGGCTTTGCGGTCCTCGGTTTCGGGCAGGCTGTCGATGAAACCCGGCAGCACGTTGTTCATCCGCACGCCCCGGGCCGCGAATTTGTCCGCAAAAAGCTTGGTAAAGCTCGCCAGCCCGGCCCGGAACACGCCGGACGTGGGGAAAAGCGGATCCGGCTCAAACGCTGCAAACGTCGAGATGTTGATGATCGAGCCTTGCCCCTGCGCTGCCATGATCGGGGCCGCCAGCCGGACCGGTCGGATCACGTTCATCAGGTAGTATTCCATCCCCAGATGCCAGTCGTCATCGCTGATTTCCATAATGTCGCCCTTGGGCCCGTGACCTGCGGAATTGACCAGAACGTCGATCCGTCCCCAGCGGTCCATCGCCTTGTCCACCAGCGCCTGCAGGACCTTTTGCCCAAGGTTAGAGCCGGTATGCCCCACCCCGCCCAGTTCCTGCGCCAGGGCCTCGCCCTTGCCAGAGGAAGAGAGAATGGCAACCTCATACCCCAGTTCGTGAAGATGGCGGGCGGCCTCGGCGCCCATGCCGCTGCCTGCGGCGGTGAAGAGAGCAACTTTGGTCATGTCCATACTCCTTTGCTTGTTCTCAAGATGGAGGTTGGCGGCGCGCTTGACCAATCATGTCTCATCGCGCGAGACTGCAGAAAAACTACTGCCTTGGATCTGATGCGCTTGCCCAACCTCAACGCCCTGCGGATGTTTGACGCTGCTGCCCGCCACCTGAACTTCGGCCGTGCGGCCGAGGAGCTGCATCTGACCCAAGGTGCCGTTGCCCAGCAGGTGCGCAGGCTGGAGGCGGATCTGGGACATAAGCTGTTCCACCGCCATGCACGCGGGCTGACGCTGACGGATACCGGGCGCAGTTACCACGCGCCGGTGAGTCAGGCTCTGACGCTGGTTCGCGACGCGACGGACAAGCTGTCGCCGGCGGTGCAGCGGGTGATACTGTCAGTGCCGCCTTCCTTTGCGTCAAAATGGCTGGTGCCGCGGCTGCCGGAGTTCGAAGCAACGCATCCGGATATTGAATTGCGGGTGGTGGCCGAGGAAAGCCTGACTGATTTCAAACGCGATGGGATCGGCATTGCTATCCGTCAGGGCCGCAAGCCGCAGGAGAGAGGTTTGAATTCCGCCCTTCTTTCGCTTGTCGATCTGGTCGCCGTGGGACGGCCGGATATGGCTCTGACTTTGGGAAAAACTCCAGATCTCGCTGACTTGGCGCAGTACACGTTGATCCAGGACGGGCACCGGCATTGGGATCTGCTGCTGCGTCACGAGGGGCTTAGTGCAACCGGACGGGTCCTGCAATTCAACCAGACCGCTCTGGCGATGGATGCGGCCATCAACGGCCAGGGCATCGCACTGGTGCCGCGGATATTTCTTGGCAGTCAGCCGCTGGAGGTCCTGTGGCAAGCACCCCGTCTGGGGGACCAGGGATTTTATGTGCTGTGGCCTAGCGCAAAAGGCCGGGCCAAGGCAGTGGTGGACTGGCTGCTGCGCCAGTAGGGCTCTGGCAAAGGCAGCCGCGTGCTGCTGCCGGCAGGCTGCAGACGACATACCGACCTGTTTGCGGAACACCCGTGAACAGGCCGCCTCGGACGCTTAGCCGGCAATTTCCGCGGCATCGGCCACTGTCAGCCCCTGTTCCGTCAACCCCTGGCCGGCGATCTGCAGCCGCCGGCCGGTCAGGTATTGCATCGGTGTCACCTCCATCTTGGCGGCAAACTCCTGAGCGAAGGCAGTGTGCGACATGCATCTCTGATCCGATTATCCGCAGGGTCGCCTCAATCCAGGCTCCGGCCTCCTTGCCATGGTTCTTGATCACAATGAAGGGCGGCAGCGGGTCGATCAGCATATGCCCGGTGCCGCGCTGACCCGGCATGCCCGCGAACGAAAAATGGCCGCAGATCAGCTGCGTATCGCGCCCTTGGCCTGCACCGCCGTAAACCAGCACCCCGCCACCGTCATAACCTGCCTCTTCACGCGGCGGCTTGGCTGTCTCGCACTGCATGGTCAGTCACGGACATCCGGCCGGTCCTCCCGGCCGCGGTTGCTCATCAACCGGCTCAGGGCCAGAATGCCGGCGGCGAGCAGCGCCAGCAGCACCGCATGAACATAATAGCCTAGCCCCGAGGCCATGCCGACACCCCCGGCCGCCCAAAGGCTGGCCGCCGTCGCCATCCCTCCGACCCGCTCATCGCCATGTATGATCGCACCGGCGCCTAGAAAGCCTATCGCTCCGACAATCCCCTGCATGATGCGAGTCGGGTCAGTTCCCATTTCAAGGGTCTGCGCCTCCATCGCCAATTCCATGGTGATCAAGGTAAAACCCGCCGCCCCAAGCGAGACAATCATATAGGTCCGCATGCCCACCTTGCGATGCCGCAGTTCCCGGTCGAGGCCCAACAGCGCCCCGGCAGCAGCAGCGCAGATCAGGCGCAGACACAGCTCCCAATAGCTCACATAAGCAATACTCAGGTCCATCGCGTTCCCGTTCCTCCGTGGCGGGCAGCAGCACGCAGCGAGCCCCGGAATGATTTTTCATCAATATGCCCGACTATGGCACAGTACCGGAATGAGTGCAGAAAAATGGCTTTGGCCGCTATGAACCGTGAAAGGCAGTCCGGCGCCGCAAAGAAAAAACCCCGCACGCAGGCGGGGTTTTCCGTGCCGTATTGGCGTGCGCTTACGCGCGGACCAGTTTTTCGTAGTCCTCAGCGATCTCACGGGTCAGCGCGCCGACCTCGAATTTGTAGGGTCCGATCTCGCCAACCGGTGTAACTTCGGCGGCGGTGCCAGTCAGCCAGCACTGCTCGAAGCCTTCCATTTCCTCCGGCTTGATACGGCGCTCATGCACAGTGATGCCCTTGTCTTTCAGCATCTGGATCACGGTCTGGCGGGTGATGCCATTGAGGAAGCAATCCGCCAGCGGGGTGTGCACCTCGCCATCCTTCACGAAGAAAATGTTGGCGCCGGTCGCCTCGGCCACATACCCGCGCCAGTCCATGAACAGCGCGTCCGAGCAGCCCTGCGCGGTCGCTTTGTGCTTGGATATGGTGCAGATCATGTAAAGGCCTGCCGCCTTGGCATGGACCGGGATGGTCTCCGGCGACGGGCGTTTCCATTCGGCAATCGCCAGCTTGGCGCCCTGCATTTTGGCGTCGCCATAGTAGGCGCCCCAGCCCCAGACCGCGATTGCCATCCGCACCGGGTTGGCAGCCGAGGCCACGCCCATATCATCACCGGACCCGCGCCAGACCAGCGCCCGCACATAGGCATCCTGCAGGCCGGAAGCCTTCAGCGCCTCATCCTTGGCCGCCTCGATCTGATCGACCGTGTAAGGCATCGGCATGTCCAGCGCCTCGGCCGATGCGATCAGGCGTTCGGAATGCTCGCGGCTCTTGAAGATCTTGCCGTTATAGGCGCGCTCGCCTTCGAACACGGAGGAGGCATAATGCATGGCATGGGTCAGAATATGCACCTTGGCATCCCGCCACTCGACCAATTCCCCATCCATCCAGATAACACCGTCGCGGTCGTCATAACCTGCCATGCCGCACCCTCCTAAAACTCTGCGGGATTTCCATTTATTGCGCTAGTTGTGACCGAACCGGACACAATCTTGCGTCAAAGCTGAGATTCGATACATCTTCACCCTTGGAATGTCAACAACACTGACATAAACTGGCCGGCAATACAGACGAGGGGGCACCGAATGCCTGAAGGCCGGACAGGGCAGGGATACGGCGGCGAAAGCCTGCTGTTTCTGACGGATGAGCAGCTGCGCCAGGGGATCGAGGCAATGTTTTTTGCCTACCGCGGCTTTACGGCCGATCCGGACCGGATTCTGGCAGAATTGTCCTATGGCCGGGCGCATCACAGGGCGGTCCACTTTATCAACCGTTCGCCCGGCACGACAGTGAACAACCTTCTCAGCATACTGGGTGTCACCAAACAATCGCTGAACCGGGTGCTGCGCACATTGATCGGCGACGGCCTGGTGATCAGCAAGGTGGGTGAGCTGGATAAGCGCGAGCGGCATCTGTACCTGACCGATCAGGGCGCGGCTCTGGAGGCCACGCTGTCGGATGCCCAGCGCTCCCGGATGCGCGCCGCCTTCAAGGATGCAGGCCCCGAGGCAGTACAAGGCTTCAAGAAAGTGCTTGAGGCAATGATGGATGCGGATATGCGCCGTGCCTATGCCAAGCTGCGGGATTGAGCCACATGAGCATGAATGACGCCCATCTGCTGATCGTCGACGACGACGAGCGCATCCGCAGCCTTCTGAAAAAATTTCTGATGCGGTCCGGCTTTCTGGTAACGGCAGCGCGGGATGCGGCCCATGCCCGGCGGGTGCTGGCGGGGCTGGATTTTGACCTGATCGTCATGGATGTGATGATGCCCGGCGAGGACGGTATCTCGCTGACTAAATCGCTGCGTGAGACCATGGCCACACCGATCCTGCTGCTGACTGCCAAGGGCGAAACCGAAGACCGCATCGCTGGCCTGGAGGCCGGTGCAGATGACTACCTGCCCAAACCCTTTGAGCCGAAGGAGCTGCTGCTGCGGGTGAACGCGATCCTGCGGCGGATGCCGGACACGGTGGCACAGGAAAGCGCCCTCAAAGTGCTGCACCTGGGCGCCATCCGCTATGACATTGAACGCGGCGAGATGTGGCAGGGCGACGAGCTGATCCGCCTCACCGGCACCGAAAGCCAGCTGATGAAGATCTTCTCGGCCCAACCCGGCGAGCCAGTGTCCCGCACCAAGCTGGTCGAAGATCTGGGCCGCGACCGCGGTCAGGCGCAGGAACGCGCGGTGGACGTGCAGATCACCCGCCTGCGCCGCAAGATCGAGCCGAACCCGAAACAGCCGCAATATCTGCAGACGGTGCGCGGCGCGGGCTATATGCTGGCACCCGACTAGGACCCGGCCGGCCATTTCCTCATGTCCGAAACATCCCGGGGTCCGGAGCAGAGCTCTGGGATTCCCCTTGCAGCACAGCGCCGCCGCCCCCTAGGGTCGCGCCAAGACCCGCTGCAGGAGGAAACCGCCATGACCACCGCCCTGATCACCCATGCCGACTGCCTGAACCACATCACCCCTGACGGTCATCCGGAACAGGTCGCACGGCTGGAGCACATCCTGCACGCGCTGGACCCCTTGGAGCTGAAACGCGTCACCGCGCCGATGGCCGCCGAAGACGATATTCTGCGCATCCACCCGGCGTCCTACCTCTCGGACTTGCGTAAAGCCTCCCCTGCGGAGGGCTGGGCACAGATAGACGGCGACACGTTCATGTCCCCCGGATCTCTGGATGCGGCCTTCCGCGCAGCGGGCGCGGCGGTGCGCGGTGTCGATATGGTGCTGGGCGGCGAGGTGCAGAACGCTTTTGCCGCCGTGCGCCCGCCGGGACACCACGCGGAGACCGGTACTGCCATGGGATTCTGCCTGTTCGGCAATGCCGCGCTGGCCGCCAAACACGCGCTGGACCATCACGGCCTCAGCCGGGTCGCGGTGGTGGATTTCGACGTGCACCACGGCAACGGCACCCAGGATCTCTTGTGGGACGAACCGCGCGCTCTGGTGATCACCAGCCAGCAGATGCCGCTCTGGCCCGGCTCCGGCCGCCCGGATGAGGACGGCGCCCATGGCACTATCCTGAACATGCCGCTGGCGCCGGGCTCCGGCCGGGCGGAGATGCAGGCGGCCTATGAGGGTCAGGCCTTCCCGCGCCTGCGCGCGTTCAAACCGGAGCTGATCCTCATCTCGGCCGGCTTTGACGCCCACCAGGACGATCCCCTTGCCAGCCTCAACTGGGCCACAGCCGATTTCGCCTGGATCACCGCCGAGCTTTGCAAACTCGCCAGTGATCTCTGCCAGGGCCGTATCGTCTCGACTTTGGAAGGCGGATATGATCTGAACGCGCTGGCCGCCGCAACGCGCGCGCATGTGGAAGAATTGATAAAGGCACCGGCATGACTGAGACCCCCGTAGACCAGATGAGCTTTGAACAGGCGATGCGCGAGCTGGAAGGTGTGGTGGACCAGCTTGAGCGCGGGGACGTGGCGCTGGATGCCTCGATCGACCTCTATACCCGGGGCGCCGCGCTGAAGAAGCGCTGCGAGGACGAGCTGAAACGCGCCGAGGAAAAGGTCGCCGCCATCACGCTGGACGCGAACGGCACTCCCAAGGGCACCCAGCCGCTGGACGCCGGCTAAGCGATGACCGCCGCAGCAGACACCCAAACGCGCCCCTTTGCACAAGCGCTGAAGGACGCACAGGCCCGCATCGCCGCACATATGGAACTGCGGCTGGCGGGCCGTGACGAGCTGCACGCCGCCATGCGCTACGCCGTCACCGGCGGCAAGATGCTGCGCGGATTTCTGGTACTGGAAAGCGCCAGTCTGCATGGGGTTTCAATGGAGGCCGCAATCGAGGCAGCCCTCGCCATCGAATGCATCCATGCCTACTCGCTGGTGCATGACGACTTGCCCTGCATGGACGACGATGATCTGCGCCGCGGCCAGCCCACCGTGCACCGCAAATGGGACGAGTCAATGGCGGTGCTGGCAGGCGACAGCCTGCAAAGCTTTGCCTTTGAACTGCTGGCGGACCGCAAGGTTGGCCCCCATGCGCTGACCCTGATCCGCGGCCTGGCGCAAGCTTCCGGCAAGGACGGCATGGTCTCGGGCCAGATGCTGGATATTGCAGCGGAAACCGCGGCCGGGCCACTGACGCTGGAGCAGATCACCCGGCTGCAGGGCCGCAAGACCGGCTGCCTGATCGAATGGTCCGCCTCCGCCGGCGCTGTGCTGGCGGGCGACGACACGGCACCGCTACGGCAATACGCACGCGCCCTGGGCCTTGCTTTCCAGATCGCAGACGACATTTTGGATGTCGAGGGTGATGCCGCCAAGGTCGGCAAGGCCGTGCGCAAGGATGCCGACGCCGGCAAGGCAACCTTTGTCTCGTTGCTGGGCCTGACAGAAGCCAAAGCACGTGCAAGGGAACTGTGCGAGGAGGCCTGTGCCGCCCTTTCCCCCTATGGCGCGGCCGCCGGAACCTTGAAGGAAGCCGCGCGCTTCGTTATTGCGCGCGACAGCTAACCCCGTGCCACGCCCCGGCATCCTGCCTGGCGCAGCCCAAGGAGACATCATGTCCGACCGGCCGAACACTCCGCTTTTGGACCAGATCGCGCGCCCCGCGGATCTGAAGGGTCTGTCTGACACACAGTTGGCTCAGGTCGCCCACGAGCTGCGGCAGGAAACCATTGCGGCGGTTTCTGTCACCGGTGGCCATCTGGGCGCGGGTCTCGGTGTGGTCGAGCTGACCACTGCATTGCACGCCGTCTTTGACACCCCGCGGGACAAGGTGATCTGGGACGTCTCCCACCAGTGCTATCCGCATAAGATCCTGACCGGGCGCCGCGACCGCATCCGCACCCTGCGCATGAAGGACGGTCTCAGCGGTTTCACCAAACGTTCCGAATCCTCATATGACCCCTTTGGCGCCGCCCACAGTTCCACCTCGATCAGCGCCGCGCTGGGTTTTGCAGTAGCACGCGACCTCGGCGGCGTGATCCCCGAGGGCATCGGCGACGCCATCGCGGTGATCGGCGACGGGTCAATGTCGGCAGGCATGGCGTTTGAAGCGATGAACAACGCAGGCCATCTGGGCAAGCGGCTGATCGTCATCCTGAACGACAACGAGATGTCGATTGCACCGCCGGTGGGCGCGCTGTCCTCCTATTTGTCGCGGCTCTATGCGGGCGAGCCTTTCCAGGAGCTGAAAGCCGCCGCCAAAGGTGCGGTCTCGCTGCTGCCCGAGCCCTTCCGCGAAGGTGCTAAACGCGCAAAGGATATGCTTAAGGGCATGGCCGTCGGCGGCACAATGTTCGAGGCACTCGGCTTCTCCTACCTTGGACCAATCGACGGCCACGACATGGACCAGCTGCTGCCTGTGCTGCGCACGGTCAAAGCCCGCGCCACTGGCCCGATTCTGGTCCATGTCCTCACCAAAAAGGGCAAAGGCTACGCCCCGGCGGAAGCCGCTCGCGACAAAGGCCACGCTACCGCCAAATTCGACATGGTGACGGGTGAGCAGACAAAAGCGCCCTCCAACGCGCCTTCCTACACTTCGGTCTTCGGCAATGAACTGGTGAAGCTGGCCGCCAAGGACGACAAGATCTGCGCCGTTACTGCGGCCATGCCCGACGGCACCGGGCTGAACCTGATGGCAGAGCGCTACCCCTCGCGCACCTTCGACGTCGGTATTGCCGAACAGCACGGCGTGACCTTTGCCGCGGCGCTGGCAGCCGGCGGCATGAAGCCGTTCTGCGCGATGTATTCCACTTTCCTGCAGCGCGGTTACGACCAGGTGGTGCACGATGTGGCGATCCAACGCTTGCCGGTCCGCTTTGCCATCGACCGCGCCGGGCTGGTAGGTGCGGATGGCGCCACCCATGCCGGCAGCTTCGACATCGGTTTCATGGCCAACTTGCCGGGCATGGTGGTGATGGCCGCCGCCGACGAGGCTGAACTGGCCCGTATGGTCGCCACTGCCGCCGCCCATGACGACGGCCCCATCGCCTTCCGCTATCCGCGCGGCGAAGGCGAAGGCGTCGAGATGCCGGAGACCCCCGAAGTGCTGAAAATCGGCAAGGGGCGGATGATCCAGCAGGGCAAACGCGTCGCGCTGCTGTCCTTTGGCACACGCCTGGGTGAAGTCAAAAATGCTGCCGAGGCGCTCGCCGCCAAGGGCATCACCCCCTCAATCGCTGACGCCCGATTTGCGAAACCTCTGGACCGGGACCTGATCCTGCAGCTGGCTGCAGACCACGAGGCGTTGATCACCATCGAGGAAGGTGCGGTGGGCGGCTTCGGATCCCATGTGGCGCAGCTTCTGGCCGAGGAAGGCGTTTTTGACAGCGGCCTCAAGTTCCGCTCGATGGTTCTGCCTGATACCTTCATCGACCAGGCCAGCCCCGCGGACATGTATGAGACTGCAGCGATGAACGCACCGCAGATCGAAGCCAAAGTGCTGCAAGTGCTGGGCGTCGCAACGATTGGCGAAAAGCGGGCTTAACTTATCCCTGCACCAATCCTGGGCGGCCGCAAATGCGCCTATCCGATTTGGCAGCGGCAAACCGCCGGATTGACGGGCCGGCAGGCGCCGGCCGGGACATTGGCGCCCCGGCAATCTGCTTCAAACGCCCGGCGGCTCCGCAGGCGGCACGAAACTCTCCATATCCTCGGCTTCCAGCACCGCCCGCAACCCCTCGCGGTAGGTGGGATAGAGCAGTTCCACCCCCAGCTCAGCTTTGATTCGACGGTTCCGGACCCGCTTGTTCTCGCCGTAAAAACTGCGCGCCATCGGCGTCATGCCCGCCTCGTCAAAGGGCACTTCGGCCGGCACCGGCAAGCCCAGCAGCTCCGCCGCATAACCCAGCACATCCTGCGGCGGGGCCGGGTCGTTGTCGCAGACATTGTAAATGCCACCGGGCTCGGGCCTCGCGATGGAGGCCGCCAGCACCTGGGCGATGTCCTCGACGTGGATGCGGGAAAATACCTGCCCCGGCTTTATGATCCGCCGCGCTTTACCTGCCATCAGCTTGGCAAAGGGACCGCGGCCGGGGCCGTAGATCCCGGCCAGGCGGAAGATATGCAGCGGTAACTCCGGGATTGCCTGCCATTGTGCTTCTGCCTTGGCCCGCCAGTAGCCGCGCTGACTGGAGGGAGCGACCGGCGTGTCTTCATCCACCCAGGCGCCGTCGTGATGGCCATAGACCGCCGTTGTGGACAGATAGCCAACCCACTCCAGATCAGTGGCAGCGGTGATCTGATCACCCAGCGCAGCAAGCACCGGATCGCCCTCTGCGTTCGGCCCGATCGAGTTCAGAATGTGGGTTACACCATCCAGCGGCACGTCCTGCCCGGGCCAGGTGATCATCTCCACACCATCGGCCGCCACAGTCTCGCGGGAGGTGCCTATGACCCGCCATCCCTGCGCCAGGAGGCGCGGCGCAAGCGCCCGCGCGGTATAGCCAAATCCAAGACAAAGCAGTGTTTTCCTCATGGCTCCTAGATGCGTTGGCCGGACCCGGGGCGCAAGGGTTGATTCGAATCCCGATCCGCCTTTTCATGGCGTTCATGGACAAACAGAAGCCGGGACTTTCAGACGCCTATGCCGTGCAGACGCCTGCCGATTCCAAACGCCTTTACGGCGACTGGGCCAGCACATACGATCAGGATTTCGCCGCCAGGCAGGGATATCTTCTGCCCGGGTTGACGGCCAAGGCTTTTGCCGCCGCCGGGGGAATGGGTCCGGTGCTGGACGCGGGCGCTGGCACCGGCCTCTGCGGCCAGGCGCTGCAGCTGCTTGGAGTCGGCCCCATCGACGCCACCGACTTGAGCGCCGCCATGCTGGCCGAAGCCTTGCGCAAGGACGTCTACCGCGACGTGATCGAGGCCGATCTTCTGGAAGGTATCCCAGTGCCGCGCAACAGCTATCGCGGCGTAGTGTCGTCCGGCACTTTCACCCATGGCCACCTCGGCCCCGAGGTTCTGCCCGCCTTGTTGCGGGTGGCCGCACCTGATGCCTGGTTTGCGCTGTCTGTGAATGCCAGATTCTACAAAAAGGCGGGGTTTGCTGAAGCCTTCGACCGGCTGCTGCGCGGGCAATGGATCAAGGGTCTGACTCTGCCTGAACTGTGCATCTATGGCCCAGGAGCATCGGGCGCACACAAGGACGACACCGCCCTGATTGCGCTGTTTCAAAAGGTATAGCGCTCCTGTGCCATTTCGCCTTTGAACGGGCGGAGCCCCAAACGCCGCGCAAAGCGCGGCATTTGGGTGCAACTGAGCCGGGACAACTTCAGGTATTCCAGAAGCAGGCGGGGGCGCCCGCGCTTTTGCGCGGCATCTGCGATGCCATCCGCAGCCTTAGGCCTGGCAGCGCAGCTGACGGCGCGCTGCGTCAGCGCCCCTTCCAGACCGGATCGCGCTTTTCAGCAAAGGCGCGGGCGCCTTCCAGATTGTCCTCGGACCCATAGAGAACATCCACCGTCGGCAGCTGCCGCCGGGTGATCCGGTTCATGGCGTCCTGGAATTTAGAATCCTCAGCGTCGCGCACCACCTCCTTGATCGCAGCATAGACCAGCGGCGGACCGGAGGCGAGCAGCCGCGCCAGCTCCCAGACCCGGTCCATCAGCTGATCCGCCGCCACGATCTCATTCACCAGACCCCAGCGGTTCGCCTCTTCAGCATCAAACCATCGGCCCGTAAGCAGCAGCTCCATCGCAATGTGATAAGGAATACGCTTGGGCAACTTCACACTCGCCGCATCCGCGACGGTGCCGGAGCGGATTTCCGGCAATGCAAAGGTGGCGTGACCGGCAGCGACGATCAAATCCGCCGACAGCGCCAGCTCGAGCCCGCCGCCGCAAGCGATTCCATTCACAGCGGCAATCACCGGCTTGTTCATATCGCGCAGCTCCTGCAGCCCGCCAAATCCGCCGACGCCGTAGTCGCCGTCCACAGCATCCCCGTCAGCTGCGGCTTTCAGATCCCAGCCAGGGCAGAAGAATTTCTCTCCGCCACCGGTCAGGATCGCGACCCGCAGTTCCGGATCATCCCGGAAATCACGGAACACCTCACCCATGACCCGGCTGGTCTGAAGGTCGATGGCATTGGCCTTAGGCCGGTCCAAGGTCACTTCCAGAATGGCGCCGTCGCGGCGGGTTTTCACGGGGCTCTCGATCATCTCAATTCCTCCTGGCACGGGCAGTGCCGTTCATGTTTGCGGCCGAAGCCTTAGTATTTCCGCCTCATCAGCGCGTCTGCCGCAACGGCGTCAGACGGCGTGCAGAGAAGCGGGTTGATTTCGATCTCTTCCAGACCCAGTGCGTTTTCCGTCACATAGGCCTCCACCGCACGGATCGCCCGCAGAACTGCTTCACGGTCCGCCGCCGGGGCGCCCCGGTAGCCATCCAGCAGCCTGGAGATTCGCAGAGCGTTGAGCGCCGCGTTGATCTCCGCATCCGAAGCCGGCAGCAGGAAGGAGGCGCTGTCCTCCATCAGCTCGGTCAGAGTGCCGCCTGCGGCCAGCGTCATGACAAAGCCATGCGCCGGGTCCTTGACCACACCGATCAGCAGTTCCGCAACTGCACCAATGACCATTTCTTCAACGAGGAACCGCGATGCCGGCATGTTGAAGGCCGCATCGCTTACCTCCTGACCAGTTGTCAAATTCAGCGCGACCGCACCGGCTTCTGTCTTATGGGCAACGCCCTCGCCTTTCAGAACAACGGGGAAGCCGACATCCACCGCCACCGCCCGCGCATTGGTCGCCGAGGCAGCGCGTTTCGAGCGCGGTATACGCAACCCATAATCCGCAAGCTGCCGTTTGGCTTCCGCTTCGGGCACCAAATCGGGTTCCACCACGGGCGTCGGCAGCAGCAACGGCGCCGGGGCTGGCAGCTGCGGCAGGCTCGCGGCCTCACATGCCGAAATCGCCTCACTGAGTCCGCAAAAGGGGACCACACCCGCTGCCATCAGCCGGGCCGCTACATCCTCGGGCATCAGCTCCGGTAAAGTCGCCACCAAACCGACATTGGCGCCGGTCCGCTCGCGCGAGCCAATGGCCGCCTGAATGGCGCATTCCCAGTCGGATGCATCACAGCGGTCTTCGCGCGGGAAATCCACGATCAGCATCGTCATTGCCAGCTGCGGGTCCATCATCGCGGAAAACGCCCGGGTCATCGCCTCGGCATCCCGCCAGATATAGGTGTGGTAGTCGAGCGGATTCGCCAGGGCCACCATCGGCCCAAGCGCCTCACGCAGGTCGGTCTTCTGCCGTTCGCTCAGCGCCGGGAACTCGACATTGCGCGCATGTCCGGTATCTGCGGCCAGGCTTGCTTCGCCCCCTGAGCAGCTGATGGTTGCAATCCGGTTCGAAGGCAGCCGACCCGTCACATGCAGTAGTTTCAGCGTCTCCAGAAAGGACGGCAGATCATCCAGACGCGGGATGCCGAGGCGGGAGAGCAAAGCCCCGGCCCCCGCGTCACCGCCTGCAAGCGAGGCGGTATGAGAAACAGTTGCGGCCCGGGCCTCGGCTGATTTGCCCACCTTCAGCGCCACCACCGGCTTTCCCAGTTCACGGGCGCGTGCTGCCAAAGCCTCCAGCGCGCGCAAATCTCCGAACCCTTCAATGTGCAAGCCAAGTGCGGTGACACGGTCATCTTCCAGCAGGGCTTCGCCAATCGCGGCGATGCCGGATTGCGCCTGATTGCCTGCGGTCACCGCATAGGCCAGGGGCAGCCCGCGTTTCTGCATGGTCAGGTTGATGGCAATGTTGGAGCTTTGGGTGACCAGCGCCACGCCTTTCTCCACCCGCGCGCCCCCATGCTGGTCCGGCCACAACAGCGCACCGTCCAGATAATTGATGAAACCATAGCAGTTGGGGCCGAGAAAGGGCATTTCCCCTGCCGCGTCCAGGAGGAGCGCCTGCAGATCTGCGCCTTCCGCATCCTCTGCAGCAGCCTCCAGGAAACCGGAGGCAAAGCACACCGCGCCACCAGCGCCGCGTGCCGACAACGCCCGCACCACCTCAATGGTGGCAAAGCGGTTCACCCCGATGAAGGCAGCATCGGGCGCCTCCGGCAGGCTGTCCACATCCTTGAAGGCAGGCAGGGCCGCGACCTCGTCTGCCTTGGGGTGAACGGGCCAGATGGTGCCCTCAAAACCCATCTTCTGGCATTGCTCGATCACCAGACGGCACCATGCGCCGCCGCCAATCACAGCAATGGATTTTGGGCGGAAAAGCCTGTTTAGAGACTGCATTTGATCTTATTCACCGGTCTTGCCACGGTCCAGATGGCCGAGGTCTTGTTCAGGATTGATCCGGTCGCGCACGCGGGTCTTCAGCTCTTTCACATCAGGAAAGCCGCCGTCCTGTTTGCGTTCCCAGATCAGCTCCTTATCAACATGGATCTCAAAGATCCCGCCTAAATCTCCAGGAACCAGAGTTACCCCGCCCAACTGATCCTGGAAGGTTTGCAGCAGCTCCTGCGCCATCCAGCCCGCCCGCAACAGCCAGTTGCAGCCGATGCAATAAGTAATTGTGACGGTGGGTTTCCCGGATGGGGTCATGGATCAGCCTCCGACGGCGCGCAGCATCTCGCGGCTGATGATGTGCCGCTGGATTTCACTGGTGCCTTCCCAGATACGCTCGACCCGCGCGTCCCGCCAGATGCGTTCCAGCGGCAGTTCGTCCATCAGGCCCATGCCGCCGTGAATCTGGATCGCCTCATCCGCGACCATGGCCAGCATTTCGGTCGCTTTCAGCTTGGCCATCGACATGTCGCTTTCGGTGACAGTGCCTTGATCAAACTTCCAACCGGCTTCCCAGGTCAGAAGATTCGCCGCCTTTAACTCCAATGCCATATCGGCGAGTTTGAAGGAGATGCCCTGGAACTTGCCGATCTGCTGACCGAACTGCTTGCGCTCGGCGGCGTATTCAACCGAATGCCGCAACGCGCGTTCCGCCCGGCCCAGGCAAGTGGCGGCCACCTGCAGCCGGGTGGCGCCCAGCCAGGTGTTGGCAACCTCGAACCCCTTGTCGACTTCACCCAGAATCGCGGAGGACGGCAGGCGGCAGTCGTCGAACTCCAGCACCGCGTTGGTGTAGCCGCGGTGGCTGACATTGCCGTAACCGTCGCGCACCTCGAAGCCCGGCGTGCCCTTGTCGACAAAGAACGCGGTGATCTTTTTCTTCGGCCCGCGCGGGGTATCTTCAACGCCGGTCGCCATGAAGCAGATGGCAAAATCGGCAATATCGGCGTGGCTGATGAAATGCTTGGTGCCGTTCAGGATCCAGTCACCGCCGTCCTTGCGCGCCGTCGCCTTCATGCCGCGCAGATCCGATCCTGCATCCGGCTCGGTCATTGCCAGGCAATCCCATTTCTCACCCTTCATGCAAGGGAACAGGTACTTTTCCTTCTGCTCCTCCGTACCCGCCAGCAGAATGTTCGACGGCCGCGCCACCCCGGTCCAGTGCAGCGCGTAATTTGCGCGGCCCAGTTCCTTTTCATACAGCAGCCAGGTCAGAGTATCGAGGCCGGCGCCGCCGGCTTCCTCAGGCATATTGGCCGCATAGAGGCCCGCTTCCATCGCTTTCTTCTGCACATCGCGGATCACGTCCATATCCAAATGGCCGCTGCGCTCGATCTCCGCCTCATGCGGATACAGCTCCTTTTCCACAAAGGCGCGGGTGGTCTCGACGATCATCGATTGTTCTTCGGTCATCCCGAACTGCATGGCGGTCTTCCTTTGCAAATCTGTTGCGGATCAGGTTAAGCGGCTTGCGCGCATGTATCATGCAAAGTTAGAGTTTTTCATGCGAAGTTGGATAAATCATGACGCTGCGGCGCAGCAACTGGATGTGCTGCTGTTCGATGCCTTCTCGGCCCATTGCCTGGCCAATACGGTGGAGCCTCTGCGCGCCGCCAACACATTCGCCGGGCGGCAGGTCTATGCCTGGCGGTTCCTGACTCTCGACGGCGGTCCGGCAGTCTCTTCATCGGGGATGGAAGTGCGGGCGCATGGACGGCTGGCAGATTGTAGCGGCGACCTGCTGATTGCCATGCCGTCCTACGATTTCCTGCGCCATGCTACGGTTGCCACCGCCCGCGCGCTGAAGTCTGCCGCCCTGCGCTACAAAGCTTTGGCCGGCTTCGATACCGGCGCCTGGCTGCTGGCGCAGGCCGGTCTTCTGGAGGCGCGGCGCGCGACCATTCACTGGGAAGAGCTCGGCCGTTTCACCGAGGCCTTCCCGGACGTGCAGGCGGAACGCGCACGGCAAGTCTGGGACGGCAACCGCATCACTTGCACCGGCGCTCTGGCGGCCTTTGACACCATGATGGAACTGATCGGGGATCAGCATGGTGCCGCACTTCGGCTGGAGGTGGCCACGCTGTTCATGGCGCCCGAGGCAACAGAAACTCAGGACCCGATCCTTGTGCGCGGCAAATCCGTGGCCCGCGCAGTTGCGGTGATGCAGGCCAATCTGGAGACGCCTTTGCCGATTGCTGCCGTGGCCAGAAAGGCAGGCCGCAGCCAAAAGGATCTAGAGGCGCGAATGAAGGCCGAACTGGGCGCGACACCGCAGGCGGTCTACCGGCGGCTAAGGCTGATACACGCCAGAAAGCTTGTGTTAGAAACTGTTTTGAGTGTCTCAGAAATTGCCCTGCGCTGCGGCTATGACGACCCTAGCGCGCTGACCAGGGCCTTCAAAGCCGAGTTTGGAACCACCCCGCGTGCCTTGCGCTCTAGTAACTAGGCCTGCGTGACGGCCATCCACTGGTTCAGCCGCCAAAGCCCCCAGGCCAACGGGATCGCCGCCAGCCCGCCAACCACATAGGCCAGCGGCTCATCAGCAAAGGATTCGAACATCTGCGTGTAGGCATGGATCGCGGCAAAGGTCAGCGCTGCATTGAACAGCCCGCGCTGGTGACGCTGGGCCGCCCAGAAGATCACCGCCGCCAGCACCGCCGCCCAAAGCACCGAATAGACGCCTTCGGAGATGAACAGCGCACTGTCGCGGAAGGCATCACGAGCAGTGGCATAGGCATCCCAATCCGCATAACCATCGCTGTAACGGCCCGGCCCCCAGACGGTTTCGCCCACCACATCGCCCCACAGCGAGCCGACGAGAGCACAAAGATTGGCCACAACAAACCCCAGGATCGCCAGAACACGCAAATGCCGCGCGTCACGCTCAGCCAGCCGCGCTGCGCCCCAGACGCACAGCAGAATCAGCAGGACCATCTGCAGAATCGTCAGCGTCGATTCCGGCGAATAGAACACATAAGCCGCGTGAAAATAGCCGGTGCCGGTCTCCAGCATCTGGGCAAATGGCGCAATCGCCAGAGCAGTGACAAAGCGCACATCCACCTGCCAGCCTGCCAGACCAAGTGCCAAAGTGTAATAGAGCAGCACGATATTCCGGATTGGCGAGCCTATTTCATACTGCTGCAGCAGCAGTTCGATTCCGGCCAGATGCATCGCCAGCCCCATCAGCAGGATCGTCCCCAGGACAAATCCAGTGGACCAGGCCCCGCTCCGCCAGCGCCAGACGCAGATCGCTGCCACCAGTGCGCCGGCAGGCAGCATCACCCAGCCGGCAAAGTCCTCGTATTTGTCTGCCAGCTCAATGCCGGCGCCGCCCATCAGCATCCCGGCGCCGATCAGGGTGGCGGAATTGCCGAACATCCGCAGAATCTCCTTGCCGCGCGCCAGCACCGCCAGACCGCCGCCCAGCATGAGTATACCGGTGACAGCTACGGCTAGCGGATCTGCCAGCCAGAAGATGAACCCCGCCGTGGTCGCGATGATGCCGAAAAACAGAACCGCATTGACTGCCAGCAACACCATCACCTCGCGCGAGCGTCCCTCGATTTCGCGGGCCTGATCCGGTGTCAGGATGCCCTCCTCAACCAAGGCATTCGTATCGGCAATAGCGTGCATCAGCGGTCCTTCGCAAATTTGCTGCGGTTCCGCCCAGCATGGACCGGAGACCGCCCCGACGGAAAGGGAGGACTTCCCGCCGCTTACCCCTTGGGCCGGCTTGGCACCCCGGCATAACCGTTTTCACTCAGGATATACGCTTCCCGCAGACCGTGCGGCTTATCCGCAGGCAGTTGAAGGACGGTATGGCCCAAAGCCTCAGCCCGAGCCGCAGTGTGATCCTGGTCGCTGTCATACAGCAGGATCTCCACCCCGGCGCCGCGCGGCGGGTTTTCCGGCAAAAGAGTCAGCAGTGGATTTTCGGCATAGGTGCCGTCGCTGTGCAGTTGAAACATCTGTCCGCCGTAGGTGACGATGGCAAAATCCTTGCTCACTTGATGGCGCCTCATAGAAAAGGCGGTCTCTAAAAAAGAAATTTCAGCTGGAACATCCCGCACCGGCAGGTTCAGCCCGATCCCGCGCAGGGACCGACCGAAACTGTCTGCATCTGCATTCTCATAGTCCATAGGCCAATGTTTCCCGGAAACTGCAGGTCCAGCGATTCCAAAAGCGTCAGGCTTCGGCGCCTTTGCACCTGAAAAGATGAAGGTTTGGTGGCAATCGCCCCACCCCCCTTGCCTTCCCGGCTGTAATCAGAACAATTGGATCATGTCAGAGCAGAATTTCCCTAGCTGGCCCGAAACCGCCCCGAAACTGATCGATGTTGCCGCAGGACGTGCGCCTGCCGATACGGTGATCCGTCAGGGCATCTGGGTCAATGTGCACACCCGCGAGCTGCTGCCGGACCATGATATTGCCATCGTGGCCGGCCGTTTCGCTTACGTCGGGCCGGATGCTTCTTATTGCATCGGACCCGAAACACAGATCATCGAGGCCAAGGGCCGCTACATGATCCCAGGCCTGTGCGATGCGCACATGCATATTGAATCCGGCATGCTGACGCCGGCGGAATTTGCCCGCGCAGTGATCCCGCATGGCACCACCAGCATGTTCACCGACCCGCATGAGATCGCTAACGTGCTGGGACTGGACGGTGTGCGCTATATGCATGACGAGGCGCTGATGCAGCCCGTCAATATCTTTACCCAAATGCCCTCCTGCGCGCCCTCTGCGCCAGGGTTGGAAACAACAGGGCATGAGATTTCGCCCGAAGACGTGGAAGAGGCGATGAACTGGCCCGGCATCATTGGTCTGGGCGAGATGATGAACTTCCCCGGCGTGGCCAATGGCGACCCCAAGATGCTGGCCGAAATCGCCGCCACCCAGCGCGCGGGCAAAACCGTTGGCGGCCATTATGCCTCCCCTGATCTCGGCCCTGACTTCGCGGCTTATGTGGCAGGCGGCCCGGCGGATGATCACGAGGGCACCTGCGAAGCCGACGCCATCGCCCGTGTCCGCCAGGGGATGCGGTCGATGATGCGGCTGGGCTCCGCCTGGTACGACGTCGAAAGCCAGATTACCGCTGTGACAGAAAAGGGCCTCGATCCGCGCAATTTCATCCTTTGCACCGACGATTGCCACTCCGGCACCCTTGTCAATGACGGCCATATGAACCGGGTGGTGCGCCACGCCATTGCCTGCGGCTGCGATCCCGTCATCGCACTGCAGATGGCCACGATCAACACCGCCACCCATTTCGGGCTGGAGCGCGAGATCGGTTCTATCACCCCTGGCCGCCGCGCCGATCTGATCCTGACTTCCAGCCTTGCCGAACTGCCCATCGAAGTTGTGGTCGCGCGCGGCCGGATCGTCGCGGAAACAGGCGCTATTAAGGTCGAATGCCCGCATTACGACTGGCCTGCCAGCGCCCGTGGCACCGTGCATCTGGGTCACAAACTTACGGCAAAAGACTTTGAACTTGCCGCACCCGAAGGCGCCAATGCGGTCACCGCCAATGTGATCGGCGTGGTGGAAAACCAGGCTCCGACCAAGGCGCTGCAGGCGGAACTTCCGGTGCGCAACGGACTGGTCGAAGGCACTGGCGATATCTGCCAGATCGCGCTGGTCGAGCGCCACCGCGCCACCGGCGGCGTCACCAACGCCTTTGTCTCGGGCTTTGGCTACGCCGGCAGAATGGCGATGGCTTCAACCGTGGCGCATGACAGCCACCATATGATCGTGGTCGGCACCGACCGCGAACAGATGGCGTTGGCGGCCAACCGCTTGGCCCAAGTGGGTGGCGGCATCACCCTTTACAAGGACGGCAACGAACTGGCCCTGGTTGAGCTGCCGATTGCCGGCCTGATGTCCGACAGCCCAGCAACTGAAGTGGCTGCCAGGGCGCAAGTCATGATGGAGGCGATGGCGGCCTGCGGCTGCAGCCTGAACAACGCCTATATGCAGCACTCGTTGCTGGCCCTGGTGGTGATTCCGGAGCTCAGGATTTCCGACCTTGGTCTAGTCGACGTGCGCACTTTCCAGAAAATCCCGGTGATCGAGCCTGCTCAATGATAACAACAAAACACCCCGGCCACCCGCCAACCGAAACATTCAACGACGCAACCGAAGCGGTGGACCGGTTGGAGTTGCTGTACAATCAGGCCACCGGCTTCATCTGTGATGAGTTCACCAGGGCGATGGCCGACGGGGCACCAGACAACCAGCGCATCCGCGCCTACTACCCGGAAATCCGCATCACCACCTCTTCCTTTGCGCAGGTGGACAGCCGGCTCAGCTTTGGCCATGTGTCCGCCCCTGGCACCTACGCCACCACAGTGACCCGGCCGGACCTGTTCCGCAATTACCTGATCCAGCAGATCAACCTGCTCATCCGCAACCACGGCCAGCCGGTGACAATCGATGTCTCCGACACTCCGATTCCAGTGCATTTTGCAGTCGCCTCGCGCCCAGAGTTGACAGTGCCGCAGGACGGTGCTGCCGGGTTCACCCTGCGCGACGTCTTTGACGTGCCGGATCTCTCCACCACCAATGATGACATCGTCAACGGCACCTACCAGCCCGCCAACGGCACTGGCCCGCTGGCGTTGTTCACCGCCCAGCGCATTGACTACTCTCTGGCCCGGCTTAGCCACTACACAGCCACCAGCGCCGAGCATTTCCAGAACCACGTGCTATTCACCAACTACCAGTTCTATGTCGCCGAGTTTGAAGCATATGCCCGCTCCCAGCTGGCGGATCCGGGCACTGGCTACACCAGCTTTGTCAGTACCGGCGATCACGAGATCACCGACCACACCACCCCCATTCCCGCCGTGGGCAAGTTGCCGCAGATGCCGACCTACCACCTGAAAAGGCCGGACGGCGGCGGCATCACCCTGGTCAATATCGGCGTCGGCCCCTCAAACGCGAAAACCGCAACCGACCACATCGCGGTCCTGCGCCCGCATGCCTGGCTGATGGTGGGCCATTGCGCCGGCCTGCGGAACACCCAGGCACTGGGTGACTTTGTGCTGGCGCACGGATATCTGCGTGAAGACCATGTGCTTGATGACGACCTGCCGGTCTGGACCCCAATTCCGGCACTGGCGGAAATCCAGGTCGCGCTCGAAGAGGCTGTGGCCGAAATCACAGAGTACGAAGGTTTTGACCTCAAACGGATCATGCGCACCGGAACCGTCGCCACCATCGACAACCGCAACTGGGAATTGCGCGACCAGTCCGGCCCGGTGCAGCGCCTGTCCCAATCCCGCGCCGTCGCGCTGGACATGGAAAGCGCCACCATAGCCGCCAACGGCTACCGCTTCCGGGTGCCTTATGGCACGCTTCTGTGCGTCTCCGACAAACCGCTGCATGGGGAGCTCAAACTGCCGGGCATGGCCTCGGACTTTTACCAGACACAGGTTGCGCGGCATCTGCAAATCGGCATAAGAGCGATGGAACGCCTGCGCGGAATGCCTCTGGAGCGGTTGCACAGCCGGAAATTGCGCTCGTTCGATGAAACGGCCTTTCTCTAAGGCTGTTTTTTGCAGTTTTCCTAGAAAAAATGCCCATTTTTACCGGCCCGGCACGCACAATAAGTTGTGTTATCATACAACATAACGATAATATCCGGCGATGAGGCCCTAGAGTTCGGGCAGTTTAAGGAGACGAAGAATGTCCAAACCGATGACCAAAACCCAGCTTGTCGCCGCTCTGGCGGAAGAAATGGGCAGCGACAAAAAAGTCGCAGGTTCCGCCCTGGAAGCGGTCTGCTCGCTGATCACCCGCGAAGTGTCGGGCGGCGGTGCCGTGACTCTGCCGGGCGTCGGCAAGATCTACTGCCGCGAGCGCCCCGAGCGCGAAGTGCGCAACCCGGCCACCGGCGAGAAGTTCACCAAAGAAGCCGACAAAGTGGTGAAAATGACCATTGCAAAGGCGCTGAAAGACAGTGTGAACGGCTGATACCAGCTAACAGCCGGACGGTTTCAGGGCTGCCCTTTGCGGGCGGCCCTTTTCTTTTGCCCGGGTGCTTTCCGGCAGCGGAAAAGCTTCGCCCGCGGTCGCAGCGTTGATGCTTGCCAATGCCTTCTCTCACGCGCACCCTGCCGTCACGCCGGAGGAGGGCTGCCGCATGACTGATGTAAACCTGACCCTGATCCTTGGCGCGGCGTTTCTGGGCGCCGCCAGCCCTGGGCCCGCCACGCTCACCATTGCAGGCACCGCGATGCAGCATGGCCGCAAACCGGGGCTGGCATTGGCCGCTGGAGTTTGCTCCGGCTCATTGATCTGGTCTGTTTCTGCCGCTTTTGGCCTTGGTGCAGTGATGCTGGCCAATGCCTGGTTTATTGAAGCCGTCCGGTACATCGGGGCCGGATACCTGATGTATCTCGCAGTTCGGTCAGCCCGCTCCGCCCTGTGTCCCGGAACTCCAGTACTGCGCGCGGCACCAACACCCGCATTGCGCGTCGCTTATGCCAAGGGGCTGGCGCTGCACCTGACCAACCCAAAGGCGGCGCTGTTTTTTGGGTCGCTTTACGCCATCGGTATCCCGCCGGGAACCCAACCATCGGAGCTGCTGACCGTCATGGGGGCTATTGCAGTTCAAAGCGCGCTGATCTTCCATGGTTACGCACTGCTATTCTCCAGTCCCGCGGCCGCCCGGATCTATCTGCGCCTGAGCCGAGGATTCGAGGCGGCCTTTGCCGCCGCCTTTGCCACCGCCAGCTGGCAGATTTTTGCGGCCAGGCTGAACTGACATGCCTTGACCCTCTGGCACAATTTCCGGAGTGTCCGCAGCAACAGAGAGGAATTCACGATGGATGGACGCGCCATTGCCATGGGGCTGGCTTTTGCCCTGATGTGGTCTTCGGCCTTCACGTCAGCACGGATCATCGTGCAGGATGCCTCACCGCTGTTCTCGCTTGCTGTCCGGTTCCTGATTTCCGGCCTGATCGGCGTCGCCATTGCCCGTGCCATCGGTCAAAGCTGGCGGCTGACCCCGGGCCAGTGGCGCGCCACGGTAATCTTCGGCATCTGCCAGAACGCCCTGTACTTGGGCCTGAACTTCGTTGCCATGCAGTGGATTGAGGCCTCGCTGGCCGCGATCATCGCCTCCACCATGCCGTTGCTGGTCGCGCTGGCGGGCTGGGCGCTGTTCGGTGAACGCCTGCGCCCCCTGGGTTACGCCGGACTGGCGGCAGGCATCCTCGGCGTGGCAATGATCATGGGCACCCGTCTTGGTGCCGGCGTCGACATGTTCGGGGTATTCCTCTGCGTCATAGGCGTACTGGCGCTGACCGCGGCGACGCTTGCCTTGCGCGGCGCCACGTCAGGCGGCAATTTCATGATGGTGGTGGGGCTGCAGATGCTAATCGGCTCTGCCATCCTGTTTGCGGCCGCCCCGCTGACCGAGGAGATCTTTGTGCGCCCCACCCTGCGGCTGGCGCTGGCCTTTACATATACCACAGTGGTGCCGGGCCTGATGGCCACCCTCATCTGGGTGATGCTGCTGAACCGCATCGGCGCGGTGCGGGCCGCCACTTTCCACTTCCTCAACCCGGTTTTTGGCGTCGCTGTGGCCAGTATATTGCTGGGTGAAAAACTCGGTCCGATGGATGTGCTGGGCGTGGCCATTGTCACTGCTGGTATTCTCGCTGTTCAGCTTGCCCGCCAGCCCGCCGAGCCGCCAACGGCGCTGTCCCGCGAAGCAAAACCGGGCTGATGCCGGTGTATGCCGGCTGGGCCCGGCACGCCTGACGGCGCCCGGACCGTTGCAACCTTCCGCGCTTCCGCTTTACTCTGATCCGCAGAAACCCAGCAGGAGGACGCGGCATGAGCGCGCAATTGACCAAAGTGCTTGCGGCCATCGACGCCGCCAACACCCAGGACCCCAACCAGGAAGACGGGCAGCCTGCCGCACTGCTTTACGGCCAACGTATGAGCGAACAGCAGCTGCGCCTGTTTCCCGATGCTCCTGACGCACTGCAGATCGCCGCCCGCGGCCAGCATGTGGAGCGCTGGAAGCTGCAACGCAGCAGCTTCCCTGAAGGCCGCGCCGGCTATCTCGCCTGGCGCAAGGCCGAGGCCGAACACCATGCTCGGGTGGTCACTGACCTGATGCAAGAGGCAGGCTATGGCGCAGACGATACAGACGCCGCCGCCAGGATGCTGCGCAAGGAGGGCATTAAGCGCGACGACCAGGTGCAGGCACTGGAGGACATCATTTGCTTTGTCTTCCTGAAGTGGTATTTTGCCCCCTTCGCCGCCAAACACCCCGCGGAGAAGGTGCAGCGCATCGTCAAAAAAACCGCCCGCAAAATGTCGCCGGAGGCCCGCGCACGGGTGCTGACAGAGTTCGACCTGCCCGGGGATCTGGCCGGCGCCTTTGCCGCCTGACCAGACCCGCCCCCCGGCACACGGCTTTGCGAGCCGCCTGTAACAGGGCTTTGCATTTGCACCCGCACACCCCATGTTCTGCAGCAACGCGAACAGGCGGGAGGACACCATGACAAAATACACCAAGACCCCGGACGCCATTGCCGCCCTTTCGGAGGAAGCATATTATGTGACCCAGAATGCGGGCACCGAGCGCCCCGGTACCGGCAAGCTGCTGCATAACAAAGCGCCGGGCATCTATGTGGACATCGTATCGGGCGAACCGCTGTTTGCCTCCTCGGACAAATACGAGAGCGGCTGCGGCTGGCCCAGCTTCACCAAACCTATTGAGACCGCGCATGTTCAGGAGCTGGAGGACCGCACCCTCGGCATGATCCGCACCGAAGTCCGCTCCACCCATGGCGACAGCCACCTCGGCCATGTCTTCCCCGACGGGCCGATGGACCGCGGCGGCCTGCGCTACTGCATCAACTCGGCGTCGCTGCGCTTTGTCCACCTGGACGATATGGAAGCAGAGGGCTATGGCGCCTACATCAATCAAGTGGAGGCCGGAAAATGAGCACAACTGAACGCGCCGTCCTGGCAGGCGGCTGTTTCTGGGGCATGCAGGAACTGATCCGCAAGCGTCCCGGCGTCATCAGCACCCGCGTCGGTTATACTGGCGGGGATGTGCCCAACGCCACTTACAAGAACCACGGCACCCATGCCGAAGGCATTGAGATCATCTTCGACCCCGCCGTCACATCATACCGGGAGATACTGGAGTTCTTTTTCCAGATCCACGACCCGACCACGCTGAACCGTCAAGGCAATGATCTGGGTGCCAGCTACCGCTCGGCGATCTATTATACGGATGCGGCCCAAAAGGCTGTGGCAGAGGACACGATAGCCGATGTCGATGCCTCCGGTATCTGGCCCGGCAAGGTTGTCACCGAATTGGAACCCGAGGGCGATTTCTGGGAAGCCGAGCCCGAGCACCAGGACTACCTGCAGCGGCTGCCGAGCGGTTACACCTGCCATTTCGCGCGCCCCGATTGGGTGCTGCCTAAACGGGGTGCTGCTGCGGAATAGAGCCACACATAGGCATCTTCAACCCCGCCCGCACCGGCGGGGCTTTTTCCTGCGCGGCATCCGCCCCGGCCAGCCACTTCTTTCCGGTCAAAAATATTCCCGCCGGAGGCAGCGGATTCTCCCTCAAACCCGCTTCACTCTAACCAGCTTCAACCGTGCGCCACCCGCGGGCGTCCGCTGGCTTCTACTGTCAGCGTGCCTTCGACAAACACCTCCCGCGCCTCCACCTGCGCCGTGCGGATATCACGCTCCACATGCACATGGATGTCTTTCGCGCCGGCCTCTTCCGCCGCGCCCCGCGCTTCCTCGGCAAGGGCGGCCTCCAGCACCTTCAGCGCCTCGCCGGATGCTTGATAATCCACCGGCCCGCTTTCGAGATGGACGCGGAATTTGCCCTCAGCGGGGACCGTCACGGTTCCGCTGCGCCGCATAGTGATCCTGCCGACTACGGCGCCAATCGCATTGGCAACCCCCGCATGCTGGGGAAGGATCATGTTGCAGTGAAGCCGCTCGCCCACCGCCGGGTAGTAACTGTGCGCCGAGGCGCCTAGCCCCACCACATCCACATTCACCGATGCTTCCATCGCAACCAATCCGCGGTGACCCGCCAGCGCGCGCTGCATCAACACATGCCGCGCCAACTCGTTTTCCGGCAGGCCGAAGCTTTCAGCTTCCTCGGCAAAAGCAGACTCTAACAAAGTCAAAGCGGTTTGTTCCGTGAGCTGATCGATGATCATCTGCGCCAGCCCCGCGGCATCCTTTGCCACCATGTCGCCGCTGCCCACCCGACGGCGGGCGAAAACCGTCAGCGCCTTCTCGGCCGCCTCCCGGTCCCAGGCATCAGCCCGGCCCAGCACATGGCTGGCATCCGACGGCGTCACCCCCGACACCTGCACCAGCCCGCGATCCACCAGCCGGTTCAACGAGCCATGCTCCATCCGGGTGCGCAAGATTTGCCCCAGAGGATGCACATGCATCCCGATCCGCGCCAGCAGTCCCGCCTCGCGCTCGCTGAGGCCCGCGACCGGCACGCCCGGCACCGCGCGAACAAATCGCCCGTCATGCTCGCCGATGGTACTGGCACGCAATTGCGCGTCCAGCGCTGCATGCACCACTTCCGGTGCTTCCGAGGCGATCAGCGAGACCGGAACCACGCGGCGCGGGCCAAGCGTCAAACCTCCCGCGAGGCCGCTGGTGGTCAGATGCACTTGGCTGTCACCACCAAGACCTGTGGTGCGCATCGCCACCGCCTCTACCATGGTGCGGAACGCGCCGACCCGCGCGCCTGCCGGATCAATCGCCGGCTTGCCATCCTTGATCAGCGCCACATCGGTGGTGGTGCCGCCTATGTCGCTGACCAGCGCATGCTCAACACCAGTCATCCAGCGCGCGCCCACGATCGATGCCGCAGGCCCTGACAGGATCGTTTCAATCGGCCGCTCCCGCGCCTGTTCGCCGCTCATCAGCGCCCCGTCGCCGCGCACCACCATCATCGGGGCCTCGATGCCCAAATCCCGCAGCGTGTCCTGCGCCCGGCCGATCAGCCGGTCGATCATCCCGATCAGCCGCGCATTCAGCACCGCTGTCACCGCCCGCTTGGGCCCATTCAGCTTGGCCGACAACTGGTGCGAACAGGTCACTGGCGCGCCAGTCATCTCATGGATAATACGCGCTGCCTCAATCTCATGCGCCGGATTGCGGGTGGCAAAAACACCAGCCACCGCGAACCCCGTCACCCCCGGCCCTTCGGTTTGCAAGAACGCTTCCAGCGCCACAGCATCCAGCGGCGCCGCCTCGCTGCCCGCATAGGTGTGGCCGCCGGCCAGCACCAGCGCCGGGTCGCCCTTCAGGGCATCCTTCAGCCCGTGCCGGTCCAGGTCGTTGTCGGAAAACCCAATATAGATCAGTGCCACCCGGCCGCCCTGGCCCTCAACCAGCGCATTGGTGGCCAGCGTGGTGGAGAGTGCGGCCAGCGATACCTGCTCCGGCGTCACGCCGGACTGGTCCAGCACGGCGCGGATCGCGCCGCCCACGCCGATTGCCAGATCCTGGCGCGTTGTCAGCGATTTGGCGGTGGCGATCACCTCCTTTTCGTCGCGGATCAGCACCGCATCTGTATAGGTTCCGCCTGTATCCACACCCAGCAAAAGCGCCATGCCCGGTCCTTTCCGCCTCTGTTCGCCGGAACGGGTCTAACGCCTATTTTCGCCGCGTCCATCCTGTTTGCGTCACGAAAGCCTTTGAACCGCCCAAGCCGCCGCATCTGCCACCGCAGCATCCGGATCCTGCGTCAGGCCCCGCGCCACCTTTCGCAGTTCCGGCAAGCCAGAATTGCCAATCGCATACAAGACATTGCGCACAAACCGGTTGCGCCCGATCCGCTTGATGGGAGAACCAGCAAACATCGCCCGGAATTCCGCATCATCCAAGGCGGCCAGTTCCGCTAGTTTCGGCGCCTTAAGCTCGTCCCGCGCAGCATAGCGCATGTCACTTGCTGCAACGGCAAACTTGTTCCAGGGGCAGGCCGCCAGACAATCATCGCAGCCATAGATCCGGTTGCCCAGTTTGGCGCGCAGTTCTTCCTCCACCGGCCCCTTGTGCTCGATGGTGAGGTAGGAAATACAGCGCCGGGCATCGACTTGGTAAGGGGCCGGGAAGGCATCCGTCGGGCAGCTGTCCAGACAAGCCCGGCACGACCCGCAGCGGTCCGGCTCAGCCGCATCCGCAGGCAACTCTAGCGTAGTAAAAACAGAGCCTAAAAAGGCCCAGTTGCCCCAATCCCTACTAACCAGATTGCTATGCTTTCCCTGCCAGCCCAGGCCCGCCGCCATGCCCAGCGCTTTTTCCGGTACTGGCGCGGTATCCACAAATACCTTCACTTCGCAAGGCTCTGCCGCCACTGCAATCAGCCAGCGCGCCAGCCGCTTCAGCCGTTTCTTGACCAGATCGTGATAGTCCTTGTTGCGAGCGTAAACCGAAACTGCGCCGCGGTCAGATTGCCCCACAACCGCCATCGGGTCCTCTTCAGGCGTATAGCTTTCCGCCAGCATGATCACCGACTGCGCTTCGGGCCACAGCTGTGCCGGATCGCTACGCCATGCGGTCCGTTCTGCCATCCAGCCCATCTGCCCGTGGTATCCAGCGTCCAGAAACGCCTGCAGCCGCGCAGGAACTTGCGGCACATCCCACGGGCGGCATATTCTGCAAGAGACAAACCCCTCCGCCAGCGCCTGGGACACCAGCCGTTCTTTCAACGCAGCACTCATCTTCTTTCTGGTCCCAAATACTCCGGGGTGAATTGGGCCAAAGGCCCAAGAGGGGCAGCGCCCCTGTTCCGTCCTATCAGAAATCCAAGTCGGTGTAATGCGGCGGCGGCCGGAACCCAGGCACCTGATCCGCCAGGATCGACCGGAACGCAGGCCGAGACTTGATCTTGGCGTACCAGTCTTTGACCACTGCCGAGCGGTTCCAGTCCACATCCGAGATGTAGTCCAGAGACGACAGATGCGCCGCCGCTGCAAAATCCGCCAGTGTCATCATGTCCCCTGCCAGCCAGCGCCGATGGTCCAGCAACCAGGCCATGTAATCCAGATGGTACTTGATCGCCTTGGCGCCGGCCTTCACATTGCGGCTGTCAGGATAGCCTTCGCCGGTAATTTTCTTGTTCACCCGCTCATACAGCAGCTTCGAGGTCACCTCGCTGTGGAACTTGTCGTCGAACCAGCTGACCAGCCGGCGCATTTCATAGCGGCCCTCAGCATCGCGGGGCATCAAGCATGGCTCAGGCCGGGTTTCTTCCAGATATTCGCAGATCGCCGCGCTTTCGGACATCATCTTGCCATCTAGGCGGATCACCGGGATCTTTGCCGCCGGGTTGCGGCGCAGAAAATCAGCATCCTGCTCCCAATAGCGCTCCTCGACCAGTTCCACCTCGATTTTCTTTTCCGCCAGTGACAGCCGCACCTTGCGGCAAAACGGGGACAGGGGAACGTGATAAAGGCGCGCCATGGCTACAGAGGATCTCCAAAAAATACAGCGGATGGCCCAGCAATGCCTCGGCCAGAAGAAAGATTCAATCCTCGAAACAGGCGGCCCGGCCATCTGCGCGAATGGTGGCCGCCCCATCCGCGATCTGTGCGGCACGGCGCTGGACAAATCTGCTGGGGCGGCGGGCGGAGCGGTCCTTGGGATCGGGCAGCACAGCAGCGATCAACGCCGCCTGCCGGGCGCTGAGTTCGTTGGGGCCAACTCCGAAATACTTGCGCGCCGCAGCCTCGGCGCCAAATACGCCCTCATCCATTTCGGCCACGTTCAAATAAACCTCAAGGATGCGCTTCTTGCTCCAGACGGCCTCGACCGCCGGGGTCAGCAGCGTTTCCAGCACTTTGCGCGGCCAGCTGCGGCCCTGCCACAGGAACACATTCTTGACCACCTGCTGTGAAATGGTCGAACCGCCGCGGGCGCCGCCCGCCTCAATCGCTGCCTGAATGGCGCGGGCATCAAAACCCCAGTGGCGGCAGAACTGCGCATCCTCGGCGGCCACCACCGAGCGCGTCAGCACCGGGGCGATTTCCTCAAGCGGCACCCACATCCGGTCGACCTCACCCAAACGGCGCTGCTCAGCCCAGATCGTATGGGTGACCGGCGGGTTCACCACCGAAAACAGCAGGATAAGGAAAAGAAACACCGCCGCCACGGCCAGAAGCGTCCGCACTAGCCAGCGCCGAAGCCAGCGCAGGGGCTGAACCTTCAGCCTTGCCGCCTTCTTACTGCTCTTGGCTCTCTTCTTATTTGCAACAGCCTTTGCCATACCCCTCTATAGGCCAGCATGCCCCGGGTAACCAACCGCCAAAAAGCAAACCCCGCAAGCAATTGCCTGCGGGGTCTGTGTTCAAGTCTTTAGCTTGGCTTATTCTGCCGGAACAGCCGCCTGTTCCTGCATCACAGGATGCGCGAGTTTGTCGAGCATCTCCTTCGGACAGACCTGCAGGAAATTAGCCTTCTCGATGTCCCAGTGCTGTAGGATGTCTGCGGCCTTCTGGCTGCCGGTTTCCTCCAGGTGGCGGGCAATCAGGGTTTTCAGCTCCGCTTCCCAATGCGCCACGGTCAACGGACAGGTGACCAGAGATTCCATGTTCATCATGGTCTCCGCCTTGCCGTCGGGATCGTAAAGATACGCCATTCCGCCGGTCATGCCCGCGCCGAAATTGGCGCCGATCGAACCCAGAATCACCGCCACACCGCCGGTCATGTACTCACAGCCGCAGGCACCGCAGCCTTCGATTACAACCGTGGCACCCGAGTTGCGCACGCCGAACCGCTCGCCTGCGCGGCCTGCCGCGAAAAGATAACCGTCCGTCGCACCGTACAGTACAGTATTGCCAATGATGGTGTTCTCAGACGCTTTCAGCGGGCTCACCTGCGGCGGACGCACCACAATGGTGCCGCCCGACAGGCCCTTGCCGACATAGTCATTTGCATCGCCCGACACTTCCAGCTTCAACCCCGGTGCTGCAAATGCGCCCAGCGACTGCCCGGCGGACCCTTGCAGCTTCACCGTCAGGTGATCCGGCTGGAACGAATTCCGCATACCGAAGTTGCGCACGATATGGCTGGAAGTGCGGGTGCCTACGGTGCGGTGGGTGTTCTGCACCGCATAAGACAGCTGCATCTTCTCGCCGTCCTGCAGGAAGCGGGCGGCATCGCGCACGATCTCCGCATCCAGCGTGTCCGGCACCGCATTGCGGTCCTTGTCGCGGTTATAGACGATGTTGGCAGAACCATCGACGGTGATCAGCAGCGGGTTCAGATCCAGATCATCCAGGTGCGCGGATCCGCGCGACACCTGCGCCAGCAGGTCGGCGCGGCCGATCACCTCGTCAAGCGAGCGGGCACCGATGGAGGCAAGGATCTCCCGCACTTCCTGCGCATAGAAGGTGATCAAGTTCACCACCTTGTCCGCATTTCCGGTGAACTTGCCGCGCAGCGCTTCGTCCTGGGTGCAGACGCCAACCGGGCAGGTGTTGGACTGGCACTGGCGCACCATGATGCAGCCCATGGCGATTAGCGCCGCGGTGCCAATGCCGTATTCCTCGGCGCCCAGCATTGCGGCCATGACAATATCGCGGCCGGTGCGCAGGCCGCCGTCGGTACGCAAGGTCACCCGCTCGCGCAGGTTGTTCATCGCCAGCACCTGATGCGCTTCCGTCAGGCCCATCTCCCACGGCAGGCCCGCATATTTGATCGAGGTAGCAGGCGACGCCCCGGTGCCGCCATTGTGGCCCGAAATCAGGATTACGTCGGCTTTTGCCTTGGCCACGCCGGCCGCAATGGTACCAACGCCGGAAGACGCCACCAGCTTTACCGTCACCTTGCAGCGCGGGTTGATCTGCTTGAGGTCATAGATCAGCTGGGCCAGATCCTCGATCGAGTAGATATCGTGATGCGGCGGCGGCGAGATCAGGGTAACACCCTTGGTCGAGTGGCGCAGTCGGGCAATCAGGTCGGTGACCTTCATCCCCGGCAGCTGTCCGCCCTCGCCGGGCTTGGCGCCCTGCGCCACCTTGATTTCCAGCTCTTCACACTGGTTCAGGTATTCTGCGGTTACACCAAAACGGCCCGAAGCGACCTGCTTGATCTTCGCAGACGGGTTATCACCGTTCGGTTCCGGCACGAAATGTGCTGGATCTTCACCACCCTCGCCCGAATCGGATTTGGCCCCGATCCTGTTCATCGCCACATTCAGCGTCTTGTGCGCCTCGGGGCTCAGCGCGCCCAAGGACATACCCGGGGTCACAAACCGCTTGCGGATCGAGGTGATCGATTCCACTTCCTCAATCGGCACAGCGTTGCCCATTGGCTTGATCTGCAACAGGTCGCGTAGGTGGATCGGCGGGTTCGACTGCATCTTGGCTGAATACTGCTTCCACAGCTCGTAAGACGCGCGGTTGCAGGCCATCTGCATCATATGCATCGAGGTCGCTTCCCAGGCGTGGGTCTCGCCCGATTTGCGCGCCTTGTAGAAACCGCCGATCGGAAGGATCCCTTCCTGCGTCTTCCAGGCCTTGGCATGGATCTCCTCCGCCTTGGTCTGGATACCGGTCACACCGATGCCGGAAATGCGGCTGGTCATGCCCGGAAAATACTCGGCGCACATGGCGCGGGACAGGCCCACGGCCTCAAAGTTCAGTCCGCCGCGATAGGAGGACACAACCGAGATCCCCATTTTGGCCATGATCTTCAACAGACCCTGGTCGATAGCCTCGCGGTAGCGGGCGACATTTTCGGTAAGGCTGCCGTCCAGCAGCCCGCGATCAATGCGGTCGGCCAACGAATCCTCGGCCAGGTAGGCGTTCACCACGGTGGCGCCGCAGCCGATCAGCACTGCAAAGTAATGCGGATCGACGCACTCGGCGGAGCGCACGTTCAGCGAACAGAAGGTCCGCAACCCTTTGCGGGTCAGATGCGAATGCACGGCGGAGGTCGCCAGAATCATCGGCATCGCCACTTTGCCCGCATCCGAGTACTGATCGGTCAGCACGATGTGGCCCGCACCTGAGCGCACCGCTTCCTCAGCCTCTCCCCGGATCCGCTCCAGCGCTGCGCTCAGCGATCCGCGGCCCGGTGCAAAGCTGCAATTGATCTCGGCCAGCGGCGCGTTGAACTGCTGGACCAGCTTGTCCCACTGGGCATTGCCCACAAATGGGCTTTCCAGCACGATGATCTCGGTCTGCGAGCTGTCCTCGTCCAGAACGTTCTTCAGGTTACCGAACCGGGTCTTCAGCGACATCACCCGGTATTCACGCAATGAGTCGATCGGCGGGTTAGTCACCTGGCTGAAGTTCTGGCGGAAGAAGTGGCTCAGCGGGCGGTACATCTTGGAGAGCACCGCAGAGGGCGTGTCGTCGCCCATCGAGGCCAGAGATTCCTTGCCGTCCTCTGCCATCGGCGCCAGGATCTGCTCCAGTTCCTCAATGGTATACCCGGCAGCAACCTGACGGCGGCGCAGCTCTTCACCGGTGAACAGCGGCTGCTCGGGCGCGCTGGCCAGGGTGGTG
Source organism: Leisingera methylohalidivorans DSM 14336 (assembly GCF_000511355.1). Lineage (NCBI taxonomy): Bacteria > Pseudomonadati > Pseudomonadota > Alphaproteobacteria > Rhodobacterales > Roseobacteraceae > Leisingera > Leisingera methylohalidivorans. Next base: position 4,012,140 of record NC_023135.1, on the reverse strand, counting down.
TCCAGATCGTTGATCCGCTTGACCCAATCGCCAAACGGCAACGCCCGGGACAGTTTGTCTTTGATCTGCTGGTCGTTGAACAGTTTGCCCTTCTGCATGTCGACTGCCAGCATCTGACCCGGCCCCAAGGCGCCCTTTTCAATCACAGATGCCTCGTCAATCGGCACCATGCCGGCCTCGGAACCCGCAATCAACAGCCCGTCGCCGGTCACCACATAGCGCATCGGACGCAGACCATTTCGGTCCAGGCCCGCACAGACCCAGCGGCCGTCGGTCATTGCCAGCGCAGCGGGGCCGTCCCAGGGCTCCATCACCGAATTGCAGTAGGAATACATGTCACGCCAGGCCTGCGGCAGCTCCACGGCCTGCTTGGACCAGCTTTCCGGCACCAGCATGGTTTTCGCCATCGGCGCGGAGCGGCCCGCGCGCACCAGCACCTCAAACACGCCGTCCAGCGCCGCCGAATCCGATGCACCGCCCGGCACGATCGGCTTGATGTCTTCGGCATGGTCGCCAAAGGTCGCCGACGCCATGCGGATCTCATGGCTCTTCATCCAGTTCAGATTGCCCTTCAGCGTGTTGATCTCACCGTTGTGGGCCAGCATGCGGAACGGCTGCGCCAGCCACCATTGCGGGAAGGTGTTGGTGGAATACCGCTGGTGATAGATCGCAAAGGCGCTTTCGAACCGCGCGTCCATCAGGTCCGGATAGAACACTGCAACCTGCTCGGCCAGCATCATCCCTTTGTAAATGATCGAGCGGCAGCTGAGCGATGCAATATAAAGGCCCGAGATCGCCGCGGCATTAGCCGCCTTCTCGATCCGGCGGCGGATCACATACAGTTCACGCTCGAATGTTTCCTCATCCACGCCCTTGGCGTTGGAAATCAGGATCTGCTCGATCTCCGGTCGGGTCGCATTGGCCTTCTCACCCAGGCAGGCTACATCCACCGGCACATGGCGCCAGCCATAGATGGAATAACCCATACGCAGAACTTCGGTTTCCACGATGGTCCGGCAACGTTCCTGCGCACCAAAGTCAGTGCGTGGCAGGAACACCTGCCCAACGGCCATCAGCTCATCCTGGCGCGGCTCGTGGCCGGTGCGGCGGATCTGGTCATAAAAGAAGGGAACCGGGATCTGCACATGGATTCCCGCGCCATCACCGGTCTTGCCGTCAGCATCCACCGCGCCGCGGTGCCAGATCGCCTTCAGCGCATCAATGCCGGCCTCAACCACCTTGCGGCTTTTCTTGCCGTCAACCGAGACCACCAGGCCCACGCCGCAGGAGGAATGCTCTTCCTCTTCCGCATACAAGCCATTTTCAGCCATCCACTTGCGCTTGGCTTCCTCGGCGCGCACCCAATCGGCATCATATTTGGTCATTGGCTGTTTCCTTCTACGGAGGGGGCAAACATCTCGATCACGTCAGCTCCGGTCAGCTTCCGGCTGCTGCTTTCGAATCCGTAGCCCTCTGGCTTTTTGTCTATGTAAAGTTCCAGGCGCAATTCATTGCCGCCTGCGTTTTCAAACAGGCCAGCCGACATCTGTGTCTGACCCTTATGTTCTCCTGCGGTCATCCTGTACCAAAGCGCCGATCCGCATTTGCCGCAGAACGCACGCTCGGCCCAGCCGGAGGATTCATATGTATGCACCGGCCCCAACGCCGCATAGCCGCTGGCCGCCTGAAAGCTCAGGTAAGGACCGCTGGCCCAGCGCTGGCACATCTCGCAATGGCAGGCGGAAATGGAGGCGCGCGCAGGCGTGGCGGTGACGGTCACCGCGCCGCACATGCATTGTCCCTGCAATTCACTCATGTCCATCTACCTTCTGCTGGCTGGGTCAGAATTAGTGACCTTGCTGCGGTTTATTATTGCTCTGCCGGCGCACAGGCGGTGTAAGGCAGGCCGCCGACCTATTCCGCCGCCAATGCTGTCTTTCTGTTGAAGGTCTCAAGGATCGCCTCGGCGCAGTCGCGGCCATCCTTGATCGCCCAAACCACCAGCGAGGCGCCGCGCACGATGTCACCCACCGCATAGACGCCGTCCAGATCGGTCGCGCCGGTCTTGAAAGCTGCCTTGACGGTTCCCCAGCGCGTCACCGGCAGCTCCGGCTGGTTCCACAGCGCGGGCAGCTGTTCCGGTTCAAATCCAAGGGCCTTGATGACCAAGTCGGCCTCTTCGACGTAGTCCGCGCCTTCGATCACTTCCGGCGCCTGGCGGCCCGAAGCATCCGGCTGACCAAGGCGCATTTTCTGCACCATCACACCGGCAACTTTGCCGCCCTCATCGGTAAAGCCCTTGGGCGCTGACAGCCATTCGAAGACCACGCCTTCTTCCTCGGCGTTCTGAGTTTCCCGCTGCGATCCCGGCATGTTGGCACGGTCGCGGCGGTACAGGCATTTGACCGATGTTGCGCCCTGACGGATTGAGGTCCGCACGCAGTCCATCGCGGTATCACCGCCGCCGATCACCACAACCTTCTTGCCTTCGGCGTTCAGGCTGCCATTGTCGAACTCGGCAACCTCGTCGCCAAAACTTTTCTTGTTCGACGCGCACAGGAAGTCGATCGCCTTAACGATCCCCTCCGAACCGCTGCCCGGCATTGCCAGATCGCGCGATTTATAGACGCCGGTGGCAATGATAACTGCGTTATGCTTGCTGCGGATCTCCTCAAACGTGATGTCCTCGCCGACGTTGCAGTTCAGCTTGAATGTCACCCCGCCATCGGCCAGCAGCTTGTTACGGCGCTCGACCACATCCTTTTCGAGCTTAAAGCTGGGGATGCCATACATCAGCAGCCCGCCTGCCCTGTCGTAACGGTCATAGACGGTGACTTGCACGCCGGCCTTGCGAAGCATGTCTGCTGCTGCGAGGCCGCCAGGGCCGCCGCCGATGATGCCGACGCTCTCGCTGCGCTCGGCCAGTGGCGCTGCGGGTTTCACCCAACCGTTTTCCCAGGCGGTGTCGGTGATGTATTTTTCAACCGAGCCGATGGTGACAGTGCCATGGCCTGACTGCTCGATCACGCAATTGCCTTCGCACAGGCGGTCTTGCGGGCAGATGCGGCCGCAGATCTCGGGAAAGGTATTGGTAGCCTGGCTGGCGGCATAGGCCTCTTCCAAACGGCCGGTTGCAGTCAGGCGGAGCCAATCCGGGATGTTGTTGTGCAGCGGGCAGTGGCTTTGGCAATAAGGCACACCGCACTGGCTGCAGCGGCTGGCCTGTTCCTCGGCCTTGGCAGCAGCGTACTCTGCGTAGATCTCATTGAAGTCTTCCTTGCGTACACTTGCGTCACGCTTTTGAGGCATGTCGCGTTCGATCTGCACGAATTTCAGCATCGGTTGCTTGGCCACGGGCTGGACTCCATCGTTTGTCTGGCTGCGCAGGCACCATTGCAGGTACCAATACGCTTTTATGTCAACTTTGCTGACCTATTTTGCCAGCGCTTGATTTCTGATACCCTGTTTTTCAGAAATGTACAGAATTTTTAAGACCGAACCGGACCTTAATATCCGCTTTCCAAACCGGAGCCGGGATTTATACAGAGTCACGACAGTTTACGGCCCGCCCGCGGCCAGTGAGGGATGATTTCAGGATGCCGCTTTTCCAACTGGTCCTGGTTGCGCTTATCCAAGGTATTACCGAATTCCTGCCAGTTTCCTCCTCCGGCCATCTGATTCTGCTGCCCGGATTGACTGGGCTCAAGGATCAAGGACAGGTGATTGATGTTGCTGTGCATGTCGGCACCCTGGCCGCAGTACTGATCTACTTCTGGAGCGATGTGCGTGAGGGCCTTGCGGGTCTGCCCCGCGCCCTGACCGGTCGGCTGGACACCCCCGGATCCAAACTTGCAATGGGTCTGATTATCGCCACCATCCCCACTGTCCTGTTCGGAGCGATACTGCATTTCACCGGCCTCAGCCATTCTTTGCGGTCAATGGCAGTGATCGGCTGGACCATGCTGGGCTTCGGGCTGGTTCTGTATTGGGCCGATCAGAAAGGCGCTGAGGTGAAACAGTCCAGCGACTGGGGCATCCGCGATGCCCTGATCATGGGCCTTTGGCAGATGTTGTCACTGATCCCCGGCACTTCGCGCTCGGGCATTACCATCACCGGTGCGCGGCAACTGGGCTATACCCGTGAGGACGGCGCCCGCATTGCCATGCTGATGTCGATCCCGACCATCATCGCCTCCGGCGTTCTGCTGGGCACCGAAGCCGCACTGGAAGCCAATACCGCGCTGATGCGGGACGCAGGGATTGCTGCGGCTCTGGCGATGTTGTCGGCGCTGGCCGCGCTTAGCCTGATGATGCGGCTGCTGCGCTCGGTCAGTTTCACGCCTTATGTGATCTACCGGGTGATCCTGGGCATTATTCTTCTATCCATCGCTTACGGCAGCTAAAGCTGAAACGAAAAAGCGCGGGGAGATCCCCGCGCAATCAAACCCTTGAACCGGCAGAAATATCAGGCGCCGTTACGCAGATTCCGAGCCGACTTGGTCATCTCGTCATACTGGCCGGAGGGGCGGAATTTCCACAGGTAATCCGGCAGAACCGACCCTAGTGTCATTGGGTTGATACCTAGTTCTCCAAATCCCTTGGCGCCTTCCGACACCACATTATCCGCCTTCAGACTCCGCAACTGGTCACGTGTCAGCACCTTGTTCTCAATCAGTTGGAAGCTGGCCGCCTGCAGCATGTCAAACCCGAAGGCCACCAGCCACGCGGCAGGGCGCGGCAGCGACAGGATCAAGCGGCGGCGGTGGATCACCTCCAGCATCTGCGCCATCAGCGTGCGGAAGCTTTTAACCTCGGGACCGCCAAGTTCGTAGATGCCGCCTGCAGCCTCTCCCAGTGCCGCCTTGGCGGCGGCTTTGGCCACATCATCAACAAATACCGGCTGGAAATTGGTGGAGCCCGCCGCAATCGGCAGGATCGGCGACAGCCGGGTCATGCCGGCAAAGCGGTTAAAAAATTCGTCCTCGTTCCCGAAGATTACCGAGGGGCGCAAAATCACCGCACCAGGAAAGCTCTGCAGCACCGCGGCTTCTCCTGCGGCTTTGGTTTTGGCATATTCACTGGGGCCATTGGCATCGGCGCCTATCGCCGAGATATGCACCAGGCTGGACACGCCCTGCTGCGACGCGATCCGCGCGATACGGCCCGCGCCTTCGGAATGGATAGTGCTAAAGGTGTTCTTTCCAAGTTCATTCAGGACACCGACGCAGTTCACAACCGCATCCGCGCCCTGCATCACCCTGGCCACAGAATTGTCATCGCGGATGTTGCAGAACACTGGCTCAACCTGGCCCGGAACGCCGTAAGGCTTCACATGTATGGCTTCGTTGGGACGACGCACAGCCACCCGCACGCGCCAGCCTTCCTTGGCCATGCGCCGCGTAATGTAGCGGCCCACGAAACCGGATCCGCCATAGATCGTGACCAGTTTGGACATCATTTGGCTCCTGAACTTAGCTGCCCCTAAGCTCTAGCGCCGCAAGGGTCGCCGAACAAGGAGCAAAACAGGAGCTGCGGCCGCAATGGGGGCGAAAACTGCAGGAGCCGTTAACAGCTTCCAATGAATTCGCCGGGTTGGTTAATCCCGCTTTCAACCCTTAACTGTCAGAATGAAGCGATGCAGCGAAAACACCTCTGTTTCTCAACCTGTTCAGGGGGTCGGTTCCAGTGGTAAGCGAGCAAGGCAAAGAACTGATCCGGCAGTGCTTTGAAAGCGAGCGGATGAATATCGAAGCCTTTGTGCCGCCATTCTACTCAGAACTCTTTGCCGTCTGCCCGGATATCCAGAGCCTGTTTCCTGACGATCTAACCCAGTAAGAGGAAAAACTGCTCGCCTCGCTGCCCCATATCTCCGAAGCGCTGGTTGATTTCGAGCGGCTGGATTCGCTCCTCCAGCAGCAGGGTGAGAAGCACCGCTAACTTGAGGTGTCAGACGCCCATTTCCATGGTTTCATAGGCAGCTTCACTGGTGCTCTCGCCGACACACTGGGCCCGGATTGGAACAACGTAAAACAGCAGGCCTGGCCAACTTCCCTGCCCCATGTTGCGTTTAAGATGGGCTTTCCCACTTAGCGTTGAGGTGAACGGGACCGGCATTCAGGCCCAAGCTGGAATTTAGATGGTTTTCCGTTTGACGCCTCTAACGAACCATCTTATACGCCGGTCTCACGACACCTGCCCAGGTGGCGGAATTGGTAGACGCGCTAGCTTCAGGTGCTAGTGTTCGTAAGGACGTGGAGGTTCGAGTCCTCTCCTGGGCACCATATCCCTGATATTCTTGCGCGCTTCTGTTCTGGATCGGTATCTACCGGCTCCCGCAAACTGTTTGCCCTTTTCCTCAGAGCGCGGACAGAGCGGCAAGAGTACTGCCGCTCTGTGTTATCAAACCAGCGTCAGCTCGTCTCTTTGACCGGGTTCTGTGGAGCCTGCTCCTGATCAGGCTCCAGAATCTCAGCCTCTTCCACCGTTTCTGATGCCTTATCTTCCAGCGCACCAGTAATCAGCGGCAACATATGTGCTGCTGCAAGACTGGCCACTTCCGGAGTTTCCGGCCGTTTCCAGGACAGAGTGTCAAAACTGGCGCAATGCTCGCAAACCGGTGCCCATTCCGCGTGGATGTGATTGCAGCTGTCGCAGCCCCACTGCGGCCCGCGCGGGGCAGTCAAAGCCTTGGCCAGCCAGCCCTGAACAATCTTGTCACTGGCACCTTCGCCGCGCTCGATTGCAGCCATCAGCGTCAATCCGCGGGCGTCGGGCGCGCGGACGGCAAGGTCATTCAGCCACCGGCGGGCTTCAGGGAAGTCTTCGGCGACGATGTTAAGCTCAGCCATCACCAGCCGGGTCTCGTCATCCTGCGGTTTGAGGCGGGCCAACTGCTCAAAGCGCTTGACGCGCTCCGCGGCGCTTTCCTCCGGCTCAATTTCGGCAAAAGCATGGGCCAGATCCGGATGCGGCTGGCTCTCCCAGGTCTTCCTCAGCAGCCGGGCTGCGGGGCGTTTTTTGCCCTTGGAGATATAGGCACGGGCGGCCATAGCCGCGGCCGGCACAAGGTCAGGCGACAACCGGTTGGCCTCGATTGCCTGTTCCTGCTGCTCAACCGTTGCGCCTTCATCCAAGACTCCCTTGGAAGCCGAAAGCGCCAGCACCGCATCGCGGCGCTTGAAGACATCGCGCGGCAGGGTGCCAGTCTTGAGCTTTGTGGAGAGTGTCTTTCGGGCACCAGCCCAATCCTCGGCCTGCGCCTGCAGGCGCAACAAAGTGTCCTGCACTTCTTCATGTTTGGGACGCAGAGACAGCGCTTTCTCGGCCAGCTGTAGGGCTGTCTCTGTATCGCCTTCGGACAGTTTCTGCTTCATGATTCCACGCACACCGACAAAACGAGTGGGCTGGTTCGACAGCAGCCGCTTGTAGGCTTCAGCTGCCTTGCGGGTGTCGCCGCTCATCTCTGCAGCCTGTGCCACCAGCAGATCGGTCAGGTCCGGCTTTTGCAGGTATTTCTCGGCCCGCGCCGCCTTGGCCAGGGCCAAACGCCCCTCGCCGGAGGCCAGCGCCATCAGACCATCGGCCAGCGCTTGATAACCTTTGCGCTCGCGCCCCTTGTCCCAGTACCGCGACAAGGCGGTCTCATCGCCGTTCAAGAAGTGCAGCGTGGCAACCAGCAGCGACAGCAGCTTGAGGAACAGCCAGACACCAAAGACCAGCACACCCAGCGCAATGACCGACTGCAGCGCACCCAGAGTATATTCAGTGCCGGCAACGGTGATCTGCACCCCGCCGCCAGTGTCCATTAGCAGATCCGCGCCAAATGCCAGAAGCGCGACAATCGCGACGAAAACGAGGATCTTCAACAACGACCAGAGCATGGCGGCTTCCTTATTTGGCTTGCAGGCTTTGGGCCAGATCAGTGGCAGCATTCACCGCTGCCACCCGCTCACTTGCAGCGGCTTCCCAGCTGGACAGGGCAGTTCGGGCAGAAGCCGGCAGGGCAGATAACTCTGCCAGTGCGTCCTGCAGCTTGCCCGCTGCCACGGCCGCTTCGGCACGGGACAGAACTGCATCCGCGTCGTCCCCTTCGCGCGGGGTGACAGAGCGGGCACCCAGATGGCGGTTCACGTAATCAAGCAGGCCACTGCCTGGCTTTGTGTCCTCCCGGGCGGAGGCCAGTGCCTCGCGTGCTGCCGGAACAAATCTGTCCCGCAATGCAGATAGCGAAGCAACTCCGCTCTCTGCCGGTCCGGACAAGGCCTCCGGAACATCAACACCCAGACCCTCAAGCTCCTGAACGCTGGCGGCATAACTGTTTCCGTTATCCAAGGCCGAGCGCAGCTGCGCCAGTTGCGTCTGTGCGCTCGCAATCCGAGCGGCCTCGGCACTCGCTGCATCCATCGCCTGAGCGTCGGCCAGCATCTGTTCGACCTCCGAACGCTGCGCCGCAAGGCTGTCCCGCAGCTTGCCCAGCTCTGTTTCAAATGCAGTCACAGCTTCAGGAGAGGCACCTTCCGGCGGCCGGGTTTCCAACGCTGCAACACGGGCGGCCAATGCCTCCAGATCTTCACGTATCGCCGTATCCTGTGCCTGTGCCTGTGCGGATTTCAGCGGCTCTATGTCTGCGGCAAGGGCTTCGATCTGCGCAGCAAGGGGCGACAGGTCCGAGGGCTGGCTGGCCTCAACCTGCTGCTTCAATGCGGCCAGAGACACCCGCAGGTCCGACTGGCCGGCTTCCAGAGCCGTCAGGTCTGTGCCCTGATTTTGCAGCGAAGCCGGCAGAACGCTGTCAAGCCAGCTGCCCTGGCCGGCAATAAACCCAATGACCGCAGCCACGGCGCCGCCCAGCACGGCTGAACCGAAGCCGCCGCGCTTCTCCACCACCCGTTCGATTTCGCGGGGCGGCTCTGCGTGAGCACCTGGTTCCACCGGTTCAACGGCAGCATTCTCTTCCGCAGCCGCCTCCCAATCAGAAGTCTCGGTCTCGGTCTCGGTCTCGGTCTCGGTCTCGGTCTCGGTCTCGGTCTCGGTCTCGGTCTCGGTCTCGGTCTCGGAAACTGGCGACTCAACGTCCTTAGACCCGTCAACCGCCCCCGCGGCGCTATCGTCAGGCACATCCTGTTCATGCGCCTCCGCAGTGTTCTCAACCCGCTGGGTGTCACCGGGGCCAGGCTCAATCACGTCTTCCGGATTTTTCTTGTCAGCCACGCCGGCCACCCCCTCGATTCCTAAAATGCATTTCTGCGAACACGCCGGACCCTACTCTGCGCGCCCCTTGCCCTCAAGCCGCGACAGCTGTGCTGCGGCATCAAGAACCGCCTCCGCCATGGCTCCGGCACTTGGCTCCTTACTTACGCGCAACACCTTGCAATTCAAGCTTTTCAAAGGCTCAGCAACATCCCCGCTCAGCGCAATCAGATGCAAATACGCAGCATCCCTGCACAGACTGGCAAAATGACACGCTGTTCTGGGTGAGAAAAGCGGCACGATCACATCCATTTGCGCAGAAAGCACAGCTTGCGCCTCCTCTGACAACGGTAGAAGAACCTGATCGTACACAATTTGCGCACTGCAGGGGATACCGCCATCGGTAAGCCGTTGCGCAATCCCGCCCCGGGCATGGGCGCCCCGAAGATGCAACAGCGGTGCTTTCGGCGGCTTTTGCAGCAGCCTCCCGACCAATTCATCCGCGCATTGCCCAAGGCTGAGCACCTGCCAGCCGGCGTTCACCGCAGCCACGGCGGTGCGCTCGCCGACACAAAAAGCCGGCAGGCGGACTGCAGTTTCACGTGAAGCGGCTTCCACCCCGTTGGCCGAAGTGAATATCACGCCTTTCACGCCGTCCAGGCTGACCATTGCCTGTATCGGCCGGATCTGCATCAGCGGTGCATAGATCACTTGCAGCCCAGCACGTGCCCCTTGAGGCAGTCCGGCCACAAACCGCTCTGCCGCTGCCAGCGGGCGAGTCATCAGCAAAGGCACCATCAAGGGGCTCCCGGGATTGTTTGCAAGCCGCTTAGGTGGTAGCCCCGGCGGCAACGCGATGCAACGGTAAGGCCATGACAAAGACTCTGACCATTCTAGGCCTGGAGAGCAGCTGTGACGACACCGCCGCCGCCGTGGTTCGGCAACCGGAGGGCGCGCGGCCTGAAATTCTGTCATCAGTCGTGTTCGGCCAGACCGAGCTGCACAGCGCCTTTGGCGGCGTGGTGCCTGAGATCGCCGCCCGCGCCCATGCCGAGAAACTGGATATTTGCGTGCGTGATGCGCTGGCTGATTCTGGGCTGGCCTTGAAAGACATGGATGCAGTTGCGGTCACCGCAGGTCCCGGGCTGATCGGCGGGGTGATGTCAGGCGTCATGTGCGCCAAGGGGATTGCCGCCGCCACCGGCCTGCCGCTCGTGGGCGTGAACCACCTGGCCGGCCACGCGCTTACGCCGCGGCTGACCGACGGGACCGCCTACCCTTACCTGATGCTGCTGGTCTCTGGCGGTCACTGCCAATACTTGCTGGTGCGCGGACCTGAGGATTTCACCCGCCTCGGTGGTACCATCGACGACGCTCCGGGCGAAGCGTTTGACAAAACCGCCCGCCTTCTGGGCCTTCCGCAACCAGGCGGACCCGCGGTGCAGGCGGAGGCTGAAAGCGGCGATCCCGAGCGGTTCCGCTTTCCGCGGCCGCTGCTGGACCGGCCGGATTGCAACCTGTCATTCTCCGGCCTGAAGACCGCACTGATGCGGATGCGGGATCAGATCGCGGCAGAAAAAGGCGGCCTCACCCGCCAGGACCGCGCCGATCTCTGTGCCGGGTTCCAGGCCGCCGTGGTTGATACGCTGGCCGAGAAAACCCGCCGGGCAATCCGCTTGTATTTGGAGGAGCAGCCAGCCCGGCCAACTGTGGCTGTCGCCGGCGGGGTGGCGGCAAATACTGCTATTCGCACCGCGTTAGAGATTGTTTGTGCCGAGGCTGGAGCGGCTTTCACTGCCCCTCCGTTGCGGCTCTGCACAGATAATGCGGCGATGATCGCCTATGCCGGTCTGGAGCGTTTCAAGTCAGGCGCGCGCGATGAACTTGACCTGACCGCCCGCCCCCGCTGGCCGCTGGATCAAAGCAGCCCTGCGTTGATCGGATCGGGCCGCAAGGGGGCTAAAGCATGAGCATTTCGGTGTTGGGATCCGGCGCCTTTGGCACCGCTTTGGCCATTTCCCTGGCAGGCAACGGACCGGTGACCCTGTGGGCACGCAATGCCGTAAAGGCTCAGGCGATGCAGGACAGCCGCCGCAACGGGACCCGCCTGCCTGGTGTGGCGCTGCCGGACAACCTCTCCGTCACTGCGGATATTGCCGAAGCCTGCGATTCCCGCGTGCTGCTGTTGGCTGTTCCCATGCAAACGCTGCGTCGCGCGCTGCAAGAGCATAAGGATCACTTGGCCGGAAAGACGCTTGTTGCCTGCTGCAAGGGCATCGAACTGGACACCGGCCTAGGACCCATTGCCGTCATTCAGGAGGTCCTCCCCCAAGCCGCTGCGGCATTGCTGACAGGACCGAGCTTTGCTGCGGACATAGCCCGCGGCCTGCCGACCGCCCTGACCTTGGCCTGCGGCGAGGCGGATCGGGGCAAGGAGCTTCAGGAACAACTAACGACAGCCAACCTGCGCCTTTACCGCACCACGGACACCATCGGAGCCGAGATTGGCGGCGCTTTGAAGAACGTGATGGCGATCGCCTGCGGCGCGGTGATCGGCGCCGGACTGGGTGACAGTGCCCGCGCGGCACTGATGACCCGAGGCTATGCCGAAATGCAGCGGATGGCGCTGGCCTGCGGTGCAAAAGCAGAGACGTTGGCCGGGCTGTCCGGCTTTGGTGATCTGGCGCTGACCTGCAGTTCCGACCTATCCCGCAACTACCGTCTTGGGCTTTCCATCGGTCGGGGGGAAGAGTTTGATTCCAGCATCACGGTGGAAGGCGCGGCCACAGCGCGGGCCGTCGCAGAACAGTCCCGAAGGATGAATTTGGACATGCCGGTCACAATCACGGTAACCAATTTGCTCGATCAGCGCTTGACGATTGGCGAAGCGGCGGCACATTTGCTTAAAAGGCCGTTAAAAGAGGAATAAAATGCTCATCGCATTAATCGCCCGCGACAAACCAGATCACCTGCAAACCCGCCTCGATAACCGGGACGCGCATTTGGCTTATATCAACGACACCGGCGCCGTGGCACAGGCGGGTCCGCTGCTGGATCAGGATGGCAATATGGCCGGTTCCCTGGTTATCCTGGACGTCGAAGACATGGCAGCCGGCGAAGCCTGGGCAGAAAATGATCCCTACAACAAGGCGGGCCTGTTTGAAGCTGTCGAATTGATCACTTGGAAGAAGGTCATCGGCTGATGCGTTACTGGCTGTTCAAATCCGAACCCTCGACTTGGAGCTGGGACGACCAGCAGGCCAAGGGCGAAGCAGGCGAGGAATGGGACGGCGTGCGCAATTACCAGGCGCGCAACTTCATGCGCGACATGAAGATCGGCGACCGCGGCTTCTTCTATCATTCGCAGAAGGAAAAATCGGTGGTCGGCATCGTCGAGGTCTGCGCCGAGGCGCATCCGGACAGCACCAGCGAGGACGACCGCTGGGAATGCGTCGACATCAAGGCGGTGCGCAGCTTCGTGACCCCCGTCAGTCTGGACCAGATCAAAGCGGACCCGCAGCTGGAGGAGATGGTGCTGGTCAGGAATTCCCGCCTCTCGGTGCAGCCGGTGAGCGAACTGGAGTGGACCGCCATCTGCGCGCTGGGGCAGACAGATCCCGGCTGAGCTGCCATTCTGCTCCCTTAGCAGCTGTAAGCAGTGAGGAGAGCAGCATGGAATTTCTGAGTGTGGTCGTGGCGGCTGCGGCGGCTTTTGCGCTGGGGGCCGGGTATTACAGCGCCCTCGCCAAACCGTGGACTGAAGCTGCCGGTGTCGAATGTAATAAAGACGGTAAGCCGAAAGGCGGTCAAAGCCCGGCGATCTTTGCGTTGGCTTTTGTGCTGCAACTGATCGTTGTTGGCATGATGCGCCATGTTTTCACTCTGTCCGGCGTTGAGACCCTTGGCGCGGGCCTGGTTGGCGGCGCCGGCATCGGCTTGTTTTTCATCAGCCCTTGGATTGCGTTGAACAACATGTATGGAATGCGGCCAATGAAGCTGACGCTGATTGATGGCGGCTATGCGACACTGGCTTGCGCAGTTTCTGGCCTGGTGCTGAGCCTGTTCTGAATTGAAAAAGGGAAGGACCTGAGGACAATCAGGACCTTCCCTTCCACCCCGCGTGCTCCACTATCCACCACACGCGTTTGAAAATCTGGTACCTGGCCGTCCTGGCCGGTATCTTAGGTGTAGGCTGCACTGGGATGATTCCGCAAAGCATTTACTCAGACAATGCAAGCTAATTTAAAAGCACCCGCGCTCGGGTGATGCGGTCTTAGATAGCAAATGCTCCAAACTACCGACTGGATTGACGGCTTCGTGCCGGTTCCAATATCGGCATGACGGAATCGTTGATCATCCAAACGCTGACACAGAAACGCACCGAGAAACTTGCCCGGAGCAAGGCGCATGAGGCGCAGATCGCACAAGCCAAGCATAATCTTGCCCATTTCAATGCGACGATGGAAGCGTTCGCCGCTCCAGAACGGCAGCGGGCCCGCTACTTGGTCAGCCACGGGTTCTTCAAGAAGGGTGAAATCGCCGAAATTTGCGCCCGCCATCTCGATGTTTATGGGGAGTTGGCGGAGCGTATCATGGCCGAACGCGGACACGACAACTCTGACAACGCGTTGCGCAACTCAGTGGTGTTCAAGGTGGTTCAGCCGTTGCGGCACGCCCAACGCCAAAAACTTGCCTGCATTGCGAGGAAACGCGTGGGCATCTGTGTCTGAGCTGCGGGCGACGCCCTCACGCTGCGCGTCGTTGCCATTACCCCTTCCACGCCCTGCTGAATGGCGTGGCAAGCACCCTGCCGATCAGGCGATCTGATAGGCGGCCATTGCTTTGCGCCCGTTGATCCTCAAGCCACGCGGCATGGGCAGCATAAGTGCCGGGATACCTTTTCTCCACTTTTCAGCCGGTCATCCGTCTAAGCAGCTATCATCCGTGTAAGCAGCTAGAAGACGCTCTCGGCAGGATTGATATGAGTTCCATTCAAACTGTATCCCTTTGAATGAATAATTCTTTGTAAGTCGAAGTCCGCCTCCATAAGGTCCCAATGGGCAGCCTCATCGGCCGGGATGACGGAGCCGGGAGCAATCCTCCCCTACGAGAAATCCACGCCTTGGACTTCTTTCAGGAAGGGTCGAGTCACTGTCCGGCCGCCGCGCTTGAGAAGCACGACCCCGACGCGGCGCTTTCCGCTGCGATTAGGTTCCTCATTCACTTCCAAATCAAGCCTTGGTTCATTTGCTACCTAAGACCGGGATGATCGCCAATTTATCCTTATACGTGTCTCCGTTCACGACCGGCTTCAGCGGCACAGAACCTGATCTCGGCTGCGGGAAGGGGCGCCTCACCAAGAGACGCCCCCACAGTTTCTTTACATGTAGTCACCGAGAACGACTTCGCTCTTCACCGGTTCAATTGCGCTTTCGTCAATTTCCGGCATCGCTTTCAACTGTGCTTCGGACTGCGCGGTCAGCCGCAGCTGGCCGTTTTTGGTCACCTCGAAATCGGACAGGGGAATAGCAACCGAATGTTCCCCCAAGCCAAGAAATCCGCCGACTCCGACCACGCCGGAAAGCTTGTTGTCGTGAACGACCACATAGTCGATTTCACCAACGTCAGCGTCAGATGCGCTCAGCACATTCTTGCCGACAAGATCGCCAACGGTCATGGCGCGCAGCTTCATTTCACCTTCGGCTGCGGGAAGCGACGGAGAGTTGGTTGATTCTGCGGTCTCGCTGATATTCGTGCCAGCGACCGGCTCAGTGCCTTCGCCCCCGTCACGCGACGGCGACTGATCAACCCCGGCGGATGCGCCAGCGGGATCACCATCGCTGGTTTCCGTGACAGTCTCGGCGTCGCCCACCTCTTCAAGGACGGTGCCGTCCCCTTCGTTTCCGCGGGACGGAGACGTATCGACACCGGCAGATGCGCCAACAGAACTGTCGTCATTGGCCGCAATGACCATCTCCGCTTCAACGCCTGAAGAAACACCGCTGCCGGCCGCGTGCCCGGCGCCTGCAATGAGCGCAGCAGCAGCGGCGGTCAACATCATACGGGCGCTCGACTTCATTTCGGTCTTCATGGGAATATCTCCTCAGCATTAAGTTGTTGATGCTGGAACAACGCAGCCTTCCCGAAATCCGTTCCGTCACAAACGAGATTTCTCGAAACATTCACGTGTATAAATTTGATCGTCTGACAGTTCTCCTGACGCTTGGAAGGCCGGGTCCCTGTGCAGGCAAACCTGAAATGGAAAAAGGCCCCGCCATTTGGCGAGGCCGTTCAATCTAATGCGGTAACCGGATTTAGTAGCGGTAGTGTTCCGGCTTGAACGGGCCTTCCGGCTTAACGCCGATATAGGCGGCCTGCTCAGCGCTCAGCTCCGTCAGCTTGACACCGATGCGGCCCAGGTGCAGGCGGGCGACTTTCTCGTCCAGATGCTTGGGCAGGATGTAGACGTCATTGTTGTAGTGATCACCCCGGGTCCACAGTTCGATCTGGGCCAGCACCTGGTTGGTGAAGGAGGCCGACATCACAAACGATGGGTGGCCGGTGGCGTTGCCGAGGTTCAACAGGCGGCCTTCGGACAGCAGAATCATGCGGTTGCCCGAAGGCATCTCGATCATGTCCACCTGTTCTTTGATGTTGGTCCACTTGTGGTTCTTCAGCGCAGCAACCTGGATCTCGTTGTCGAAGTGGCCGATGTTACCAACGATGGCCATGTCCTTCATCTCGCGCATATGCTCGATGCGGATCACGTCCTTGTTGCCGGTGGTGGTTATGAAAATGTCAGCGGAGGAAACTTCGTCCTCCAAGAGCACCACTTCAAAGCCGTCCATGGCGGCCTGCAGAGCGCAAATGGGATCAGCCTCGGTGACCTTCACCCGGGCGCCGGCACCACGCAGGGAGGCGGCAGAGCCTTTGCCAACATCGCCGTAACCGCAGACCACGGCCACCTTGCCGGCCATCATTGTGTCGGTGGCGCGGCGGATGCCGTCGACCAGAGATTCCTTGCAGCCGTATTTGTTGTCGAACTTCGACTTGGTGACCGAGTCGTTGACGTTGATCGCCGGGAACGGCAGCTGGCCGTTCTTTTGCAGATCATACAGGCGATGCACGCCGGTGGTGGTTTCCTCGGAGACGCCCACGATCGCATCACGGGTCTTGGTGAACCAGCCGGGCGAGGCTTCCATGCGCTTCTGGATCTGCGCCTTGATAACGGCTTCTTCCTCGGACTGCGGCACCGGAATGATGTCCTCGCCGGCCTCAGCGCGCGCACCCAGCAGCACATAGAGGGTGGCATCGCCACCATCGTCGAGGATCAGGTTCGGACCTTCCGGGAACATGAAGGATTTATCGAGGTAATCCCAATGTTCCTCAAGGCTTTGGCCCTTGATGGCAAAGACCGGGATACCGGCCTCGGCAATCGCGGCGGCGGCATGATCCTGGGTCGAAAAAATGTTGCAGGAGGCCCAGCGCACATCGGCGCCCAGCGCCACCAGCGTTTCGATCAGCACTGCGGTCTGGATGGTCATATGCAGCGAGCCGACAATACGCGCGCCTTTTAGCGGTTTGCTTTCGCCGTATTCCGCGCGCAGAGACATCAGCCCCGGCATTTCGGTTTCGGCGATATCCAGCTCTTTGCGGCCGAATTCGGCCAGAGCGATGTCCTTGACGATATAATCCCCGGCCATAGTCAGCTCCATTCCGGTTACGAGTACAGTTGCAGCAGGGCCTAGCACTGCAATTGTTGATATTCAACGAAGATAGCCGTGGCCGGAGCCTGTGGCTCTGGCTTTTCAGGGTGGAGCAGGCTGTGGGGGGAGCCCGTCAGACGGCCAATGTCAGCTTGGCGTGCCTGGGTCCGGCACATTTTCCGAAATGTGGAAGAATGAGGAGCCGGTTGCAACAACGCAGCTGACCCCATTCGCATGTGTGACCAGAACCGTAAAAGTTCCGGTTTCATCCGACGACCAGACCTCGATCACAGTGGCCTCGGGACGGCTTTTCTGCAATCCGCCGGCGGTCAGCCGTTCAGAGTATCCGCTAGCCAGCTTCTGGGTCATGACCTCGCGGTCGCCACAACTGGCTGCCAATGCCGGCGGCGCCGTCGCCGCCATGCCGAAAAGCAGAGAAATACCAAGGAGACGCTTAAACATGACAAACTCCTTTCCATTGCGTGTCACGTCAGGAAAAGGGGTTGCCCCAGAGAGGGGGCGGTGCCCCTTGTCTTCCTATAATATTGGGCCGCGCGGTGCCCGTTTCAAATTCACAAGGCATAAACACTCCGTTTTTGCTTGTGTTCAGACATCCGGCAGCCAAACCCGGCCAGCATTGCCCGGTTGCCGCACAGCGGGTAGTCAAAGGGGAGAGTGCAGCGACAGGAAAGCCCTATGCCCGCCAAACCCGCCCGAGCCTGGCAGCGTATGCTGTCCGGCCGCCGCCTTGATCTGCTGGACCCCACACCGGTGGATATCGAAATTGAAGACATCGCCCATGGACTGGCATTCGTTGCCCGCTGGAATGGTCAGACAATGGGCGACTTTGCCTATTCCGTGGCCGAGCATTCGCTGCTGGTCGAGGACCTTTTCACCCGGATGAACCCCAAGGCGCCGGTGAAATGGCGGCTGGCGGCGCTGCTGCATGATGCGCCTGAATACGTGATCGGAGATATGATTTCTCCAGTCAAAGCTGCGGTGGGGCCAGGGTATGGCGAACTGGACTCGCGGCTGACGGCCGCGATTCACCTGCGGTTTGGTCTGCCCGCTGCTCTGCCCAAGACTGTCAAGGCGCACATCAAACGGGCAGACAAGATCAGCGCCTGGATGGAAGCGGTGCAGATCGCCGGGTTTTCAGAGACAGAGGCCAGCAGCTTCTTTGGGCGTCCGAAGCCAGAAGTCACCGACGGTCTGAACATTGTGCTGCGGCCGCCGCTGGAAACCCGCATGGCGTTTCTGGGCCGCCATACGGAATTGATGGGTCAGCTTTAAGGCTCAGCGCGGGCTGCGCTTGGCCAGGATCCGCTGCAGGGTGCGGCGGTGCATGTTCAACCGCCTTGCAGTTTCCGAAACATTGCGGTCGCACAGTTCATAAATCCGCTGGATATGCTCCCAGCGCACCCGGTCGGCGCTCATCGGGTTTTCCGGCGGCGGCGGCAGCACATCCTCGTTGGCCAGCAATGCGTTCATAATATCGGTGGCATCGGCCGGCTTGGACAGATAATCCGTCGCGCCGATTTTGACCGCCGCAACCGCCGTGGCAATTGCGCCATAGCCGGTCAGAACTACAATCCGGCTGTCCGGCCGCTTCTCCCGCAGCACCTCGACTACATCCAGACCATTGCCGTCTTCCAGCCGCAGGTCAACAACCGCAAAGGCCGGCGGGCGCGCCGTTGCAATGGCACTGCCTGCGGCAACCGACCCTGCGGTCTCCACCGTGAAGCCGCGTTTTTCCATTGCCTTGGCCAGACGCCGCAGAAACGGCTCGTCGTCATCGACCAGCAGCAGTGTCTTGTCGGGTCCAATGTCCTGCAGAGCAGTTTCGGCCATGCCCGGTCCTCCGCGAAGTTATTATCTGTTCGCGCAAGAATATGTCCGGGCAGGGGAAAAGGTCAAACAGCTATCCTGCCTCAGATTTTTTCGATGAAACAGGCGGTCTTGTCGGCCATCTGCTGTGCCGATTCATCGCGGCGGAAGAATTCCACAAAGCCGTCCTCCGGCAGTACAAGATAGGAGAAGGTCGAATGGTCGACGAGGTAGTAATCCTCGTCTCCTTCGTTCTTCTTGAAGTAGGTCTTGTAGGCCTTGCTGGCAGCTTTCACCTGATCCAAGGACCCGGTCAGCCCGATCATCTTTTCATGCAGATTTTCAGCGAAATCGCCAACCGCTTCAGGGGTATCGCGGTCCGGGTCGATTGAAATAAACACCGGCGTCACACTGATGCCGCGCTCTGCCAGCACATCTACCGCATCCGCGTTGCGGGCCGAATCCATCGGGCAGACATCCGGACAGAAGGTGTAACCGAAGTAAACAATAGACGGTTCGGTGATCACATCCTTGTCGGTGACCGTCTCGCCCTTGGCATTGACCAGTTCGAATGCCCCGCCGATGGTATCGGTGCCGCCGGCAATCTGGCTGCTGCGGCACTGTGCGAATTTGTCGCCGCTGCCGCCCCCGCGGGTCATAAACCAGGCACCGCCCACAAGGGCAGCAACAAAAGCAGCAGCAAGAAGAGCATAGGCGCGGGTCATGAGATCACACTTTTCGTCAGGGAAGGGTTGTTGATCGTTTGCGGTGCCAGACCTATCAAGAATTACAGCCGATGCAACTGGCGCACGGCGTCACATCTGCGGGAGCAATGAACCTTATGAGCGATCGCATCTTCAAGCTGATGAAGGGCCAGGAACACAGCCATTGGATCCGCCTGCGGACCCTGATCCTGCTGCGCTGGGTGGCCATTGCCGGGCAAATCACCGCCATTGCCGTGGCGCAGCACCGATTTAACCTGCAGTTGGAGCTGGGTCTTTGTTACTTGGCCATCGGCATTTCAGCCGCCGGCAATCTGATCGCCATCTTCGCTTTCCCGGAAAACAAACGCCTGACCGAGTTCGAGAACTTTCTGATGGTGCTGTTCGATCTGCTGCAGCTGGCTTTCCTCGTGTATCTGACCGGCGGGCTGAACAACCCGTTTGCCTTGCTGGTGCTGGGGCCGGTGACCATTTCCGCCGCCGTCATGGGGCTGCGCTCCACGCTGATCATTGGCGCCACCGCTGTCATTCTCGTTACCCTGATGGCGGAGTTCCACCTGCCGCTGCGCACTGAACAAGGTTTTATCCTGCGCATTCCCGATGTGTTCATCTTCGGCAATTGGATCGCCATCGTGATCGCCATTCTGTTCATCGGCGCCTATTCCTTCCGGGTCAGCAACGAAATGCGCTCTATGTCGGATGCGCTGAGCGCTACCCAGCTGGCGCTGTCGCGCGAGCAAAAGCTGACCGATCTGGGCGGCGTGGTGGCGGCGGCGGCGCATGAGCTGGGCACACCGCTCGCCACTATCAAACTCGCTAGTGCCGAGCTGATCGAGGAGTTGGACGACCGCCCCGAACTGCGCGAAGATGCCGCGCTGATACGGGACCAAGCCGACCGCTGCCGCGATATCCTGCGCAGCATGGGCCGGGCCGGAAATGACGATTTGCATTTACGGCAAGCGCCCTTTTCAACCCTGGTTACCGAAGCCGCAGAGCCGCATATGAACCGCGGAAAATCCGTCATCTACCATGAGGAACCGCTGGAGGGAGGTGACTTCCAGCAGCCGACGGTGATGCGCAAGCCCGAGATCATCCACGGGCTGCGCAATCTGGTGCAGAATGCAGTGGATTTCTCCCACTCCACAGTCTGGATCGATGCCGCTTGGAACCACGACTGGATCATTCTGAGGATCTGCGATGATGGCCAAGGATTCCCTCCGCATCTGCTGGGTCGAATCGGCGATCCGTTTGTGCGCCGCCGCCGGGGCGAAAGCGAGCTGAAGCAGCGGCCCGAATACGAAGGCATGGGCTTGGGTCTGTTTATTGCCAAGACGCTGCTGCAGCGCACCGGCGCACAGCTGAGATTCGCTAATGGCGCGGACCCCTTCCAGACCCTCAGCCCCTACCGAGAACGGCGCGGCGCCGTGGTCGAAGTCGCATGGCCGCGACGAAAAATCGACGCCATGGCGGACGGCGGCCCTGTCATTGGGAAAAATAAACCTTTAGAAATTTAATTATTCACTTTTGGGCAACCAATTAAACTTCACTTAACTATTATTAGGGAACCATGCGGGTAAACGAGAGCTGAACTGGGCAGGACGACATGCAGGACTTCGCTTCGATCGAATGGTTTGTACTGGCAGCGCTTTGCGCTGCAACCGCGGCTGCGGCGGTCTGGTGGCTGTCACCCGATCCGCGCCGCAATGGCATGGAACATGATCTGCTGGCCGGCGACGGCCGCACTGATGCCGTGTTCCTGTTTGACGAGAACAGCTTGATCGGCTGGTCTTCGGGCGCACGCAAATTCATTGGAGACCAAGCGGAGAACTTTGACTGGGGCATGCTGCGCGACCAGTTGGCCCGCAACTACCCGGGCCTGCCGCAATCTCCGAGTTTCCTCAAGGATGTCGGTCCGCTGGTGCTTTCAGGCACCGCCTCCGCCGAAAGCCGCGAGGCGCATTGCGAATGGATCGACGGGGTCACCCGCGTGCAGCTGCGCCGCAGCACCCTGGAAGAGCAGAACAAATCCCTCGACCAGGAGCTGACTACCCTGCGCGCCGCCGTGCATCAGGCGCCCTACCCGGTCTGGCTGCAATCAGAGGAAGGCAACGTTACTTGGTCCAACCTTGCTTATGACGACCTTAGCCAGAAGATCCGCGGCCGCAATGCTGATTTTGCCGAGCCTCTATTCACTGACCTCCACGATCCGATGACCAGCGGCAAGCCGGAACGGATCTATATTCCGCTGCCGGAAAGCAAAAAGAAGCTGTGGTATAACGTTTCCACCACAGAAACCGAGGCCGGCTGGCTGTGCCATGCGGTGGATGTAAACGCCGTGGTCGATGCCGAAGTTGCCCAGAGAAATTTTGTGCAGACCCTGGCCAAGACATTTGCCCAGCTGTCGATTGGCCTGGCGATCTTTGACCGCAACCGCCAGCTGGTGTTGTTCAACCCCGTGCTGATCGACCTCACCGCCCTGCCCGCCAATTTCCTCAGCTCGCGGCCCAACCTGCTGACCTTCTTTGACCGGCTGCGCGACCAGCGGATGATGCCGGAACCCAAAAGCTACTCCAGCTGGCGTCACCAGATGGCCGACCTGCTGGAGGCCGCTGCCGAAGGCCGCTATCAGGAAACCTGGTCGCTGCCGTCGGGGTCCGTCTACAAGGTTTCGGGCCGGCCGCACCCGGATGGCGCCATTGCCTTCCTGTTCGAAGACATCACTGCCGAGGTCACTCTCACCCGCCAGTTCCGCTCGGAGCTTGAGATGGGCCAGTCGATCATGGACCAGATGGACGAGGCGATTGCAGTCTTTGCCAGCGATGGCAGCATGACCTTCTCCAACAGTGCCTATGGCAGCCTCTGGCAGATGGATCCGGAGGCCAGCTTTGCGAAAGTGTCGATCATGGATGCCAACCGGGTCTGGCAGGACACCTGCGCGCCGACCCCGGTTTGGGGCGAGATCCGCGATTTTGTCGCCGGCGGCGATGGGCGCGAACCCTGGTGGTCGCGTGTACAATTGCGTGACGGCACGCGCATGATCTGCAAAGTTTCCGCGATCCAGAACGGCGCCACGATGGTCAGTTTCCGGGCACCGGAAACCGTCGCCTTGCCGGAAAGCCAGCAGCGCTTCCCCGCTATCAGCCAGGCCTGAGCCCGGAAACCGGCTTGCAGCAGACCGGCGGCGGCGCCATTCTAGCGCCATGACAACAGATACCGCGTCCTGCACGCTGAACTCACCGGACGATACGGCCCGATTGGCCGCACAGATCGCCGGGGCCCTGCGCCCCGGCGATTGCCTGTTGCTGGAGGGGGTAATCGGCGCCGGCAAAACCCATTTCGCCCGCCATTTGATTCAGTCTCTGATGCAGTGTCCAGAAGACGTCCCCTCGCCCACTTTCACACTGGTGCAAACATATGACGTGCCCGCCGGCGAGCTGTGGCACACTGACCTCTACCGGCTGTCCTCCCTGGACGAGATGGAAGAGCTGGGACTGACTGACGCTTTTGAGACCGCCATCTGCCTGGTGGAATGGCCCGACCGGCTGGCGGAGCTGACACCGCCTCATGCCCTGCGCCTCACGCTGGCGCTGGACCCGGAACACGAAGACCGCCGCCATCTGACGCTCAGCTGGAGCGATGCGAAATGGCAGCCCCTGATGGAGCGCATCTGCGCATGACTGACCGAAATTCCCGATGCCAGGCGTTTCTAGCGGCAACGTCTTATGCCGGATGGCTGCGCGGTCCGTTGGCCGGCGATGCATCAAACCGGCGCTATGAACGGCTGACCGCCGGTGATGGCAAAACCATTGTGATGATGGACGCACCGCCGGAAAAGGGCGAGGATGTCCGCCCTTTCATCCGTATTGCCAATTATCTGCGTCACCAGGGCCTCAGCGCCCCGGAGATTCTGGCGCAGGATGTTGAGAATGGCTTTCTGCTGCTGGAAGACCTGGGCGATGATCTTTTTGCCCGTGCCATCCTGCGGCAACCGTCGCTGGAGCAGGAACTTTATGAGGCGGCCACTGAGGCCCTGGTTTTTTTGCACCAGGCCCCGATGCCGGATCTGGAACCATATGGCCCGAGAATTATGGCGGAAATGGCCGGCCTGGCAATGCTGAAATACCGGGACGGCATCCTCGGCGGCCATGACCCGGATCTGCAAACCCGGTTCGAGGATCAGTTCGAAGACATCCTGCGTGAATCTGTCAAAGGCGATCCTGTTCTGGTACAGCGTGACTATCACGCCGAAAACTTGCTGTGGTTGCCGGACCGCGAAGGAGTGGCGCGCGTAGGTCTGCTGGATTTCCAGGACGCCCGCGCCGGCCACTGCGCGTACGACCTGGTGTCGCTGCTGCAGGATGCCCGCCGCGACGTGCCGCCCGCCGTCGAAATGCAAATGGTCAGCCGCTATATCTCTGCCGCCGGGGTGGATGAATCCGGCTTCCGCACCGCCTATACTGTACTGGGCGTGCAGCGGAATCTGCGTATCCTTGGCGTATTTGCCCGGCTCAGCCTGGAATACGGAAAACCCCATTACGTGGACCTGATCCCGCGGGTTTGGGATCATTTCATCCGCGGGCTGGAGCACCCTGCGCTGGCCCCAGTTGCGGGGCTGCTGCGTGAAAACCTGCCCCCCCCGTCTCCGGAAAACCTGGACAAGCTGAGGCCCTGATGCAGCGCTCCCCCGATGCCGTCATGCTGTTTGCCGCCGGGTTCGGCACCCGTATGCGGGAACTTACCCTAGACAAGCCGAAACCGATGATCGAAGTTTCGGGCCGGCCGCTTATCGCCCATGCGCTGGAATTGGCCCAAACCATCCGGCCGGCCCGGATCGTGGCAAATCTGCATTACAAGCCAGAGCCGCTAAAAGCTCTATTAGAGCCTGAAAAGGTACTCATCAGTCTCGAAACGCCCGAGATTCTCGACACCGGCGGCGGGCTGCGCCAGGCTTTACCACTGCTGGGGGACGGGCCGGTTTTCACTATGAACACTGACGCAATATGGAAGGGTCCGAACCCGCTGAAATTGGCGCAGGATGCTTGGGATCCTGATCGGATGGACGCGCTGCTGGTCTGCGTGCCGCTGGAGCATGCGGTGGGCCGCACAGGCGGCGGGGATTTCGCGGCCGATGCTGAAGGCCGCATCAACCGCGGCGGAAACCTGGTCTTTGGCGGAGTACAAATCATCAAAACTGACGGTTTGCATCAGGTAGACGAGCAAGTGTTCTCGCTGAATCTCCTATGGAACCAGATGGCCGCACGCGGCCGGCTGTTTGCCATGGAATATCCCGGCCGCTGGTGCGATGTGGGCCATCCTGAGGGAATCACACTGGCCGAGGATCTGATAGCCGCAGATGATGTTTGAACCTACTTCCAAACCGCGCGTCTTCGCTCTTCCCTGTGGTGTCGACTTCCCGCGTGCTCTGACCGATGGGATGCGCGTCCGCAGTCAGAACCAGCCGCCCGAGGCGCTGGCGAGGGCTGAACTGATCGTCAACACCTCCCGTATGGCGCGGCGTGTCCGCACCCTGTTTGACACTGGCCCCGCCATGCTGCTGCCGCGTATGCTGTTGCTGACCGATCTGGCACAGCGCGCCACGCTGGACGGGCTGCCGCCCGCTTTGCCCCCGCTGCGGCGGCGGCTGGAATTATCACAGCTGATCGCAAAACTATTGGATGCACAGCCCGATCTCGCCTCCAGGGCGTCGCTGTATGACTTGTCCGACAGCCTGGCCGCGCTGATTGACGAGATGCAGGGCGAAGGTGTCAGCACCGATGCGATCCGCGATCTGGATGTTTCCGACATGTCCGGTCACTGGGCCCGCGCGCAGGCCTTTATCGGGATCGCCGACCAGTTCACCGGTCTGCACGAGGGTGCAATAGATTCCCAGGCGCGGCAGCGGCAGGTGGTGCTGAACCTCATAGACCAATGGCAGGAGAACCCACCGCAGCATCCAGTGATCCTGGCCGGCTCCACCGGCTCGCGCGGGACAACGCTGATGCTGATGCAGGCCATCGCCCGGCTGCCGCAAGGCGCGGTGGTGCTGCCCGGCTTCGATTTTGATCAGCCTGAAATCGTCTGGGCCGGGCTGGATGATCCGATGATCTCGGAAGATCACCCGCAATACCGGTTCCACAGGCTGCTGAAGGATCTCGAGCTCTCACCCAGCGATGTTCAGTGCTGGACGGAGACCCAGCCCGCAGCCCCCGCCCGTAACCGGTTGGTGTCGTTGGCCCTGCGCCCTGCCCCGGTAACCGATGCCTGGATGAGCGAAGGCCCGCATCTGACAGGTTTGGACACAGCCACGGAAAACGTGACCCTGGTCGAGGCCCCCACCCCCCGCGCCGAAGCGCTCGCCATTGCACTGCGTCTGCGCCAGGCCGCAGAGGACGGGCAGACCGCCGCGCTGATCACCCCGGACCGGATGCTGACCCGCCAGGTCTCAGCTGCTCTGGACCGCTGGGAGATCCTGCCGGACGATTCCGCCGGCCAGCCCTTGCAGCTGTCACCTCCGGGCCGCTTCCTGCGCCATGTGGCAGGGCTGTTCTGCAAACCGCTGGCCTGCGACAGTCTGCTGACGCTGCTGAAGCACCCGCTGACCCACGATGGTGCGGACCGCGGCAGCCACCTTCGCCAGACCCGCGAGCTGGAGCTTTCCCTGCGCCGCAACGGCCCGCCGTTCCCAGATGCTGCAGCCTTTGCAGGGTTTGAAAACGGCCGGGAGCTGACACCCGGGTGGGTGGAATGGCTGACCGCCTGTTTCGCGGATAAGGAAATCACCGGCACCCTGCCTTTGGTAGACTGGGTTCAGCGCCTGCGGGAACTGGCCCAACACATCGCTGCAGGCAGCCAGGCAGATGGCTCGGGCACCCTCTGGGACAAGAAGGCCGGGCAGGCCGCGCTTGCCTGCATCGAAAACCTCGAGGCTGAATCCCCCTATGGCGGCGACATGTCCGCGCGCGATTTTGCCGATCTCCTGGGCGCACTGCTGAGCCAGGGCGAGGTACGCGACCGCGATGCGCCTTATGGCTCAATAATGATATGGGGCACGCTGGAAGCCCGGGTGCAGGGCGCCGATCTGGTGATCCTCGGCGGTCTGAATGAAGGCAGCTGGCCGGAGGCCGCCAGCCCCGATCCCTGGCTGAACCGACAGTTGCGCAACCAGGCCGGCCTGTTGCTGCCTGAACGCCGCATCGGCCTGTCAGCGCATGATTTCCAGCAGGCTATCGCCGCACCCGAGGTCTGGCTGACCCGCGCCGAACGGTCAGAGGAAGCCGACACTGTGCCCTCACGCTGGCTGAACCGGCTGACCAACCTGTTGTCCGGCCTGCCCGATCAGGGAGGCCGTGAAGCGCTGGACGCGATGCGTGCCAAAGGCCGCCAGTGGCTCGGCTGGGCGGATGCGCTGGAGGAGCCGGCCCCTGCCCCGCAGATGCCGCGTCCTTCACCGCGTCCGCCGGTTTCCGCGCGGCCGCGGCGCCTGACGATTACGGAGATTCCCCGGCTGATCCGCGACCCCTATGCGATATATGCCAAGCATGTTCTGCGGCTGAAGCCCCTGACCCCTTTGGTTCAAGAACCGGACGCGCTGCTGCGCGGCATTGTGGTGCATGAGGTGTTTGAACGGTTCATCAAGGAATCCCAAACAGATCCTTCCCTGCTAACCGCCGGTCACCTGATCGACAAAACCCGCGAATTGCTGGAAAGCCACGTCCCCTGGCCAGTCGCGCGCATTCTGTGGCACAGCCGCATCCGCCGGATCGCCAGTGATTTTGTGCTGGCAGAGCAGGAACGCCAGTCGCGAGCTAAACCGGTCGCTTTTGAAGCCAAAGGCAGCGCGCGGCTGGAGCCGCTGGATTTCACCATCGCCTGCCGCGCCGACCGTATCGACATGGACGACCGCGGTTTTCTGCATCTGTATGACTACAAAACCGGTGCCCCCCCCAGCGAAGCACAGCAGAAGAAGTTCGAAAAACAATTGCTGATCGAGGCCGCCATGGCCGAGCAAGGCGCCTTTGACGGCCTGGGCCCGGCAGAAGTGGCCCGCGCCCTGTTCATCGGGCTGGGGTCCAGCATGAAGGAAGTACGTGCACCGCTGGAAGCGGAACCTCCGGCCAAGATCTGGGACGAGCTGCACACTCTGATCGGGGCCTATTTCGAGCCTGAACAAGGCTATTCGAGCCGCCGCATGGTGTATCGTGACGATATCGCCGGCGACTATGACCACCTTGCGCGCTATGGTGAATGGGACCGCAGCGCCACACCGCAGCCGGAGGATCTGTCATGACCATCCGTGATGCCGCCTCCGAGGCGCAATTCCGTGCCGCCCGGCCTGATGCCTCTACATGGCTGGCCGCCAATGCCGGGTCAGGCAAGACCAAAGTGCTGACTGACCGGGTTGCGCGGCTGTTGCTGAAAGGCGTGCAGCCGCAGCACATCCTGTGCCTGACCTACACCAAGGCCGCCGCCAGCGAGATGCAGAACCGGCTGTTCAAGCGGCTGGGCGAATGGGCGATGCTGGGAGATCCAGTGCTGATCACTGCCTTGACCGAACTGGGAGAGCTCAGCACCGGACCCAACGACCTGGCTCAGGCCAGAACCCTGTTTGCCCGCGCGATTGAAACGCCGGGCGGGTTGAAAATCCAGACCATTCACTCCTTCTGTTCGTCGCTGCTGCGCCGTTTCCCGCTGGAGGCCGGCGTCAGCCCGCAGTTTTCCGAAATGGATGACCGCGCAGGCCAGATGCTGCGCGCTGAAATCATGGAAGACTTTGCCCAAGGCACCGAGGCACCGCTTGTGGAGGCCTTGGCACGCCATGTCAGCGACAGCGATTTCGAAACCCTGACAGCAGCCGTGTGTCAGCGCCGCGCCGATTTCTCCAGGCCGCTGGAATGGAACAGCTTACTGGACCTGTTTGAGCTCCCGCCAGATTTTGATGAAACCGCGCTGGAAGCCCTGGTGTTTTTGGGCGGCGAGGAAGAGCTGCTGCAGCGCACCCGCGATATGCTCGGGCAGGGCGGCAGCACCGATCAGAAAGCCGCGGATAAGCTCGCCGGCATCACCAAACCCACACGCGCCGACCTTGGCACACTGGAGAACGTTTTCCTGACTGGTCCCGGGGCCAAGGAACCTTTTACGGCGAAACTGGACAAGTTCCCAACCAAAAAGCTGCGCGAATCGCATCTTTCGCTGATGGATCAGCTGGAGCCGCTGATGCGGCGGGTCGAGGATGCGCGCACCAAGCGCATCGCCCTAACCGCTGCCCGGAAAAGCCACGATCTGCACCGTTTTGCTGCCGCCTTCCTGCCCGAGTATGAGCGCCGCAAGCAGTTGCGCGGCTGGCTCGATTTCGACGACCTGATCCTGAAGGCCCGGCAACTGCTGAATGATCCCGGCGTTGCGGCCTGGGTGCTGTACCGGCTGGACGGCGGCATCGACCACATCCTGGTGGACGAAGCGCAGGATACCAGCCCGGTGCAATGGGACGTGATCGAGAAGCTGGCGCAGGAATTCACTGCCGGCGAGGGCGCGCGCTCGGATGTCGAACGCACGATATTCGTGGTCGGCGACAAGAAGCAGTCGATCTATTCCTTCCAAGGCGCCGATCCGGATGCCTTTGACCGGATGCAGCTGGAATTCGGGAACAGGCTGTCGGAAACCGGGGCAGGACTGCAAGATGCCTCGCTCGATTTCTCCTTCCGCTCCTCTGCCGCGATCCTGAAACTGGTGGACTTGGTGTTCCGCGACAGCCCCCGCGCTGGTTTTCGAAAAGACGCGCTGCACCGCGCTTTCAAGTCCGATCTGCCGGGCCGGGTAGACCTTTGGCCGGTGGTCGGGAAGGTCGAGGATGACGAGGATCCCGATTGGACCAGCCCCGTCGACCGGCCCAGCAGCCGGCATCACACAGTGATCCTGGCCGAACGCATTGCCCAATCGATCAAGGGAATGATCGAGACCGGCACCACCATCCCAGAGGACGGCTCTGAGCGCGGCACCTTCCAGCGCCGCCCGGTGCAGGCCGGTGATTTCCTGATCCTGGTGCAGCGCCGGTCCGATCTGTTCTCGGAGATCATACGTGCCTGCAAAAAGGCAGAACTGCCGATCGCCGGCGCCGACCGCCTGAAGGTGGGCGCCGAACTGGCGGTCAAGGACATCGCAGCACTGTTGCGGTTCCTGGCCTTGCCGGAAGACTCTTTGTCACTGGCGGAGGCTCTGAAATCACCACTGTTCGGCTGGAGCGAGCAAGCGCTGTTCGATCTGGCGCACCGGCGGGAGGCGATGTACCTGTGGCCGGCATTGCGCGACCGGGCAGGGGCGTTTCCCGAAACCATGGCCGTGCTGAATGATCTGCGCGCCAATGCCGACTTCCTGCGCCCCTATGACCTGATTGAGCGCATTCTGACCCGTCACGGCGGCCGTCAGAAACTGCTGGGCAGGCTGGGACCGGAAGCTGAGGACGGTGTCAACGCGCTGCTGTCGCAGGCACTGGCCTATGAACGCACTGATGTGCCCAGCCTCACCGGGTTTCTGGTCTGGATGCAGACCGATGATCTGGAGATCAAACGCCAGATGGGTGCAGCAGGCAATATGATCCGGGTGATGTCGGTGCATGGCTCGAAAGGTCTGGAGGCCCCGATCGTGATCCTTCCGGACACCGCCAAGCGCCAGGCGCCGCGCGATGCCGAAATCATGCTGGCAGATGGCACTCCGGTCTGGAAACTGCCCAAGGACCAGATGCCAGCCGCGATGCTGTCTGCCCGAGAAGCCGCGCAGGAGAAACTGCAAAATGAACGGCTGCGCCTTTTGTATGTGGCTCTAACCCGAGCGGAAAAATGGTTAATCGTCGCCGCAGCCGGCGACGTCGGTGAGATGAACGACAGCTGGTACCGTATGGCGGAACGCGCCTTGCGGGACGGCGGGGCGGTGGAGCTTGATATCGAAGGCGGCACCGGTCTTCGCCTGCAGCACGGTGATTGGGACGGGCTTCCTCTGGTTGAAAAGCCTGGTCAAAGCGTTGAGAAACACATTCTGCCGGAGGTGTTTACCCGTCCGGCAGGACCTTATGCTGCGCCGGCGCCGGCGCTCAGCCCATCGGATCTGGGCGGACCCAAGGCCTTGCCAGGGGATCAGGGTCTGGACGAGGAGGCGGCCAAGGCGCGCGGCTCCCGGCTGCACCTGCTGTTGGAGCATCTGCCCGGCCGCCCCCAGGAGGAATGGCCCCTATTGGCTCAAAATCTATTGCTGAATGCAAATGACAGCGCGGAGCTGCTGGTTGAGGCCTCGGGCGTACTTCAGAACGCTGCCCTCTCTCATATTTTCCAGACAGACACATTGGCGGAGGTCCCCGTTACCGCTGATTTGTACGGATCGCGCTTGCATGGCATCATAGACCGGCTGGTTGTAACACCGGAAAAAGTCCTGGCGGTGGATTTTAAATCCAACGTGACTGTACCCGAAACACCCCAGCAATGCCCGGAAGGCCTGCTGCGGCAGATGGGGGCCTATGCCCATGCGCTGGCACAGATTTATCCGGACCGCGCCATCGAAACCGCATTGCTTTGGACCCGCAATGCCACCCTAATGCCGCTGCCGCAAAAGCTTGTGGCAAAGGCACTGCAGCGTCGGATGGAACCTTGACGATCGGTTAAGCCGTACCTAGGTTCCAACTCCAGTTGCCACACACTCATGGAGACATGCATATGTCCACCGTAGCCGTCACCGACGCCACTTTTGACGCAGAAGTCAAGAACTCCGATATCCCCGTTGTGGTGGATTTCTGGGCTGAGTGGTGCGGTCCCTGTAAGCAGATCGGTCCCGCTCTGGAAGAGCTGGCCGCGGAATTCGGCGGCAAGGTGAAAATTGCCAAGGTCGATGTTGACAACAACCCGAATGCGGCCGCCGCCATGGGCGTGCGCGGTATTCCGGCGCTGTTTATTTTCAAGGACGGCCAAGTGGTTTCGAACCGTGCCGGCGCCGCTCCCAAAGCAGCGCTGCAAAGCTGGATCGAAGAGTCGATCTGACTTTGATTCCTGTTGCGGATTTCAAAGGGCTGTCCCCGCGGGGACAGCCCTTTTTCTTTTGCCCGCAAACGCTGGTGCGCCTGCGGACGGCAAACTGGCTCTTTCCTTTGCGCCCATTGCCTGCAACCGTCCCGCCCAGAACAGGTACAGGAGGCACTATGGCCAAGACACGGGTATTGGTGGAATTCGGCATGGGCACATCGCTCCGGCGTGAAGATTACACCGAAGCCGCCCGCCGCGCGATCAAGGACGCGCTGTGGCACAATTCCGTAAACATGTCGGAACTATTTGATTTTCATAAAGAAGATATGATTATCGACGCTGAGATCGGGGTTCAGAAGCCCGAATCCGTGGACAAGAATGCGCTGTTGGAGATTTTCCCTTACGGCCAGCCCAGCATCCGTGTTGTGGAAGGGGGGCTCAATATCGACAAGCCCCACAGCGGGTGCACGGTGATCGCCAATGCGGCCGTAGTTGTGTCCTTTGACATGGAGGCGGCAGAATGAATGAAAAACGCATCATCCTGGAAATGGGCACCGGCAATGACCTGTATGGCCAAAACTATACAAAAGCAGCCCGCCGTGCAGTGCAGGACGCATTGCACCATTCGTCGATCACTCTGTTTTCCAAGCTCGGGATTGATCACAGAGAAATGCGGGTGGACGTGACGGTTGCCGTGCAGCAACCGGAAGCAGTGGATTGCGATCTAGTGGCCCAGGATTTGCCGCGGGGCCGGGCCAGCGTGCGAGCAGTGAAAGGCGGGCTGGACGTAGAGGATGCAGAAGCCGGAACGCGCCATGTGGTCGCCACCGCTGCAATTGAGGCCTGGCTTCCGGATCAGGCTGGCAAGTATAAAACCAGCGTCCGGAAATGAACAAAGCCGCCCGATTGCGGGCGGCTCATTCAAAACTGTGGATCATCGGGGATCAGATTTTGGAGATATCAGCGCGTTTCATGCCGATGTCTTCCAGCTGAGCGTCCGACAACTGTGCCAGAGCCTTGCGGGTTTCACGGGTCTCGTTCCATTCCACGAGAGCAGTTTTCACGTTGATCAATGCGTCGACCACGCGGAGAACGGTGACTGCTCCGAGCGGCGCATAGATGTTTGCGGTAGTCATAGCGCTAGTCCTTCTGAGAAACAGCCGACCCTGTGCCGGTTGTGAGCCCCATGTAGGATGTGCGGCTGAGTCTCACAATTGCCGGTTCAACAGCCCCGATTTGCATTTACTGCATAGCAATGGACAGCCATACAGCTGCTGCCCGGCAGTGGACTTTGCGCGTTCTCTTGTGCCGGCGGTGGGATGATTCCATATAGAGGGCAATAAAGCGGAGGCACATATGGCAGACGATCAATTCCCCGGCTGGCACGGCACCACCATCATCGGTGTGAAGAAGGATGGCCAGGTTGTCATCGCCGGCGACGGCCAGGTGTCGCTGGGGCAGACGGTGATCAAAGGCACGGCCCGCAAGGTGCGCCGCCTGTCACCGGGCGGATTTGACGTGGTGGCGGGTTTTGCCGGCTCGACAGCCGACGCCTTCACTCTGCTGGAGCGGCTGGAAACCAAGCTTGAAGCGACTCCTGGCCAGCTCGCACGGGCCAGTGTCGAGCTGGCCAAGGACTGGCGCACCGATAAATACCTGCAGAAACTTGAGGCCATGCTGATCGTCACCGATGGTGCAGACATGTTTGTCATCACCGGTGCCGGCGACGTGCTGGAGCCTGAGCACAATGTAGCCGCTATCGGCTCGGGCGGAAATTTCGCACTGGCGGCCGCCCGCGGCATGATGGACAGCGGAAAATCCGCCGAAAAAGTGGCCCGTGATGCCATGGCCATCGCTGCCGATATCTGCGTCTACACCAATGGCAACCTCACAGTTGAAAGCATAGGCCAGGAAAGCTGACGTGACCCAGGTTGATCAAAATGATCTGCGGGCTGCTGTAGGATCCGGGTTGTTGACCGAGGCCCAGGCCGCCACGCTTCTGGCCATGGCATACAGCCGCAAAGGCGCACGCGAGAACCTGGCACCAGGGGATGAACCCTTTGAGCTGTTCAAAGGGTTCAATGAAATCTTTATTGTGATCGGGCTTGTGATCCTGGCATCCGGCTGGATGGCTTTCACAGCCGTTGATCTGGCTCGGTCAATCGGCGGCTACCAGGACAAGGCCATATATTCAGCCATCGCCGGCGCTGCCGTGCTATGGATACTGTCTGAATACTTCATCCGCCGCCGCCGCATGGTGGCACCAGCGATTGCTCTTTCCCTTCTATGGGCCGGCAACGCCGGCGCCGGTTTCTCGGCAGCTTTTTCCCAGCCATTCATGCTTGCGCAAAACGACTATTCAAGCCTGCCGCTGCCATTTGCGATGGCAACAGCCGCCGTCACTCTGTTTTGGCTGCGCTTTCGCGTTCCTTTTGCCATGGCGCTGATCGCTTTGGGTGTCTTTGTCCTCGCCCTGTTGTCGGGATCGATACAGGCAGGCACCCCCGCCGGGGTGAGCGACCTGTTTCTGCTGTCAGCCAGCGGGCCGTTTGCCTGGATCACACTGGCCGTAGGGTTCGCCGTATTTGCCGTAGCCATGGCGTTTGATCTCAGCGATCCCCACCGTGTGACCCGACGCTCGGCCCAAGGTTTCTGGCTGCACGTCGTTGCAGCCCCGGCCTTGGTGAATACAATTGCGCTCAGCCTGCTGAACGCCGGTACTTCTGGTTCCAACATGCTGCTGATCGGCGTCCTGCTGGTGTTTGCCCTGATTGCAATCATCATTGACCGGCGCTCGTTCCTGATTGCCGCAATCGGCTACAGTGTCACCCTCGCAGGAACTGTCTTCAGCGGCGAAGGCACCGCCATTACGATCCTGGCGCTTGGCATGTTCCTGGTGGCATTGGGGGCCTTTTGGAGCCATATCCGGGCTGTGCTGCTCTCACTCTTGTCTGGCGTGCTGCCGCTTGGCCGGCTGCCGCCATCCCATTGAAACGGAAGTATCCATGACTGATCTGACCCCTCGCGAAATCGTCTCTGAACTGGATCGTTTCATCATCGGCCAGAAAGAAGCCAAACGTGCTGTGGCCGTGGCGTTGCGCAGCCGCTGGCGGCGCAAGCAGCTTTCCGATGACCTGCGTGATGAAGTGTATCCGAAGAACATCCTGATGATCGGCCCCACAGGTGTCGGCAAGACGGAGATTTCCCGCCGGCTGGCAAAACTGGCGCGCGCGCCCTTCATCAAGGTTGAGGCGACAAAGTTCACAGAAGTCGGTTATGTCGGGCGCGATGTGGAGCAGATCATCCGGGATCTCGCTGACAGCGCTATTGCCCAGACCCGCGAATTCATGCGCGAGGATGTGAAGGCTAAAGCTCAAAAATCTGCCGAGAACCGGGTTCTGGAAGCTATCGCCGGCGCGGACGCGCGTGAAACAACCCGCGAGATGTTCCGCAAGAAGCTGAAATCAGGCGAACTGGACGACACCCTGATCGAACTGGATGTCGCAGACACCTCCAACCCGATGGGCAATATGTTCGAAATCCCAGGCCAGCCCGGCGGCAACATGGGCGCTCTGAACCTGGGCGACCTGTTCGGCAAGGCGATGGGCGGCCGCACCACCCGCAAGAAGATGACCGTGTCTGAAAGCTATGAGGTGCTGATCAGCGAAGAGGCTGACAAACTGCTGGATGATGAGACCGTGACCCGCACCGCGCTGGAGTCTGTAGAGCAGAACGGCATCGTCTTCCTGGACGAGATCGACAAAGTCTGCGCGCGCCAGGAAACCCGAGGCGGCGACGTCAGCCGCGAGGGTGTGCAGCGGGATCTGCTGCCGCTGATCGAGGGCACCACCGTCAGCACCAAACACGGCCCGGTCAAGACCGACCACATCCTGTTCATCGCCTCCGGCGCGTTCCATATTGCCAAACCCTCGGACCTGCTGCCGGAACTGCAGGGCCGTCTGCCGATCCGGGTGAGCCTGCGGGCGCTGACCGAGGCGGATTTCGTGCGTATCCTGACCGAGACCGACAATGCTTTGACACTCCAGTACACTGCATTGATGGGCACGGAAGACGTCGAAGTGACCTTTACCGACGACGGTATCGCCGCCTTGGCCAAAATCGCCGCCGAAGTGAACCAGGCTGTGGAAAACATAGGCGCACGGCGGCTTTACACAGTGATGGAGCGGGTGTTTGAGGAGCTCTCCTTTACTGCGCCGGACCGGTCGGGCGACGCGGTCATTGTGGACGAAAGTTTTGTGAAGAAAAACCTGGGTGAACTGGGCCGGTCAGCCGATGTCAGCCGTTACGTGCTGTAAAACACCAGACCAAATTCCAGCCTCTGGACTTTGGCGGCAGGTGCAGTAGCCTGCCGCCAATTGATTGAGGTAGACAAAATGCACGGGCTGCGCCTGATTTCCGGTGTGATCATGGTCCTTCTGGCGGCCTGTACTGACAGATCTTTTACCCCAACAGTTCCAGAAGCGCTGGAGCTGGGCACGCCTAAGACCATTTTTGCCGCCACAAACCGAGAACCGCTGCCTGATGGCACCTTTGGGCCCACCCGCACCGACGCAGTCAGCCTGCTTGAACTCACGGTTTCAATTCCGCCGGATCATAAACCCGGCTCGCTGAAGTTCGGCTACGCGAAACCGGACCCCATCACTGAATTCACCATGGCAGGACGGAAGACATTCAAAACCGAGGCCGCCTTTTCCGCCCGGCTGCAGCAAGAACTGGCAAGGTTTCCCCGAAAGGAGCGCGAAGTTACGGTTTTTGTGCACGGCTTCAATTCCACCCAGGCCGAGACCGCTTTCCGGGCTGCCCAGCTTTCTCATGACATCAACCTTCCCGGGGCAACGGTTATCTATTCCTGGCCAAGCAAGGGCCGTCCGCTTGGCTATGCTTACGATGGCGACAGTGTGCTGTTTGCCCGTGACGGGCTGGAAGCTCTGCTGCGTAAACTGCGCGCTTCCGCGGCCGAGCGTATTGTGGTCGTTGCCCATTCCATGGGGGGGCTGCTGACTATGGAAACCCTGCGCCAGATGGAGATCAAAACTCCCGGCTGGACAACGCAGAACCTGGGCGGTGTCATCCTGATGTCACCAGATTTGGATGTCGACGTGTTTAAATCTCAGATTCGGAGATTCAAACAGGTGCCGCAACCGTTCCTGATTTTCGTGTCGCGAAAAGATAACGTCCTGACGCTGTCACAGCACCTGCGCGGCCTGAATGGCCGTGAAAGACTCGGGAATCTGGACAACCTTGACGCAGTCAGCGGTCTGCCGGTTAAAGTGATCGACACCACGGCCTTTGCAGATGAAGCGGAGTCGCAGCATTTTGTGGCAGCCTCCTCGCCGGCGCTGATTGCATTGCTAAACGGTGCTCGGGAAACCGCAGACTCGTTTACGCATAGCCAGGACCTGCTGCGAAAGATTCTGCCGGGTCAGATTGTCATTCAAGACAGAACCATCAAGGTTGCACTGGAAAGCACGCCCGCGGACAACAGATAGGCCGGGTCAACGGCTGCGTCTGAGATAGACGTAATAGGCGCCTTCACCGCCATGGCTGATGTGGGCAGGGGTGACCTGCATCACCGCTTGCGCCAGCGGCGGCAATGACAGCCATTGCGGCACCTTGTGGCGCAGCACTCCGCGCGGGACCGGCATCGGACCTGGTTCGTCTCGGTGCTTTCCTTTGCCGGTGATCACCAGAACCAGCCGTTTTCCGGTAGCTTGGGCAGACAGGATAAACCGGGTGAGAGCAGGATGAGCCGAGTCGGTCCGCATGCCGTGCAGGTCCAGCTTGCCTTCTGGCTTAAGCTTGCCGCGCTTCATGCGGCGGAAAGATTTTTCATCCATCTGCACCGGATCGTTGGCCAGGCTGCGGGCAAGAGACGGTTTCAAATCGTGTTTCAGCGGTTTCGGCTTGGCGCGGCTCCCAATCTCAAACGGATCCAGTCCCGGCTCAGGGGGCTTAACCGGTTTGGGTTTCAGCAGCGGCGGGGCAGGCGGCTTGGAATGCGCGCCAGGATGCATGCGTTCCGCATGTTTCACGACCTTGTGCCAGAGGTCGATCTCGTCTCCTGTCAGTTTCCGCCGCGTCATTCAAAGGTCTTCCGGCAGCATCGCATAAGCCCGCTGGATCGGCAGCAGAACCACCATCCGCCCCGGGTCTTTCATCGTTCCAGCGGTCTCGCCGGCGGCATCGCCTGTACCGACAAAAATATCAGCCCTCTGCGCGCCCTTTATTGCGGATCCTGTATCCTGCGCCACCATCAGGCGGCGCAGGGGCACATGTCCATCCTTCTCCACCCAGACCGGCGCACCCAGCGGAGTGTATGCAGGGTCGGCGGCAATAGTGCGCATCGGCGTGACCGAGCGGTTCATGGCGCCAAGCGGCCCTTTGGACGCTGATACTTCGCTTACTTCGCGGAAGAACACATAAGACGGATTGTGGAACAGCAGCTCCTTGCCGTCCGACGGGTTGCGCCGGACCCAGGATTTGATCACTTGGGCGCTGACCTGATGGGCGTTGTAGACGCCGCGGCGCACCAGTTCCTTGCCAATGGATTTATAAGTGTGGCCATTAGCACCGCCGTAGCCAACCCGGATCATTGAGCCGTCCGGCAAGCGGATCCTTCCAGAACCCTGAATTTGCAGAAAGAACAGCTCCACCGGGTCGTCCACCCAGGCAATCTCCAGCCCGCGGTCAGCCAATACACCGCTGGTCAGAATGTCCCGCCGGGGCAGCCACAAATCGGTAGAACGGGCCTCGGGTGGCATCTTGTAGACCGGGTAACGGAAGCGATCTGTCGGATAGCGGGAACCGCTCAGCTCAGGTTCGAAATAACCGGTGAACAGAGCTGGATTGCCATCCTCGATCAGAACCGGGCGGAAGAACAGTTCGAAAAACGCTCTTGCCCCTTCGGGTGTCTGTGATTGCGCCGCCTTGCACAAAGCAGCCCAGTCGGGATCCCTCAGGTCCTTGCAGGTTCCTAGAAAAACCTGCAGCGCATGGGCATGATCGTCCTTGGCCCAGCCGTCCAATTGAGCAAAATCCAAGATTCTGGACACGGTTTCAGAATGCGCCCCTGAGGCGGTCATCGCGGCACCTGCGAATGCAGCTGCCCCAAATACCCCCCGAAGCGCCGCAATCATGCGTCCGTCGCTACCAGCTGCCAATTGGGATCATCGGCGCCCATGTTGCGGGCAAAGACCCAGGTGTCTTTCTGACGCTTCACAGCCTTGGGGTCGCCTTCGACGATGTCGCCACCGCGGTCGCGGACAACGGACGTCATTTCACCAACAAACCGCATGGTGATCTCGGCCCGGCCTGTCTGTGTGTCGAAAGTTGCATCTGCCACGGTGGTTTCACGCACACCGATAAACTCGGCCTCGATCTTGAAGCCCTGATCCTCTCGCTGCGCAACGGCATCCACGAAGCTTTCGAACACGTCCTCGGCCAGGAACGGCTGGATGTCGTCCAGGTTGCCATGCTCAAAGCCCATCAGGATCATTTCATATGCACCGCGCGCGCCCTGCACAAATTCCTGCACTTGAAAACACGGTTCAGCCCGCTTCATCTCAGCCAGG
Source organism: Leisingera methylohalidivorans DSM 14336 (assembly GCF_000511355.1). Lineage (NCBI taxonomy): Bacteria > Pseudomonadati > Pseudomonadota > Alphaproteobacteria > Rhodobacterales > Roseobacteraceae > Leisingera > Leisingera methylohalidivorans. Next base: position 3,973,102 of record NC_023135.1, on the reverse strand, counting down.
GCCAGAGCCTGCGGACTGCCATCAGCCACATAATCGGTAATGTCACGATCCGGGCCGCCTTCGATCACTTCCAGATCGGGCCGGCGGCTCCGCGCTTCGGATTGCGGCAGCGGTGGCTTTTCAAAACCTTCCCGTGTCCCAAGTACGCTTTTCAAGCGCAGGATCAGAAACACGGCAATACCGGCCAGAACCAAAAGCTGAATCACAGGCGACTCCATGGATACCTCATGCTAGGCGTTCGTGCTTTGTTTGAAACCAAAGCGATCAGACCTTATGTAGGTGACGGGCGGGGGCAAGTCTACCGCCCCGGCGTATGATCGTAAGGAAACTCCATGTATATCTTCCTGGCCTTTCTAATGGTTCCAATCATTGAAATTGCCCTGTTTATTCAAATCGGCGGCGCAATCGGGCTATGGCCGACCTTGGCCATCGTGGTTCTGACTGCGGTGCTGGGCACCTGGCTGGTGAAAACGCAGGGACGCATGGCAATGGGGCAACTGCGCTCGTCTTTCCAGCAAATGTCCGACCCGGCCGAGCCTTTGGCCCATGGCGCTATGATCCTTTTCGCCGGCGCGCTGCTGCTGACTCCGGGGTTCTTTACAGATGCTTTTGGATTTGCCCTTCTGATGCCGCCGGTGCGGCTGGCGGTTTTCCGCTATCTTCGGGCCCGTGTCACAGTGGCGCAGTTCCAAATGGGACCCGGCAGCATGCAGGGCCGTCATTATCCTGGGGCCGCCGGCAGGCCGGATGATACCATCGACGGAGATTTCGAAGATGTGACTCCCGGTGACCGTCCAAGCGGCCCATCAGGCTGGGTCGACGGCCCCCGTTGAGCTACCCGGACCAAGCTGCTAAGCACGGTCAAAAGAATTTTTCAGGAGTATCCCGATGGCCGAAAACGGCGAAGCCCAGCAGCAGCCGCAAGTCAAGATGAACATTTTGGGCCAGTTCATTCGCGACATGTCGTTTGAAAACGTGATGGCGCAAAAAGGCACCGGCGGCGACGTGCAGCCGGATGTCAGTGTGCAGGTGAACCTGGATGCAAAAAAACGCTCGGCTGAAAACCAGTATGAAGTTGTCACCAAGCTGACTGTCGAATCAAAGAACAAGGAAGGCGGCGAAGTCCTGTTCGTACTGGAACTGGAATATGTCGGCGTTTTCAACATCGCAGGCGTGCCGGAAGACCAGTTGCACCCGTTCCTGCTGATCGAATGCCCGCGCATGACCTTCCCGTTCCTGCGCCGCATCGTGTCGGACGTCACCCGCGACGGCGGCTTCCCGCCGCTGAACTTGGACAACATTGATTTTGTGGCGATCTACCGCAACGAACTGGCCCGACGTCAGACCGAAGCGGCGGCAGCAGCTCCTACTCAGTAAAGTTTCCGACCCTCCTAACCAAAAACGCCGCTGAGATTCAGCGGCGTTTTTCATTTTCTAATTCGTCCCCGGGTCAGGAAACATTCCACAAAGCCTCTTCCCCCAGGTTGGCCACGAATTTTTCATGAGCTGCCAGTTCCTCTGCGGTGATCCGCTGGGGCAAAGCCGATGGACGGGGGGCAGGGCGCCAGTCATCTTCCACCCGGGTTATCTCTGAAGATGATTGGGCAGACAGGCCAAAGTCCGGCTGACGGCCGCCGATCAGCTCCAGATAAACATCAGCCAGGATTTCAGAGTCAAGCAGTGCCCCGTGCAGGGTCCGGTTGGCGTTGTCGATGTTGAAGCGCCTGCACAGCGCGTCCAGCGTAGCCGGCGAACCGGGAAATCGCTTGCGCGCTATCGCCAGCGTGTCGAGCGCCTGATCCATCGGCAGCTTGGGCAGGCCCATCCAGTCCAGTTCAGCGTTCAGGAACTTCATGTCAAAGCTGGCATTGTGAATCACCAGTTTGGAGTCCTGCACGAAATCGAGGAAACTCTGCCCGACTTTGGCAAATACCGGTTTGTCCCGCAGCGTCACCGCGCCGGGTTGCGGTTTTTGCGGCGGCTCAAGCAAGTCAGGACCGATGCCGTGGACCGAAAACGCCTCGGCAGGCATCGAGCGTTCCGGGTTGATATATTCGTGGTACGTCTTGCCAGTGGGCATGTGGTTGTACAGCTCTACCGCACCGATTTCAACAATCCGGTCGCCGGAGAACGGATCAAAACCGGTGGTCTCGGTATCAAGAACGATTTCACGCATCGGCCAGTTTCCTCCTGATGTCTGCGAGGATCGCTGTCACCTGCTCCGCTGCGTGCTCAAGCGTGTCCGTCTCGATCGCATAATCGGCACGGGTGCGTTTTTCCTCAATCGGCATCTGCTTTTGCAGGATATGCTTGAATTGCTCAACCGTCATCGTGCCGCGGGCAAGAACCCGCTCTTTCTGTGTCTCTGCATCCGCGAACACGCAAGCCACTGCGTCCATTTCAGAATCACTGCCCGTTTCAAACAGCAGCGGGATGTCAAAGACCAGTATATCGCGTTCCGCTTGTGTCCGGAACGCAGCCCGATCCTGTGCGACAAGCGGATGCACGATAGCTTCGATATGTTTCAATGCATCAGGATTTTCACTGATGATACGCTTTAATGCAGCACGGTTTACCACGCCATCCTCGATAGCATCAGGGAAGGCCGCTCTCATTGGCTGAACCGCAGCCCCTCCCGCGCTGTAAAGCCGGTGCACGGCGGCATCTGCATCCCAAACCGCACACCCCTTGGCGGCGAACAGTTTGGCGGTCGTGCTCTTGCCCATTCCGATGGAGCCGGTAAGGCCAAGGCTGAAACTCATCTGAGAGCCGCCGACCGCGTTGCGTCATCCACATCAGGGCGGTGTCCGAACCAGCGTTCGAACCCTGGCACCGCCTGATGCAACAACATACCCAGCCCATCGACCACCGTGCAGCCAGCATCCTCAGCCGTCTGCAACAAATCGGTTTTCAAGGGCGCATAGATAAGGTCGGTCACAACCGCATCGGGCTGCAACCCATCCAGCGGAACCCGCAGACGCGGCTTACCCACCATTCCCAAAGAAGTGGTGTTCACAATCAGCGCACCTTCTTCGATGACATTGCCGGCCTGGACCCATTCGACCACCCGGACCCGGTTGCCGAAGTCCGCATGCAGCTGATCGGCCCGGCAGCGGGTACGGTTGGTCAGCAGGATCTCCGGCACTCCGGCCTCCAGCAATGAGGCAACAACCGCACGGCAGGCACCGCCGGCGCCCAATAGAACTGCCGGGCCGGATTCCGGGTCCCAGTCCGGCGCTCCCTGGTGCAGGTTGGTGATGAAGCCGTAGCCGTCCGTATTGTCGGCTAGGATTGTTCCGTCGCTTCGGAAAATCAGCGTATTGGCGGCGCCAATGAGTTTGGCCCGGTCGGTGACCTTATCCGCAATCTCCATAACCGCTTCTTTGTGCGGTATGGTGACATTAGCCCCGACAAAACCCATTTTCGGCATCATCCGGACCGTGTCGGCCAGATCTTCAGGTTCCACATGCATCGGCACATAGTAACCTGAAATGCCATAAGCGTTCAGCCAGTGACGGTGGAGCTGCGGAGATTTGGAATGTGCAACCGGACAGCCGATCACGCCGGCGAGCGGGATTTTTGCTACTGTCATTGCTCGATTACCCCTTGCAAACCCAAGTAACTGATAAGCTCCATCAACGGCAATCCCAATACATTAAAGTAGCTGCCTTCGATGCTGGCAAACAGCCGTACACCTTCTTCCTCCAGCTTGTAAGCACCTACCGCATGGCGGATGCTGGGCCAGTTCCGGGCCACATAATCCTCGAGAAATGCATCAGTGCTGTTCCGCATGAGCAGGCGGACTTGTCCTACATGGCGCCAGATCGGTTCACCGTCGCGGTAAATCACGGCTGCAGACAACAGCATGTGCCGTTTGCCACGCATGCCCTTCAGTTGAGACAACGCATCCTCGGTGCTGGTGGGTTTCGAAAGAAGGTTCCCTTCTAAATCGAGCACCTGGTCACACCCCAGCACCAGTTTTTCCGGATGTTTTCCGCTGATTTTACGCGCCTTCGCCTCAGCCAACGCATCGGCGATATCGCGCGGAAGAGCCTCTTCGGCCAAGAGCGCAGATTTGATCGCCTGCTCGTCCAGGCGCGGCACATCGATTTCAAATTCTATCCCGGCCTGACGCAGCAGTTGCGCCCGGATTCCGGAACCAGAAGCCAGCACTATGTGGGCAGTCATGTGGAAAACCCCGTGGGAAAGAAGTAAATGGTTTCAGAACGTTTTGTATGGTTTTCCGCGGTTAAGTAAAGACTCACGGGGTTGACGCTCATCCCGGGATTCAGTTCGCTGAGTCGCCCTTTGTGGGTCAGGATAACTTTGCTTTAGTGGATATGCCGGCTCTCCCCGGTTCATCCCCCTCTTATCCCCAAGCAGGAATGGTGATACGCGGCGTTAACGCACCTTATTTCTAGGGCCTTAAGAAGAATCTTATGGCTTCTTTCCCGTCCAGTCTGGAATCTTATCCCTGCTGGGGATAAGCGATGGAGGATTCACTTATCCACCGGAATCCATGCACACTACAAAAACATCATCCTTCTAATATATCTTTAATTATTAGGGTGATCAGATCTGACCGGGGAGACTTGCCTATGGACCCGAGTGACCTGATGTTCACACTCTACCCGTATGCCAAATCACTGCACATCATGGCTGTACTCAGCTGGATGGCAGGGCTTTTCTATCTTCCCCGTCTGTTCGTGTATCACGTGGAACAAGCAGAGAAGGTTCAGGATACAGTTCCGATCTTTCTGCAAATGGAAGATAAGCTCCTCCGGGTTATCATGCGCCCTGCAATGTATGTGTCGTGGGCCGCTGGAATATTCATTGTGCTGACGCCGGGGGTCGTAGACTGGAGTTCTGTCTGGCCCTGGACTAAGGGCGTGTCAGTAATCGCCATGACGTGGTTCCATCATTGGCTGGTGTTCCGATTTCGCGACTTTTCCACTGGCGGGAACAAACTGTCAGGCCGGCAGTTCCGGTTGATGAACGAAGTGCCAACCGTTCTGATGGTGGTGATTGTCGTCTCGGTGATCTTCAAGTTCTAGCGCAGAGGCGCAGAAAGGGGCCTTGCAGGCCCGGAACGACTGCAGCCGGCGTTTGACTCATCTGAAACGAGTCCCTATGTATGGCACCCAACGGGTCCGTCCGGGCCACCGTGTTTTCCAATCCTGTCGTGTGACCAACCCCTGGATGAGCGGGGGAGTAGAGGCCGTATCTATATGACCGTGCAATCCCTGAATCTGTCCGATCTCCAGGCTAAAAGTCCTAAATCTCTGCTGGCAATGGCCGAAGAGCTGGAGATCGAAAACGCCTCGACCATGCGCAAGGGCGAGATGATGTTTCAGATCCTGCGTGAACGTGCGGATGAGGGCTGGGACATCAGCGGCGACGGCGTGCTTGAAGTGTTGCAGGACGGTTTTGGATTCCTGCGTTCGCCTGAAGCTAACTATTTGCCGGGTCCAGACGATATCTATGTCTCGCCCGACATGATCCGTCAGTATTCCCTGCGGACTGGCGATACTGTTGACGGCCAGATCAAGGCTCCGCTGGAGACCGAACGCTACTTCGCGCTGACCAATGTCACCTTGATCAATTTTGAAGAGCCGGAGAAGGCCCGCCATAAGATCGCGTTTGACAACCTCACACCGCTCTATCCTGATGAACGGTTGAAGATGGAAGTCGAGGACCCCACCATCAAAGACCGCTCGGCGCGGGTGATTGACCTGGTGGCGCCGATCGGCAAAGGCCAGCGGTCTCTGATCGTTGCACCGCCACGTACAGGTAAGACGGTAATCCTGCAGAACATCGCGCACTCCATCGAAAAGAACCATCCTGAGTGCTATCTGATCGTTCTGCTGATCGATGAACGCCCGGAAGAAGTGACTGACATGCAGCGTTCAGTGAAGGGCGAGGTTGTCTCTTCTACCTTTGACGAGCCGGCGACACGCCACGTCGCAGTCTCGGAAATGGTCATTGAAAAGGCCAAGCGGCTGGTTGAGCATAAACGAGATGTTGTGATTCTTCTGGACTCCATTACAAGACTTGGTAGGGCCTTTAACACCGTAGTGCCATCGTCGGGCAAAGTTCTGACCGGGGGTGTTGACGCAAACGCCTTGCAGCGGCCCAAGAGGTTCTTTGGAGCAGCTCGGAACATCGAAGAGGGCGGTTCGCTGACCATCATTGCCACGGCGCTGATCGATACCGGCTCGCGTATGGACGAAGTGATCTTTGAAGAGTTCAAAGGTACCGGTAACTCGGAAATCGTACTGGACCGCAAAATTGCAGATAAGCGGGTGTTCCCAGCCATCGACATACTCAAATCCGGCACCCGCAAAGAGGATTTGCTGATCGACAAGGTTGATCTTGCCAAGACTTTTGTGCTGCGCCGGATTTTGAATCCGATGGGTACAACTGATGCGATTGAGTTCCTGCTGTCTAAGCTAAAGCAGACGAAGTCGAACACCGAGTTCTTCGATTCGATGAACACCTAATCAGGACGGTCTGGAAAAGAAGGGCCATCCCATGGACACGATCTTTGCGCTGGCTTCCGCACAAGGGAAGGCCGGGGTCGCGGTAGTCCGCGTCTCGGGGCCTTTGGCGCATGAAGCCGGCGCGCAACTTTGCGGCGGAGTGTTGCCGGCGCGGGGCAAAAGCCTGCGAATCCTGCAAGACCAATCAGGAGAGCGCCTTGATGAGGCATTGGTGCTGAGCTTTACGGCTCCCAAAAGCTTCACAGGTGAAAATACTATTGAGTTTCAAGTACATGGAAGCACAGCTGTTGTTTCAGCCGTGCTTGAAACCCTGGGTGGCATCACCGGTTTGCGGATGGCTGAGCCAGGTGAATTTACCCGTCGCGCCTTGGAAAACGGCAACCTGGACTTGGCTCAGGTTGAAGGGCTCGCGGATTTAATTGACGCGGAAACCGAAGCGCAACGCAAGCAGGCCCAGGTAATTCTTGCCGGCGGATTGGGGAAGTTGGCTGAATCCTGGCGCGCAAGTTTAATCCGTGCGGCATCCTTGATTGAAGTAACGATTGATTTCGCTGATGAAGAAGTCCCAGTAGATGTAACTCCGGAAGTTTCCGCTCTATTGGCCGAAGTTCAAGCCGGCCTTGTAAGAGAGACAGATGGAGTGAAAATTGCGGAACGGATCCGTAGCGGGTTCGAAGTGGCCATCATTGGGGCTCCGAATGTCGGAAAATCAACACTATTGAATGCGCTGGCCGGCCGCGAGGCAGCCATTACGTCTGAATTTGCCGGCACCACCCGGGATGTTATCGAAGTGCGGATGGATCTGGCGGGCCTGCCAGTGACTTTGCTGGATACTGCGGGTTTGCGGGATACCGACGACCACGTCGAAGGCATTGGTATCGCTTTAGCACGGAAACGCGCGGAAGATGCAGATTTACGTGTCTTCTTGGCGGAAGATACTGACATTCTTGATGTCCCGATGGAGAATGGAGATGTCCGTCTTCGACCAAAGGCGGACCTTCGCGGCGATGCGGTGAATGCAATCTCAGGAAAATCCGGGCAGGGTATAGACAGACTTGTCGAACACATCTCGATGATTCTGCAAAATCGCTCGGCTCAAGCCGGCATTGCTACGCGCGCTCGGCACCGGGATGCGATGTTATCTGCTTTGGCAAGTTTAAACGAAGCACAGGATATTCTATCGCGCGGCTCTGGATTTTATGATATCGCCGCCGAGGAGATGCGCTCGGCCATACGGGCGCTGGAAACGCTAGTGGGCCGGATCGGAGTGGAGAATCTCCTAGATGAGATTTTCTCGAGCTTCTGCCTGGGGAAGTGAAGGAGTGTTTCACGTGAAACATCCCAAGTATGATGTGATTGTTGTAGGTGGCGGCCATGCCGGAACTGAGGCGGCCCACGCAGCGGCACGTATGGGTGCAGATACGGTTCTGATTACTCTGGATCGAAACGGCATCGGTGTGATGTCGTGCAACCCTGCCATCGGCGGATTAGGTAAGGGACACCTTGTTCGGGAAATCGATGCCCTTGATGGTGTGATGGGGCATGTTGCTGACCTTGCAGGAATACAATTCCGGCTCCTGAATCGTCGAAAAGGGCCAGCGGTCCAAGGGCCAAGAGCTCAATCTGACCGAGCAATCTATCGTCAGGAGATGCTGAGGCTAACCGAGGCACAACCAAACCTTGATATTCTGGAAGGTGAGGTGACGGACTTTCTCATGTCGGGGGAAGCCGTTTCTGGCGTTATGTTGGCCGACGGCAGTGAGGTTCCAGCCAAGGCAGTCATTCTGACCTCCGGAACATTTCTGCGCGGGGTCATACATATCGGTGAAGCTTCCAGGCCGGGAGGGCGGATTGGCGATAAGCCTTCTGTAAAGCTAGCGGAACGCCTGGACAGTTTTGAGCTGCCTTTAGGCCGGCTGAAGACCGGGACACCGCCCCGGCTGGACGGGCGCACAATTGATTGGGATGGTCTGGAAACACAGCCCGGAGACGAGGATCCGGTATTCTTTTCATTTATGTCTAAGGCGTTGAGCAGCAAGCAAGTTTCCTGCGGGATAACACATACCAACGCGCAGACTCATGATATCATCCGAAAAAACCTGGGCCGGTCAGCAATGTATGGCGGCCACATTGAAGGTGTCGGGCCGCGTTACTGCCCGTCAATAGAAGATAAAATCGTTCGATTCTCCGAAAAGGACTCGCACCAGATCTTCTTGGAACCGGAGGGCGTTTCAGATCATACGGTCTACCCGAATGGTATCTCTACGAGCTTACCACTGAACGTCCAGGAGGCGTATGTCCGCTCTATTAAGGGGCTTGAGAAGGCTGATATTCTTCAGCCAGGCTATGCAATTGAATATGACTATGTAGACCCCAGGGTTCTGAAGCTGGATCTGTCGCTGAAGGACGTGCCGGGATTGTATCTTGCCGGCCAGATAAATGGCACAACCGGATATGAAGAGGCCGCTGCGCAAGGCATGGTCGCCGGCTTGAACGCAGCGCGCAGAGCTCAGGGGGAAGACCCTGTAACTTTTGGCCGCTCAAACAGCTACATTGGCGTGATGATCGACGATCTCACTACTAATGGTGTCACTGAACCCTACCGTATGTTCACGTCGCGAGCAGAATTCCGGCTGTCCTTGCGGGCAGATAACGCGGATCAAAGGCTAACGCCTTTAGCAATCGAACTTGGCTGTGCCGGAGTGGACCGGAGAATTGCGTTCTTGGAAAAGAATGAACGCTTGGCGACAGGGCGGGATATTCTGAAATCGAAAACGTTCACACCAAAGCAGGTATCCTCGGCTGGTATACGGATTAATCAAGATGGAACCCGTCGCAACGGCTTTGATATTCTAGCATTTCCAGATGTCACTTTTGAGGACATTATTCCGTTGCTGCCTGATTTGGAAGGTGTAGAGAATGAGGTTCGCCGTCAACTAGAGCGGGATGCTCTCTACGCCAATTACATCGCACGCCAACAACGGGAAGTCACAGCGATGAAGAGGGATGAGGGCTATCGCTTTCCTGAGGATTTTTCATTCAATGGAATTGAAGGTCTATCCAAGGAATTGCAAAGTAAGCTATCCCTGTCCCGCCCTGAAACCCTGGCACAGGCTGCGCGTATTGATGGCATGACGCCGGCTGCGCTTGCGCTTCTTCTGGCACGCTTGCGCCGTGACCTGCCGAGAAAAGGGAAATTCGCGTGAACTGCGCGGCGCTTCTGGAAAGGTTTGATGTTTCACGTGAAACATTGCAACGCCTTGAGGTTTTTGAACAGGTTATACGTAAGTGGAACCCAAAAATAAATCTGGTTTCAAAGTCCAGCTTGGAAGATCTATGGGTGCGTCACATTGTTGATTCTGTACAGGTGTTTCGGTGTACTGATCCGGTTGAGCACTGGGTTGATATCGGTAGCGGAGGAGGTTTCCCTGGACTGATTGTGGCTCTTCTTGCTGCAGATGAAGCACCTGGCATGAGGGTGACCTTAATTGAAAGCGATCAGAGGAAATCGGCATTTCTTAGGACTGCCGCACGGGAATGCGATGCTAAAGTGGCTATTTTAACGGATAGAATTGAGCGGGTTGAGCCTCAAAGAGCGGACGTTCTTTCTGCGCGGGCGCTGGCTGATTTATCAACGTTGCTGGGATTTTCAGAACGCCATCTTTCACCTACAGGAGTGGCGTTGTTCCCTAAGGGTGAAAGCTGGAAAAAAGAAGTGGATAACGCGAGGCAGCAATGGCAGTTCGATGCGGAACCCGTTAAAAGTCTGACAGAACAAGAAGCAGTAATCCTGAAAGTAAGGGAAGTGACACGTGTCTGATTACTCCCGCCCCGAGGGGCCTCGTATTATCGCGGTGGCAAATCAGAAAGGCGGAGTTGGCAAGACAACAACAGCCATCAACCTTGCGGCCGCGTTGGTGGAAACCGGATTACGCGTTCTTGTCGTCGATTTGGATCCGCAAGGGAATGCCTCAACCGGACTGGGTATTGAACCGTCTGACCGGGATCTGACTACCTATGATCTTTTGGTTGAAGACTCATTGCTGAGTGACGTCATTCAGAGAACTGAGATTGAGGATCTGTGTATTATACCGGCTACTGTCGATCTAAGTTCGGCTGATATCGAACTCTTTACCAATGAAAAACGCAGTTTCCTGCTGCACGATGCTCTACGCCAAACTGCGATGGACGAATATAATTGGGACTACGTCCTGATTGATTGCCCACCCTCTCTGAACCTCCTGACAGTCAATGCAATGGTGGCAGCGCACTCGGTTCTGATTCCGTTGCAAAGCGAATTCTTTGCTCTGGAAGGGGTGACCCAGCTTATGCTGACAATTAGGGAAGTTCGGCAATCAGCTAATCCAAACCTGCGGATCGAAGGGATTGTCCTGACCATGTTTGATCGCCGCAATAATTTGTCGCAGCAAGTAGAACAGGACGCGCGGGACAATCTGGGTGACCTGGTGTTTCAAACAAAAATTCCGCGCAATGTCCGGGTGAGCGAGGCACCTTCCTACGCGCAGCCGGTGCTGAACTATGACACGAATTCTCTGGGCGCACAGGCATACCGTGCATTGGCAGAAGAAATCCTGAATAAACATCACAAGATAGCGGCATAAATGAAGAATACCTACCGGAGGCAATCATGGCAGACAAGAAAACAAAACCACGCGGGCTCGGCCGGGGATTGTCAGCGTTGATGGCAGATGTGAACCCTGCGCCGGTGAGCACGCAGGCTGAGGCGCCGCGGAATGCGGAAGTTCTGGTTCCGATTGAAAATGTCATTGCCAACCCGAACCAGCCGCGTCGTCAGTTCCTGCAGGAAGATTTGGATGATCTGACTGCGTCGATCAAGGAAAAGGGCGTTCTGCAGCCGCTGATAGTGCGGCCGCGGCCGGGCGGAATGTACGAAATCGTGGCCGGCGAACGCCGGTGGCGGGCATCTCAGGCTGCGCAACTGCATGAAGTGCCTGTCCTGATCCGGGATTACTCAGATGTTGAGATGATGGAAGTGGCCATTATCGAAAACATTCAACGCGCGGACCTGAATGCGTTGGAAGAGGCGCAGAGCTACAAGCAATTGATGGAGAAATTCGGCCATACGCAAGAACGGATGGCCGAAGCACTTGGTAAAAGCCGTAGCCATATTGCAAATCTTGTGCGCCTTCTGCACCTGCCGGAAGATGTTCAGATTCTGGTGCAGGAACGGAAGTTGTCGGCTGGACACGCTCGCGCGCTGATCACTTCTGACAACGCTTCTGATCTCGCTGCAAAGATTGTCAAGGGAGGGCTGTCGGTTCGCGCAACGGAAGCGCTGGTCAAGAAAGATGCCGCAGGTGCACAGACCTCCGTTGGGAAAAAGCCGAAAAAGATGCCGGAAAAGGATGCAGATACCCGGGCTCTTGAAGGGGATTTGTCGGCTGTACTGAGAATGAAAGTGTCCATTGATCACAAGCCTGGCGGCGAGGCCGGCGCTGTAGTAATCAGTTACGATAACCTGGATCAGCTGGACGAACTGTGCAACTTGCTCAGCCGCTAGGCCGAGTCCAGATGAACAGCAGAACGGCAGAGAGGACGACGGTTTGGATCCCCAAAATGTGACTGGGAACACCAAGCATCAGCGATAGTCCGAAAACGGAGGCAATCGAGACGGTTGCCGCCTTTTTTGCACCTGATCGGATGGCGCCACGGTCGCGCCAATCAAGGATCATTGGGCCAAAAATATTGTGATCTACAATCCAGTTATGCAGACGCTCAGATGAGTTCGCAAAAAAGAACGCAGCGAGGAGAAGGAAGGGAACAGTTGGCAGCAAGGGCAGAACAATACCTATGACGGCCAAGGCAACACAGAACAGTCCAAGGCCGGCATAAATAAAACGCATTGCTTCAATCCATTAACAGTTCGCGGAGGACCGCATTCAATAGGGCGCGTCCCTGTTCCGTCGTACAAAGCCTCTGGTCAGAGATAGTTACCATGCCCATCTGGACAAGGTCTGCTAACCGGTTCTCAGGAAGATCAGCGCCTGAAAGTCCGGCGAAACGCACCATATCCAGACCTTCAGAGAGGCGCATCCCCATCATAATGTATTCCACCGCAGCTTCTTCCGGGGAAAGACGGTCACGAAGGGATTCTCCGTTGCCGTTCCTGACCGCTTCCAGCCAGGCTCCTGGGGCCAGATGGGTTTCCGTGGCATACCGGGAACCGTTCAAAGTTAAACGGCCATGGGCGCCGGGGCCGATCCCGGCATAGTCGCCGTAGCGCCAGTAGATCAGATTGTGACGAGATTCCGAACCTGGCTTGGCGTGGTTGGAAACTTCATAACCGCCCATACCATAAGACGCACAGATTTCCTGGGTCGCTTGGTACATATCCGCGGCGGTGTCGTCAGGCGGCAAGCCACGCAGTTTGCCTCGGGCATAGCGGTCACCGAAAGCTGTGCCGTCCTCAATAGTCAGCTGGTAGAGCGACAGGTGGTCAATAGCCATGGAGAGCGCTTCACGCAGTTCAGCTTCCCAGCCTTTCAGTGTCTGACCCTGGCGGGCATAAATCAGATCGAAGCTGACCCGGTCAAAGCAATTGCGGGCGATGTCGAAAGCGGCTTTGGCCTCGGAGACACTGTGAATACGTCCCAGCCGGTGCAGATCCTCGTCATTCAGAGCCTGAATGCCCATCGAGACCCTGTTGACCCCGGCATCCCTGTAACCGGCAAAGCGACCAGCCTCGACAGAGCCTGGATTTGCTTCAAGAGAGATTTCTATGTCATTGGCAAAGGGCCAGATTTCACGTGCTTTCTCAATGACTGCAGCTACGGTTTCAGGCCGCATCAACGAAGGTGTGCCGCCACCAAAGAATATTGAGTTGAGGACGCGGCCGGAAAGCTGCTCTGACAGTCTGTCCAATTCATTCAGATAGGCCCTAACCCAAAGGTTTTGGTCTATATTTTTGGAGACATGACTGTTGAAGTCGCAATAAGGGCATTTGGCCTGGCAGAAGGGCCAATGCACATAGAGACCAAAGCCCGCATTGCGCCAATCATCCACCGAAACAGCCCTGGACGAACTGGGCAACCGCCTTACCGCGGTGGCTGATCTTGTTTTTTTCTGCGGGGTTCATTTCGGCGCAGGTGATGTCGTAACCGTCTGGCTGGAACATCGGGTCATAACCAAAGCCATGCTCACCGCGGATCGGCCATATCAGTTGGCCGGGCATCACGCCTTCGAACACTTCGTCGTGGCCGTCAGGCCACGCAATAACCAGAGTACAGCGGAACTGGGCGGTGCGGGGGGCTTCGGCGCCAACGGCATTCAGCTCGTCATTGGCGCGGGCCATCGCCCTCTGAAAATCACGGCCATTAGGGGTTTCTGCCCAGTCGGCGGTATAGACACCCGGGGCACCATTCAGCGCATCAATAGTGATACCGGAATCATCGGACAGGGCTGGCAGGCCGGTTGCCTTGGCAGCTGCGTGGGCCTTGATCCGGGCATTGCCGACAAAGGTGTCCTCAGTTTCTTCCGGCTCCGGCAGGTTCATTTCGCCGGCGCCGGCAACGCTAACGCCATAGGGGGCGAGTATCTCGGTGATCTCTTTCAGCTTGCCTTTGTTGTGGGTGGCGACAAGCAGCTTGCCGCCTTCCAGTTTGCGGGTCATTTGCAGGCAGCCTTTTGCATCTCTGCGAGTTCTGCGGTGCCTTTGGCGGCCAGATCCATCAGCTGGTTCATCTGGTCCCGGGAGAACAGGGAGCCTTCGGCAGACATCTGCACTTCGATCAGTTTGCCCGAACCGGTCATGATAAAGTTACCGTCGACGCCGGCCTCTGAGTCTTCCGGATAATCCAGATCCAGCACCGGCTGGCCTGCGTAGATGCCGCAGGATACTGCCGAGACCGGATCCGTCAGTGGGTCGATATGCACGTCGCCTGTTTTCATCAGTTTGTTGATTGCCAGGCGCAGAGCCACCCAGCCGCCAGTGATCGAAGCGCAGCGGGTGCCGCCATCGGCTTGCAGCACGTCACAGTCGATAGTGATCTGTCGTTCGCCCAGGGCGACGCGGTCAACACCGGCGCGCAGGGCCCGCCCGATCAGACGCTGGATTTCTACAGTGCGGCCGCCTTGCTTGCCCGATGCTGCTTCGCGGCGCATGCGGGTGTTGGTGGCGCGCGGCAGCATTCCGTATTCTGCAGTGACCCAGCCAAGACCGGTTCCCTTGATAAAGGGCGGCACGCGGTCTTCGATGGTGGCGGTGCACAGGACGTGGGTATCGCCGGCCTTGATCAGGCAGGAGCCTTCAGCGTGCTTGGTGAAGCCGGTCTCAATCGACACGGCGCGCATTTCATTCAGTTCTCTTCCTGAGGGTCGCATGACACATCCTTTATTTGCTGGCTTGGGGATATCCCTCTGACGACAGGCGATGCAAGCCCGATTGACCTTTTCGCGCGCTGCTCTTTAATGACATCCGGGCTTTGGGTTCCTATGTTGAATCCGCAAGAAACGCTGGAAGACGGATGAGCGAAGCGAACAATATTCTTCAAGACCTGAATGACCGCTCTCGGGAAGTTTTCCGGACGGTGGTTGAAAGCTATTTGGAGAGCGGCGATCCAGTTGGAAGCCGCACGCTGACACGTTCACTGAGCGAAAAGGTAAGCGCCGCCACAGTTCGCAATGTAATGCAGGACCTGGAATATCTTGGCCTTCTGGACAGTCCGCATGTCAGCGCTGGCAGGGTGCCCACCCAAATGGGTTTGCGGATGTTTGTCGATGGGCTGCTGGAGGTTGGTGACCTCAATGCAAACGACCGCCAGAAAATCGACGCAACGCTGGGCAAGAAAGCCGGTGATGTGGGTGGCATGCTGGACAGGGTCGGCGCGGCACTGTCCGGTGTCACGCAAGGCGCCTCGCTGGTGCTGACACCCAAGCATGAGGCGGAAATCCGGCATATCGAATTTGTTTCGCTGGCGCATGACCGGGCGCTGGTGGTTCTGGTGTTCTCTGACGGTCATGTGGAGAACCGCCTCTTCAAGCCGCCGCCGGGCCAGACACCGAGCTCAATGCGGGAAGCGGCGAATTTCCTGAATGCGCTGATTGAGGGGCGGACGCTGAGTGAGGTGCAGCGGGAAATCCAAAAAGAGATATCGGCACGGCGGCAGGAAATCGACAGCCTGGCCCACGCTATGATCGAAAGCGGGCTGGCGGTATGGGAGGACGAGGGCAGCGACCAGGCCCGGCTGATTGTGCGCGGCCGGGCGAATCTGCTGGCCGAAACCGGCGCGGCCGAGGAGTTGGAGCGGATCCGGACCCTGTTTGACGACCTGGAGCGCAAGCGTGATATCGCCGAATTTCTGGAACTGACCGAAGACGGCGATGGCGTGCGCATTTTTATCGGTTCGGAGAACAAACTTTTCTCACTTTCGGGTTCCTCTTTGGTGGTGTCTCCCTATATGAACGCGGATCGAAAGATCATCGGTGCGGTAGGGGTGATTGGCCCGACGCGCCTGAATTACGGACGGATCGTGCCGATAGTAGACTATACGGCGCAACTGGTCGGCAAACTGCTGTCTGACCGGAGTTAGAGGTGAAACATGGCAGAGCTCAAGGACGAAGACTTTCTGGATGACATCGCTGCCGCCGAGGCTGAAGAGCTGGCGGGGCAGACCGAGGAATTTGATGATGCCTCGCTGGAAATCGATGCGCTCCGGGCGGAACGGGATGAGCTGAAGGACCGGTTCATGCGGGCGCTGGCGGATGCCGAAAACGCCCGTAAGCGCGGTGACAAGGCGCGCCGGGAAGCGGAGAATTATGGTGGCTCGAAACTGGCCCGTGACATGCTGCCGGTTTACGACAACATGAAGCGTGCGATCGAGGCGGCGACCAGCGAGCAGCGCGAAGTTGCGGCGGCGCTGATCGAAGGTGTGGAGCTGACCATGCGCTCGCTGCTGGGCGTGTTTGAAAAGCACGGCATCCGGGTTGTATCGCCAGAGGTTGGCGACAAGTTTGATCCGCAGGTGCATGAGGCGATGTTCGAAGCACCGGTGCCGGGCACCAAGGCTGGTGACATTATCCAGGTGTCCGCCGAAGGCTTCATGCTGCACGACCGTTTGCTGCGTGCGGCGCAGGTCGGGGTGTCTTCTACGCCGGCTGGTTAAAGGGAAGCAGGCCCTCTGGGGCCTGCGCCTCCGTCGGAAGCCTATTGGAAATGAAGGAAAGGCGGAGCCGTTTGGCACCGCCTTTCTGTTTTACGTAGCTGCCTCTTTCAGCTTGTAGAGGATCTCCAGCGCTTCCCGCGGCGAGAGCTCGTCCGGGTGTATGCTTGCGAGGAATTCCTCAGCAGGCGAGGGGGCAACCGGAGCCTTTGGCTCTGGCGGCGGTGCGGCGGCGAAGAGTGGAAGATCGTCAATCTGGACTTTCGTTCCGCCTTCACGGCTGCCTTTCTCGAGCATGTCGAGTACATCTCGAGCACGCGCAACAACCGATGCCGGAAGGCCGGCCAGCTGCGCCACTTGCACGCCATAGGACCGGTCAGCAGCGCCTTTGTGCACTTCATGCAGGAAGATCACTTCGCCTTCCCATTCCTTGACCGCCACTGTGGCGTTGTCGACGCCTTCCAATTTGGCGGCAAGCTGAGTCAGTTCATGGTAATGGGTCGCAAACAGCGCGCGCGAGCGGTTAACCTCATGCAGGTGTTCCAGAGTGGCCCAGGCGATGGAGAGGCCATCATAGGTGGCAGTGCCGCGGCCGATCTCATCCAGAATTACCAGAGCCCGGTCGTCGGCCTGATTTAGAATGGCTGCGGTTTCGACCATTTCCACCATGAAGGTGGAGCGGCCGCGCGCGAGGTCGTCTGATGCACCGACCCTGCTGAAAAGCTGGCTAACGACGCCGATATGGGCACCTTCCGCGGGAACGTAGCTTCCCATTTGGGCAAGCAGAGCGATCAGAGCGTTTTGGCGCAGGAACGTTGACTTACCGGCCATGTTCGGACCGGTAAGCAGCCAGACCGCCGCGCCGTCCTGGGCTGACAGATCGCAATCATTGGCCACAAAAGTCTCACCGCCTTGCCGCCTCAGGGCTTGTTCCACCACCGGGTGGCGGCCGCCTTCCACGTGGAACGCGCGGCTGCCGTCAACCTTGGGACGGGTCCAGTTTTCGCCACGTGCCAGATCGGCCAGCCCGGTCAGAAGATCCAGCTCGGCCAGCCCGCGGGCGGCAGTGTTGAGGCGGGCGGCAGTCTCCAGAATTGCTCCGGAAAGCTTTGCATAGAGCCGCTTTTCAACTTCAAGTGCCAGGTTACCGGCATTCAGGATGCGGGTTTCGATTTCGCTCAGTTCCACAGTCGTGAAACGGACCTGATTGGCGGTTGTCTGGCGGTGGATATAGGATTCGTTCAGTGGCGGCGACATCATTTTATCCGCGTGGGTCGCGGTGGTTTCGATGAAATAGCCCAGCACATTGTTGTGCTTGATCTTCAGTGACGTGATGCCGGTATGTTCCGCGTATTTCTGCTGCATGGAAGCAATCACCGAGCGGCCTTCGTCGCGCAGGGTGCGGGCTTCGTCCAGTTCCGCGTCGTAGCCGGTTGCGATGTAACCGCCGTCCCGCGCCAGCAGTGGCGGTTCGGCCACCAGGGCCGCTTCAAGGAGCGCCAGAAGATCGTCGAACCCTTGAAGATCTGACATGGCACCGGCCATCAGCGCAGGCAGTTCCAGGCCGGCGCAGAATCCGGCAATTGCTTCGGCCTGCGACAACCCGTTGCGGATGGCAGCCAGGTCGCGCGGGCCGCCGCGCTCCAGGGCCAGGCGGGAGAGCGCACGGTCTAAGTCCGGTGTTTTGCGCAAAGCCGCGCGCAGGTCTTCGGCAATCTGTGCGTGATCAACAGTGAAATCCAATGCGGCAAGGCGCTGGTGGATGACATCCAAATTGCGGGACGGGCTGGACAGCCGTTGTTCCAGCAGTCGGGCGCCACCGGGGGTAACTGTCCGGTCGACAACAGCCAACAGCGAGCCGGTGCGGCCGCCGGAAAGCGAGCGGGTCAGTTCCAAGTTGCGGCGGGTGGCTGCATCAATCTGCACCACCCGGTCCTGCGCCTCCTGCTGCGGGGGCTGCAACAGCGGCAGTTTGCCCTTTTGGGTGATTTCCAGATAGTCGACCAGCGCGCCCATGGCTGAGACCTCGGCGCGGGTGAAAGTGCCAAAACCATCCAGGGCACTGACGTTGAACAGGGTGCAGACGCGCCTTTCCGCAGCGGTGCTGTCAAAGCTCGCCTTGCCTAGCGGTGTGAGCGGGATCTTATATTCATCGGCCAGAGGGCGGGCAGCGTCATAGGCCGGGCCATCCGCAACGATAAGTTCCGAAGGCGCCAGACGGGCCAGTTCGGGCGACAAGCGGACCCGCGCAACCGGCATCACGTGGAACGCGCCGGTGGAAATGTCCGCCCAAGCCAGTGCGGCTTCGTCCCGCAATTCAGAGTAGGAAACCAAGAAATTGTGGCGCCGGGCTTCCAACAGAGACTCCTCGGTCAGCGTGCCAGGGGTCACGAGCCGCACCACATCCCGTTTCACCACCGATTTGGAACCGCGTTTTTTGGCCTCAGCCGGGCTTTCCAGCTGTTCGCCCACGGCTACGCGAAAGCCCTTGCGGATCAAGGTAAGCAGATAGCCTTCGGCAGCATGGACAGGCACGCCGCACATCGGAATGTCCTCGCCATTGTGCTTGCCGCGTTTGGTCAACGCGATATCCAAGGCTTCTGCGGCGTTGACTGCGTCCTCAAAGAACATCTCGTAAAAGTCGCCCATCCGGTAAAAAAGCAACGCATCCGCATGCGCTGCCTTTATCTCGAGATACTGCGCCATCATGGGCGTTACGGTCATGAAAATTCCCCCGGGTCGTCTTTGTAAGACGTGTACAATGGGGGCGGTCCGAGGAAAACCCGGATGTGGCTGCCGTCAGTATCCTCAGCGGCAGCCTGCTGTCAGTGGAGATTGTGCAGCGTGTCGGGCATCGCATTACCGATGGACAGCGTGACTGAACTCAGCTGCTGCTGTGCCTGCAGCGCCAGAAGTTTTGCCGCCGCCTCCTCCATGCTGGTGTCGATCATCGAACTGACCCCTCGGGTGATCGCATCCGACAACTTTCCGGCAAACTGGTACTGTTCGGCAATGCCGCTGGCGCTAGCGCCTAAAGCAGCGGAGCTGCCGATCGCATAAGCCAGGAACCCCTCGATTTCGCCTAGGGCGGTCAGCGCACTGGCGCTGTCGGTGATGGCAGTCCGGTGGCCGATGTCAAACTGCGGGCTGCCTTCGAAGTCCACACTATCGACGCTGAGCGTGATCAGGCCTCCGGCCGCGGACAATGCAGACGGGACAGTCAGCGCTTTGCCGCCATTGCCGTCCACGTCGGTCTTCAGCAGGTTCAAGCCATTGAAACTGGATGACGAGATAATCGAATTGATCTGCTCGGTCTTCTGCGACAGAGCAGCTTCGAATTTTCTGTTATCCTCCATCCCGCTTGCCGATATAGCTGTCAGAGACCTCATTTCGGTCAAAATATCCGTGATCTGTTCCGCTCTGGCGGAAGCAACCGCCACGGTGGATTCACCCAATGACAATGAGTCCAAGACAGAGCGTAATCCGGAGACATCCGAATCCATCAGCTCGGAGATCGCCCAAAGGGCGGCGTTATCCTGCGCCGTGTTGACTTCTTTGCCGGTGGACATGCTGGTTTGCACGGTGTCGAGCTGGCTACTGACGCCGCCCGGAGTCTGCAAGGCAACCATCGCTCCGGAATTGTTCTGCAAGTTTATTATCCCTCATTATGCCTTCGATCCTAGGCCCGTGTTCCGGGCATACAAATGCCATAGTGACACGTGCTTCTCAGGCTCATGAGTTCGAGCGCGAAGCGCCACCTGCGTACCGGTGCGTGTTAATACCTATTAATAAACTACAGCGGGTGGAGATCTACTATAAGGTGAAATTTTGACGGCATCTATCGTCCTTTAGTCGTATTTATTTCAGTTCTGGCTATACAGATTCTTGAAAGCCCGGATTGAGGGGCGCGGTTGGCTGGGCTAAGACGGACTGCGACGAGGAGAGGATACGAGATTAAATGCCCAAAACAAAGATCACCGACGCAGAAGCCCTGGCGTTTCACCTGGAGCCGTCTCCAGGCAAATGGGAGATCAATGCCACTGTCCCGATGACAACCCAGCGGGATCTGTCGCTGGCGTACTCTCCCGGCGTTGCGGTGCCTTGCGAAGCGATCGCGGAGAATCCCGAAACTGCCTATGATTACACCAATAAGGGTAACCTGGTTGCGGTGATTTCTAACGGCACGGCGGTCTTGGGTCTGGGCAATCTGGGGGCTTTGGGCTCCAAGCCGGTGATGGAGGGCAAATCTGTCCTGTTCAAACGCTTCGCCGACGTGAATTCGATCGACATCGAGCTGGATACCGAGGATCCGGACAAGTTCATCGAAGCGGTCAAGCTGATGGGGCCGACTTTTGGCGGCATCAACCTGGAGGACATCAAGGCGCCCGAGTGTTTCATCATTGAGCAGAAGCTCAAGGAAGAGATGGACATTCCTGTCTTTCACGACGACCAGCATGGAACCGCGGTGATCTGCGCGGCCGGCCTGATCAATGCGCTGCATTTGTCGGGCAAGAAAATTGAGGATGTGAAGATCGTCCTGAATGGGGCAGGGGCAGCCGGCATTGCCTGTATCGAGCTGCTGAAAGCGATGGGCGCACGGCATGAAAACTGCATTGCCTGTGACACTAAGGGCGTGATTTACCAGGGCCGCACTGAAGGCATGAACCAGTGGAAATCGGCCCATGCGATCCAGACCGACCTGCGCACTCTGGAAGAGGCGATGCGCGGCGCGGATGTGTTCCTGGGCGTCTCGGTCAAGGGTGCAGTGACTCAAGAAATGGTCGCCTCGATGGCGGACAATCCGGTGATCTTCGCCATGGCCAACCCGGATCCGGAGATCACTCCGGAGGAGGCGCATGAGGTGCGTGTCGATGCCATTGTCGCGACCGGCCGGTCGGACTACCCGAACCAGGTCAACAACGTGCTGGGCTTCCCATATCTGTTCCGCGGCGCGCTGGATATCCACGCCCGCGCCATCAACGACGAGATGAAGATTGCCTGCGCCCATGCCTTGGCCGCCCTTGCGCGCGAGGATGTGCCGGACGAAGTGGCGCTGGCCTATGGCAAGTCTCTGTCCTTTGGCCGCGATTACATCATTCCTACCCCCTTTGATCCCCGGCTTATCCACCGGATTCCGCTGGCGGTTGCCAGGGCCGGCATGGATACCGGCGCCGCCCGCCGCCCGATAGTGGACATGGACGCCTATGAGGTGGGTTTGAAATCCCGCATGGATCCGACCGCTTCTATCCTGCGCGGGTTGAATGCCCGTGCCCGTTCCGCCCAGTCCCGGATGATCTTTGCCGAAGGTGACGATCCCCGTGCGCTGCGTGCTGCGGTGATGTACCAGCGTTCCGGCTTCGGGAAATCATTGGTTGTGGGCCGGCAGGAGGATGTGCGGACCAAACTGGAAAAGGCCGGGCTTGGCGATGCCGTGCGTGAACTGGAAATTGTCAATGCAGCCAACACGCCGAATTTTGATAATTACAAGGACTTCCTGTATAACCGCCTGCAGCGTAAAGGCTTTGATCACAAGGATATTCACCGGCTGGTAGGACGTGATCGGCACGTGTTTGCCAGCCTGATGCTGGCGCATGGGCATGGCGACGGCCTGGTCACTGGCGCGACCCGGAAATCAGCCCATGTTCTGGAGCGGATCAACCATGTGTTTGATGCTGATGCCGACCATGGGGCCGCCGGCGTGACGGCGCTGCTGCACAAAGGACGGATCGTGCTGATCGGGGACACTCTGGTGCATGAGTGGCCGGATGAGAACCACCTGGCAAACATCGCTGAACGTGCCGTGGGCGTTGCCCGCCATATGGGACTTGAACCGCGGGTGGCTTTTGTCAGCTTCTCCACCTTTGGTTACCCAGTGTCAGAACGCGCTGAAAAAATGCATGTCGCGCCCGCTGTGCTGGATAAACGCGGTGTCGATTTCGAATACGAAGGTGAGATGACCGTTGATGTGGCGCTCAACGAGCGGGCTCAGCGGTATTACCCGTTCCAGCGCCTGAGCGGCCCGGCTAACATCCTGATCGTGCCGGCCCGCCACTCGGCCTCGATCTCGGTCAAGCTGATGCAGGAAATGGGCGGCGCCACGGTGATCGGCCCAATCCTGTCCGGTATCGACAAGCCGATCCAGATTTGCTCGACCACCTCCACCACAAATGACATTTTGAACATGGCGGTACTGGCAGCCTGCAACATCGGGTGATCTTATATGGCAATCTGGAACCTCGGCTCAATCAATGCGGATATGGTTTATACTATGCCGCATCTGCCGGCGGCGGGGGAAACCCTTGCCGCCCGGCACCTTGACCGGTTTCTTGGCGGCAAGGGGGCGAATATGTCCGTGGCCGCGGTTCGGGCAGGCAGCCAGGTGCATCACATCGGTGCGGCGGGCCCTGACGGGGCCTGGGCGGTTGAGCGGTTGAAGCGCTATGGAGTTGGAATTCGCGATATTAACGAGGTGGACACCCCGACGGGCCACGCCATCATTGCGGTGGAACCAAAGGGTGAAAATCAGATCATTCTGTTTCCGGGCGCTAACCGTGCGCTGACCTGGGACCAGCTGGATCAAGCGCTTTCGCGGGCAAGTGCAGGCGACATTCTGGTGATGCAGAATGAAACCAACATGCAGGCGGAAGCTGCTTGTGCGGGCCGCGATCGCGGGTTGCGGGTCTGCTACGCCGCCGCCCCTTTTAACGCGGACGCAGTGCAGGCGGTTCTGCCGTTTCTCGACTTCCTGATCTTGAATGAGGTGGAAGCCGGACAGTTGAAAGAGGCGTCTGGAAAGTCGCCCGATGAGCTTGGCGTCAAAGATGTGATCATCACTCTCGGCGCCAAAGGCGCACGGCATATAAACGGCGAAACCGGTGTGATACTGGATGTTTCCGCTCTTCCGGTCACACCAGTGGATACGACGGGGGCAGGGGACACTTTCACTGGATATGTTCTTTCGGGTCTGGATCGGGGTTTGCCGTTGGCAGAGGCAATGTCACTGGCCACGAAGGCTGCGGCGCTGATGGTCACGCGCCATGGCACAGCGGACGTGATCCCTGAACTGAAAGAAGTGCAGGCGGCTTGCTTTTAATCTGAGGCGGTCTGCCTCTTTCCGGTCAAAATATTCCGGGGGAATTGGCCGTCAGGCCAAGGGGCAGCGTCCCCGCTTTAGTGCCCTTCGGTGAAGGGTGCGGCATCGCCCCACAACTGAGCCACCCGATCATCGCGCCCGCAGGCCTGGCGGTATCGTTTATAGGCCGCAGCCTGACGTTTGGGGCCAAAGCGGGTGAACACCAGGCTTTCTCCCTTATAATAGTCCTGGTGATAGTCTTCTGCTTCATAGAAGGTCTTTGCCGAAAGAACAGGCGTTACAATTTTCGTTCCCAAGGCATCCTGAGCTTCGGCTAAGACCCGCTTGGCTAGGGCCTCCTCAGTCTCGTTAGAGACAAATACCGCGGTGCGGTAACTTTCTCCGCGATCGCAGAACTGGCCGCCTGCGTCGGTCGGATCAACGGAGCGGAAGAACAGTTCCAGCAATTGCCTGCGCGAGACTTTTGCCGGATTGAAGATGATTTGCACCGCCTCATAATGACCGCTGCCGCCACGGCTGACGTCTTTGTAAGTCGGGTTTTCAGTCTTGCCGCCGGTATAGCCTGACACGGCTTCGATCACCCCGGGGACGCTTTCAAAATCGCTTTCCACACACCAGAAACACCCCCCGGCCACGGTCAGCACGCCAGTCGTCTGCGCCTGCACCGGATTGGCATGAGCAACCGTACCGATCGCAATAAGGCCCATCAAAGTCAAAGGTCTCAGTCTGTCCAGTAAACGCATTCTGGCCCTCCATTCTGCTTAGTTGCCACCCTGCCGGCTATTGCTGCGCCTCTCAACCCGGCGGCGCCGGATTTCACGGACAGGTGACAGCAAGTTACCGCTTGAAAATTGGATCAATATTACCAACGTGTCGACGGAGGAGCATCACATGAGCAAAAGGTGAGCACACAAGGCTGAAGAAGATCAGCGAAACGTAGAAATTCTGATCTATCTGAACGGCAAGATCGTTCCTAAGGCTGAAGCAAGATGAGCGTTTACGACAGCGGTTTATGCTTGGCGACGGCGTGTGGAAAAGTTTGCGGCTGTAGTATGGAACCTGGGCCTTCTCATAGACGAACACTCGGACCGGCTGTTCGAGGCTGTCAAGGTGATCGACCAGGATGTTGGGTTGGACACTGAAGGTGTGAAAACCGCCGTGTTAGAGACCCAGAGGGCCAATGGCATGACCTCGGATGCCCATGCCTGGTTGATGGTCACACGCGGTGTGAAAACGCGTCCCTTCCCACCCCAACCTTCCAAGCCCGATAGAGCTGGCCACAGTGCCGCATATCCGCGGTCTGCGATGACGCAGGACCCCGAACTGAACTCCCATTCCAAGCTGAACGGCATTACACGGCAGAAAGTGATTGACCTGTACCGCTCCACTGAAATTCCGCTTCACAAGCGGAACTACTCTTTGGTTGATGCATACGGGTTGGCCGAGTCTTGCTCCGTCGTTTACAAACTGACCTGGCCGATGGGCGGACACAAGAACGATGGCGTGTGGGCGGCGCATTGATATGGTGCAGTCTGGAACTTAACAGGCTTTGCCGACCCGGAAGGCCCGCTGCCGGAAGGGCCGGAGGATCTCCAGCCGGTGCTGCAGGCGGCGCTGCCTTACTAGGAGCAGATGAAGGCAGTGAAAATCTGAGGTGCGAGGCGGCCTTGTCATCTCCTCGCGCCTGCGGCGCTCATCCCGAGGATATTTTCAAGAAAATGAAGAGGCTTAACCGAGCAGCTTGCCCAGTTGCATGGCAACACCCATGTCGCCGGAGATCTTGATTTTCCCCATCATTACAGCTGTCATCGGGTTTAGCTTACCGGTGAGCAATTTCTTCAAGTTCTCTTTGGATAGCTGCAGCGTGCAGTCGGTGCCACAGTCATCTGTGCTGGCACTGCCTTCTGCGAGCACGATGACGCCGTCTTTGCCGCAATCGAATTTCAGTGAGCCGTCAAAAGTTTTTCCGGCCAGACCTGTTCGGATTTCCCCAGCGATGTCTTGCAATGCCATTTGACCTTCCCTTGCCTGCGGCGAGGATTAGGTACGTAAGGGATGGCGAGCAACATTGACCTCAGGTGAAGGCGCCGGGTTACGTTCGGGTAAGGGCTGCCTTGGTCAGCGGGCAGGGCTGGCCGCCATAGAAGGCATCAAGCACCTGCCGGAAGTCCGCCGGCGCACCGGGGACAGCTGCAAACAGTGTCATTGAAGAGCGAAGTTTCTTTGCGTCGATATCGCCGAGGATTTGCGCTGGATCCGTTCCCTTATGCTGCAGCATCAGCTGGCTGGCGTTCACCAGGCGGTTGCGCAGTTTTTCGTGGTTCAGATAGGCGGTGGCTTCAGTCAGGTCCTCGATCCCGTAAAGCTGCGCCATATGGGATTGGCCCAGTTCGGCCAATTGGGGAAAGACGAACCACATCCAGTGGCTCGTCTTTTGACCCTCAGAGAGTTCAGTCAGAACAGCCGCCCAAACGGTGTCCTGAGCTTCGACGAACATTTCCAGCTCTTCTGCGAAATCGTCCTCGAAACCGCCGTCTATATCGTCGTAATTACTCACTTTTTGATGCGGCGTTCGCGGGCGGCCAGCAGCTTGAGGCGCAGGGCGTTCAACTGAATGAAACCTGCAGCATCGGTCTGGTCATAGGCGCCTGCGTCTTCCTCGAAGGTTACATGCGCTTCGGAGTACAGCGAATGATCCGACCAGCGGCCCACACAGGCTGCGGAACCTTTATAAAGCTTCAGGCGCACGGTTCCGGTGACATGTTCCTGGCTCTTGTCGATGGCTGCCTGCAGCATTTCTCGCTCAGGCGAATACCAGAAGCCATTGTAGATAAGTTCAGCGTATTTCGGCATCAGCTCATCTTTAAGATGCATTGCGCCGCGGTCCATCGTGATCGATTCGATTCCGCGGTGGGCTTCCAGAAGCAGGGTGCCGCCCGGCGTTTCATAAATGCCGCGGGATTTCATGCCGACAAAGCGGCCTTCGACCAAATCGAGACGGCCGCAGCCATGCTTGCCGCCCAATTCGTTCAGCTTGGTCAACAGGTCTGCCGGGCTCAGCGTTTCACCGTTGATACTGACAGCATCGCCTTTTTCAAAACCGACTTCGATAAACTCTGGTTCGTTCGGCGCGTCCTCGGGGTGCACAGTGCGCTGGTAGACATAGTCGGGCGCCATCACCGCCGGATCTTCCAGCACTTTGCCTTCGGATGAGGTGTGCAGCAGGTTGGCGTCAACGGAGAAGGGGGCTTCGCCACGCTTGTCCTTGGCGACTGGGATCTGGTTGGCTTCGGCAAATTCCAGCAGACGGGTGCGCGAGGTCAGATCCCATTCCCGCCAGGGCGCGATCACCTTGATGTCCGGGTTCAGCGCATAGGCGGCCAGTTCAAACCGGACCTGATCGTTGCCCTTGCCGGTGGCGCCATGGGCCACCGCGTCGGCACCGGTGGCTTCGGCGATTTCAACCAGCCGCTTGGAGATCAGCGGACGGGCAATCGAGGTGCCCAGAAGGTAGAGACCTTCGTAAACCGCATTGGCACGGAACATTGGAAAGACAAAGTCGCGGACAAATTCCTCTCGCACATCTTCGATGAAGATGTTTTCCGGCTTGATGCCTAGCATTTCTGCCTTCTTGCGGGCCGGCTCCAGTTCCTCACCCTGGCCGAGATCGGCGGTGAAGGTGACAACTTCGCAGCCGTATTCGGTCTGCAGCCATTTCAGGATGATCGAGGTGTCGAGGCCGCCGGAATAGGCGAGCACAACTTTCTTGGGCGCGGACATGGAATTCCCTCTCAGGTCAGAACGGGAGCGGGGTATCGGGTTTTGGCCGGAAGGGCAAGGTTTTCCAGGGTTTCGCGCAGCGGGCGCAGTAACTAAGGCCTGCGCCAAATGCGATATTCGGACTGGAGCGGATTTTTACTGAAACCTTGGGTGCTGTTCCGTATCCGCTCTCTGGAGTAAACCCTCCGGCTTCCAGCCGGATCCGCTTTAGCGTGAAAGACTCCTGTTCTGTCCTTACCCTCCGGAAAGTGAGCCGCAGCCGGGTCGAAAGCTCATTTTCCGGAGGATAAGGACATGCAAAAAAATACCGGCAAACACTGCGTTTCTATCAGCGCTATCCCATCGTGTGGTCTGCCAAATACCGCTACAAGGGCTGCGCGGGGGATTAGCTTGCGGGTGCATGACATCTTCCGCCAGGTCTGCGCTGAGAACGGTGTCGCTATCTTGCGCGGTGTGCTGCCGAGCGATCATGTCCATATGTTCGTCTCGGCGCCGCCCAAGCTGGCGGTCAGCGATCTGGTGCGCAAGATGAACGGCCGTTCGTCTTTCCGGGTGCAACGGGAATTGCCCGCGATCCGCAGGCGCTTTTGGGGCTGCCGGTGATGGCGCCGCGGGTATTCTTCAACCACCAACGGCGCCATCACCGAAAACATCGTACTTCTTTGGTTGCCGTCCGTGATGCAAGAAGTTTCGAATCTTGCCGGTGAGTGATCGAATGCGGTCTTCTTTCAGGCCTTCCGTAACAGGGGGGGGCAGTCAAGACGAATTTTTCAACAAAACCGCCCCGCGAAACTTCTCGATTGCGGGGTCAGTTTCGAGCTGGAAGTATAGGCGGCTCGTATGTTTAAAGGTCAATTTGCAGCGGCCATGCTGATTGCTTGCCGTCACCGAGTGAACTCCCACACCGGGATGATGCTTCCGTCCGTGGTCAGCGCGCAGGCTGCCGCATTATGCCAAGTCCAAGATCGGTTCCCGTGTGCCTATCTCAAAAGCGTCCTCAGACAGATCGTCTGGCAACCAGGCCTGACCCGGCATCATCGGGGACCGGGTCCCGGGTTGGGACCGCGGTGAACCAGCGCCATCGGGCGCGGCCAAGTCTCCTTCCTTCCGGGTTTATCCACGAGGGTGCCTCTGGAAGCAGGGCCTATACTGCCGCGACTGCCGCAGCGTCTTCGCGGGTGAAGCGGAAGCCGGTGCCGTCTTTCCACATAGCGTGCGGAACAACCCCGCTCCGCCGGGCGAGCGCCGCGGTGGCGCGTTTCTTCCCCCGCCGCGTGGCAACGTTCAGCGCCCATGCGGTCAGCCAGTTGTTACGGCCGCGGTGCAGCATCACCGTCGCCGCCTGATACAGCGCCGTGCGCAGCCCGACAGCGCCGGCCCGAGAGATCTGACCAACGATGTCGCGCTCACCCGACTGCTCACGTCTTGAGATCAACCCAACCCAGGGACCAATATCCTTGGACAACCGGAACCGCTCCGGGTCATCAATGGCTGCCTTGACGGTCAGGGCCACGACGGCTCCGACCCCAGGCATCGTCATGAGCTTGCGGCAGATCGGATCCTCCCGGGCGTGATCGCGCAAAGCTTTCTCTAGGCCGGCCAGCTCCTGTCGCAGCACCCGCCGTGCGGTGAGGATCGGGTTCGCAGCCGCCTCCAGCATGGAATTGCCCTCGGCCAGCTCTTGCACGCGCGCCTCAAAGCGGCCCTTCACAACACGTCCCATCTTCAGCCCAAAATTGCGCAGCACACCGCGGATCGACAGTTCCAGACTGATTGCGGCTTGCTGGACAATCTTGCGCGCCGAAAGAAATGCGCGCATCTCCTGTGCCGATATCGGTTTACAATGGACGGGTCGGTACCAACCCTTCTGCAGCAGCCGCGCAATCCCCTCGGCATCCCGCCGGTCAGTCTTAATGGGCATCGCCTTCAGCGCGCCCTTCACCTGACGCGTTTCCATCAGGACAGTGGCAAAACCAGCATCGGTCAGAAATTGGTAAAGCCACTGCGAGAGGAGGCCTGCTTCTAAGCCCACCGCGACAACGTCACCCCGCATAGCCTTCAATGCCGTAACGAGGTCCTCCGGTCCGCTGGCAGCGGTCGTTTCCTTGAGGATCCTGCCCTGGGCAGATCGCGGTGCTTGCGAGCGAGACGTCCAGTCCGATATACACATCCATGCCGTTTTCCTTCTTTGTCAGAGATCTTAGGGCGCGCCTAACCGCACGACCCCGTGGACACGCAGCACAGCGTGCCAAGAGCAACGACACATCACATCAAACCGTCGTGCAACTCACCACGGAGAAATCCGGGTCGTGCCCTGTTACGGCATCTCGATGGGGGGCGCTTTTCAAACGCCGCGGGCCGGCGTGGAGATCAGCGGATCAGGTCCAAATCTTCAGTACGAGCTTGCGGCTCCAAGTAAGAATATGGTTGTACCGATCCGGATCTGTTCGATCATTGCGCACTTTCAGGCCATTTCTTTCCTACACTCCCTTCGCACCGGAACTGGCTGTTCACGCCATGATGATCATGCCGCAACTGCCAACCCCGGGTTCCTGTAATCCTCTCCTTTCGTCAACATCGCCCAGATTGGTCGCACCATCGTGTTGGCCAGCGCAATCCTCGCCAGCATCTTCGGCTTGCGCACGAGTATTCGCACTGCTCAACGTCAGCCTTCTGACTGCATTTTATGGTCACTACGTCGAAGACCGCCCCGGCTGATCATCAGTATTCCTAAGTATTCTTTTATACCCGCCTCTTGC
Source organism: Leisingera methylohalidivorans DSM 14336 (assembly GCF_000511355.1). NCBI lineage: Bacteria > Pseudomonadati > Pseudomonadota > Alphaproteobacteria > Rhodobacterales > Roseobacteraceae > Leisingera > Leisingera methylohalidivorans. Next base: position 3,942,831 of record NC_023135.1, on the reverse strand, counting down.
CTTGCGGGCGGGCTTGCGCCACTGAATGAGCCATGAGCGATTTTAAGTCCCAGGCCCGCGCCGCTGAACAGGCGATGCGCGATGTGTTTCCCGCAACGCCGCTGCAGCGCAATGTGCATCTGTCCGAGCGTTTCGGCGCTGACATCTACCTCAAGCGCGAGGATCTGAGCCCGGTTCGCTCCTACAAGATCCGCGGTGCGATGAACGCGATGCGCAAACAGCCGGATCAAGAGTTGTTTGTTTGCGCCTCGGCCGGCAACCACGCGCAGGGCGTTGCTTTCATGTGCCGCCACATGGGCAAGCGCGGGGTGATCTTCATGCCGGTCACCACGCCGCAGCAGAAGATCCAGAAAACCCGGATATTCGGTGGCGGTAATATCGAGATCCATCTGGTGGGCGATTATTTCGACATCTGCCTTGCCGCAGCGCAGGAGTGGTGCGCCAAGGAGGGCGGGCATTTTCTGTCGCCCTTTGATGATGCTGATGTGATTGAAGGCCAAGCCTCCATCGCAGTGGAGATTGAGGCGCAGCTTGAGAAAGCTCCGGACCATGTCCTGCTGCCAGTCGGCGGCGGCGGCATGTCGGCTGGGGTGTCCTCTTGGTTTGGTGAAGAGGTGCACAGCCTGTTTGTCGAGCCAGACGGCGGCGCTTGTCTGCGGGCAGCGCTTGCTGCTGGTAAGCCGGTCGCGTTGGATCATGTCGACACCTTCGTCGATGGTGCAGCGGTCGGGCGGATCGGCGCGCTGCCCTTTGAAATTCTGAAGGGCGTGCCGCTGCCGGATGTCCTGGCGATCTCCGAGGACCGGATCTGTGCCACCATCATCGAGATGCTGAACGTGGAAGGCATCGTGCTGGAGCCGGCCGGCGCGCTGTCGGTTGAGGCGCTGCAGGATGTGCGCTCCTGGATCCGGGGCAAGACCGTGGTTTGCGTCACTTCCGGAGGCAACTTCGATTTTGAACGTCTGCCCGAGGTCAAAGAACGGGCGCAGCGCTATTCCGGAGTGAAGAAATATTTCATCTTGCGCCTGCCACAGCGTCCAGGTGCGCTGAAGGAGTTTCTCGGGATCTTAGGCCCAGAGGACGATATCGCCCGCTTTGAGTATATGAAAAAGTCCGCTCGTAATTTCGGTTCGGTGCTGATCGGGATCGAAACCAAACGGCCGGAAAATTTCGAGCAACTGTTTGCGCGGCTGGATGCGGCGGGGATGACCTTCACGGACATCACCCAAGACGAGACTTTGGCGCAGTTTGTTATCTGACGCTGGGAGAAGGGTCAGAAATTTTCGGACATTCCGGTCAGGAAAGCTGACTTGGATGTTTGGAATATGGTGATGATGGCGGGGACATCGACATCGTCTGCTTCGCCTTGTGCGGACTTCCGCTCGCCGTCCAGGCACAGCTCCGAAAATTCATCAAATCCGAGGTTGAGCGCACTGCCTTTCAGGAAATGCAGGTCCTGCTCAAGCTGACTGCGGTCGCCGTCCTGCAGCTTGCTGATAACTTCCTCGACCTCTTCGAGGAAAATTTCAACGACTTCCTCGAAATCCTCGGCGCCAACTTCCTCGCGCAACTCAGTCACTCGCGGCCAGTCAATCATGTCATATTTTCCTAAGATCAGTCGCCATGCGCAATTTCGTAAGTTGATTGCAGTAATAATATAGTGAATTAAAGACGGAAGCTCAAATTTTAGGTTTCACAGCCTGTTAAATTTCTGGACCGATAGTATCACAAGATTGTCTGATTTTGCCATTTGTGAGGTGCCTTCGGTGCTGCCAGAAAGTTCGATGGACAACGAGGACCACACAGTGGCCGGATCAATACGCCGTGTGCTGGTTGTCGATGACAGCCGACTGCAAAGACGCATCCTTGTGGCCTCTCTCAAAAAGTGGGGATTTGAGGTTGTTGAGGCCGAGAGCGGCGAGGCCGCTATGGAGATCTGTCAGGCGGAAACGCCAGACCTGATCCTCAGCGACTGGATGATGCCGGGCATGAACGGGCTGGAATTCTGCCGCGCCTTCCGCGCCCGCTCCAGCGAGGATTATGCCTATTTCATCCTGCTGACATCAAAAAGCGAAAAGAACGAGGTTGCAGAAGGGCTTGACGCAGGTGCCGACGATTTCCTGACCAAGCCGGTCAGTTCGGATGAGCTGCGGGCGCGGATTTCTGCGGGTGAGCGGATCCTGAGAATGCAGCGGGAACTGTCCGAGAAGAACCGTATCGTGTCCGAAACGCTGGGGGAGTTGCAGCGTGTTTATGATGCAATCGACAAGGACCTGATCCAAGCTCGCAAGATTCAGGAATCACTGGTGCCGGAACTGTCCAAGGATTTTGGATCCTCCACCGTCAGTCTCCTGCTGAAACCCTGCGGCCATATTGGCGGTGATCTCGTGGGAATGATTTCTCCAGGTGTGAACAGAATCGGTTTTTATTCTATCGACGTGTCCGGTCATGGCATTACTTCGGCAATGATGACAGCACGTCTGGGCGGCTATCTCTCCTCGAATTACTTCGATCAGAATGTCGGGATGGAGAAACGCTTCAACCGGTTTTATGCACTGCGCCAGCCGGAGGAAGTCGCCAGCCTGCTGAATGCACGGCTGATCGCTGATACAGGGATCGAAGAGTACTTCACCATGGCCTATTGCATCGCTGATTTGCGCAGCGGTGTCGTCAAGATAGTGCAAGCCGGGCACCCGCATCCGTTACTGCTGCGCAAAAACGGTGACCTGGAGTTCATCGGCAAGGGCGGCGTGCCGGTGGGTTTGGTCCCCGATATCGGCTACAGCCAGGAAGAATTCGTTATGGAACGCGGCGACCGTCTGCTGCTGTTCTCTGACGGCTTTACGGAGGCGCGGCTGGAAGACGGTTCCATGCTTGAGCCGGAGGGTCTGCTGGAGCTGGTGCAAAAATGCGGGTCAGAGCAAAGCAGCAAGGAATTCCTGGATGATCTTTACTGGCATCTGACGCAAGTCATGAGCAAGGAACACGGGCTTGAGGATGACGTCTCGGCCACATTGTTCGAGTATCAGGGGCCGTAGATCAGTCAGATTTTCTAGATGATGTTGTCCTGGCTGCGGCTGGGATTTTTGTCTTTTCGGCTGTCAGTTTCGCAGGCCGCTACAACCGGGCTGCCAGTTGGGCTGCGAAATGCCGGTCGCCAGCATTGCCCAGCCGCATGGCGGCTTCCTGCGGGTCGATCCACAGCGCTTCATGCCCGTCTTCTGCAGGCGGGCCGATTCGTCGCAATGGGCGGGCGATATAGATATGGCAGATCTTTTCAGCCCAAAGGCCGTATTCCGGCATAAAGGCGAAGCGCCGGAACACGCCCATTTTTCGTGGCTTGGCGATCTTCCAGCCGGTTTCTTCATAAACCTCTCGGTGCAGTGCGGGAATGGGTGATTCGCCCGGATCGATACCACCACCTGGCAGTTGCAGGTCTGGTTGAGGCGCAAACTGGCAGGTGATCAGCAGCTTGCCGTTCCGCGGTAGCAAAGCATAGGCGCCCGGGCGCATCCGGTACCGCTGGCCGTTCTCTGGTGTCCTACCAAATCGCCTGATCACACGTCGGCCCCTTCACTCCAGTGTCAATTCTCCTATATAGCCCCGGTATGCCAATCCCCGGCGCGTAAGGAAACCCCATGACACTTGGTTCGAAAATCGCGTGGGACGATACCGTCCTGCCCTTCCAGCTTGATGCATCGGACATGCGCGGCCGCGTTGCGCGGCTGGACGGCGTGCTGGACGGTATCCTGAGACAACACGACTACCCGCCGGTGGTCGAGGCGCTGGTTGCCGAGATGGCGCTGTTGACGGCACTGATCGGGCAGACGATTTCCCTGCGCTGGAAGCTGTCGTTGCAGGTGCAGTCCAAGGGTGCTGTGCGGATGATCGCGACCGACTATTACGCACCGCAAAAAGAAGGCGAAATCGGACGGATCCGCGCCTATGCAAGTTTCGACCGTGACCGGATTACGGATAGCAACCCGTTTGATCAAGTAGGGGAAGGGTATTTTGCCATTATGATCGATCAGGGCAAAGGCACCAAGCCCTACCAAGGTATCACCCCGTTGTCTGGCGGGTCGCTGCGGGCCTGTGCCGAGGCTTATTTTGCCCAATCCGAACAGCTGCCGACCATGTTCAAGATGAGCTTTGGTAAATCATCCGAGCCTGGAGTTGACGAACATTGGCGCGCGGGCGGCATTATGTTGCAGAGTATGCCCAAGGCTTCGCCTTTTGCTGCAAACAGCGAAGGATCGGGTGAAATCCTGCAAGCCAGCGATCTGGTGTCTGGTGATCAGGAAGAGAACTGGAACCGGGCCACGATGCTGCTAAACACAGTCGAGGCATTGGAGCTGATCGGGCCATCAGTTTCCCCGACCGATCTGCTGATACGATTGTTTCACGAGGAACAACCGCGGGTCTTTGATGTCCAGCCCGTCCGTTTCGGCTGCACTTGCTCCGAAGACCGGGTGCGTCAAAGCCTGTCGATCTATTCCGCCAAAGACATCGGCACCATGACAAACGAGGATGGCCGGGTCACAGCAGATTGCCAGTTCTGCAGCGCGCATTATGATTTGGACCCGGCAAGCGTTGGGTTCGAAGCGGAAAACTCGCCCAGTGAGTGAGGCCGCGCAGAACCTTGCCAACAGAATTGCTGCCGCGCTGAAACACCAGGGCGGCGACTCTTCCGACTTTGATCTCAACCCCGGCACCGTGCTGCCAGAGGGACGTAAGCTGCGGCCAGCCGGCGTGCTGGTGCCTATCTCTGTCGCCGGCAGAGTACCACGGCTTATTTTAACCAAACGCTCCTCTGCGTTGAAGCATCATCCGGGGCAGATCGCCTTTCCCGGCGGAAAAGTTGAGGCTGGTGACACGGACGCCTGCGCTGCAGCGTTGCGCGAAGCTTGGGAAGAAATCGGTCTGCCGCAGGAGCTTCCGCAGATCATCGGCTGCCTGCCTAAGCATGAGACGGTAACCGGATTTTCTGTGACACCGGTTGTAGCGCTGATCGGTGAGGAGTTTTCAGTGTACCCGGAAGCAGGTGAAGTGGCTGAAGTCTTTTCAGTCCCGCTGGCCCATGTGCTGCAGCCAGACAATTACATTATTGAGTCCCGCCGCTGGCGCGGCGCCCGCCGCCGCTACTATACCGTTCCATACGGCTCTTATTACATATGGGGCGCCACCGCGCGGATGCTGCGCGGATTTGCGGCACGGATGGAGAAATAATGCGGATTGACCAACCCTGGTTGAAGGATCCTGCCACCCAAGCAGTTTGCAAGGCGGTCATGGGAGATGGTGCGCAGGTTCTGTTTGTCGGCGGGTGCGTTCGCAACGCGCTGCTGGGGGAGGCGGTTTCCGATATGGACATTGCTACTGACGCACTGCCGGGGCAGGTGGTGGCGCTGGCAGGTCGAGCCGGCATCAAGGCGGTTCCTACCGGTATTGACCATGGTACAGTGACGTTGATCAAGAACGGCATTCCGCATGAGATCACCACCTTCCGTAAGGATGTGGCTACCGATGGCCGCCGGGCTGTCGTGGCGTATTCAACCGAAATCACTGAGGACGCCCGCCGGCGCGATTTCACCATGAACGCGATTTATGCCCGTCCGGATGGAGAGATTGTCGATCCTTTGGGCGGCATGGCTGATTTGCAGAAACGCCGGATCCGGTTCATCGGCACAGCAGAGAACCGCATCCGCGAGGATTACTTGCGTTCGTTACGCTATTTTCGCTTTCACGCTTGGTACGGCGATCACACGTTGGGCTTTGACCCGAATGCGCTGGCGGCGATTGCGGCCAACCTTGAGGGGTTGGCTACACTGTCTAAGGAACGTGTCGGTGCCGAGATAATGAAGCTTTTGGCGGCGCCTGACCCTGCACCAGCGGTCGCCGCCATGCGTCAGGCAGGCGTGTTGGCGCAGATCCTCCCGGGATCGGATGACCGCGCGCTGGCGCCACTGATACACTTGGAAGCAAACCGTCCGGCATCCGCGCTCCGCCGGTTGGGTGCGCTAGGGGGTCATGGTCTGAAGGACGCCCTGCGGCTAAGTAAAGCGCAGGCCTCTCATCTTGAGACAGTCCGGGAGGCCGCGGCAGGCGCGGCCGGGGCGGGAGAACTGGGTTACCGGATAGGGGCGGAACAGGCACTGGATGCCATGCTGTTGCGCACTGCCATGCTGGAACAGCCAGTTTCCCCCACCTTAGAGACTGATATTGCTTTGGGTGCAGGAATGGTCTTTCCAGTGAAAGCCCGCGATCTTCTGCCCGATCTCAAGGGTCCGGCGCTGGGTTCTGCATTAAAGAAAATGGAGACGGAATGGGTTGCCTCTGGGTTCTCCCTGAGCCGCGAGCAGCTGCTGGACTCCCTCCGCTGACACAGTTTGACAGCAGAGTCACAACCTCGGGGAGTGACAAAACTGCAAATCTTGCGTACCCATAAGACCGCCACCACATGACGGAGGAATGCTGATGTATTACGGGATCTGGTTTCCTTAACGCCTGAGACCTTGCCCTGTTAGACGTGGGCCTTGGGTGGCCCGCCGTCTTCATCTGTATTCCAAATCAATGCTCGAGCGCTTGGAGCACCCGCATGTTTCGTTTCTTTGAAAACCTCATTGACCCTTATTGCGCCCACCCTGAGACCAACACGCCGCCAACCCGGCTGTGGCCGTTCCTGCGCGATTTTTCCAAGCCGTTCAAAACTGTCTTTATCCTGACCGCGCTGATGTCGGTGCTGGTCGCCGGTATAGAAGTGGGGCTGATCTACTACATGGGCCGGATTGTCGACCTGATGTCCGGCACGCCCAGTCAGGTTTGGGAGGCTTATGGAACCGAGCTGATCCTGGTTGCTCTGTTCATTCTGCTGCTGCGGCCATTGATCCAGCTTCTGGATGTGATGCTGTTGAATAATGCGATCCTGCCGAACTTCGGCACCCTGATCCGCTGGCGGGCCCATAAACACGTGTTGCGTCAGTCGGTGGGCTGGTTCGAGAATGACTTTGCAGGCCGGATTGCCAACCGGATCATGCAAACCCCTCCAGCCGCGGGGGAGGTGATTTTTCAGGTCTTTGATGCCATCACCTTCTCGCTGGCCTATCTTGTCGGTGCAGCCGTTCTGCTGTGGGTAGCGGACGTGCGGCTGATGCTGCCGCTGGCCATCTGGTTTGCGCTTTATGCGATGCTGGTGATGTGGACCGTCAAGCGGGTCGGCCCGGCCAGCCAGGCATCGTCTGATGCGCGCTCTACCGTGACAGGGCGTGTGGTCGACAGCTATTCCAACATCCATTCGGTTAAGATGTTCGCACATCACGACAACGAGCTGACCTATGCCCGCGATGCGATCGAGAACACCCGTAGGACGTTTCAGGCGGAGATGCGTATCTTCACCGTTATGGATGCCGCACTGGTTACGCTGAACGGGCTGCTGATTGTTGGCGTGGTCGGCTGGGCGGTTATGCTGTGGTCGCAGGGAACCGCCTCGGTGGGCCTGGTGGCGGCGGCCACGGCGCTGACGCTGCGGCTCAACGCAATGACCGGCTGGATCATGTGGGCATTGACCTCCTTTTTCCGCCAGCTGGGTGTTGTGGCTGAAGGAATGGAAACCATCGCTCAGCCTATCGACCTGGTGGATGCCGCCAATGCAGAACCGCTGCAGCTAGCCAATGGGAAGATCGAACTGCGCAACCTTTCGCACCATTACGGACGTGAGGCAGGCGGTCTGGACCGGATCAGCCTGACCATCCGGCCGGGCGAGAAAATCGGCCTGATCGGTCGCTCCGGCGCCGGCAAGTCGACTCTGGTGAAGCTGCTTTTACGGTTTTATGACGCCGAAATCGGCCAGATTCTGATCGACGGTCAGGACATCCGCGCGGTGACGCAGGACTCGTTGCGCTGCCGCATCGGTATGGTGCAGCAGGACAGTGCGCTGATGCACCGGTCTGTGCGGGACAATCTTCTGTACGGTCGTCCTGACGCCACCGAAGAGGAGATGATCGCCGCCGCCAAACAAGCGCAGGCGCATGCGTTCATTCTGGATCTGGAGGATCCGCAGGGACGCGAGGGCTATGATGCCCATGTGGGCGAGCGCGGGGTTAAATTGTCGGGCGGCCAGCGCCAGCGGGTGACGCTGGCCCGGGTGATCCTTAAGGACGCGCCGATCCTGGTTCTGGACGAGGCTACCTCGGCGCTGGATTCCGAGGTCGAGGCGGCGATTCAGGAAACGCTGTACGGCATGATGCAGGGCAAGACGGTAATCGCCATAGCACATAGGCTATCCACCATTGCGCAGATGGACCGTATTTTGGTGATGGATCAGGGCCGTATAGTTGAAGAAGGGTCGCATGAGACGCTCTTGCAGGCGCAGGGGCTTTATGCACAGCTTTGGGCGCGCCAGTCCGGCGGCTTCTTGAACATCGAGGCAGCAGAATGAACATAGGCAATCTTATCGACGCCTTCCGTCCGGCCGATGGCCCGCCGCCGCAGCGGCTGGGGGCCTTCCTGCGCTGGTGCCTTGCCGGCGCGTGGCCGATGCTGTTTCTGGCGGCAGCGTTTTCGGCTCTGGCCGGTGGGATGGAGGCGGGCACCGCCTATATCCTAGGCATGGTAATCGATACTGCAATCGCCAGCGGGCCGGAACAGTTCTTCTCAGGCCGGAACATGGCGGTGATCGCGCTGGCGCTGGGCTTCTTCATGTTTGTGCGCCCGGTGCTGTTCGGCCTGTCTGCGGCCTCCAACGCCATCGTGGTGCAGCCCAATGTGAACCCGCTGGTTCTGTCCCGCCTCAACCGCTGGACGCTGGGTCAGTCGGTCCGGTTCTTCGACGACGATTTTGCTGGCCGCATCGCCCAGAAACAGATGCAAACGGCGACGGCTGTCACCTCGGTCGCCAGCGAGATGATCAACGTGGTTGCCTTTGCGCTGGCCTCTTTAGCGGGCTCTTTGGCCTTGTTGGGCTCTATCGACTGGCGCATTACCGGGGTGTTTCTGGTCTGGCTTATTGCCTATTTCGCGCTGATCCGCTGGTTTTTGCCGCGTGTCCGCAAGCGGTCTGGCGCGCGGGCCGGTGCGCGGGCGATGGTGACGGGCCAAGTGGTGGACTCGATCACCAACATCAAGACGGTGAAACTGTTTGCACATGCCGACCATGAGGAGCGCACCGCCCAGGACGCCATGGTCTCCTTCCGGGAAAAGTCTCTGCATTTCGGCTATCTCGCGGCCAGCTTCCGGTTCTGCCTGATGTGCCTGGCCGGCGTGCTGCCTGTGCTGATGATCGGCGCGACACTGTTCCTGTGGCAGTCGGGCACGGCGACTGAGGGCGACATCGTAGCCGCTGGGGCGGTCTCGATCCGCATTGCCCAGATGACCGGCTGGGTCAGCTTCACGTTGATGGCGATCTATTCCAATGTGGGCGAGATCGAGAACGGCATGAAGACCCTCTCGGTCCGTGCCAGGGTCGAAGACCGGCCCGATGCCAAACCGCTGCAGGTCAGCGAAGGCGGGATCGTCTTTGACCAGGTGGAATTTGCCTATGGCCGTGATGTGGGCGGGGTCCAGGGCATCAGCCTGACCATTCAACCAGGTGAAAAACTGGGCATTGTCGGCGCTTCGGGTGCCGGGAAATCGACTCTCGTTTCCCTTCTTCTCAGGCTCTATGACGGGGAAATGGGCCAGATTCTGATCGACGGCCAGAACATCGCCGACGTCACTCAGAACTCGCTGCGCAGCCGGATCGGCATGGTCACCCAGGAGACCGCAATGTTCAACCGCTCGGCGCGGGAGAACATACTTTACGGCCGACCGGATGCCTCCGAAGCAGACCTGATCGCCGCGGCAGAAAAGGCCGAGGCGCATGAGTTCATCACCGAGTTGGAGGATGGGCAGGGCCACAAAGGCTATGACGCTTTTCTGGGCGAGCGCGGTGTGAAACTCTCGGGCGGGCAGCGGCAGCGGATTGCTCTGGCCCGGGCTATCCTGAAGGACGCGCCCATTTTAGTCTTGGACGAGGCAACCTCAGCGCTGGATTCCGAAGTGGAGGCGGCCATTCAGGCCGCACTGCACCGGGTAATGGAGGGTAAGACGGTACTGGCGATCGCGCATCGTTTGTCGACCCTGAGCGAGATGGATCGGATCATAGTAATGGAGAAAGGGCGGATCGCTGAAAGCGGCAGCCATGAAGAGCTGCTGGCCAAGGCCGGGCTCTATGCAGCATTTTGGGCGCGCCAGTCCGGTGGCTTCATTTGTACAGATGAGAACAAGGCTGCGGCTGAATAGAAATTCCAGCGCATTTTGCTTTTGCTGCACCGCTTCCCGCTGTAATGAGCGGCCATGACAGACACAGCCAGAACCAAAGCGACGATCAGCCGGCTGGGCCATCAGGGCGATGGCGTGGCCGATGGACCGTTATTTGCCCCGCGCACCCTGCCGGGAGAAACCGTCTCAGGTTTCGCAGAAGGCAGCCGCCTGACCAATATCCGGATCGAAACCCCTTCCGAGCACCGCGTGCAGCCAGCCTGCCGCCATTACAAATCCTGCGGCGGTTGCCAGCTGCAGCATGCAAGTGACGGATTTGTGGCTGAATGGAAAACGGAAGTCGTGCGCACCGCGTTGACGGCACAAGGGCTGGAGACCGAGTTTCGCCCGATCCACACCTCGCCGCCCCTTTCCCGCCGCCGCGCGACGCTGGCAGTACGGCGCACCAAGAAGGGTGCAATGGCCGGTTTCCATGGTCAGGCGTCTGATGTGATCACTGAAATTCCCGATTGCCAGCTGCTGGAACCTGCATTGATGGCCGCCATTCCAGTTGCAGAGGCGCTGGCGATGGCCGGGGCTAGCCGGAAGACACCGCTGGCCGTGACGATTACGACCTCGGTTGCCGGGCTGGACATCCTGGTCAGGAATGGCAAGCCGCTGGACGGGCCACTGCGTATTAAACTGGCGCAGCTGGCAGATCAGTACCGGATTGCCCGATTGACCTGGGAGGATGAACCGGTTGCGATGGAACAACCGCCGGTGCAATCCTTTGGTTCGGCGCGCGTTTGCCCGCCGCCCGGGGCCTTCCTGCAGGCCACACTCGACGGTGAGGCGGCGTTGCTGGCGGCGGTTCAGGAAGTGACAATCGGTGCCAAGCGGATCATCGATTTATTTGCTGGCTGCGGCACGTTTGCCCTGCCTTTGGCGCAGACCGCCGAAGTGCATGCGGTGGAAGGTGAGCGTTCAATGCTGGAAGCATTGGACGCAGGCTGGCGCAGGGCGGCAGGACTGAAGAAAGTCACCACCGAGGTCCGCGACTTGTTCCGCAATCCGTTGCTGCCCGAGGATTTGAACCCGTTTGGTGCTGCCTTTGATGCAGCTGTGATTGATCCGCCCCGTGCAGGCGCCGAGGCGCAGACTGCGCAACTGGCCATAGCCCGGACACCTGTGATCGCCTATGTGTCCTGCAATCCGGTAAGTTTTGCCCGCGACGCTAAAGCGTTGGTTGCGGCGGGCTACAGCCTTGACTGGGTGCAGGTTGTTGACCAGTTCCGCTGGTCGGCCCACACCGAACTGGTTGCGCGATTCACCGTGAAAGACTGAGATGACTGGTACCCAAGCGTTCACCCCGACACGCCGCCTTGCAGCGATTCTGGACAGTGACCGGTTCGGCCGGTTTATTACCGCTGTCATCCTGGTCAATGCAGTCACTCTGGGGCTGGAGACTGCGCCATCTGTCATGGCCAAGGTTGGCGGTCTGATTCACTTGATCGACTACATCTGCTTGTCGATTTTTGTGGTGGAGATTCTGGCCAAACTTTTTGTACGCAGGTTGCGGTTTTTCCTGAGCGGCTGGAATGTGTTCGATTTTGTGATCGTCGGCATTGCGCTGGCACCAGGGGCGCAAGGGCTGTCAGTTCTGCGGGCGCTGCGTATCTTGCGGGTGCTTCGGGTTATTTCGGTTGCACCGCGCCTGCGCCGGGTGGTTGAGGGTTTCATCACCGCGCTGCCGGGGATGGGCTCGGTGTTCCTGCTGATGGCAATTATTTTCTACATCGGGTCTGTGATTGCTACCAAGCTGTTCGGCCAGGACTTCCCGGAATGGTTCGGCGACTTGGGCCGCAGCGCCTATTCGTTGTTTCAGATCATGACGCTGGAAAGCTGGTCGATGGGGATCGTGCGACCGGTAATGGAAGTGCATCCGCACGCCTGGGCGTTCTTCGTGCCGTTCATCATGGTGACGACTTTTGCTGTGGTGAACCTTCTCGTCGGTCTGATCGTGAACTCCATGCAGGATGCCCATGGGGAAGAAGAGGTGGAACGCACAGATGCCTATAGGGACGAAGTGCTGAGCCGGCTGGAAGCGATTGAACAGAGGCTAAGCAGTCAAACAGCCCCGGACAGAAAATTGTGAATTTTCTTTACAGGCAATTCGCGGTACAGGCTGAATAGAGGCAAAAAAGAAATACAGGCTTTGACAATGGACAGAAGGGCATTTGGTTTCGGTGCAGCCGCGAGCCTTGCGCTGGCCGGTTGCAGCATTTCCAGCGGCACAGTGAGCCGCTTTCAGTCATATGACGGACCGCAAGTGACTTCGATCGTGATCAACAAGGGTACGCGTAAGCTTTACCTGATGCACAACGAAGAAATTCTGCGCGAGTATGAGGTCGACCTGGGGTTTGCACCGCTGGGGCATAAGGCTTTCGAGGGCGACGGAAAGACACCTGAGGGCACCTATGTTATTGACCGGCGCAATCCCAACAGCCGCTATCATCTGTCGGTGGGAATCTCTTACCCGAACCGGCAGGACCGGGCCAATGCGCATGCTCAAGGCAAGCGGCCAGGCGGTGAGATCTTCATCCACGGAGAGCCGAACAACCACAAGGAGCGCAAGCGCGCAGCCCGGGTGGATGACTGGACTGCCGGGTGTATCGCAGTATCAAATGAAGAAATCGAAGAGATCTACGCCATGGTGCAGGACGGTACGGTTATTGCATTGAGACCCTGAGTTTCAATCAGGATTCCCGTACCTGCGGATGCGCCGCCAGTACTTCATTGCCGGCTTTGGCCCGGCGCGGTGCTAATGCACGGCGCGGCGGCTCAGCTGCCCATAACCATCGTCCACCAGATTTTGCCGTTTGGCTCCTGAAACCAGGAGAACCCCATGTTCAAGGCTTTTGGGTCGAGAATCACCGCGCGCGTGGCCGGGCGTTCCAGCCAAGCAGACAGGGTTTGCTGTTCATTCTCGTAAGTTTCTGAGATGTTTTCTCCCAGAAGCGAGCCGGTGTAACCCGCACGTGACACCCGATCCAGCGGCGAGGAGCCGTCGGATCCAAAATGCCAGGGCCGGTTTTGCACTGACATGTCCCGGGAATGGGTCGCGGCGGCCGCGGTCAGCTCGGCATTCAGCTGAACGGCTTGTGCTCCAGCCGCCTCGCGCAGCGCGTTGACAGAATCGAGCATTCGGATCTGCACTTTATCTGCATTCCTAATACGGTAGGTGCTGCCAGATTCTGTTACGGGCGTACATGCCGCCGCTACAGTTATCAATGCAGCAGCCATCAGCAGAAAAACACGTTTCATATTGCTCTCTCGCTCCGTCGGTTGCTGATGCATTTATCCTTCCTGCGGCAGAGGTGCAAACGGACCGGCAGAAATATGCAGGCCTGCTTGTCGGATTGATTTGCGACTGCGGCTTTCGGGCCATAAAATGGCGCAACCATTGATCCTGATTGCGCAAGTTGGAAAGAGTGATGCCCAAAAACCCCTTTGATACCCTCAGCAGGCGGCATTTTCTTGCCGGCAGCGTTGCATTGATTTCCTCGTCAGCCATGGCGCAAGAGACCAGCGACGAGGCGCAGCAGGCTTTTGATCCATTGCGCCCGCCGCCTGAGCCGGAACCGTCTGTCCAGCGCAACATCTCTGCCTTCCGGGCCAAATCCTGGAGGCCATACTTTGATAACCTGCGGAATGGAGCGATTCTGGTCGATATCGACAGCCGGGCTCTGCACTACTGGTCTGAGGATGAAAGGGTTTACAAACTGTTCCCGTCTTCCGTACCGCTGTCCGACGACCTGACCCGCCGTGGCCGGACTAAGGTTGTCCGCAAGGTTGAAGGTCCAGGCTGGGCTCCAACCCCGAATATGCGCAAGCGCAACCCTGAGTGGCCTGCTTTCATACCGCCGGGACCGGACAACCCGCTTGGCACTCATGCGCTTTATCTTGGCTGGAAGTACTACCGCATCCATGGAACCCACGATACGCGAAAAATTGGCCGAAAATCGTCCAATGGCTGCATCGGACTCTACAATGAGCATATCGCCGATTTGTTCAGCCTAACCAAAGTCGGCACACAGGTGTTGCTAATTTGACGACACGAGGCGGGGCGCTGAGCTGTTAACTATAACAAGCAATTGCAATCCCGAGGATTTGCTGGTTAGAAAAAAATACGAGATAAGTCTTGGGTGCGTGGTTCAGTTGTATGATCCGTGCGAATTCTGGAGGTTAACATGAAAAAACTCGTTATCGCTGCTGCGCTGACTGCTGCCGCTTCGACCGCCACTGCTGGCAACCTGTCCGAGCCGGTTGTAGAACCGCCGGTCATCGTGGAAGAAGCTCAGGGTTCTTCCAGCGGCATCCTGCTGCCGCTGCTGCTGCTGGTTCTGGTCGGCGCAGCTGTTGCATCGAACTAAGTTCGGTACAAGGTTATGGAAAAGGCGGTGGTTCTCCACCGCCTTTTTTGTTGCCTGATCTGCGGCTCAAGAGGGGCTGTCAGGCCGCCTCCACTTCGCGCAGGATACCATCCAGGATATGGACGATCATATCTGCGTCTTCTGCATCTATGGTCAGCGGCGGGCGGATTTTCAGGATGTTGTCCTTTGGGCCTTCGCTGCCGATCAGGATCCGTTGATCGCGCATCCTGTTCTTGACGTACGAGCAGATTCCGGTGGCTTCGGAGCCATCCGGGGCGATCAGTTCCAGTCCCAGGAACAGGCCCATTCCACGCACATCGCCAACGCAGGCGTATTTCCGTTCCAGACCCCGCAGCCCTTCGACCAGCCGGGTGCCTATCAGCCGGGCGTTGTCCTGCAGGCCTTCATCGTCAACTATATCCAGCACTTCCTTGCCGGTCCGGCAAGACAGGGTAGAGCCGCCGAAGGTCGAGAAGAACTCGATCCCGTTGTCAAAGTTTTCGGCGATTGCTTTGGTTGTCACAAGCACGCCCAGCGGGTGGCCGTTGCCGATGGGTTTGCCCATCACAACGATGTCCGGCAGGGCGCCCTGGTGTTCGAAGCCGAAGTAATAATCCCCGAGCCGGCCCAGCCCGGTTTGCACTTCATCAGCGATGCAGACACCGCCCGCGGCGCGGATCTTTTCGTAGACTGCAGGCAGATAACCTTTGGGCGGAATGATTTGGCCGCCAACAGAAGGGAAGGTTTCAGCGATGAAGCCGGCGATGCCGTGGCCTCTTTGCTGCAGGTTCCTGATCGCCGGATCCACCAGATCCGCGAACTTCTGCGCCCGGTCCGGATCGTCCCGCCGGAAGGAGCCGCGGTAATCGTCGGCGACTTCCACCAGTTCCACCCAGTCCGCCTGGCCTGCGCCGCCGGGCTTGTTGAACTTGTAGGCGGAGATCGCGATCGCGCCGGTGGTGTTGCCGTGATAGCCGTGATCGGGCGTCACCATCCCCGTGGCGCCGGTATGCGCGCGGGCCAGCCGCAGCGCCAGCTCATTGGCCTCGGTGCCGGAGTTCACAAAGAAGCAAACCTCGAAATGTCCGGGCAGCTTTGACAGCACCTTGTCTGCAAAGGCGGTTTGCGCCGGGTGCAGGTAACGGGTGTTGGAGTTCATCCGTTTCAGTTGGTCCGCTGCCACTGCTTGGATCCGCGGGTGGGCGTGGCCCACATGCGGCACATTGTTGTAAGCATCCAGATAGGGGCGGCCCCATTCATCAAACAGGTGATGCTTCCAGCCGCGTACCGGCATCACCGGATCGGAATAGGTTAGGCTGAGGTTGCCACCGAAATGCGCGCGGCGGCCTGCTAAAACTTCATTCTTGTCGGTGGGGTGAAAGCGGACCTTTCCATCCGGCAGGTTCAGCAGGGCCGCAGGGTTGGGGCAGACTGCGCGCCAGAGATACATCTCATCAGGGCCGGCGGCACCGGGCCAATCAGCCTCCATTCCTTCGGTGGTCAGTGCCAGCTGGAAATGAACATGCGGCGCCCAGCCGCCGTTCTGACTGGGATCGCCCAGGTGGCAGAATTGCTCACCCTTTTCCACCGCATCACCCGGCTTCAGGCGATTCAGGAATTCCGGGTCAAGATGGCCGTATAGAGTGTAGAACGGATCGCCCTCAGGCGTTTCATGGCGTAGAATGATCACACCGCCGTAATCCAGATGCCCGTCCCGGTATTCGGCCGCAAAGACCTCACCGCGCAGCGGAGCAAACATCGGTGTGCCCGCCGTGGTAAAGGCATCCACGGCCAGATGCACCGTGCGGCGGTCACTGGCTTTCCATGGGCCTTTTCGGAATGCGGGATCGGTATATACCAGCCGCGGCTCGTGGTAATAGCCGAGCCAGATGCGGCCGTTGTCTTCGAATTCTTCACCAACCTTTGCGGCTTCCTCGGCTGGCATGTGGAATGGGTTCTGCGGCCAAGTGGAGTTTTCCACTGATAGAGATCCCATGGGCGCATCAACTAGATTCTGACCCATCAGTGGAGCGAAGTTTCCGCGTTCCTGCTCCAGCCAGGCCATCACACGGTCTGCACCTTCCACCACCGGCAGACCGCAGGCGGCGCGCAGCCGGGCGGACAGCGGTCCGAGGTGCAGCGAATTGCCCTCCAGGAACCGCCAGGCTGGCGCCTGTGAAATGGTGACATAGGGATCATCCGGATCTTCCGCCGCCATCAGGGTGGAGTTCACCACGCTGACCGCCAGCCGCGCGCGCAAGAGCGGCCAGACCAAATCAACCTCAGCAGGCGTCAGCGGCCAGACGCTGTGATAGCCGGCCACCAGCGCCGCTAGGGCGGCCTCGGGCGCGGAATGGTCCAGCACGATATAGGCCGCGGCAATAGCCAGATCGCAGACCCGTGGCGCGGCGCACATGTCGCCCAGATCAATCAGGCCGGAAACATGGCGGGGATCCCCGAGTTCACCTGCAACCATGATGTTGTAATCGTTTGCATCGTTGTGAATGGCCTGCTTGGGCAGCTTTGCCAGAACAGGCGCTAACTTAGCAAACTCCCAAGCAATCTCATTTAGGATCGCCCGTCGGGCCGGGTCGGTGATGCAGGGCAGCTGATCCGTGATCCATCCTGCCCGCATCAGATCCCATTTGAAGTCGCGCTCCAGCCCCTCGTGCTTGAAATCTGCCAGCGCCTTGGCTGAGCCGCCCAATACCTGTCCAATCTCATGGATCAACGCATCGCTTTTCGGTTCCGCCTTGGCATAGCAGCGCCCCGGCAGCCGGTTAAGCAACCAGACCAGTCGGCTTTGGCCGTCTTCATCCGGAAGGTTCAGCAGCGACTGGCCATTTGCAGAGGCAATTACCCGCGGGCAGGGCAGATCCGGCTGGCGCGCGGCGATATGCTCAAACGCCTTCACTTGCATCTCGACCAGCCAGGTCTCGCAGCCGGGGCGCATGGCTTTAAGTATATAACCCTTGCCATCTCTCCCTTTGGCCAGGAAGTTCAGGTCATACTCCCCATCGAGACGGCTCAATTCCGCCTCTATTCCCCAATGCCGTTCAAGGGCGGCAGCCCAATGCGCAAGCGTCATCTAAACTCTCCCCGGTCTGGCGGCGTGCTCAGCGATCTAACATTGGATCCTATTTGGACCGGGACAGAGATTTAGTCCAGCCAGCCTAGCAGATTCTGCTCGATAACCCCGGCCAGTGCCGCAACGTGATCGTTATCATCGTTAAGGCAGGGAATATAAAGAAAGTCTTCGCCGCCGGCGTGCATAAAGCTTTCACGGATCTCTTCGTTGATTTCTTCCAGCGTCTCGATGCAATCGGCCGAGAAGGCCGGCGCGATCACCGCGATATTCTTCTTGCCTTCCTTGGCAAGCGTTGCGACGTGATCCACGGTGTAAGGCTTCAACCATTCCTCGGGTCCAAATACAGACTGGAAGGTAGTTGTGATCCAAGTGTCCTCCCAGCCTAGCCGCTCCTTCAGCAGGCGTGTCGTCTTTTGGCACTGGCAATGGTACGGGTCGCCCTGAATCAGGTAGCGCTTTGGCATACCATGATAGGAAACCACCAGGATATCCGGGCGCCTTTCCGCTTTGGCATAGGCTTCTTCCACCGATCGCGCCAAAGCGTCGATGTAGGAAGTCTGGTCGAAATAGGGCGCGATCGTGCGGGCGGCAGGCTGCCAAGGTTCATCCATAAGGGCGCGGAAGAACTGGTCGTTGGCAGTGCCAGAGGTGGCGCCGGCGTATTGCGGGTAGAGCGGTACAAACAGGATCTTTTGGCAGCCGGCCGCAACCATTTCCCGCACTTTGGATTTGGTCGAGGGGTTGCCATAGCGCATGCAGAAATCGACCATCACCTGATCGCCATAGCGTGCTTTCATCGCCGCCGCCATCTTGCCGGTTTGGTCTTTGGTGATGGTCATCAAAGGGCTTTCACCCTTGTCGTGGTTCCAGATCGATTTATAGGCAGCGCCCGAGGAGAACGGACGTTTGGTCAGGATGATCAGCTGCAGCAGCGGTTGCCATTTCCAAGACGGGTAGTCGATCACCCTTTTGTCGGACAGGAACTCGTTCAAGTACCGGCGCATCGGCCAGTACGAATAATCATCCGGCGTGCCGAGGTTGGCCAGAAGGATCCCGACCTTTTCCACCGGAAGCTTAGGGTGATCGGCAGGGGCGTGGGCAGGGCATTTAGCGGTCCGGGCGGCGTCCAGCATGGGCAGGTCCTGTGGGGCTGAGAAATTGGTGGTTGGCGGGAAATTACTGTCTTTACGCACAGAAGGCCAATTGGATCACATTGGTGCAGCCATAGCGAACATTTATCAGGGCTTGAGTTTGGTTTCCGGTACTCTCAACGCATCGGCGAGGCGCATCCGTGCAGAGCCGGGGCGCAAGGGCTTCTGCTGGTTGTCCGACGGCGACCAGCCGGTCAGGCAGACCAATTCGAACGTTGCGGGCAGCCGGCCTTCTAGGTTGGCAAAATGTTTCTGATAGATATGATCGGCGAGCTCAAACAGGGCGCGAGGCGCCGGGTTTTTCAGCCGTTGGGCAAGGGCGTTGGTCTCTCCCATACCGCGCAGGTCGTGGATCAGATGGGTGAGGTTGCGGTATTCGGCGGTCAGCGGTACCAGGTCTGCTACCGGCAGAGCAAAACCCGCCCGCTGCAGTAAACCGCCCAGGTCGCGGATTTCCCCCATCGGCGCAACGCGCGGTGAAAGGCCTCCCATCACCACGGTCTCTGCTTCGGCCATGGCTGCGCGCAATTCTTGCAAGGTATGGCCGCCAAGCATGACAACCAGCAGCAGACCGTCCTCTTTTAGCGCACGACGGCACTGGATCAGCTGGCCTACCGGGTCATTGGCCCAATGCAGGCACATGGCGTGGATCAACACATCATGCGCGCCTTCTTCCAGCGTCAGCACATCGTCATCAGGAACCACTGCGGCACCGGGTAGAAATCCCTCCCAGACCTCCGGGAAGGGGCAGACAACGGCGGGCGTTGTAAAGCGTCTATTAACCATGCTCAGGCGATCCTCGGCCTCATCCCGCGCCATCTGGTGCAGAAACAGGGCGTCCGGACGCCGGCGTGCGCGGCGGGCCGCCAGGGTGCGACGGTCGAAAAGCTGTGCAGGTGCTTGTGTCATGGGAGCTATTTAGATGCTGTTGGGTGGGATTCAAACCGCAGTTTCATTGATATACCCGCCGCAATGCATGAGCTGCGGAGGGCTGGTTGGCAGCGACTTTGGCCTGTGCGGTTCCTGCTGGGCCGAGATGTATTTCATTAGCGGCACGGTCTGCGAGGGCTGCGGCGCCCCATTGCCGGGCGAGGCGGACGGCTTCCGCTTGGAATGCGACAGCTGCCTGCGCTATCCACGTCCTTGGAGCCGAGGGCGATCCGCGCTGCTTTATGAGGGGCAGGGCCGCAAGCTGGTTCTGGCACTAAAACATGGCGACAGGACGGAAATTGCGTACATGGCCGCTGCATGGATGGAGCGGGCTGTGCAGCCGTTGCTGGGGGATAATCCTCTGATATGCCCAGTACCGCTGCATTGGACCCGGCTGCTGAAGCGTAAGTACAATCAATCCGCCTTGCTAGCTGGTTCAGTGGCGAAGCGCACGGAACTGGAACATTGCCCGGACTTGCTGAGCAGGTTCCGGCGGACCCCCGCACTCGAAGGCAAGACGCGGGACCAGCGTTTTAAGCATTTGTGCGCTGCAATTGCAGCGCACCCGAGCCGGAAAGAGCGGATCAAAGGGCGCACGGTTCTGATCGTGGATGACGTGATGACCTCCGGCGCCACCCTCAGCGCTTGTACTGATGCATGCCTGCAAGCCGGAGCATCAGAAGTGCGTGTTGCGGTGCTGGCCCGTGTCACGCAAGCGTGAAGCGGCCCGCCCGCCTCTGGCAATTGTTGCAATGAATGCCCAATTCCTCCACAACCTTCCAAATCTGATCATGGGGTCCTGAATGAAAACCGTTGAAATCTACACCTCGCCGCTGTGCGGATTTTGCCACGCGGCCAAGCGTCTGCTGAACCAGAAGGGTGTTACCTTTTCGGAAATCAACGTTCTGGCGCAGCCGGATCGCAAGGCAGAGATGATTCAGCGCGCCAATGGCGGTCGCACGGTTCCGCAGATTTTTATCGGCGAAACCCATATCGGCGGCTGTGATGAGCTTTATGCGCTGGAGCAGGCGGGCAAGCTCGACCCGCTGTTGGCGGCCTGAACTGGGAGAGACAGAATGCGTGCAGCTCTGATTCAGATGACGTCCACCGACATCCCGGCTGAAAACCTGGAAACGGTGAAAACGATGATGGCTGAGGCTGTGCGCGGCGGGGCAGGGTTCGTGCTTACGCCGGAGGTCACCAATTGCCTTTCCGGCAGCCGGACGCACCAGAATGCTATGCTTTGCCATGAAGAAGACGACACGATCCTCGCAACCTTGCGTAACGAGGCCGCGAAACATGGGGTGTGGCTGCTGCTGGGTTCGCTGGGGATCAAGACCCACGATGAGGACGGGCGTTTCGCCAACCGGCAATTTCTGATTTCCCCAAAAGGTGAAATAAAAGCCCGCTATGATAAGATCCACATGTTCGACGTGGAGGTCACCCCCGAGGAAACTTACCGCGAATCCGATGGCTACCGCCCGGGTACAAAGGCGATTGTGGCAGAAACACCTTTCGCCAGTATCGGCATGACGATCTGTTATGACGTACGCTTTCCGCATCTGCACCGGGCCTTGGCCAAGGGAGGTGCGCAGATTCTCACAGCGCCGGCAGCGTTTTCCTATGTTACGGGCGCGGCGCATTGGCATTCGCTGCTGCGTGCGCGGGCGATCGAAACCGGCTGCTTCGTGCTGGCCCCGGCGCAGACCGGCCAGCACCCGGCCTCCCGCGGGCCCAGCCGTAAGACCTATGGCCATTCGTTGGCTGTGGCCCCTTGGGGCGAGGTGCTGGCCGATGCGGGCCAAGAGCCCGGCGTGACTTTCGTTGATCTCGATCTTCAAAAAGTGGCAGAAGCGCGCAAACGCGTGCCGTCCTTGACACACGACCGGGAGTTTGACGAACCCTGATGGATGAAACCCATTCCCTGGCGGTATCGCTGTTCAGCGAAATTCTTATGGCTGACCAGCTGGCGCGGTCACGTCTCAGCAAAGTGCTGCCCAAAGGGATGGAACTGTCGCATTTCTCGGTGCTGAACCACTTGGCTCGGGCCGGGCTGGAACGCTCGCCCGCGCAGCTGGCCAAAGCGTTTCACGTGACCCGCGGGGCGATGACAAACACGCTGAGCAAGCTGGAAGTTGCGGGATACATCCATGTCCGCCCCGATTGGGACGATGCACGGCGCAAAATGGTGGCGATCAGCCCGGCTGGCAAGCAGGCCCGTGACGCGGCGCTGGCCGGGATCATACCGGTGATCTCGGAAGTTGTGGGTGAATTAGGGAGCGATCGTGTCCGGGCGACCTTGCCTATTTTGCGCGAACTGCGCGGCAAGCTGGAAGAAAGCGGCTGAATCCAAGCCGTCATTTTCTCGGCGTAAAAAAGGGACGCCTGCAAACAGACGCCCCTCTTCCCCATCATGCCGTGAATGGCGATCGTACAACCAATGGGCAGCCCCCTTCAGCGACGCCCGCAAGCATCCGATAGGTTTTTAGCTTGTGCCCAATCGCGGCTAAGAAAAATACTCCAAGTCCGCTCGTTACAAATACCAAGCGAGGCGCGATGGCTAAAGAGAGCATAAGGATTACCACCTATCCTTTAGGATAAGCGGCAGCTGAAACCGGCCGGCGAGGGCACCCTCAGCCCGGTTTTACGCTGGCGGTCACATAGTTTACCGACAAATCGCGTTCGGAGATGGACCAGTTCCAAGTGATCGGATTGAACACGAACCCCTTGCGGTCCACCGGCTTCAGCCCGGCTTTGCGCAGCAGCTCGAACAGCTCGTCCGGGGTAATGAACTTAGACCATTCATGGGTGCCACGCGGCAGCCAGCGCATGATCACCTCAGCCCCGATAATGGCCATGGCAAAGCTTTTGGGGTTGCGGTTGAGGGTCGAGCAGATCTCCAGCCCGCCGGGTTTCAGCAGCAGCTGCGTCGCCGTCAGATAGCTGACCGGGTCGGCAACATGTTCCACCACTTCCATGTTGAGCACCACGTCGAATTGCTCACCGGCCTCGGCCAGCGCTTCGGCGGTGGTGTGGCGGTAGTCAATCTCCAGCCCGGACTGTTCGGCATGAATGCGGGCGACCGGCAGGTTGCCTTCTGCGGCATCGGCGCCAACAACTGTTGCACCCAACCGCGCCATGGGCTCGCTAAGCAGCCCGCCGCCACATCCGATATCCAGCAGCCGCAGCCCCTTGAACGGGTGCTGTGACGTCAGGTCGCGGGCGAATTGCCCGGCGATCTGACGGGTAATATAATCAAGTCGGCACGGGTTCAGCATGTGCAAAGGCTTGAACTTGCCGTTCGGATCCCACCACTCTGCCGCCATCGCTTCGAATTTTGCGATTTCGGCAGGGTCGACCGTGGATTGAGGCGCTTGCATTCCTGTCTCCGTGTGCTCTTTTGTAGTCTGACGTTTCACTAAGGTCAGTAATGGATAGATACCCGGACCAAAAGCGCGCTGTGCATTATCTTTATCCGCCGGTCGAGCCCTTTGACCAGCGCATGATCGACGCGGGCCAGGGCCACCGAATATATGCCGAGCAAACCGGCAATCCTAATGGTATTCCCGTGATCGTGTGCCATGGCGGCCCTGGCGGCGGCAGCAGTCCGGCGATGCGGCGGTATTTTGATCCGCTTGTGTACCGAATCATCCTGTTCGACCAGCGCGGCTGCGGCCGCTCGCGCCCCTATGCGTCCTGTGAGGACAACACCACCTGGCATCTGGTTGCCGATATGGAACTGATTCGAAGTCAGCTCGGCATCGA
The DNA here is from genome assembly GCF_000511355.1 of Leisingera methylohalidivorans DSM 14336. NCBI lineage: Bacteria > Pseudomonadati > Pseudomonadota > Alphaproteobacteria > Rhodobacterales > Roseobacteraceae > Leisingera > Leisingera methylohalidivorans. The sequence goes on along the minus strand of NC_023135.1, from coordinate 3,919,234 downwards.
GTCCTGGATCCTGTTCGGCGGCAGCTGGGGGGCGACACTGGCGCTGATATACGCTCAGACCCACCCCGGCCGGGTCCAGCAAATCATCCTGCGCGGCGTGTTCCTGATGACCAGGGCTGAGCTGGATTGGTTCTATGGCGGCGGCGCTGGCAAATTCTGGCCCGAAACCTGGGCCAAATTCGTTTCTCTGATCCCGGATGCGGAGCGCAGCGACATGATCGCCGCCTATCACAAGCGGTTGTTTTCCGGCGATCTGGAAGAGGAAGTGCGTTACGGCCGCTCCTGGTCCGCATGGGAGAACGCGCTGGCTTCGGTGCATTCCAACGGCCAGAGCGGAGAAAGCCCCGGAGATTACGCCCGTGCGTTTGCCCGGCTGGAGAACCACTATTTCATCAATGGCGGTTTCCTCGATTACGATGGCCAGATCTTCGCTAATATGGGCCGGATCTCTCATATTCCCGGGGTCATCGTGCAGGGCCGTTACGATATGATCTGCCCGCCGTCTTCTGCCTGGCGCCTGAATGAGCTGTGGCCGAATGCGGAGTTGAAGATGGTGCGCAATGCCGGCCATGCTTTGTCAGAACCGGGAATCAGCGCTGAGCTGGTCCGGGCGATGGACCGGATTGCAGGAGAACTTGTGCCATGACGCGCATAGACCGCCGCGCGCTGTTCACATCGGGTGCAGCTGCTGCTTTGCTGGCGGCAGCAGGCGGATCGGTCAATGCATCTCCGAAGGCCGGCGGCGTTTTGCGCCTTGCCGTTCCGCGCGAAGGCGGGATGCTGGAACAGGCCGTCCGCGGTGCAGTCTATGACACGCTGACTGAAATCGCCTCCGATGGACTGCTGCGCGGTGAACTGGCCACAGGCTGGCATTCGACGCAGGATGCGAAGACCTGGACCTTCGATTTGCGCGCGGGGGTGACGTTTCATGACGGTACGCTTTTCGCGGCAGAGGATGCGGCAGCCTCGCTTGCAACACAGGGTATTGCCGGTGCTGAGGTACAAGCGATCACCGCGCTGGGCAGTCGTCAGCTGCTGATTGAGCTGACCCAAACCAATCCGCATTTGCCTTATCTGCTCGCCGGCGCCGATCAGATTGTTGCACCTGGCGGAGAACTGCCTGTGCCGTTGTCCGATGCGATTGGCACTGGATGCTACAAAGTGGAACGCGCCCAGGAAGGCCGTCATTTCCGAGCTTGCAGCGTTGAGCATCACTATAAGTCTGGCACAGCAGGCTGGGCGCAGACCGTGGAGATCATTGTGATCCCTGATGCGGAAATCCGGGCCGAGGCCCTGCGCGACGGTTATGTTGATGTGGCTGCGCTCCCGGAACCGCGCGGGCTGCTGAAGCGCGGCGCGTTCTTGTATCACCCCTCTTCCAGCGACATGGCCCTGGCCGCTCGGCGAAATGTCGGTATTCCGCGTACTGTAGGACGGCGCGGACCACTGGATGACGGGCGCATTGCCGAGCGCTGGTGGTTGACCTGACCGGCTATCCTCAATTCTGACGTTGCAGCTATCTTGAAGCATGCAGGCAATAACGCTTTGGATACGCTATCTTTTCTTCAGCCACTGCAATTCATGCGGTTGCCGCGCGCCGCTCTCTTGGAATGTGATGGAAAGGAAGCGAGCTGGTTTTCGTATTGGGGTAGGCTGGCATTCTATGAGGTGCCGAAATACTTGAACCCATCTGCCGCGGAGCAACCAGTGCCGATGATGCCAGTTGGCTGGGACGGGTAGACACGGAAACGAAAACTTATGCTCGTCAGGTGTTTTCTAAGGTAGACGAGTTGCCTGACAGTCAGCGGCTCACAGCTCTGCGCCTGTATGACCGGGACTTTGCCTGAAAGGAGGTGGAGGAAGCCCTGAATATCGCCATTGGCATGGTGATGAGCAGACTGGCGGCCGCCCGCAGGTAGATTGCCGGAAAGTTGGCGGAAACGGAGATGGGAAGATGAAACAAGCGCAATTGGCATTCACCGATGTAGAGCTGATGGCCTGCATGGACGGAGAGGCGGACACTGCCCTTCTCAGCCGGGTCATGGTTGCGCTGAACTAGGATGCGGCTTTGGCGCAGTGTTCACAGATACTGACAATTCGGTGGCTGCGTTGCGGGCCGTCTTATCCGCCGCGGCACTGGGTGCCTCGCCGATGGCGTAAGGCTGATTCTCTCATCCCGCCCCGTCTGTGCCTTGCGGCAGCTGGTTGCCGGAAAGGGGATGGCTGCCGGCCGGGGAGTTCTTTCCAATTACATACTGCAGGGGACCCCAGCCGCAAAAGGCGCCGGACTGGGAGGCGGTCGTGGTTTTCCACCAGTCGTTCTGCATCATTTACGCAGTGGTGAATGCCGGGCAGTCGACCGGAGTGACGGCCGAAGTTCTGGCCGGATTTTCCAGCGGCCAGAGCGTCGACCCGTCTCCTGCACAATCTGCCAAGAGGCTGGAATTCAAATGCGCCCAGCTGCTCGGTTTCAATGGCAAACCCCTATTGCAAATGGCATATCTAGACCCGGACGGCGTACCGGTCGCCTTTTGCGTCACCTGTTCCGCCGGCGCCGGCAAGGCGGTGCAAGCGAGGTTCTGGCTGGCATGGCCGCTGCCACTTGGGTCAGTGAAGGCATTGTTTATCTGGTGATTAGCAGCCAGGATTAGGGGGTCGTGGTTGGGGTTGCGGCTGATCTTCAGGGCAAGCTGGGGTAGCAGTCCGACGGTCAGCCGTTTTGCGTACTGCACGATCCTCTTGCAGTTTTGGGCGAACCGTCCTATATGCCTTTGACAACAGCGGCGCGTTGAACCTCTGGTTTAAGGCTCCACCGGGAATTTCAACGGGCCGCGCGCCCGTTTTTTTGTGCCCGCAGGCCATTGCCTGCAAGCCCCAAGTGGAGGTCTGATGACCAACGACCTGATTGCCAAAGCTGCCATCGACCGGCGCCTGGCCGAGATCATCACCCCGGTGATCGAGGACTTGGGTTATGAGCTGGTGCGGATCCGGCTGATGTCTGGTAAGGCAACCACATTGCAGATCATGGCCGATAAGCCGGATGGCGGTATCGAAGTTGATGACTGCGCTGATATCTCCAATGCGGTAAGCGCCGTGCTGGACGTTGAGGATCCGCTTATCGACGCTTATGCGCTGGAAGTGTCGAGCCCCGGCATCGACCGCCCGCTGACGCGGATGAAGGACTTCGAGATGTTCGAAGGCTACGAGGCCAAGCTGGAAACCGCCGAGATGGTTGGCGGCCGCCGCCGCTTTAAGGGCGAGCTGGCGGGAACTGAAGGGGACGAAGTTCTGATCAACATTGAAGATCAGGGCGAGACCGTGACAATCGGATTGAAGTTTGACTGGCTGAGCGACGCCAAGCTTGTTCTGACCGATGATCTGATCAAGGAAATGCTGCGCCAGCGCAAAGAGGCCGGCACGCTCAAAGAAGACGCATTCGACGAAATCGAGACCGAAGAGTCCGAAGAGGAGAAAAAGTAATGGCTATCACCTCTGCAAACCAGCTGGAGCTGTTGCAAACCGCCGAGGCCGTGGCGCGCGAAAAGATGATCGATCCAGGTCTGGTCATCGAGGCGATGGAAGAGAGCCTCGCCCGTGCGGCCAAAAGCCGCTACGGCGCTGAAATGGATATTCGGGTGTCTATCGACCGCAAGACCGGCCGGGCAAAATTCACCCGCGTTCGCACCGTGGTGGCGGAAGAAGAGCTGGAAAACTACCAGGCCGAGATGACGGTCGACCAGGCACGCCAGTACATGGCCAACCCAGAAGTAGGCCAGACCTATGTCGAGGAAGTGCCGCCGGTTGAGATGGGCCGGATCGCCGCGCAGTCGGCCAAGCAGGTGATCCTGCAGAAAGTCCGCGAAGCCGAGCGCGACCGCCAGTACGAAGAATTCAAGGACCGTGCCGGCACCATTATCAACGGTCTGGTCAAGCGCGAGGAATACGGCAACGTCATCGTCGATGTGGGCGCCGGCGAGGCGATCTTGCGCCGCAACGAGAAGATCGGCCGCGAAAGCTATCGTCCCAACGACCGTGTGCGCTGCTACATCAAGGATGTGCGCCGCGAGCCGCGCGGCCCGCAGATCTTCCTGTCGCGCACCGCGCCGGAATTCATGGCTGAGCTGTTCAAGATGGAAGTGCCGGAAATCTATGACGGTATCATCGACATTAAGGCCGTTGCCCGTGATCCCGGCTCGCGCGCCAAGATCGCTGTTATCTCTTACGACGGCTCGATCGATCCGGTCGGCGCCTGTGTGGGTATGCGCGGCTCCCGCGTACAGGCCGTGGTGAACGAGTTGCAGGGTGAGAAAATCGACATCATCCCCTGGAATGAGGACCAGCCGACTTTCCTGGTGAATGCGCTGCAGCCGGCCGAAGTGACCAAGGTTGTGCTTGATGAAGAAGCAGGCAAGATCGAAGTTGTCGTTCCTGAGGAACAGTTGAGCCTGGCCATTGGCCGCCGCGGCCAAAACGTGCGCCTGGCATCGCAGTTGACCAATCTCGACATCGACATCATGACTGAAGAGGAAGAATCGGCCCGCCGCCAGAAGGAATTCGAAGCGCGCACCAAGCTGTTCATGGAAACCCTGGATCTGGACGAATTTTTTGCCCAGCTGCTGGTTTCCGAAGGCTTTACGAATCTCGAAGAGGTCGCCTATGTCGAACTGGATGAACTTCTGGTTATCGACGGTGTCGACGAAGGAACCGCAGGGGAACTGCAGGCCCGTGCCCGCGACTACCTGGAAGCCAAGGCCAAAGCGGCGCTGGATGCCGCCCGTGAATTGGGTGCCGAAGACAGCCTGATTCAGTTCGAAGGCCTGACCCCGCAGATGGTAGAGGCACTGGCCAAGGACGACGTGAAGTCGCTGGAAGATTTCGCTACCTGTGCGGATTGGGAACTGGCTGGCGGCTGGACCAACGATGGTGGGGAACGGGTCAAGGACGATGGTATCCTGGAACCTTTCGGCATGACGCTGGAACAGGCGCAGGATCGGGTGATGACTGCCCGTATCATGCTAGGCTGGGTTGATCCGGCTGAGCTGGAAGAAGACGCAGTTGAAGGCGAAGACGCTGACGAAGAGGAAGGCGAAGCCTGAATTCAGGCTTTGCAAAGGAGAACTGCATGACACGCGGCGGCGCCACAAAAGACCGGACCGACGGGAGCGAACGCAAATGCATCGCAACCGGCGAGACCCAGCCCAAACAGGGCCTCATCCGATTTGTGATGGGTCCTGACGGGCAAGTTGTGCCTGATGTTATGGGCAAGCTGCCCGGCCGCGGTGTCTATGTGGCGTCCAGCCGGGCGGCATTGGAAACCGCGGTCAAAAAGAAGCTGTTTGCCCGCAGCTTCAAGGCCCAGGTTCAGGTGCCGGACGATTTGGTTCAGGAGGTTGAGCGGCAGGTTGCCCGCCGGCTTGTCGAGCTGATCAGTCTGGCGCGCAAGTCGGGCGATGCTGTGTCCGGCTTTGAACGGGTGAAAGACTGGCTGTACAAAGAGGACGCCCGGGTGCTGATCCAGGCTTCTGACGGGTCGGGGCGCGGAAAGTCGAAGCTGAGCACCCCCTACAAGGGCAAATTCATCGGCTGCCTCACGGCGGACGAGCTGGGACTGGCATTTGGGCGCCAAACTGCAATACATGCCGCCCTCGCCTCTGGCGGACTCAGCAAACGTGTTGTAGATGAGGCGCAACGACTGCAAGGTTTGCGCGAAATGGTGGGCGGCGACGGCCGCACGGAAGGATAAGAAGCTTTATGAGCGATAGTGACGGCAAAAAGACACTGGGTCTGCGTGGGAGTTCCCGTCCGGGGAACGTGAAACAGAGTTTCAGCCATGGACGGACCAAGAATGTCGTAGTGGAAACCAAGCGCAAGCGCGTTGTGGTTCCCAAGCCGGGTGCGGCCAAGGGGGGCAGCGGTGCTGCACCGTCCACATCCGGATCGCGCCGGCCTGCCGGCATCAGTGACGCAGAGATGGAGCGCCGCCTGAAGGCGCTGCAGGCCGCCAAAGCACGTGAGGCTGAAGAAACGGCAGCCCGGGCTGCTGAAGAAAAAGCGCGTGAAGAAGAGCGGAACCGCCGCCGCGCCGAAGCGGAAGCGAAGGAACGCGAGCAGCGCGAAGCCGAGGACCGTGCCAAGGCTAAGCAGGAAGAAGAAGAGCGCAAGAAGCGTGAAGCTGAAGTGGCAAAAGAACGTGCCGCTGCTGCCGCCGCTGCTCCTGCTGCCGACACGCCCAGAGCGGCGCGCCCGGCGCCGAATAAACCCGCGCCTGCTGCCGCGCCGCGTAAAGCAGATCGTGAACGCGAACAGCGTCAGAACCGCGGCAAGGGCCAGGACGATGGCCGCCGTTCGGGCAAACTGACTTTGGGTCAGGCCACTGGCGGCGGCGGCAATCGCCACCGGTCGATGGCGTCGATGAAGCGCAAGCAAGAGCGTGCCCGGCAAAAAGCTATGGGCGGCCAGGTCGAGCGTGAAAAGGTCATCCGTGACGTTCAGCTGCCCGAAGCGATCGTGGTATCTGAACTGGCCAACCGGATGGCGGAGCGCGTTGGCGAAGTTGTCAAATCGCTGATGAACATGGGCATGATGGTCACGCAGAACCAGACCATCGATGCCGATACCGCAGAACTGATCATCGAAGAGTTCGGCCACAAGGTGGTCCGGGTGTCTGCCTCCGACGTTGAAGACGTGATTAAGGAGATTGAGGACAAGGAAGACGATCTGAAACCGCGTCCGCCCGTCATCACCATCATGGGCCACGTCGACCACGGCAAGACCTCGCTGCTGGATGCAATCCGGGATGCCCGGGTTGTGGCTGGCGAAGCCGGCGGCATCACCCAGCACATCGGCGCTTATCAGGTGAAAACCGAAAGCGGCACTGTGCTGAGCTTCCTCGATACGCCCGGCCATGCGGCCTTTACCTCGATGCGCTCGCGTGGCGCTCAGGTGACGGATATCGTGGTTCTGGTTGTTGCCGCAGATGATGCGGTGATGCCGCAGACCATCGAAGCCATCAACCACGCCAAGGCGGCGCAGGTTCCGATGATTGTGGCGATCAACAAGATCGACAAGCCAGCCGCTGACCCGACAAAGGTTCGTACTGACTTGCTGCAGCACGAAGTAGTCGTGGAAGCGATGTCCGGTGACGTGCAGGACGTTGAGGTGTCCGCGGTTACCGGCCAGGGTCTCGACGAGCTGCTGGAAGCCATTGCACTGCAGTCGGAAATTCTGGAACTGAAGGCTAACCCCGATCGCGCCGCTCAAGGCGCCGTCATCGAGGCACAGCTGGATGTGGGCCGCGGCCCCGTGGCAACCGTTCTGGTTCAGAACGGGACCCTGCGCCAGGGCGATATCTTTGTTGTGGGTGAGCAATACGGCAAGGTCCGTGCGCTGATCAACGACAAGGGCGAGCGCGTCCAGGAAGCCGGCCCGTCCGTTCCGGTCGAGGTTCTTGGCCTCAACGGTACCCCGGAAGCAGGCGACGTGCTGAACGTGACCGACACCGAAGCGCAGGCGCGTGAGATCGCAGAATACCGTGAGCAGGCCGCGAAGGATAAGCGCGCCGCTGCTGGTGCTGCGACCACGCTGGAACAGCTGATGCAAAAGGCCAAGGATGACGAAAGCGTCTCCGAATTGCCGATCTTGCTCAAAGCTGACGTGCAAGGTTCCGCTGAAGCCATCGTTCAGGCGATGGAAAAGATCGGCAATGACGAGGTGCGCGTTCGCGTGCTGCATTCGGGCGTCGGTGCGATCACCGAAACCGATGTCGGCCTCGCTGAAGCCTCCGGTGCGCCGATCATGGGCTTCAACGTCCGTGCTAACGCTTCGGCCCGCAACACCGCCAACCAGAAAAGCGTCGAGATCCGTTATTATTCGGTGATCTATGATCTGGTGGATGATGTGAAAGCGGCGGCCTCCGGCCTGCTGTCTGCCGAAATCCGCGAGAATTTCATCGGATACGCGCAGATCAAGGAAGTCTTCAAGGTTACCGGGATTGGCAAGGTTGCCGGCTGTCTGGTCACCGAGGGAGTCGCCCGCCGCTCGGCTGGTGTGCGTCTGCTGCGCGACAACGTGGTGATCCACGAAGGCACGCTGAAGACCCTAAAACGCTTCAAGGACGAAGTGTCCGAGGTCCAGTCCGGCCAGGAATGCGGCATGGCGTTCGAAAACTACGATGATGTCCGTCCGAACGACGTGATTGAGATCTTCGAACGCGAAGAAGTCACCCGTACCCTTGACTGATCGTTGCTAAAGTCAGATTGAAGCGCAGGCCCTGGCACCTTTGCCGGGGCCTGTTTGTTTCTGCAAGGTTTCTTAGGCGGTTTCCAATGTTACGTGCCGCAGGGGCTGAAGCGCTTCTAAAGGCTACGCTAACTAAGTTCGCCGAGCCGGGAGATCAGGTTTACCGTTCGGCCCTGCCATTTTGCGCACGCCTCGGAGTCCAGCACGTTCTCCCGGTCTACGATGTTGACGAACTGCCTGCGCTGGCTGTCTCGGAAGCAGGCTTTGGCAATGCTGACCGCAAGGTGTGTTTTCTGGTTCCGGTGCCGCCGACGCGCCCGGCCCGTGCGCTGATGCAGTAATCAAACGATGAGCGAGCGGTCACGCGGCGCTGTATGACCCTCGAAATCGTCGCCGTCATCGGCAACACAGCCCGGATGGGCCCGGCGACAGCCGCCGCGCTGCAACTGAGGCCGGGCCGAGGATGAAGAACGAAGTCACTCCAGGCCCCGGGACTCTATAATAAATCCGATCTATAACTGCGGAAAACCGAGTAAATTCACCATTGGGAAAGTCTGGAACCGCCGTGGTGCAGCTACCTGCGCTTTACAGCCAGTCCCGAAGAATCGGAATTAGCGGGATATCGGCCGGTGGCATTGGATATTCCCGCAAATCCTGCGGCCGCACCCAAGTCAGGGTCTGCCCCTCTTTGGCTTGCGGGATGCCGTCCCATTTACGGCAGGCAAAAAGCGGCATCAGCAGGTGGAAATCCTCGTAGGAGTGACTGGCGAAGGTCAGCGGCGCAAGGCAGGACGCCCAGGTGTCAATGCCCAGTTCCTCCTGCAATTCACGGACCAGGGCTGCCTCCGGTGTTTCACCTGGCTCAATCTTGCCGCCCGGGAACTCCCACAAACCGGCCATGGATTTGCCTTGGGGGCGCTGTGCCAGGAGCACGCGCCCATCCGCGTCGATGAGCGCGACAGCAGAAACAAGGACCACCTTCATGACCGGTAATCCGCGTTGATCGAGATATACTGATGGGTCAAATCGCAGGTCCATACCGTGGCCTTACCCGCACCCAGTCCCAGGTCGACTTTTATGGTGATCTCCTGTTTTTTCATCTCCGCAGCGCCGAGATCTTCCTTGTAGTCCGGTGCGACCCAGCCCTTCTCGGCGACTCGCACGTCGCCAAATGCGATTGACAACAGATCCCGGTCGGCTGCAGCGCCGGATTTTCCAATTGCCATTACCACCCGGCCCCAGTTCGGGTCCTCGCCCGCAATCGCGGTTTTAACCAGCGGCGAGTTGGCGATGGCCAGGCCATGAACCTTCGCATCCGCATCCGAGGCTGCGCCGGTTACCTGGACTTCCACGAATTTGGTGGCGCCTTCCCCATCGCGCACCACCTGGTGCGACAGGTCAAGCATTACCCGCTCCAGGCCGGCTGCAAACTCCGCGTTTCCAGTTGCGTCGACGCCCGAAGCACCGGTGGCGCACAGCATCAGGCTGTCAGAGGTCGAGGTGTCGCTGTCCACGGTGATGCAATTGAACGTGCGGTTGCAGATTTCCTCCAACTGCGCCTGCAGGTCAGCTTGTCCGACCTTTGCATCGGTGAAAATGTAGACCAGCATCGTTGCCATATCCGGAGCAATCATACCTGAGCCCTTGGCGATGCCGGCGATCTTAACCGTCTGGCCACCGATCCCCACCGTGGCGCTGGAACCTTTGGCAAAAGTATCGGTGGTCATGATCGCCTTGGCGGCGCCTTGCAGCGCGTTTTCGCTTAAACTCCCGTTCAGTTCGCCGATCTTTGCCAAAATTCGATCATGCGGCAGCGGCTCGCCAATGACGCCGGTGGAGGCAGTAAAGACGCGTCCAGCGGGCAGGCCGGTTGCATCCGCAACGGCAGTAGTGATCTCTGCCACCGAGCTTTGCCCGTAATGGCCAGTGAACGCATTGGAATTTCCGGAATTGACCAGGATTGCGGCACCGGCGTCAGCATTGCCGCCCAGTTTGGCCTGGCAGTCCAGAACAGGCGCAGAGCGGGTCGTGGACTGGGTGAACACCCCGGCAACCGCAGTGCCCGGGTCCATCACCGCCAGCATCACATCGGTCCGGCCCTGATATTTGACCCCGGCCGCGGCTGATGCAAAACGAACGCCCTGGATCACCGGAAGGTCGGGGAAGCTGGCTGGAGCCAGCGGCGAGACGGGCAGGGGGGCTCCCATGATCAGTTCCTTACCAGGCTAAGGTCTTTGAGAACTGCAGGATCCAGATCCTCGATCTCTGGCCGTTCGATTTCTGCGGACGCGGTCAGTTCATTCACGCGCTCTTCCACTGCCCGTTGACGCAATTCCTCGGCCAGCTGAGCCCGCACCTCTTCAAACTCGGGGGCTTCAGTTTTGCGGCGTTCATGCAGCAGGATCACATGCCAGCCGAACTGGGTTTTTACCGGGGCGGAGATCTCACCTGACTGAAGCTTCAGAACAGCGTCTTCGAATTCCGGCACCATACGGCCGGTGGTGAACCAGCCCAGATCGCCGCCGCTGGGGCCAGAGGGGCCGGTAGATTTTTCCTTGGCAAGCGTGGCGAAATCGGCACCGGCGTCCAGTTCCTTTTTGACGTCCTGCGCGTTCTCCTCACTCTCAACAAGGATATGGGCGGCGTGAAACTCGTCACCACCGTCACCGGACGAGTATTTCACGTCATAGGCGGCGCGCAGCGCGTCCTCGCCGCTGGCCTTTTCAATGACCATATCGATCACATTGGCGGCCAGCATGGCGCGTTCTTCGTTCTCGACAGACAGCTCGACGTAGCGAGGCACGTCGCTATGCAGCTGCTGTTTCAGCAAGGTTTGCTGAACCAGCTGATCCAGAATGGCCTTGTAGAGCACGTCATCAGGCAGCTCTTTGTACTGCGCAGGCAGGTTTTCCCGGGCCATTACCATATGGCCGATGGTGATCTCCTCGCCATTGACCGAGGCAACAACCGTGTTTGCATGGGGTGCAGCGACCGCGGCCAGCGGCAGTGCAGCACAGGCCGCCACCGCAGCGCCACGCAGAAAAGTGAGACCTTTACGCATTGAAAACTTCCTATTCCTAGGCCGTATAAGGGCCTGCCGTTGACACTCAATACCCCGCCGCTTACATCGCCTTGAGGCCATTGGCAGGATCGTCTTACCACCATTGTTTATGGGTTGCGGACACGGCGGGCAAGCCTGCCCGATGCAAAGGCCGGACATAGGATCGCTGGAGAAAACATGCTGGGTTTCGGAACACTCGCCAAAAAGGTTTTCGGCACACCGAATGACCGTAAAATTAAGGCGACACGGCCGCTGATTTCACAAATCAACGGACTGGAGGACACGTTCGCGAAGCTCAGTGATGACGGGCTTAAGGACAAGACCGAAGAGCTGCGCAAGCGCGCATTGGGCGGTGAGAGCCTGGACGCGCTTCTGCCCGAAGCCTTTGCCAACGTGCGCGAAGCGGCCAAGCGGGCGCTTGGCTTGCGAGCCTTTGACACCCAGCTGATGGGCGGCATTTTCCTGCATCAGGGTAACATCTCCGAGATGAAGACCGGGGAGGGCAAGACCCTGGTGGCGACATTCCCCGCCTACCTGAATGCGCTGACCGGCAAGGGCGTGCATGTGGTAACCGTGAACGAATACCTGGCCACACGCGACAGTGAATGGATGGGGAAGGTGTTTGCGCAGCTGGGCATGACCACCGGTGTGATCTGGTCGGGGCAGGCCGACGCTGAAAAAATGGCCGCCTATAACAGCGACGTCACCTATACCACCAACAACGAGCTGGGTTTCGACTATCTGCGCGACAACATGAAACCGTCGCTGGATCAGGTGTTCCAAAAACAGCACAACTTTGCCATCGTTGATGAAGTCGACTCGATCCTGATCGACGAGGCCCGCACCCCTTTGATCATTTCCGGCCCGGCTGAAGACAGGTCCGAGCTTTATTCAACCATTGATAAAGTGATCCCGCTTCTGTCCGGAGATCACTATGAGATGGACGAGAAAACCCGTGGTGTGACCTTTACTGAGGACGGCAACGAATTCCTGGAACAGACGCTGCGCGAGCACGGGCTGCTGGAGGAGGATGCCTCGCTTTACGATCCTGAAAGCACCTCCGTTGTCCACCACGTGAACCAGGCTCTGCGCGCGCACAAATTGTTCCAGCGGGACAAGGATTATATTGTCCGCAACGGCGAAGTTGTCTTGATTGATGAATTCACAGGTCGCATGATGCCGGGCCGCCGCTTGTCCGAAGGGCTGCATCAAGCCATTGAGGCTAAGGAAGAGGTCAATATCCAGCCGGAGAACACCACTCTGGCCTCGGTGACCTTCCAGAACTATTTCCGACTTTACGACAAGCTATCAGGCATGACCGGCACCGCGATGACCGAGGCGGAGGAATTTGCCGAGATCTACAGCTTGGGCGTGGTAGAAGTGCCGACCAACCGCCCGATTGCGCGGGTGGATGAGGACGATCAGGTCTACCGCACCGCCCGCGAGAAATACGAGGCGATGATCAAGGAAGCCAAGGTCGCGCATGAAAAGGGCCAGCCGGTATTGCTGGGCACCACTTCGATCGAGAAATCCGAACTGCTGAGCCAGATGCTGCAGCAGGACGGCATCCCGCACAACGTTCTGAACGCCCGCCACCACGAGCAGGAAGCGCAGATCGTTGCCGACGCCGGCCGGTTGGGCGCGGTGACCATCGCCACCAACATGGCCGGCCGCGGCACCGACATTCAGCTGGGCGGCAACGTCGAGTTGAAGGTGCTGGAGGCGCTGGCCGCAAACCCGGAAGCCGATCCGGCAGAACTGCGCGCGGCCGAGGAAGCCAAGCACGCCGAGGAAAAGCAGAAGGTTCTGGATGCGGGCGGTCTGTTCGTGATGGCCTCGGAGCGTCACGAAAGCCGCCGCATCGACAATCAGCTGCGCGGCCGTTCCGGCCGTCAGGGCGATCCCGGCCGCACCCGCTTTTACCTCAGCCTCGAAGACGATCTGATGCGCATCTTTGGCTCCGAACGGCTGGACAAGCTGTTGTCGTCGCTGGGCATGAAGGAAGGCGAAGCCATCATTCACCCTTGGGTGAACAAGTCGCTGGAACGTGCGCAGGCCAAGGTCGAGGGCCGCAACTTCGACATGCGCAAGAACGTGCTGAAATTCGACGACGTGATGAACGACCAGCGTAAGGTGATCTTCAACCAGCGCCGCGAGATCATGGCCGCCGAGGACCTCTCGGAGATTGTCGATGACATGCGTCACGAGGTTATCGACGACCTGCTCGATACCCATATGCCGCCCAAAACCTACGCCGACCAATGGGACACCGCAGGCCTGCAGGAACAGGTGCGAGAGATGCTGTCCATCGACGCGCCTGTGGCCGAATGGGCCGCCGAGGAAGGCGTCGATGACGAGCAGATCCGCGAACGTCTGGTCGCGGCCTCCGACAAGATGATGGCGGAAAAGGCCGCGGCCTTTGGCCCGGAAAACATGCGCAACATCGAAAAGCAGGTGCTGCTGCAGACCATTGACAAGAAGTGGCGCGAACACCTGCTGACGCTGGAGCACCTGCGCTCGGTTGTTGGCTTCCGCGGCTACGCTCAGCGTGATCCGCTGAATGAGTACAAGAACGAAAGCTTCCAGCTGTTCGAAACCATGCTCGATTCTCTGCGGGAGGAAGTCTCGCAGCAGCTTAGCCGTGTGCGTCCGATGACCGAGGAAGAGCAGCAGCAGATGCTGAAGGAAATGGCTGCCCGCCAGGCCGCAATGCAGCAAATGGCGGTGCCGCAGCCGACGGCTGCCGAAGCGCCTGCAGAGGAATCGGCACCGGGTTTTGCGGAGGATGATCCTGCGACTTGGGGAAACCCTTCGCGCAATGACAAATGCCCTTGCGGGTCGGGCAAGAAGTTCAAGCACTGCCACGGCAGTCTGACCTGAGATCCGGGGAAAGCGCGCAGGCTCTTTCTTAAAGCTGCGCCCGGCGGCGTGTGGGTGATTTCCCGCACGTCGCTGGCCTTTTGGAAAAGATTGCTTCCCTTGTGCATGGCGCTGCGCAAGGTACAGCGCGCTAGGCCGCTAGAGAAACTCTGGCAATGCCAAAGAACGGGGAGCAGACATGGGTCTGTTTCCCAGCGCGAGACAAAGATGGCGAAATTGCCGTATTTTCCTGAATCTCTCCTGCCGGCCGCCACAAACCGGCCGGAATTTTCAGGCAAGCTTTCTTAGCCGAACAGGTTCAGGAGGATCTCATGCTAAGCAAACAGGTGATGCTGACAAGCGCGTTGACGCTGGCTTGCGCCTTGGGCATCGGATTCTTCATGCAGTCCTCCGGCACGGGCTTGGCGGTCAGTATGGCTGGCCGGACCGCTGCGGCTGATCCTGAACTGCCAGGGGAGCCCGATGCTGCTCAGCTTCGAATCGAAAAGATAACGCTAACGTCGGTGCCGGCTGCTGCAAACGAGTTGGAAGCGGGCAGCCAGCCAGCCGAACCTTTGCATACAGTGTCCTGCCAAATGACGGCCGCGGCTGAAGCAGCCCCGATCGCAATGGTTAGGCTTTCGGTTGAGGCGGCATGCAGGCCAAACGAGCGCTTAACCGTGCATCACAGCGGCATGACCTTTACTGCTTCGTTAGACCAGTCCGGCCGGTTCAGCGCACAGGTGCCGGCTTTGGCCGGGACGGCCGTCTTCATCGCGGAGACCGCGAGCGGTAGCGGAGCTGTCGCCGTCGCGGAGGTAGATGGACTTGACGCTATTGAGCGGATTGTTCTGCAGTGGACCGGTAACAGCGGTTTCGAAATCCACGCTCGCGAGTTTGGTGCCGCCTATGGCAGCGCTGGCCATGTCTGGCGCGGCGCGGCTGGGGCCGGGCAAGTGGTCCGCCTGGGCGACGACAGCCAATTGGCACCGCGTATTGCCGAGATCTACAGCCTGCCACGCACCACAAGTGAATCCGGTACCGTGTCTCTGACTGCTGAGGCCGAAGTTACGGAATACAATTGCGGCAGGGATATTTCTGCTCAGGCGCTGCAATTGCTTGGTGGACAGCTCACCAGCCGGGATTTGGTGATGGCAATGCCGGATTGCGATGCAAAGGGCAGCTTTCTGGTGTTGAATAATCTGGTAGAAGATCTGAAAATCGCAACAAACTGATTTGCGGTAACTTCAGGTATCCATATGATCTTCTTTCGTGCGGCCGTTTGCGCCGCACTTTTTCTGACATTCTTTGCGCGCGGTCTTGCAGCCCAGGATGTCACCCTTTCTTCCCCCGATGGCGCGGTTGAACTCACTGGTACGTTGCTGGGGTTCGATGGCGAGTTCTACCGGGTACAGACCCAGTTCGGCGAACTCACCGTCGACGGCTCAGGTGTGGCTTGCGATGGACCAGGCTGCCCCAGCCTGTCAGGATTCGTTTCGGAAATCACTCTGGCTGGCTCCTCAGCCATGTCTGAGGTGCTGCTGCCCGCGCTGATCGAAGGCTTCGCCTTGCGGAACGGTTATCAGACGCAGTTGGAAGCATTGCCGGAGGGAAATTTTAGCCATGTTTTGCTGCGCGGGCAAACGCCGGCTGCACGCTTCACTTTCCTTTCCAGCAATACCGACGGGGGATTTGCGGCTCTTATCGCGGACGAAGCGGATGTGACGATGGCGCTGCGGGAGATACGCCCGCTTGAACAGAAGGCAGCCCTCGCCGCTGGACTGGGTGATCTGACCGGGCCGGGCCGCAGCCGGGTACTGGCGCTGGACGCTTTTGTGCCGGTGGTGGCGCCCAGCAATCCGGTGCGTGAGATTTCCTTGCCGCAGCTGGCTGGTATATTTTCCGGTCAGATCACCAATTGGGAAACGGTTGGCGGTCCTGATGCGCCGATTTCGCTGCATATGCCGGTTTCCGGATCAGGCCTTACCCAGGCGGTGGAGGATCGGCTGATGGCGCCTTCCGGAGCGGGTTTCACACAACGCATCCGCCGCCATGACAGCAGCAGTACACTTGCCAGACGGGTTCTGGTCGATCCCTTTGCTATAGGTATCGCCAGCTTTGCCGAGAAAGGCGCGACGCGGATGCTGACGTTGACGGGCCCCTGCGGGTTCTCTTTGCAGGCCAGCCGCAGGGCAGTAAAGACTGAAGACTATCCGCTGACGGTTCCTATGTTCCTTTACCTGCCGTCCCGCCGTCTGCCCAAGGTTGCTCGGGATTTCCTGGCGTATGTACGCGGCCCTGCGGCGCAGGCAGTTATCCGTCGGGCGGGATTTGTCGATCAGGCGCCGGAGCTGATCCCGGTCAGCCGACAGGGCAGCCGTCTGGCAAATGCGATCCTGGCTGCAAAAGAGGAACCCGGGTTAGAGGAGCTTCAGCGGCTGGTGACCCTGCTGGGCGGCATGCGCCGGTTAACAATCTCATTCAGGTTCGAGCCTGGATCGGCGCGTCCAGATGCGCAATCCCGCAGTAATGTCGAACAACTGGCCCGCGCGCTGGAGGCAGGAGAGTTTGACGGAAAAGAGCTTGTATTCGCCGGGTTTTCTGATGGGATCGGGCCAGCTGAAGGCAATCGGAAAATTGCTCTGCAGCGGGCCGAAGCCGTGCAGGAGGCGGTGATGAAAGCTGCGGAGACGGCAGATGCAGGCCGGGTGCAGATCAGTACTCATGGCTTTGGAGAAGCGCTGCCGATGGCCTGTGATGACAGCGAATGGGGCCGCCAGATCAACCGGCGGGTTGAGGTCTGGGTACGCTGACGCACATCCCCAGGCAGGTGCTGAAGTGCTTTTCGGGTCAGCCAGGGTTCCCAGTAAACCCCCGGGGCCGGGCATCGCGCTGAGCAGTTAGAGATAGCCTTGGGCGCGAAAACTTAGTTCGGTGGATTTACCGATGATCAGGTGATCGTGCAGGGTGATGCCAAGCGCAGAGAGAGCGGCCTGAACTTGAGTGGTCATACTGAGGTCACTGTCTGAAGGCGTTGGATCTCCGGACGGGTGATTGTGCACTAAAATCAATGCGCTGGCATTGATCTCAAGAGCCCTTTTGGCAACCTCCCGGGGGTAAACCGGGACATGGTCCACGGTGCCGCGGGCCTGTTCTTCGTCGGCGATCAGTACGTTCTTGCGGTCCAGAAACAGGATCCGGAACTGCTCTGTTTCCAGATGCGTCATGGTGGTGTGGCAGTAGTCAAGCAGCGCATCCCAGCTGGAAATCACCTGCCGCTGCATGACGCGGGCTCGGGCCATGCGGTGAGCAGCAGCCTCGAGCACTTTGAGGTCGGTTATCACAGCATCACCAATGCCTTTGACAGCCGCCAGCCGTTCGGGGGAGGCGGACACGACGCGGTTGAAATCTCCAAATCTATCAAGCAGCTGCCGAGCCACTGGTTTCACATCCCGGCGTGGAATAGAGCGGAAAAGAACCAGTTCCAGCAACTCGTAATCCGGCATTGCCGCAGCACCGCCCTTCATGAAACGGTCGCGCAGGCGGGCGCGGTGATCCTTGATATATGAGGGCAGGTAGCCAGAGGAGAGGGGGGGCGATGAGGCCTCGCCGCTGCCTGGGAACAACGGCAGGGAGACGTCCTTAAATGACGGGTCCTGTGCCATGGCGCCATGGTGCGGTCATCATAGTTGATAAAGTGTTAAGGCGACCCGCGATGCGGCGGCAGCCGGGGGCATGCGTGCATCCCTTGTGCACCGTTCCAGGGGGAAAAAAAGGGATGCCGCGCACCGCAAGCCTGGCGGGCTTTCCGCCGGCGTCTTCGGTCTCAGTCCAGGCCGCAAATAAAAAGAAAAGCGCCCCGGCGGGGGCGCTTTTGATTGGCTCGCTTTCCGGCAAAGGCCCGGGGTCCGCACGTTCCCAAGCCTTTGCAGGGTGTTTGCTCAGCCTTTCATCCCGTCCCAGAAGCTTTTCACCGAAGAGAAGAAGCTGCGGGATTCGGGGTTGGTGTTGTCCTCGGACATTTCCTCAAACTCGCGCAAAAGCTCTTTCTGGCGGGCGGTGAGGTTGACCGGTGTTTCCACAGCCAGTTCGATGAACATGTCGCCGGTGGCACCGCCGCGTAGCGCCGGCATGCCTTTGCCGCGCAGGCGCATCTGGCGGCCTGACTGACTGCCCTCGGGGATCTGCACCCTGCCGCGGCCGCCGTCGATAGTCGGCACCTCGATGGAGCCGCCAAGGGCTGCCTTGGCCATGCTGACCGGAACCCGGCAGTAGAGGTTGTTACCGTCGCGTTCGAACAGGCTGTGCGGAGCAACTTCGACAAAGATGTAGAGATCGCCTGGCGGGCCGCCGCGCAGGCCGGCTTCGCCTTCGCCTGCGAGGCGGATGCGGGTACCGGTTTCGACCCCTGCGGGGATGTTCACTGACAGCGAGCGGTCCTTTTCCACCCGGCCGTGGCCGTGGCAGGACTTGCACGGGTTCTTGATGATCTGACCCAAGCCCGAACAGGTCGGGCAAGTGCGCTCAACGGTGAAAAATCCCTGCTGGGCGCGGACCTTGCCCATGCCGGAGCAGGTCGGGCAGGTGGTCGGTTCCACACCGCCCTCGGCGCCGGTGCCCTCGCAGGAGGTACAAGAGACCGAAGTGGGCACTTTGATGGTTTTGTGCAAGCCGCCAAAGGCGTCCTCAAGCGAGACCCGAAGGTTGTAGCGCAGGTCAGCTCCGCGGGAGGCCCGCTGCCGTCCGCCGCCGCCGCCGCGCTGGCCGCCCATGAAGTCGCCGAACAGATCATCGAAGACGTCAGAGAAGGCAGAGGAAAAGTCGCCGCCGCCAAAGCCCTGGCCCTGTCCGCCGCGCTGTCCGCCGCCCATACCGTTTTCAAAGGCTGCATGGCCAAAGCGGTCATAAGCTGCCTTTTTCTCGGCGTCCTTCAGGACGTCGTAAGCCTCGTTGGCTTCCTTGAACTGCGATTCGGCGTCCGGATTATCAGAATTCCGGTCGGGGTGCAGTTCCTTGGCCTTCTTGCGAAAGCCTTTTTTGATTTCGTCTGCGGTGGCGCCTTTGGCCACGCCCAGAACGTCGTAATAGTCGCGTTTTGACATCGGATAACCCCATCTGCCTCAACGAAAATGGGCCGGTCCGGGGTCCGGACCGGCCCGCTATGGCCTGTGTATCAGGCGTTAGCGCTTGTCGTTGTCCAGGTCTTCGAATTCCGCGTCAACAATGTCGTCATCCGCCGGGCTTGCAGCCTCGTCCGCCGCGGCCGGCTCTTCTTCGCCGTCCGCTTCAGCCTGTGCTTTGTAGATCGCCTCGCCCAGTTTCATCGCAGCTTCGGTGACGTTCTGGATGCCGGATTTGATCTTCTCGGCGGTCGCTTTTTCGTTTTCCAGTTCGTCTTTCAGCGCAGCCACGGCCAGCTCGATCACCTCGACGGTGGACGGATCAACTTTTTCACCATGCTCTTCCACCGATTTCTCGGTCGAGTGGATCAGCGATTCGGCTTGGTTTTTGGCTTCGATCAGCTCGCGGCGCTCCTTGTCCGCCTCGGCGTTCTCCTCGGCGTCCTTGACCATCTTTTCGATGTCGTCGTCGGACAGGCCGCCCGATGCCTGGATGGTGATCTGCTGTTCTTTGCCAGTCGCCTTGTCCTTGGCGCCGACCGATACGATGCCGTTGGCGTCGATGTCAAAGGTCACTTCGATCTGCGGCATGCCGCGTGGTGCCGGCGGGATTTCCTCGAGGTTGAACTGGCCGAGCATCTTGTTGTCGGCGGCCATTTCACGCTCGCCCTGGAAGCAGCGGATGGTCACGGCGTTCTGGTTGTCTTCCGCGGTCGAGAATACTTGGCTTTTCTTGGTCGGGATGGTGGTGTTGCGGTCGATCAGGCGGGTGAAGACACCGCCCAGGGTTTCGATGCCCAGGGACAGCGGGGTCACGTCGAGCAGCACCACGTCCTTGACGTCGCCCTGCAAAACGCCGGCCTGGATGGCCGCGCCCATGGCAACCACTTCGTCAGGGTTGACACCTTTGTGCGGTTCCTTGCCGAAGAATTTGGTCACTTCTTCGATGACACGCGGCATACGGGTCATACCGCCGACCAGAACCACTTCGTCAATGTCGGAAGCGGACAGGCCAGCGTCCTTCAGGGCCGCCTTGCACGGGTCCATCGAACGCTTAATCAGGTCGGAGACCAGGCTTTCCAGCTTGGCGCGGGTCAGCTTCATCACCATGTGCAGCGGCTGGCCCGAGGAGGGGTCCATCGAGATGAACGGCTGGTTGATCTCGGTCTGCGAGGTGGAGGAGAGTTCGATCTTGGCTTTCTCAGCGGCCTCTTTCAGGCGCTGCAGGGCCATCTTGTCCTTGGACAGATCGACACCGTTTTCCTTTTTGAACTGGTCCGCCAGGTAGTTGACGATACGCATGTCAAAATCTTCGCCGCCCAGGAAGGTGTCACCATTGGTCGACTTCACTTCGAACAGGCCATCGTCGATTTCCAGGATGGTCACGTCGAAGGTGCCGCCGCCGAGGTCATAAACCGCGATGGTCTGGGTATCTTCCTTGTCGAGGCCGTAGGCCAGCGCAGCCGCGGTCGGCTCGTTGATGATACGCAGTACCTCGAGGCCTGCGATCTTGCCGGCGTCTTTGGTAGCCTGGCGCTGTGCGTCGTTGAAATAGGCCGGGACAGTGATCACCGCCTGGGTGACTTCCTCGCCCAGGTAGGATTCCGCGGTCTCTTTCATCTTGCCCAGGGTGAAGGCTGAGATTTGCGAAGGGGAGTATTTCTCACCCTTGGCTTCCACCCATGCGTCGCCATTGCCGCCGTTGATAATGGAAAACGGCACCATCTTCTTGTCTTTGGCGACTGCGGCGTCGTCGAACCGGCGGCCGATCAGGCGCTTAACGCCGAACACGGTGTTGTCGGGGTTGGTGACAGCCTGGCGTTTGGCCGGCTGGCCGACCAGGCGTTCGTCGTCGGTGAAGGCAACAATTGACGGGGTTGTGCGTGCGCCCTCGGCGTTTTCAATCACGCGGGGCTGGGAGCCATCCATGATGGCCACGCAGGAGTTGGTGGTACCCAGGTCGATGCCGATAACTTTGCTCATTTGCGATCCCTTTTTACTACTCAAGGCGATTACCCGAGGCCTGAACCCGTTGCGGCATCCTGGCCCCGATGGAAGTTGCGGTTTGGTCTGCACCTTGCCGCGTCCCGGCGTATATAGGGACGTGAAAACGGCCCTGCAAGCGCTCAGGCACGCCCGGAGGCGTGAATCAATACGCTTTTTTGCAAGGGCTATGGTTAAGGATGGATGAACGGCAATGACCTTGCTGCGTGTGCGCGATTTCGATGTCTACAAGGGGTTCCTTGGTCCGGACCGGCAAGCGGCGTTGATAGACGCGTTGCGGCCGGTGCTGAAAGCGGCGCCGCTGATTTCCCCCAAGGTGCGGGGCGGCGGGCAGATGTCGGTACGGATGACGTCGGCGGGGCAGTTCGGCTGGTATTCTGACGCCTCCGGTTACCGCTATGCGGAACAGCAGCCCTCCGGGCGCAAGTGGCCGGATATCCCGGAGGCGGTACTGGAGATCTGGCACGCGCTGACCGGACTGGAACGTGAGCCGGAGTGCTGCCTGCTGAACTACTATGGCGAGGGCGCCCGGATGGGGCTGCATCAGGACAAGGATGAGGCGGATTTCTCTTACCCTGTCGTGTCAATCAGCTTGGGAGATGATGCGCTGTTCCGGATCGGCAACCGCAGCCGCGGCGGCAAGACGGAATCGATCTGGCTCAGCTCTGGCGATGCGGTGGTCATGGGCGGCGAGGCGCGGCTGACCTATCATGGGATAGACCGGATCCGGTTCAAATCCTCACGGCTGCTGCCCAAGGGCGGGCGGATCAACTTAACACTCAGAATGGTCACGTGATGCCAGTGCAGCGCAATGGTGTCGTGGCTATCTTTTGCTAAGCCTTTTGAAAAAAAACCTGGACCGGTTTTGCGGTTACCGCCGCGCGCCCCAGCTGATGGAGACCTGGCGGCGGGTGTAGAATTCGCCCATCAGGCCAATCACGATCAGCACCAGCGCTACCCAGGCTGCATACTGCCAGGAGCTGAAATGCGGGTTGTAGTTGATAAAGACAAAGCCGCGGGCCTGGTCGATGCAGTGAAACAGCGGGTTCCAGTCGAACATGGCAAGCATGAAGCTGGGCAGCGTGTTGGCCAGGAACATCTTGCCCGAGGCGATCATATTGGCCCGTTGATAGATCATCGTCAGAATACTCACCAGCCCAGGCGCCCAAGGTTTCAGCACCAGGAACACCAGCCCGACTGAGGCGCCAGTGGTCCAGGCCAGCAAAATCATGCCAAAGGCAGGTATAGGCTCTTCAATATGCACCGGTGTGAATGCGACGTGGTAGACAAACAGGATGATGAACAGTGAAAAGACTTGAATGTACAGCGCGCCGATGGCGGCGGATAGAATGGCAACCATCGTGTTCATCGGCGCATGCTGCATCATCGGGCTGCTCGGGCCCTCGGCGCTGGCAACGGCACCGACGGTCTTGGTGTGGACCATGAACAGGAACACACCGGATATAACATAGAGCAGGAAGTCGCCGCGAATGGCGGAGCCGCGCAGGCCTAGCAGCGCAAACATGGCAAAAAAAGCTGCAACGAAGAGGACGGCCTGCAGGATGTTCAGTGCCAGGGCCGCAAAAGCATTGTTGTGCTTGGATCGGACACTGCGCACGACCGAATGGAAGACCACCTCGCTTAGTGTGAGGAGCCCGGACACCGAGGATTGCTGCGTGCGCTGTTGAAACATGAGACCTGTATTCTCTGCTCGAATTCAATGCGGCTGCTTGCCGTTCTGGTATCTGCGCATCATAAGGGGCAAGAGGCAAATTTTCAATTAAACCCGTGCTAGGGAGATCCGCGTGACATATGAAGACCTGGTGCCCGTGATCCGCCGGCTGGCAATTGAGGCCGGCGCAAAGATCATGGAAATCTACAATTCCGACGATTTCGACGTGAAGGTGAAATCCGACGAAAGCCCGGTAACGGCGGCGGATGAAGCTGCAGATGCGCTGATCTCTGAAGGTCTGCGGGCGGCCTTCCCGGACATGATGCTGGTCACCGAAGAACAATCCGACTCGCACAAAGAGCGCGGCGATACCTTTCTGATCGTCGATCCTTTGGATGGTACCAAGGAATTCATTCACCGGCGCGGCGATTTCACCGTGAATATCGCGTTGGTGGAAAAGGGCGTGCCGACCCGCGGTGTGGTCTATGCTCCTGCCAAGGAACGGATGTTCTTCACGCTGGCGGATGGCAGCGCTGTGGAGGAGACCGGCGCGTTTGATCCGGACACTATCGGTGAAACAAATCCGATCCGGGTCGCCAGCAGTGACAATGCCGCATTGATGGTGGTGGCGTCGAAATCGCACCGCGATCAGGCAACTGACGATTATATCGGCAAGTACAATGTGAGAGACAGCAAGAGCGCCGGCTCTTCGCTGAAGTTCTGCCTGGTGGCCACCGGTGAGGCGGATCTGTATCCGCGTGTCGGCCGCACCATGGAATGGGACACAGCTGCCGGTCATGCGGTGCTCGCAGGAGCTGGCGGAAAAGTCGTGCGTTTTGACGATCACTCCCCGCTTGTTTACGGCAAGGAAGGCTATGCGAACCCGTTTTTCATCGCCTATGCACCGGCTGTGGAGCTGAAGAAAGCCTGATGTCTGTTCTGATCGTCATCCCCGCCCGCTACGCTTCGACCCGCTATCCCGGCAAGCCGCTGGTGCCGCTCACCGGCGCCACCGGCGAGGCCCGTTCGCTGGTGGAACGGTCCTGGCGTGCAGCCTGTTCGGTGCAAGGAGCGGACCGGGTGGTTGTGGCGACGGATGATGATCGCATCAAGCGGGCAGCCGAGGCTTTCGGCGCCGAGGTGGTGATGACTTCGGAAACTTGCGGCAATGGTACCGAGCGCTGTGCCGAGGCGCATGCAGCGTTGGGCGGCGAGTATGAGGTTGTGGTGAACCTGCAGGGCGACGCCCCGCTGACACCGCACTGGTTTGTCGAGGATCTGGTGGCGGGGCTGCGCGCCTCCCCCGGCATGGGGCTGGCGACGCCGGTGCTGCGCTGCAATGGCGGGATGCTGAACAGTCTTCTGGCCGATCGCCAGGCCGGCCGGGTCGGCGGCACCACCGCAGTATTTGCCGAAGACCGCAGTGCGCTCTATTTCTCTAAAGAAGTGGTTCCGTATTGCGCGCAGGCCTTTGGGGATGGCGAAGTTACGCCGGTCTTTCATCATGTCGGTGTCTATGCCTACCGCCCGGACGCCTTGTCGGCGTATTCTGGCTGGACGGCGGGGCCGCTGGAGAATCTGGAAGGGCTGGAACAGCTGCGCTTCCTGGAAAACGGCCGCAAAGTTCTGTGTGTCGAAGTCGATTCCCGAGGGCGCGAGTTTTGGGAACTTAATAACCCGGAAGACGTGCCGCGGCTGGAAGCGATGATGAAGAAGATGGGTCACGAGTAGGCGGAGAATGGTAGTAGGTACTGACACAGGTAAATACACACTATAGAGATGCAGCCAGGGGCCGATGGCAGCGGCATCGCAAAATGTTGGGGACAGCCAGGTCTCGCGGAGTTTCACCCTTCCCCGAGGGAGTGTGAAAGCGGTAACCGGCCTGGAATTTTAGTATTGAGAGAGCGCCATGCGTAAAAAGGTAACTAAGGCAATTTTTCCCGTCGCAGGTATGGGAACCCGATTCCTTCCCGCAACCAAATCCGTTCCGAAGGAAATCATGACTCTGGTCGACCGGCCGCTGGTGCAATACGCCATCGATGAGGCGCGTGCAGCCGGGATCAAAGAGTTCATTTTCGTCACCTCGCGCGGCAAAGGTGCGCTGGAAGACTATTTTGACCATTCGCCGGTTCTGGAGCAGGAGTTGCGAAAAAAGGGCAAACAAGACCTGCTGGACTTGCTGCAAGGCACCAATATGGAATCAGGTGCTATTGCCTATATCCGCCAGCACAAGGCGCTGGGCCTGGGTCATGCTGTCTGGTGCGCGCGTCGGCTGATCGCCAATGAGCCCTTTGCGGTGATCTTGCCGGATGACGTGATCGCAGCGGAAAAACCGTGCCTGCAGCAGATGGTCGAAGCCTATGAGGAAACCGGCGGCAATATGGTCGCAGCGATGGAGGTCCCGCCTGAAAAGACGTCCTCTTACGGGGTCCTTGATGTGAAGGACGACATGGGGCAGGTGGTTGCGGCAAATGGTATGGTGGAAAAACCTAGTGCAGGCGAAGCGCCTTCGAACCTGGCGGTGATCGGCCGCTATATCCTGTCGCCTTCGGTTTTGAAGAACCTCAACAAGATGAAGTCGGGTGCGGGCGGCGAGATCCAACTGACCGACGCCATCGCCGAGGACATTGCGCAGGACGTGCCGGTTTACGGCTACCGGTTCCGCGGCCAGCGGTTTGACTGCGGCTCCAAGGCGGGCTTTTTGCAGGCAACCGTGGCCTTTGCACTGGCACGCGAAGAGCTGCGTGACGATCTGATGAACTATATTTCCGAGATCGCGCAGGTTGGCAAAGCCGCGCAATAACCACTCTGGCCGCCTCACAGGGCGGCCCTGCATGGGGCAGAGACAGTGACACATATACTTGTAACCGGTGGTGCCGGCTATATCGGTTCGCATGCCTGCAAAGCGCTGAAAGCGGCGGGCTATATTCCGGTAACCTACGACAACCTGGTAACCGGCTGGCAGGATGCGGTGAAATTCGGTCCGTTTGAAAAGGGCGATCTGAGCGACCGGATGCGGCTGGATGAGGTGTTTGCCAAGTATCAGCCGGCTGCTGTGATGCATTTCGCGGCGCTCAGCCAAGTGGGCGAAGCGATGAGTGAGCCGGGCCGCTATTGGGCCAATAACACCGGCGGGTCGCTCAATCTGATTGAGGCCGCAGTAGCGGCAGGCTGCCTGGACTTCGTGTTCTCCTCGACCTGTGCCACCTATGGTGAGCATGACAATGTGGTGCTGGACGAAAACACGCCGCAGCTGCCGCTGAATGCCTATGGGGCCTCCAAGCGCGCGGTTGAGGATATTCTCAAAGATTTCGGGGCTGCGAACGGGCTGCGTTCGGTGATCTTCCGTTATTTCAACGTGGCGGGTGCTGACCCTGAGGCAGAGGTGGGCGAGTTCCACCGCCCGGAGACCCATCTGGTGCCGCTGGTGCTGGATGCGGTTGCGGGCAAACGCGCTGCGCTGACCATCTTCGGCACCGATTACGATACTCCGGACGGCACCTGCATCCGCGATTATGTGCATGTCTGCGATCTGGTGGACGCGCATGTCTTGGGGTTGAAGTGGCTGGAGGCGGGCAAGGGCAGCCAGGTGTTCAACCTTGGCACCGGTTCTGGCTTTTCCGTGCGCGAAGTGATGGACAAGGCTGAGGCGGTGACCGGTCAGAAGGTGCCTTGCAACACAGGTGAGCGCCGCGCGGGGGATTGCACCAAGCTGGTGTCGGGTTCGACCCGTGCGGTCACCGATTTGGGCTGGGAGCCGTGCCGCTCCACTCTGGAGGTGATGATCGCTGACGCCTGGGAGTGGCATAAGACAGGTCACTACGAGGCCTGAGCATGACGCGCTCCGCCGCCCCTGACATGCCGCCTCTGGGCCTCGCCGGGGCCTACCGGATGCGGTGGAAGCGGCGGCGGATGCTGTGGCGGGCGTTGCGGGCCCGTCGCCAGATGCGCAAAATGGCTGGCAGTTCAGACCGGATCCCCGGAAACGGGGTTCTGGTCTTTATCGTTTTGCGCAACGAGATTACCCGGCTGCCCTATTTCCTGGAGTATTACCGGCGGCTGGGCGCTGTGCATTTCCTGGTTGTCGATAACGACAGTGATGACGGGAGCACTGAATATCTGGCCCAGCAGTGCGATGTTTCCGTTTGGCAGACCGCTGCCAGCTACCGGGAGGCGCGCTTTGGGCTCAACTGGCTGGGTTGGCTGCTGATCCGCTACGGGCATGGGCGCTGGTGTCTGACGGTGGATGCGGATGAGCTGCTGGTCTATTCCGGTATGGAAAAGCGCGGGCTGGACGACTTGACACAAAGTCTGGAACAGCAAGGGCGCCGGGGTTTTGGCGCTTTGATGCTCGATCTCTATCCTAAGGGGGCGCTGGGCGCGCAAAGCTATGCTCCGGGACAGGACCCGTGTGAAATTCTGCAATGGTTTGACGCGGGTCCATACCGGGCTGTGCGGCAGCAGCCGATGGGCAACCTTTGGGTCCAGGGCGGCGCCCGCGAAAGAGTTTTTTTCCAGGAGCAGCCAGAACGTTCGCCGACATTAAACAAACTGCCGCTGATCCGTTGGAACCGGCGCTATTCCTACATGAACTCAACCCATTCGCTTCTGCCTCCACAGATGAATGCGCTCTATGACGGGCCGGGAGGGCCGGATCCCTCAGGAGTACTGCTGCACACCAAGTTCCTGCCTGAGATTGTTTTAAAGTCAGCAACAGAAAAGCAGCGGCAGCAGCACTTTCATACGCCGCTTCAGTTTGACGGTTACTATGACGAAATCTCGGGAACTCCGGACTTGTGGCATTCTGGATCGGTTCGGTACCGGGGTCCGGAGCAGCTGGCAAACTCCGGGTTGATGACGCCGATCATCTGGTGACTTGCCGAACAGCCACAGTACTGTTGCAGCAAGGCCGTGCGGATGCGTAACTGTTTCTAAATTCGTTGTTAATACAATATGCTCGTGACATATTGTGCGGAAACTTGAGGCAGGTTCTGTTAGACCTGTACGGGTGAGCGCGCTCCCTGGATATTAGTTTGGAGTGAACGTGGGGCTTTGGGATTCTTACCGGATGCGGTTGCGGCGCAAGCGGCGTTTGATCCGTGCGGTGCGCAAATCCAGTGAGCTAACGACTGTGCAGGACAAGACCAAGGCAATCCGGCCGGGGGATATCCTGCTGGTCTGCACCATGCGCAACGAGCAGATCCGGCTGCCCTATTTCTTGCAGTATTACCGCGGCATGGGAATTAATCATTTCCTGTTTATTGACAATGGCTCCACCGATGGCAGCGCGGACTATCTGCGCGGCATGGACGATGTTTCTCTGTGGCACACGACAGCGAGCTACAAGCGTTCCGGCTTCGGCATTGACTGGATGAACGGCCTCAAACGCAAATATGCGGATGGGCATTGGGTTCTGGTGGTGGATCCGGATGAATTCTTTATCTACCCGTTCTGCGATACCCGGCCGATCCGCGCTTTGACAGATTGGCTGGACAATTCGGCGATCCGCAGTTTTTCGGCCATGCTGATCGATGTCTATCCCAAGGGAAGAATTGGCGAGGTTCCGTACCAGCCGGGGCAGAACCCGCTGGAGATTGCCCATTGGTTCGACAGCGGCAACTACACGATCCGCCGCAACCCGGAATACGGCAATTTGTGGATCCAAGGCGGGCCGCGGTCGCGGGTGTTTTTTGCAGACCAGCCCCAGCGGGCGCCGGCGCTGAACAAGATCCCGCTGGTCAAATGGCACCGCCGCTATGCCTATGCCAGCTCTACCCACGCGCTGTTGCCGCGGGGATTGAACCAGGTCTATGAGGCTGATGGCGGCGAGAAGGCAAGCGGGGCGCTCTTGCATACTAAATTCCTCGATACCTTCACTGTTAAGGCGCAGGAGGAGCTGGTCCGCGGGCAGCATTATGCTGGCTCCGCAGAGTACAAGGCCTATGCAGGAAGGCTGGAGGATCAACCCGAGCTGTGGTGCAAATGGAGTGAAAAATACATCAACTGGCGCCAGCTTGAGATTTTGGGGATGATGTCCAAAGGAAACTGGGCATGAGCGCGGTCGGGGTCGTCATGCTGGTGCACACCGCGTTGGAGCGGGCGGCGCAGGTGGTACGGCACTGGACAGCCAGCGGCTGCCCGGTGGTGCTGCATGTTGACCGCAACGTGGGGAAACAGGCGTTCACGCGTTTCAAAGACGCGCTGGCGGATGACCCGCTGGTCAGGTTTTCCGCCCGCCATCGGTGCGAATGGGGCACCTGGGGAATTGTTGCGGCTTCGCAATCGGCGTCCGAAGTGATGCTGGCGGAGTTTCCGCAAGTGCGCCATGTCTATCTGGCTTCAGGGTCGTGCCTGCCGCTCCGGCCGGTGCAGGAGCTGATCGATTACCTGGCAGCCCGCCCGCGCACCGATTTTATTGAAAGCGCCACCACTGCGGATGTGCCGTGGATTGTCGGCGGGCTAAGCCATGAGCGTTTCACGCTTAGGTTCCCATTTTCCTGGAAGAAACACCGTTATCTGTTTGACCGTTACGTGGATCTGCAGCGCAAACTGCGTTTCATGCGCCGGATCCCGCCCGGTCTTGTCCCGCATATGGGCAGCCAATGGTGGTGCCTGACCCGCCATACCCTGTCGGCGATCCTTGAGGATCCGGAACGTCCGGTTTATGATACCTTTTTCCGCAAGGTCTGGATTCCGGATGAGAGTTATTTCCAGACTCTAGTGCGGCAGTATTCCTGTAATATCGAAAGCCGCTCTCTGACGCTGTCGAAGTTCGATTTTCAGGGTAAGCCGCATATCTTCTACGATGATCATTTGCAGCTTCTGCGCCGGTCCGATTGCTTTGTTGCCCGCAAGATCTGGCCTCATGCTGAACGCCTGTATCAGGCGTTTCTGACCGACCCTGCTGGTGCGATGAAACGGACTGAGCCGAACCCGGGAAAGATCGACCGGATTTTTGCTAAGGCGGTAGAGCGGCGCACCCGCGGCAGGCCCGGTTTATACATGCAAAGCCGGTTTCCCGACCAAGGCTCGGAGAATGGCATTACATCCAGCCCCTATTCGGTGTTCCAAGGCTTTACGGAACTGTTCGACGATTTTGAGGGCTGGCTGGCCCGAACCACGGGCGCGCGTGTTCATGGGCACATATTCGCACCGCAAGGGGCGGCGTTCTCTGAAGGGCAGAGCTTGATCAATGGCTGCCTCAACAGCCATGCTAAGATCCGCGACTATAATCCGGAAAGCTTTCTGACCAGCCTGATTTGGAACACCCGCGGCGAACGCCAGTGTTTTCAGTTCGGACCCGGCGACAATCAGGCAGTGAACTGGTTGATGGCGCGGGATGCCAATGTGCAGATTTCTGTCATCAGCGGTGCCTGGGCGGTGCCGTTGTTCAAGTCCAACTGCAATTTCTCAGAACTCCGGCAGAAAGCGGCAAAACTGCAGCAGACAGAGGCTGAGCAGCTGCAGATCCTGCGCTCGCAATGGACCAAGGCACGGGTGCGGATCTGGAGCATGGCTGAGTTTGTGGAGGCACCGATGGAGCCGCTGCAGACGATCATTGACGAAATCGGCCCTCTGGCAGCACGTCATCTGAGCGAGGCGCCCAAGATGACGAACCTTGAGGGCTTTGGGCAGTTCCTGCAGAATCTCAAAAACCAGGGCATGCATCCCTATTTGATGGGAGATTTTCCAGTTGAGAAAAGCCCAGTCAGCCTCTCCAAGCCGCAGCGCAAACCCTATCTGGTGCGATAAAATCTAATGTCTGCTTCTTTGTTCGATTATTTTGTTGTCTTTGCAGAAATGCGGACGGGCTCCAATTTTCTGGAGACCAACCTGAATGCTTTTGACGGGCTTACCTGCCACGGCGAAGCCTTCAATCCGCATTTCATCGGCTATCCTAATAAAAGCGATATTCTGGGGGTGACCCAGGCCATGCGGGAGGCGGATCCGGTCCGGTTGATTCAACAGATCAAATCAGATCCAAAGGCGCTGGGCGGCTGCCGTTATTTCCATGACCATGATCCGCGGGTTCTGGATCTGATGCTAGAAGATCCGCGCTGTGCCAAGATCATCCTGACCCGCAACCCGCTGGACAGCTATGTGTCCTGGAAGATTGCCAAGGCAACCGGGCAATGGAAGCTAACCGATGTAAAACGCCGCAAGGAAGCCAAGGCGCAGTTTGATGCGTTGGAATTTTCCGCTCATGTGGAGGCACTGCAAGATTTCCAGGTCACGCTGCTGAACCGGTTGCAGGCGCTGGGGCAGACGGCGTTCTACGTGGCTTACGAGGACCTGCAAAGCGTTGAAGTGATGAACGGGCTGGCGCGCTGGCTGGGCGTTTCGCAACAGCTGGAGGCACTGGATGGGAGCCTCAAGCGGCAGAACCCTGCGCCGGTGCTGGCCAAGGTGGCAAACCCTGAGGCAATGCAAGAGGCGCTGTCGGGCTTGGACCGCTTCAACCTCACCCGCACCCCCAATTTCGAGCCGCGCCGCGGCCCGGCGGTCCCTGGTTATGTGGCGGGAGTGGTGACGCCGCTTTTGTACATGCCCATCAAGGGCGGACCGGATAAGGAAGTTGTGCAATGGATGGGCGGGCTGGATCACGTGGCGCCAGACGGGCTGATCCAGGGCATGAACCAGAAACAGCTGCGCCAGTGGAAGCGCGGCAATAAGGGGTTCCGCAGTTTTACCGTTTTGCGTCACCCCGCGATGCGGGCCCACGCGGTGTTCTGCCACCGGATCTTGAATGCCGGCGAAGGCAGCTACCGTGCCATCCGCAATACGCTGCGGCGGCAGTTCGGGCTGATTTTGCCCGAAGAGGGACCGGATGAGAGTTATACTCGGGCGCAGCACCGGGACGCTTTTACCGGTTTTCTGAAATTCGTCCGGGCCAATCTGTCAGGGCAGACTTCGATCCGGGTGGATGCGGAGTGGATCAGCCAAAGCCAGACGCTGGCCGGGTTCGCTGAACTTGGGCCGCCGGATTTGCTGATCCGCGAGGCGGAGATGAGTGAAGATCTGCCCGAACTGGCCCGCAGGCAGGGCCGGTTGGAGCCAGGCGAAGTTCCGGCTGTTGCACCCCAGGCGCCCTTTGGGCTGGATGATATATACGACGCGGATCTGGAGGCGCTTATCGCTTCGGTGTACCAGCGCGATTATCTGGCGTTTGGCTTTGGTCCCTGGCGTGCAGGCTGATCCGCCTGCGTTAAAACAGGTGCCGTGCTCCCGCACCCGCCGGAGGTTTGGCTTGGGCCACCTCCAGGGCGGCTTTGGGCCTGGCGCCGCATTTGGGGCGGAACTTTTCAAATCAGGGCAACATCCGGCTATCGGAGGCTGCTGCACGGACCGATGCGAAGAGTGCCGTGAAATGGCGGCCGATGGCTGGCGGGAGAGTGTGTGGAAAAGAACCCGGGGAGAGGTGGCTTCTGACCGAAGGAACGCAGGCTGAAAAGCCCGCAAAATCAGGGGGCGGCAGACATAGCGCAGAATTCAGGCCGCTTGGACGGACTGATCTTCTGTCAGTATGGTGTATAGCGTAGCCGGGTCGTGGTTGGCGCGCAGTTTGGTGCAGAAGCTTTGTTCGCGCAGGGTGCGTGACACCAGCGCCAAGGCCTTCAAATGCTCGACGCCGGCATCTTCCGGAGCAAACAGGGCAAAGGCAATATCCACAGGCTGGCGGTCAACCGCTCCGAAATCCAGCGGCTTTTCCAGGATCAGGAAGATGCCGCGAACCTCGCTGACCGTGTCGAGCCTGGCGTGCGGCAGTGCGACGCCATGGCCAACACCGGTAGGGCCGAGGCTTTCGCGGTCCAGCAAGGCCTCGACCGCCGCTTGGGCATCCTGCCCGTATGCAAGTTGAGCGATGTCTGCGATTTCCTGGAACAAGCGCTTCTTGCTTGAGGCCGCACCGATTACCCGGACGGCCTCTGGCTTGAGGATGCTGGAAATCTGCATATGTCTGCTCCGTTCCGGCGCCCCCTCTGGGGCGCCGATGCCTTAGGTGTGATTACGGATCAATCCAGCCGATGTTGCCGTCTTCGCGGCGGTAGACCACATTCAACCCGTCTTTGCCTTCGTTGCGGAAGACCAGAACCGGTGCCCCTGCCAGCTCCATCTGCATCACCGCCTCGCCGACCGACAGCGACGGTATGCGGGTTTCCATTTCGGCGACGATGATCGGCTGCAGCGAGTCCGGTTCGGAATCCGCTTCCTCTGAGGCGAGGATATACGAATTGGCGCCCAGATGTTCAACCGGTTCGCTGCGATCCTTGTGGTGATCCTTCAGCCGGCGCTTGTAACGGCGCAATTGCTTTTCCATTTTTTCGCAGCAGGCATCGAATGCGGCGTAGATTTCGGTTTCGTGCGCCTTGGCCTGAGCGCTCAATCCGGTCGACAGATGGACGGTGGCTTCACACACATATTCATGCGCCGAACGGGAAAAGACCACGGTCGCGTCGGTTGGCCGTTCGGCGTATTTTTGAACGGCCGAACCCAGCTCGTTCTGCACATGTGTCTGCAGAGCTTCGCCGATGTCGATCTGTTTACCGCTTATTTTGTAACGCATGTGATCTCCTTTACGAATTATTGCGGCCGGGCCCGCCGCCAAGGCAATCCTTGGCGCTGTCACGTCAGGTCCGGAACCGGGGGGCAGGCCAGCCGTCCGGGTGCATCCATCCGGGCCTTGTTGCCAAGGCTATTAAGCGGATTGCATCGGACTGCGCGTATGCCATGAGTCAATTCGACGGCAAGTCAGCGGGAGAGTCAATGGATATCCCGGAAAAAAGAACCAAGGCTTTTCAGGCAGAATTCCCGGTGGTTCGCCACCAGCGCGAGGGTTAGGAAATGCGGAAATTGTCGCCCAGGTAAACCCGGCGGACGTTTTCATTTTCAACCACTTCCCCGGGGCTTCCGGACATCAGCACCTGGCCGTCGTGCAGGATATAAGCGCGGTCTACAATCTCCAGCGTCTCGCGTACATTGTGGTCAGTGATCAGCACCCCGATACCGCGCTTCTTGAGGTCGGCAACCAAGTGGCGGATATCGCCGACCGAGATCGGATCAACACCTGCGAAAGGTTCGTCAAGCAACAGATACTTCGGATCTGCAGCCAGGCAGCGGGCAATTTCGACCCGGCGCCGTTCACCGCCAGACAGCGCAAGCGCCGGAGCCCGACGCAGATGTTCGATCGAGAAATCCGACAGCAGCTCTTCCAAGCGCTCGCGGCGCTTGTGCTCGTGCTTTTGCGAGATATCCAGCACGGCAGAGATATTGTCCTCGACCGACAGGCCGCGGAAGATCGACATTTCCTGTGGCAGGTAGCCGATTCCAAGCCGTGCGCGGCGGTACATAGGAAGGCCGGTCACGTTCTGGCCGTCGATGCTGACGGTGCCAGCTTCGGGGAAAACCAGACCTGCAATGGTGTAAAAACTAGTGGTTTTGCCTGACCCGTTGGGACCCAGAAGTGCCACCACCTCGCCCCGGTTCAGCGACATCGATACGTCTCGGATCACCACCCGTTTGCGGTAGGATTTACGCAGTTTCTCAATGCGCAGCCCGGAGGAGCCTTCAGTGACGGTCAGACCAGGTTTCGCCATCAGTTTCTGCCGCCGTCCGGGTTTAGGATCGTTTTCACGCGGCCAGCCATTTTGGCGGTGCCCGTGGTCAGGTTCACTTCAAGCCGGTTGGAGGCCAGTGTGCCGCCTTTCTGGTTCAGCAGCACATTGCCGGTCATCACGATGGTGCCTTGATCAATAGTGTATTCGGCGCGTTGGGCCTCGGCAGCGTCCGGACCGCTGACCAGAACCACATTGCCGGTGGCTTCCAGCCGTTCGATGCCGGCCTTGGCTTCAGTTTCGCCAGCGGTTTTGTAGATCACCAGAACCTTGTCAGCGGACAGCCGCATGATGCCCTGTACAATGAGCACGCTGCCGGTAAACTCTGCCGAGCCGTTGGCTTGGTTTACCGCCAGATTGTCGGCGGTGACTTCAACCGGCTGACTGGGATCGGCTTTGACCGCGCCAAAAGCAACGGATGCTGTTTGCGCTGCCGCGAGGCCGGGAAAGACCGCGAGCGGCAGGCAAAAAATCAATGCGCGCAAATAGGACACAGTTTATCTTTCCGGTTGCTGGGGATCGTATAGCAGCTTCACCCCGTTTTTGAACAGTATATGGACCGGTCCGCCCCCGGTTTTCGCTTCGATCCGCATATTACCTGCGGTCAGTTCGCCGATTGGGCCTGTCGCACGGACCGAACCGGGGCTGTTGGCTTCCAGCCCGCTTAACGCTGTGTTCAGTTCCTCGGTCTCGACAATCAGCCCGTCTGCTGAGGTGATAGTCACATTGCCGCTAAAGCGCGCCATATTCTGGCCAGGATGGATTGCGCCGCTTTCCGACTTAAGCGTGATCCTGCCGCCCTCAGCCAAATTGAATTCGGCGGAAAGATCGCTGGCGACGGCAGGTGTGCCGTCACCGCCCGGACGGGCCAGTGCAGCGGTAACCATGATCTCGTCGCCCTGTGCGGTGGTGCCGGAAAAGAAGGGGGCAGTGACCTGCTGGCCTTTCATCCGGTCTTCGATTTCCTTTTGGGCAAAAGGGATCACCGCGTCAGTGTTCACTCCGCGGGAGATCAGGAACATGGTGGACATCAGAACCAATGCTGCCAGCGGCAGCAGCACCTTGAGATAGGCAACGGCTCTGGAATAACTGTCCATGCTTTTACTCACCTGGCCCTGCGTCAACCCAGGCCTGCGCGCAGGCAGTCGTGGATATGCAAGAGACCTTCGGCCTTGCCGCCATTGTCCGGATCAACCACGAACAGGCAGGTGATCTTGCGCTGGTTCATAACGGCGACGGCCTCCTGGGCCATGGCGCCGGGAGCAATTGAGGCGGGGCTTGCGGTCATGACTTCGGCAGCGCTCTTGTCCAGCAAACCGTCCATATGGCGGCGCAGGTCGCCGTCGGTGATTATACCGGCCAGCGCTCCATCTGCGGAGGTCACGCCTGCCACTCCAAATCCCTTCTGGCTGATCTCGATCAGCGCATCGGACATCGGGGTGTCCTCAGTGACAAGCGGTAGGGCATCTCGGGCGTGCATCAGGTCGCGCACCTTGCTGAGCTGCGCGCCCAGTTTGCCGCCAGGGTGGAAGTCGCGGAAGTTCTCCGGGCGGAAATCCCGGTGTTTCATCAACGCTATCGCCAGCGCATCGCCTATTGCCAGTGTCAGCGTGGTGGAAATTGAAGGCACCATGCCAAAACCGCAGGCCTCGCCCAGTGAGGGGATCTGCAGATGCACATCCGCTTGCTTCATCAGGGTGCTGTCCATCTTGCTGGACAGCCCGATCAGCGGAATCCCGAAACGGCGGGTGAAAATCAGTAGATTGGCCAGTTCCGGCGCCTCTCCCGAATTAGAGATTGCCAGCACAACATCGCCTTCGGACAGCATCCCCAGGTCGCCATGGCTGGCCTCGGCCGGATGCACGAAATAGGCCGGCGTGCCGGTGGAGGCCAGGGTCGCGGCGATCTTGTGGCCGATGTGGCCGGATTTGCCGATGCCGCTGATGATGATGCGGCCCTTGGCCTGCAGAATCAGCTGCACCGCATCAGCAAAGCGCCCATCCAGACTTTCAGCCAAGGTGTTCAGCGCGCTGGCTTCATCGGTGATCACCTGCCGCGCGGTCACGAGAAATTTTTCAGTGTCGGTCATGAGTGAGCAAAAATGTCGATTTCGGGCCAGCCGGCCAGGTCCAGCTTGGCACGCATGGGGAGAAAATCAAAGCAGGCTTGCGCCATTTCGGTACGGCCTTCGCGGGCGAGGCGCTTGTCCAGCGCTTTACGCAGCTTGTGGAGGTGGAGCACGTCGGAGGCAGCATAGTCGAGCTGTGCTTCGGTCAGTTCTTCAGCACCCCAATCGCTCATCTGCTGCTGTTTGGATATGTCGATGGCCAAGAGTTCCTGGGTCAGGTTCTTGAGACCATGACGGTCGGTGTAAGTGCGGACCAGGCGGCTGGCGATCTTGGTGCAATAAACCGGGGCCGCGAGGGCGCCGAATGCGTGGTGCATGGCGGCAATGTCGAAGCGGCCAAAGTGGAATAATTTCAGCACATTTGGGTCTTCCAGCATCCGGCATAGGTTGGGTGCTTCGGTCTGGCCTTTTTCGACCTGGACGATATGGGCATTTCCGTCACCGCCTGACATCTGGATCACGCAAAGCCGGTCACGGTGCGGGTTCAGGCCCATGGTCTCGCAATCGATGGCGACAACGGGGCCGAGGTCCAGCCCGTCGGGCAGATCGTTCTTGTACAGGTGGTTGGCCACTGGAATTCCCTTTTGCTGATCATCGCGCCGACATGTGCTGGAGTGGAGATAGGCGCTTTGGCGGTCAAACTCAACTGCGGCAGGGCAAGCTGGTTTACGCGGGCGGAAGCAATCTTCCACACACAACATGGAGAAAATGCTGAACTCACTTGTTTGGGGAATGGTGCCCAGGAGAGGACTCGAACCTCCACGTCCATACGGACACTAGCACCTGAAGCTAGCGCGTCTACCAATTCCGCCACCTGGGCAGGTGTCGTGGGATCGGCGTATAAGCGGAGTCGCAGGCAGCGTCAAACGAAAATGGCCCGGCCCGCGTTGCAAATATTTGCGCTCAAAAAACACGGCTGTAACGAACGCAAACTATGGTGAGGTGGCTGTAGGAAGTCGGGCCAGTGCTCAAGCCGGATTGGTTTGCGGGCATGGTGGTCAGCGATAGCTAAGGGAGAAAACCTTACTGCTTGACGCTTTGCCAAAGCTGCGCATGAAGCGGCCCGCAAGGGGCGGGCGGAGGAGCATAGAATAGACCACCCGGAAAAGACCGTTCGACAGTAAGAACAATTGCTGTCGCTGGCACAGTCGAGCCCTTGTAAGGCGTACGCAGGTGGGAGCGAAACGAACCTGATGTTCAAGCAGTGACCGGAGGCAGTCCCTGCAGGAGCCCGGTATGGCCTCCGCCAGCCTCCCGGGGCATCGCATTACCCTCACCGATGTCATCCCCAAAGTCAGTGATCACGATTTTGCGTTCAGTGAGCTTGATGAGTTCTGCCAGATGTCTCCGGCGGCGGCGGACGTTCTTCAGCATCTCCGGCGTAACGTCCTCCCAGAAAGCGTCGGTCTGGATTTCAAGGATCAGCTCCAGCTCTTTCGAGACAAGCGGCACGTTGGAAAGCTCTTAAAGCTCTTCAAGCCTGCGGGGGCTTCCCCGCGCGTGCGCGCGTCAGCGCTGTCAAAAGAGGACAGGAGGACGAGAGGCCGACCAGAATCGAACTGGCGCACAGAGGGTGGAAACCTCATGCTCTACCACTGAGCTACGGCCGCATTTGGGCTAGTGTTTCATGCGCGACGAAGCCAACAAATCCCGACGTGCAGAGCTAGCGGAGTGGCAGCCCTGGCGAACGGGTTACGTCTTTTTACCGTCGCACCAGAAACTGCCGGAGTGGGCGGTCTCTGCATGCGCCTTGCCAGCCCTCATTCAATGCAAAACAGAAACGGAACCCCGGATCAAGACGCAGCGCTGGCAGGGCCTGCCGCCACTTTCATGGCGGTTTCCGCAGCGGCCCAAAAAACAATGGCCGTCCGAAGAAGGGTTGCAGGAGCGAACCAGGGTCCTTGACCAGATCCAACCGCCTTTTGGCTCGAAAGGTACGAACGCAGGTTTACAGCAGTCTATGAAACCTATTTCTGGACCGGAAAGGTCGGAAACCGGTAAGCCTGCGCCAAAGTCCTCCTGCGGCGGATGCAGCAAATGGCACGGGACTAGGCGTAGGGGCGCGGGGCCGCTATAGCAGTCCCAGCGCAGTGGCCTTTATCGAGCCAGTTGTAAGCCATGCCCGCTTAGACGAAAAAAAGTGGTCGCCGCCCAGAAGTTTTTCCACAGTCGTATTCTCGACAGTGATTTCGACGTTGCGGAAGCTCACGGCCGCATCGTCGCCTTGCTGCTCGAAATGGAGCTGCCCCAATCGCGACGCTCCGTGACCAATTTCGATCAGGTCGATACCAAGCTCAAAATCGGTGATGGTGTCATTGCCGTCGTCCCGGTTGAATACAAAGGTGTCACGGCCGCGCTCTCCTGTAAGAACATCGTCGCCCTTCTGGCCTTGCAGCAAATCGTGACCAGAGCTGCCGACAAGCCTATCATCCCCAGTGCCTGATTTGAGTGTGTCGTTCCCTCGGCCGCCAAGCAGGCGGTCTCTTGCGGCGCCGCCTTCAAGGAGATCGTCACCATCCGCTCCATAGAGCACATCCCGGCCGCCATGCCCTTTCAGCACATCGTCGCCACCCTGACCGCGCAAACGGTCACCACCCGCTAGGCCCAAGAATGTGTCGTCTCCAACTCCACCGGTCATCCGATCACGTCCAGCAGTACCAGCTTCAAAGGCTCCCAGCTGCACCAGTCCCCAGTTTGCGCCACCGGGGAGATCTGCGGTACCAATTAGGGTTCCGCTCCCGTCAATGGCTGATGCGAATTCCTGGCCTTCGACGCGATGAGAAACGTAGACCACCCCGTCGACCACGCTTAGAATCCGGATCGTGTATCCCGACATGAGTTCGATTGTTCCACCGGGGGTTCCATCGGTGGCCCAAAGCACATTTTCTCCTGTTTCGTTGTTATGGGAGGTCAAGAGAACGCTGCCGTCAGGAGCATGAAATTCTGAGGTCGCGCCCATTTCATACTGGGGAAAGTGCTGTAAGCCAATTGCCGGGGAATACATCCAAGTAGTACAGACGTTTTCTTCAGAAAAGAACACCAGGTCCCCTCTGCTCTGAAGCGAGTTAATGGGCATACTACTGGGCTGCGAAATTGCGACAGTAAGGACCGCCGCTCCATTATGGAACATCCGCAGTGCCCTCCCGAAGTTGAGGCCATCGTGGAAGCCTACGATGCGGCCAAGTCTGAAGCCTCGGAAGCCCGCAAGGCCGAGCGGGCTGCGGAGCGCGAGAAAAAGGAGCGCGCGAAGTTCGAGGAACTACGGCGAAAATTCGAGATCGGCAAAGCGAGCGCCGAAAACACCGCCGCCGCGGAATGACCCTCTGCAATTCGGCAATCACCACGTAACGGTCGTTTCCGTTCAGCGGCCTGCCGAACGTCAATTGGCTGCTAGGGGATTGCGGCTATGACGCTGAGTGGTTCAGAGAAGCGTTGCAGGACAAGGGGATACGAGCCTGCAGCCCCGGCCGAAAGCAGCGGAAGACGCAGTTCAAGTACGACAAGAGCCGTTACAAGCGGCGAACCGGCCTCGAGATCATGTTCAGCAGGTTCAAGGACTGGAGGCGCGTGGCCACCCGATAGAACAGATATCCGAAAGTCTTCCTCTCGGCCGTCGAGCCCACGCCAACCGTCATCTACTGGTTCTGAATCCTGGCCCTACCGCGAGATCAAGCGAAATCGCTTCGAAGACCGTGATCTGCCGTATCTGCGCGGCTACAACTGTGTGACTACGCAACGGGCTGCGGCTGCCAGACGCGCGCGCCGCCACAAGCTGGTGCGATTTAAAGAGGTGCTCAACACGGTGGTCACCCAGTCGAAAGAAAGGGGGGGCACCAGAGCAGATTGTCGGCCGCCTTTGGTTGGAAGGCCAGCCGATGCGCGTGCGCCGCGAGACCATTCAGGCGGGGCGATGACAGCGGCCACCGCGGAGATTTGACGGGCGAATCCCGGCCTGCCACGAGAACCAACGTGTCGTGACCCTAGCCAGGACGGCGATGCGCCAATAGAGTGGCTGCAACACAGTTAGTTGGAGATCCACCCAATATGACACCTTTTGCAATTGCTGGTGTTCAAATGCATGTCGCCGCGCTGCACTCGAATGTCGAGGCCATGCGGCACCGAATCGAAATTCTCATGGCCCGGTTTCCCTGGACGCAGATGGTCCTGTTTTCCGAACTTGCGCCGTTCGGGCCGCTGGACCGCTTCGCACTGCCGTTCCCGAACGATGCCTTGCAGCAGTTTCAGGAGGATGCCCGTCGCTTCGGCATCTGGCTGATCCCAGGCTCCATGTTTGAAAAAACCGAAGACGGCCAGATCTTCAACAGCTCGGTCGTGATCAACCCGGCAGGTGAGATCGTCGCCAAGTATTCCAAGATGTTTCCCTTCCGCCCCTATGAGGCGGGAATATCGGCGGGCACCGACTTCTGCGTGTTCGACGTTCCCGAGGTTGGCCGCTTCGGACTGTCGATCTGCTATGACATCTGGTTCCCGGAAACCACGCGCCAGCTGACCAGCCAGGGGGTGGAGGTGCTGTTGCATCCGGTGCTGACCGGCACCACCGACCGGGAAGCGGAACTGGCCATCGCCCGCGCGACGGCGGCCCAGTTCCAGTGTTACGTCATCGACGTGAACGGGCTGGGTGCCGGCGGTGTCGGCCGCTCCATCGTCGTCGACCCCTCGGCCACGGTGCTGCATCAGTCGGCAGGCCAGGAGGATATGTTCCCAATCGAAATTGACCTCGACCAGGTCCGGCGCCAGCGCGAAACCGGCCTCAAGGGGCTGGGTCAAGTGTTGAAGAGCTTCCGCGACCGAGAGGCCGAATTCACCGTCTACGACCGCACCAGCGGTGCTGATGCCTACCTCAAGACGCTCGGCCCGCTGGAGACACCCGGGCAAGGCTCGCTGCGCGGGCTGCAGGCGCCGGATCCCAGAACCTCGCTGGAAGAGGCCGACCACTCAATACTCACGCCGCACTACTACACTGCCTTTCCCGGAAAGGCGGGCTCAGGTTAATCGGACCGGATAGCGGCTCTGGTCCGGACGCGTCAGAAAGGGGGGCAGGTATTGAACTTGCAATTGAAGAAGAAATTCCCATCGATCCGAGACTATTACAGCGCGACACAGCTGCGCGCTGACCGTTGGAGCGCATTGCGGGAGGCCGCTGAAGGTCTCTCGCGGCACCGCGCTGACAGCCGGCAAGGCAAGAAGCTGATGACCACAGCCGAGCATCTCTTCGAGGTGCTGGCCCCGATCGAACGGTACTGGGCGTTTCCCGGCATCCATGCCTTCGAGCACCTGCGGCGACTGTTGCAGCTGGGCAATACCGGCGATCTTTCCACCGCGGTCCGACGCATCGCACGGGCGTTGACATCGGGCGCCTACCGACGGCGGTCGATTCCGCTGTCGTCCGACGAAATCGACAACGAGGATTACGAAGACGAAGCCTCGCTTGCGCCAGAGGCCCGCGCCCTGGGGCGACCCTATTTCGAGGTTCTGATTGTCGATGATGTGTCGGAATCGCAGGAACGGTTTTTGCGGCAGAACCTGCTGAGGATGCGCCGCGTCGAGGATCCGTTCATTTACGAACCCGTCATCGTGCCCTCGCTGGAGGATGCGCTGATTGGCGTGCTGTTCAATTACAATGTGCAGGCCGTGGTGGTGCGCCCCGGGCTTTCGCTGAAATCCAAGATCGAGCTGCCGATCCTCAGCCAGTACCTGACCCGCGTGAGTGAAGCGGAAGAGGTCGATGCGATCGAGCCGCATGAATACGGGCCGGTATCCTGTCGACTGATCGAAAAGATCCGGCCGGAGCTGGACGCCTATCTGGTCACCGACCGCTCGGCCGAGGAGATCGCCGGCCTGGACCTGGGCCGCTGCCGCCGCGTGTTTTACAACCAGGAAGATTTCCAGGAGCTGCATCTCAATGTCCTCCGGGGCGTCGACCGGCGGTACAAGTCACCGTTTTTCACAGCCTTGAAGGAATATTCGAAACAGCCGACGGGCGTTTTTCACGCAATGCCGATCAGCCGCGGCAAGTCGATCAGCCGCTCGCACTGGATCCAGGACATGGGGGCGTTTTACGGCTCCAACATCTTTCTGGCCGAAACCTCAGCCACCTCCGGCGGGCTCGACAGTCTGCTGGAGCCGCGCGGGCCCATTAAGGAAGCGCAGGACATGGCGGCGCGGGCGTTCGGGGCGAAACACACGTTCTTTGCCACCAACGGAACCTCGACCTGCAACAAGATCGTGGTGCAATCGGTGGTGCGGCCCGGCGATATCGTTCTGGTCGACCGCGATTGCCACAAGTCGCACCACTACGGGATGGTGCTGGCGGGCGCGAGCGTCGTCTACATGGACAGCTACCCGCTGCACGAGCACTCGATGTATGGCGCGGTGCCCCTGCGCGAAATCAAGCACACCCTGTTGCAGCTCTTGGCGGCCGGCAAGCTGGACCGGGTCCGCATGGTGCTGCTGACCAACTGCACCTTCGATGGCATCGTCTACAACGTGCAGCGGGTGATGGAGGAGTGTCTCGCGATCAAGAAAGACCTGATCTTTCTGTGGGACGAGGCCTGGTTCGCGTTCGCGCGCTTTGACCCAACCTACCGGCAGCGCACGGCCATGGGGGTCGCCAACACGCTGCGGCAGACACTGCGCACCCCGGAAGCCAAAGCCGCGTGGGAGGCACAGCAGGAGGCGCTGAAAGACGCGGATGAGGCCAAGTGGCTGGATACGCGGCTAGTGCCGCCTCCGGACGCACGGGTGCGCGCCTATGCCACCCAGTCGACCCACAAAACCCTGACGTCGCTGCGCCAGGGCTCAATGATCCACGTCAACGACCAGGACTTCAAAGGCGAGGTCGAACAGGCCTTCCACGAAGCCTACATGACGCACACCTCGACCTCGCCCAACTACCAGATCATCGCCTCGCTCGACGTCGGGCGGCGCCAGGTGGAACTGGAGGGGTTCGAATTTGTGCAAAAGCAGATCGAAAGCGCGATGTCGATCCGTCGGGCCATTTCCGACAACCCGCTTTTGCAGAAGTACTTCCGCGTCCTGACCGCCGGCGACATGATCCCCGAGCCGTTTCGCGAAAGCGGGGTCGACGCCTATTACGACCCGGATCACGGCTGGGCGGATACCTGGCACATGTGGCGGGAGGACGAGTTCGTTCTGGACCCGACCCGCGTTACCCTCGCGGTGGGCGGCACCGGCTGGGACGGCGACACCTTCAAGACCAAGATCCTGATGGACAAATACGGGATCCAGATCAACAAGACATCCCGCAATACCGTTTTGTTCATGACCAACATCGGCACCACCAGGTCCTCAGTCGCCTATCTGATCGAAGTGCTGGTGGAGATTGCCAACGAATTGGACGAACTTTTGGACGACGCCTCCAAAATGGAGCGCCGATCCTTTGATAACAGGGTGTCGGCGCTGATCGAACATGTGCCGCCGCTTCCCGATTTCAGCCGGTTCCACGATGCCTTCCGGGCGGGCGCGGAGACGCCAGAGGGCGACATCCGCACCGCGTTCTTCCTTGCCTACAACGAGGACTACTGCGACTACATCCCTGCCGATGACGCACTGATGCAGCGGCTGGAGGCGGGTGAGGAGCTGGTCTCAACAAGCTTCATCATTCCCTACCCGCCCGGCTTTCCTATCCTGGTGCCCGGGCAGGTCATCAGTCCGGAAATAATGTCCTTCATGC
Organism: Leisingera methylohalidivorans DSM 14336; assembly: GCF_000511355.1. NCBI lineage: Bacteria > Pseudomonadati > Pseudomonadota > Alphaproteobacteria > Rhodobacterales > Roseobacteraceae > Leisingera > Leisingera methylohalidivorans. The sequence goes on along the minus strand of NC_023135.1, from coordinate 3,874,826 downwards.
GGGCGCTCGATGTCAGCGAGATCCACGGGTACCGCGAGGATCTGGGACTGCGTGTTTTCACCAAAGAGGCTTTGCAGTCCGTCCAAAAATAAATTTCACAGGGGAGAAGATATATGCCGAAGAAAGTTCTGAAAAACCTCTCGGAGATCCGCCGCTATTTCCACACCAATGCGGACCCGGTCTATTTTGTTTCAGCGACGAACTTTAACCTTCTTGGGCTTGATGAATGGGTGAAGAACTTCAAGTACATCTGCTACATGGACTGCTTCGACGGCCGCCACCCGAACGTGCTGGTGCCGTCCGAACTGCCGCATGACGAGTTCCAGTCGATCGAGGACATCAACAACTACCTGCTGCAGCACAAGGAGGTGCGGGACTACATCAAGGCGCGCGGCGGCAAGCCGAAGTTCGTGTTTCTGATGTTCGATGAAAAGACCGAGGAACTGGTTGAGGAACTCGGCGGTGAACTGTGGTTCCCCAAGGCAGAACTGCGCACCAGGATGGACAACAAGATCGAAACCGTCCGCGTCGGCAACAAGGCGGGCGTGCCCTCGGTGCCAAACACGCTGTCCGAAGTGGAAAGCTACAAGCACCTAAAAGAAATTTGCCAGAAGGCGGACCTCGGCAATGATCTGGTGCTGCAAAGCGCCTTCGGAGATTCCGGCCACACGACGTTCTTCGTCAAGTCCGAGGCCGATTTTCGCAAGCACGAGCACGAGATCGTCGGCGAGGGCGAGATCAAGATCATGAAGCGGATCGATTGCCGCGGCTCCGCGATTGAGGCTTGCGCCACCTCCCAAGGCACCATCGTCGGGCCGCTGATGACCGAGCTTGTCGGCTTCAACGAGCTGACCCCTTACCGCGGCGGCTGGTGCGGCAACGAGATTTTCGCTACTGCCTTCCCGCCCAAGACCCGCGAACGGGCGCGGGAGCTGACCTTCAAGTTCGGCGAACAGCTGCGCAAGGAAGGCTACCGCGGCTATTTCGAGTTGGACTTCCTGATCGACAAGAAAACCGGAGAGATCTGGCTGGGCGAGCTGAACCCGCGCATCACCGGAGCGTCATCGATGACCAACCACGCAGCCTTTGCCCATGCTGACGCGCCCCTTTTCCTGTTCCATTTGCTGGAGTTCTCGAAAAAGCCGTTCAAGTTGGACGTTGGGGAACTGAACGACCGCTGGGCCGACCCAAACATGATCGACTCCTGGTCGCAGATGGTCATCAAACACACCGACGACACCGTCGACATCGTGACTTCGGCACCGCAATCCGGCATCTACCGGATGCAGCCGGATGGCCAGGTGGTGTTTGACCGGTTTGACTACCACCGCCGAGCGGTCGAGAGCGAGGACGAGGCGTTCTTTCTGCGCATCTCCAACGTCGGCGACTACCGCTACGAAGGTGCCGACCTTGGCATTCTGGTCACCCGCGGCCGGTCGATGACCAAGGGCTTCCAGTTGACCGAAAAGTCCAAGCGCTGGATCGACGGAATTAAGTCCGCCTATGCCGCGAGCCCGCTTCCTTCTGCCGAGGCCTTTGAAGATCCGGCATTCAAGATTATGTAGGGGAAATGAAACTCACGTTCCGTGCCCTTCAGGAAAACGAGCCGGGACAGGTGCTCGCCCGGCTCTTTTCCGAGTACCGCACCGCCTATCTGGACTGGTGGGCGAGCGAGGGCCTATGTGGCCGCCCTACCTATGCCGAATGTAGGCGCGCGCTGAAGACGCACATGCCCGAGCTCGTTGGGATTTACGATCAGCTCTGCGCGGCGGTGGGCGGTGGCGACATGGAATCCCGCTTCCTCAGTTTTTATTGCCCGCCGCGCTATCTGGCCGGTTGCAGCCAGGCCATCTGGCCTAGCCGAGAGCCACTCTTGGTACGCAACTACGACTACAACCCCGCGGCCTTCGACGCGGTGTTCCTGAAGACCGGCTGGAACGGATGTCAGGTCATGGGCACGTCGGACGGGCTGTTCGGCCTGCTTGACGGGATGAACGATGCCGGGCTGACCGTCTCGCTGACCTTCGGCGGGCGCCGCGCGGTCGGGGAGGGCTTTGGCGTGCCGCTCATCCTCAGGTACATTCTGCAGGTCTGTACCACGCTCGTTGAGGCTCAGGAGGTGCTGCGGCGGGTGCCCTGCCACATGAGCTACAACGTGACAGTGATGGACCGCAGCCGGGGCTTTTTCACCGCATACCTCGCACCGGACCGCCCCACCGTCATTACCCGTGCGTCCGTTGCCACGAACCATCAGGAACGCGTCGAGTGGACCAGTCACGCGCGCCTGACAGCCTCCGTCGAGCGGGAGCGCTTTCTGCTTCAGCGGCTGACACTGCATGAGGAGCCACAGGAGAAGTTCGTCGGTGCCTTCCTGAAGCCACCCCTGTATTCTCTCGCCTTCGACAGGGGCTTCGGCACTCTCTATACCGCAGCCTATCACCCCGCCGAACGCTTTGTGGATTTGCTCTGGCCGGGCCGGGTCTGGCGGAAAGAACTTGACCAGTTCGAAGCTGGTCACCTTGGAATCGAGTACCCTGTCCATCAAAATCGACTCGCGGTGAGTCCATAAATGACCACCTGACAGGCGGGGCAACGCCTCCCAAGGCGCGTCTGGTGCAGGCTTCATCACACCAGACAGCACGTCAGCTTCTTGAATAGGCCCGTGTTTCTTAGCAACTGTATGTCTCACGCATTCTGAGAAGACCAATTTCGCTCGGATTTGCACAATTCGTGGACGATAGTGACGGGTTTTCGAACAACTGCGGTAATAACAACCTTGTGTGGTTTTCCAGCGACGCGCAGCCTTGGCTGTTCCACGGCCCGAAACAAGGGCGCTACGGTCTGCACCGACGACGAACGAGATCCTAGAGAAGGCTAGCGCTTATTTAGCCCAGGCGAGGCTCGACCGCCCGTTCCGCAAATGCCTGCCTCCTCTGACGAAGTCCGGGAGGTGGTCGGAGTTGAGCCGATCTGCCGCGCGCTGCCGACGGCCCTCTCGACCTAAGGTCGCAAAGAGCGTTCATTAAAAAGCTTTTTGGGCGGGTCGGGAGGAAACAGTCATGTGATCTCGCTCATCTCCCAGTCCGGGAAACATAGCGAAAAACTCCAGATCTACACGATCCAGTCTTCAGGGGGGAGGCAGCCAAAGGTTTAGTTGCTGCACTGCACCCTCGAAGCTAGAGGCCGGAAAGACGTGGACACCGCTGGCTCGCAGCTGTTTCAGGTCGTGCCGGTCGTCTGCGTCCAGGCCGTTTTGCGGTACCTTTAGCAGTACGGCCGAGACCCGGCCAGGATGGCGTTGGACGGCGTCGCGATAGATGGACGCATCCTTCTGCCCGGTGTCGCCGACCAGCACCGCGGGCAGCGTCGGATGCGCCTTGAGAAGCGCGTCGACGCTGCTCCCCTTGTGGCTGCCGTGACCGGCAGAAATGAACTGGGTTTCGCTCAGCCCCAGGTCCCGCAGGAACATCGGGCCGCGGACCAGCCCGGCCTGGCTGAATACCTGCGTGAGAAAGCCATGCATATTCCAGGGTGAGGAGCTGACGTAAAACACCGGATTGCGGCCATTCTCCGAGAGGCTTTGTAGCAGGGCAGCGGAATCCGGGTAGATGCGCCGCGTCAGAGCGTTTCCGCTGAAGGTCGTCCAGAGGTTTCGCAGCAACGAATACGCGGATGTGTGCAGCACGGTGTCGTCGATATCGGAGATGACCAGGAAGCGAGCGTCCGGGCGGGGCACAAACACCGGGCAGGCTGAGGCGGTCCCGCCATTGGCGATCGTTACCTTGATATCATGCCAGCCGGGCGGCCGCCCGACCGGGAGCAAAAGCTGAAAATAGCCTTCATCGTCCGTGACAGCCGTGGCGCGGCCGTGGGCCACGGTGACCCCGGCGACCTCATCGGTGAGAAACAACGAAACCATTTGCCAGACGTTCCGCAACACACCTTGCTCATGGCGCGCGGTGCTGCCCCGCAGCCCTCTCAAGACGCGGCCACGCACAATGACGTGCTCTGCGGTGCTGTAGCCGATGTGCGGGTCAATTACCAAATCCGCGCCGCTGCGATTTCGCCGCGGCGGAACGCGGTCCAGCAAACGTTCGGCACCCAAAGCGATCCGGTGCAAGGCTTTCTTCAGCATCCCATGGCTCCCACGCAGCTACGCAACACGTTCTTTTGGGTCCGGAGGGAGCGCGATGAAGAGATTGCCAATGCGGAAGATACGAGACGTACTGCTACGTAAAGCCTGAACTGCTGCCGGGAAAAACATCCCGGACCAAAGATGCCGAACCCGTATCAAGGTCCAGCAAATGTGGCTCATACCCAGTTTCTGGCTGAACGCCCGCAAATAAAAAGTAGGCATTGTCCTCTAAACTCCTTTCAGGTGTAAGAAGTGTTTCCTCCCTGAAGCGTACGCTTTCTAGTTGTCAACGGTGACGTACCTTCCAGCGACCAGTTTCCAACCTGTAGGGCGTACAAATCGGTGCGAGTAGCCAATGACATAGCCGCAGACTTGTCCATTAATTTGAAGTTTACCGGGCTTCCGGCACGCTCCCCGCCAGAAATGGCTGGGGGAAGTTGCCGGCCTGACTGCCAGAAACCCAGCATCTAAGAGTGCGCAATATTCTGTACGCGGACCGGAGCTGTACCATGCGCGAAAACAGAGACTTAGAATTCCCGCAAGAGCCGCCTCGCCCAGCGCGGCGGCTTTTCATTCCTGGGCCGCGATTCCGCCGCCCTCAAACGGTGATAGGATCACCCCGTAATGTTGCGGAATGCCAAGGTATCGAAAATTGAAAATGGGGCGCTCAGTAGGTCCGCAAGAACCGCACTTCGGCTAACATTCTGTTTTATATATGTATTTATGAAATAAATGGTGCCGGTGATAGGACTCGAACCTACGACCCCATCATTACGAATGACGTGCTCTACCAGCTGAGCTACACCGGCGCTGTTTTTCGCTTGCCGCGGAAAACAATGCTGCCCGTTTAACCACTGCTTGACTCCCGCGCAAGTGCGGATCCTGAGGATTTTTCCGGTTTCCCTGGTGCAGCGCAGGTGGTGCTGGGCAGCTCACCAAGCCGAGTGCGGTAGAGCTGAGAAAACCGGCCTGGGTGAGAAAGGCCTCAGTGATATGCAATGCTGTGGGCGGGCGTCTCGGCGGGCCGGAGCAGTAGAAGACAACGAGCCAGACAAAGCCGCAGACCAGGCAGATGCACCAGCGGCGCCAAGTCAAAGATCTGACGGAAACCGGTTTGCAGGGTGCAGTTACTGCATCCTGCCTCGGCGGTTAAATCTCGGATGATTAACGGGTTCCTGCATGTGATTGGATAAAGTCGTGTGCACGGCGGATCTGATGGCTACTGCTAGCCGGTGTTCGCGGTACCAGAGGATGGCAGTTGTTGCTTTGCTGATGGGTCAGGAGCCCCAGGGTCAGCTGTGCTTCGATCATTTTCTTCTGCAGGGGGGGGCCGCCGAGCAGGGCGGCTGACCTGCTGCGCCCGCCTTAAGGCCCCGCCACAGGCTGGCAGCCCACAACAGGCAATAACAATCCGCATCGGCAGGGGGGGGTGGGGGGGGGGGGGGGGGGGGCTCCAGGTGCCGGACCCCGCCCGCGTGTGGCCGCTGACCGGTGTCTGCACAAGATAGAAATCCTGCGGCTCGCCGGAGTCGATCAGCTCCGTGCGCCCCTAGTTGAAAAATTTAAGGGGAGGGCTGCCCTCGGACATGGTTGTGGCGGGTGGAGGGGCAACATCCAGATGGTGCTTGATTGGCGCCGCAAGGAACAGCCAGCCGCGCAGATTTATGGCGACCTGTGCTGGGCAGCTTTCCATTTCACGCATTTCGATGAATTTCTGATGGAAACGGGGGCGACGGAGTGGACGCGTTCGAACCCGTTAGTTGAGCAATTTGCACCACCGGGAGCCCGTGCTTATGGCCGGTATCTGGCGACGGCCCCGCAACACATCGCGGCCTCATATTTGCCTTTGTGCCCGCTGGAAGCGGCGCGCGTATCAACGCTTCAGCGGATGGTTATCACCTGCTGCGAAGTGCTGAATTCACATATTCGGGGGAATGGTGCCCAGGAGAGGACTCGAACCTCCACGTCCATACGGACACTAGCACCTGAAGCTAGCGCGTCTACCAATTCCGCCACCTGGGCAGGTGTCGTGAGATCGGCGTATAAGATGGTTCGTTGCGAGCGTCAAACGGAAAATGCACGCAGACGTCGAATTTCCTTAAGTTTCTTAGGGGCGCAGTTTTTACACATTAAATCAGTGTGTTGAGGGAATTGAATCTGACATCTCAACAGGCGTCGAAATGACTTCGGGTTTGATCCTGCGCAAAGAGGATGAGCTGGAACAGAGGCATACCAAAGTCATGAAACAAATTGACCGCCTCCAAGCCCTTGGGCTGTTCGACAGCCGGGTGCCCCGCTACACATCTTACCCAACCGCGCCGGCATTTAATGCAGCCGTCGGTGCAGCGGATCAGGCCCGCGAATTGCAGGGGCTGGATCCGGATGTGCCGGTTTCTGTCTACCTGCATATCCCGTTTTGCGAGCGTCTGTGCTGGTTCTGCGCCTGCCGCACGCAAGGTACTCAGACGCTAAGCCCGGTGGAGAGCTATATTGGCACGCTGGAGCAGGAACTGAAGCTGGTGGCACCGCTTTTGCCCAAAGGCTTACGGATGGGGCGGATGCATTGGGGCGGCGGCACTCCGACCATTCTTCCGCCTGTGTTGATCCACCGGCTGGCGCAGGCGGTAAAGACGGTGTTTCCTCAGACCGAAGACTGGGAGTTCTCAGTGGAAATCGACCCCACCATGGTCGACCGCGACAAGATCGCGGCGCTGGCAGAAGAAGGCATGAACCGCGCCAGCATCGGCATCCAGGATTTCGACCCTCTGGTGCAGCAATCCATTGGCCGGGAACAGCCGTTTGACGTGACCAAGGCCTGTGCTGAGGATCTGCGGGCGGCGGGTGTCAGCTCGTTGAACGCTGATCTGGTCTACGGCCTGCCGCACCAGACACCTGAGCGTATGGAGGACACGGTGGAGAAAGTACTGACTTTGGATCCGGACCGGCTTGCGCTGTTTGGGTATGCGCATGTGCCTTGGGTGGCAAAGCGGCAGAAACTGATTAACGAGGAGACATTGCCGGATGATCGGGCGCGCTATTATCTGGCCGGGCTGGCAGCCGAAAAATTTGTCGCGGCGGGCTTTTCCGCCATTGGAATCGACCATTTCGCCAAGCCTGGTGATGGGTTGGAGACGGCGGTCCGCAGCGGGCATCTGCGCCGCAACTTTCAGGGCTACACCGATGACACCTGCCCAACGCTGATCGGATTCGGCGCGTCGTCGATTTCCCGCTTTGCCGGGGGTTACATCCAGAACGCGCCGTCTACGCCTGCATATGTGCAGAGGGTCGAGGGAGGCCATCTGGCCGGTGCTCGGGGTCATGTGATGAGTGATGAAGATCTGCTGCGTGGCCGCGCCATCGAGATGCTTATGTGCGAGTTCCGGCTGAACCGGGCAGGGCTCAAACAGCGTTTTGGCACTTTGACGGCAGCTCTGGATGCAGACTTGGCGCAAATCACCGCCTGGTTCGGTGATCTGGTGCAATTGGATGATGAAGCGCTGGCAATCCTGCCGAATGGCCGGCCGCTGACCCGGATCATCGCCAGCTGCTTTGATGCGCTTGCGCCTGAAGGGGTGCGCTACAGCCGGGCCTCTTGATTTAAAGGCTTGGCGCTCCCGCCTGTCCCGGGGCATCCTCCTGATACCCTTCACCATTGGGCATCGCGCTGAGCAAGGGCTCAGCGCTGCCGCTTGCATTGCTCTCTTTTACTTTCCTGCACCGGGTCGAGATGGCTGTTCAGGGCAGGTTTCCCTTAAACAGCTATCTCAGCGGCCAGGCCCAAAGCTGCCAAGGTGCCCCGGCACAGCCGGGCCCGTGCGGGCTCAGGAGCTTTCCGCTTTCGTTTGCGTCGGCCGTCTTTCAGCAGTCGGAACCCCAGGTTATCCGGCGGCAGTCCGACTGCGCATCCGCTACGAAGGCGGCATTTTCGGCATGAGAACCCTGATGTTTCATTATCTCGAATGCCGCCGCCTGCCGCATCTGCTCCGGCGGCCCCCCGCTTTTGCCGCCCTGGTGGAAATTGCCAATCGGCGGTGGCGGATGAGGGCTGCGGCAATGGCGGCGGTTTCGGTCCGCACCACCGCCCAAGGCGCCGGTGGCTGCGTTGACGTCGATGTTGTGCTTTAGCAAGTTCTCCGGTGGGTTGATCACGGTCAGCTTAACATAGTCGCCCTCGTGCACCACCATCATTGCACCCGGAATGGAGCCGTTAAAGGTCATGCGCTGAGGATAGGCGCCCTGGTCGATCTCGATTTCCTTCTCGACGGTCTTCATCCCGAACTCGACGATGCGCGGTTCGCCCGGTGCAGCCAGCCCGTGCTCATGCACGAAGGGCGGGGCAACCAGTCCGCGCTTAAGGCGCTTGAGGCTGGACAGGTCCGCCGGTGCTGTGGATTCGTGGACCGTAGTGCTTTTAGTCTTGGCGGCCTTGGCAAGTATAGCAAGCGGCTTCTACGCCGGCTGGCCCCGTCAGTGCGGCCCTGCGGGTCAGCATGATGTACTCTTTTCAGCGTCCCATATGCCGTGTTGATGAGACACTGGAGACCGGCCCGGTTGCTCTGGTTGTTTTTGATCAGCCTGCGATAAGACAATTCGATGCCGAGATAAGTGGATTTCAAGATTCAGCATTTACCTGCGGGGCATCGGCGCCGGTCCGCCGCGGGCAACTGCCTTGCGGAGGCTCGAACTGCCGGCAAGTTTAATTGTTAAGCCCAGTTTAACGCGCCGCCTGTTATCCTGGAGATGGGTGAAAATAGTGGTGGTGGATATGAGCGCACAAAGCAATGTGGCGCCCATTATCATCAAGAAGAAAAAATCAGGTGGTGGCGATGGCCATCACGGCGGCGCGTGGAAAGTGGCTTATGCCGACTTCGTGACCGCGATGATGGCCTTCTTTATGCTGATGTGGCTGCTGAACGCGACGACGGAAAAACAACGCAAGGGTCTGGCGGATTACTTCTCGCCATCAATTCCGCTAAGCCGGGTCTCCGGCGGGGGCAATGGTGCGTTTCAGGGTGACAGCATGTTCACCGAGGAAATTCAGCCGCAATCCGGCACCGGGGCAACGGATATAAATCCGATGGACGCTCAGCAGGCGCAAGGAGAAACCGGCGTTGAAACTGACGAGCAGCGCGAGGATGAAGACACCAAGTTCCGCGCCATCGAAGAACAGTTGTCTGGGCGTGGCGGCGAGAGCATGGTGACGGTTGCGATGGCCCGCCATATTGTGACCAGGGTCACTGACGAAGGGCTAATCATCGAACTTTTTGCCACAGAAGACACACCTCTGTTTGATGAGGGTGCGGATGAGCCGACACCGTTGTTCAGGGATCTGGTCAGGATGATTGCGCGGGTGTCGGAGAGTGTTACCAGCAATGTAGCCATCGGCGGCCACATTCGTTCCCATCCGGTTGTGCTGGCAAAGAATCCGGTTTGGGAGCTGTCCCATGACAGAGCCGACAAAACACGCACGCTGCTCGAATCGGGCGGTCTGGCCGCAGGCCGGATTCACCGGGTGACCGGCCATGCCGACCGAAAGTTGGCGGCCGGAAACCCGATGGCCGCCCGTAATGACCGGATTGAAATCATCCTATTGCGCGAATAAGTCATTGAAAACATTGCGGCATGCGGCTAGCAGGTAAGTCATATTTTTTCTGTTAGCCGCCCGTTAATCGCTCCTACGCTAGCTGTTGTATCCAGAATGATTAGATGCAGCAGAAAGGCGCGCTATGACCATTTCTTCGTCGCTGAACGCGGGTGTTTCAGGATTGAGCGCCAACGCCAGCCGGTTGGCCTCCATCTCGGATAACATCGCCAACTCCTCGACCCGCGGGTACAAGCGGGTGCAAACGGATTTCCATTCCATGGTCAACGCCGGTTCCGGCGGGACATACGCCGCGGGCGGTGTGCGCACGACAAATGTGCGCCTGATCGATGAGCGTGGGCCGCTGGTTACCACCAGCAACGCCACGGACCTTGCGGTGCGCGGTCGCGGCATGCTGCCGGTGGCCTCGGTCGCTGATATTGAAGCGGGCCTAAGCCCGACGATGATGTTGACCACCACAGGCTCGTTCCGGACTGACTCCAGCGGCTACCTGACTAGCGAGTCGGGATTGGCGCTGATGGGGTGGCCGGCCAATGCCGATGGCAGCGTGACGCACGCTGCCCGCGACAGCAGTGATTCGCTGGAGCCGGTCCTGATTGATCTGAACCGGTTGTCGGCAGAACCGACAACCGAGATCAGCCTGACCGCGAACCTGCCTGCCTCGGCCACCGATGTCGGCGCTGCCGGCACGCCGGAGGAACAGGTGGTGCGCTACTATGACAGCATGGGCCGCGCCGAAGAGCTGACGATCACCTACACCCCGACCGTTGCAACCGCGCCGGCGACAACCGGCAGCAACGAATGGAACATGCAGATCGTCGATTCTGCCAGCGGTGCAACGGTAATCGGTGAATACACGCTGACCTTTGACGACAGCGCCACCTCGGCCGGCACCCTGCAGAGCGTGGCCACCACGACCGGCGGCGCCTATGACGCGACAGCCGGGTCGGTGACCATCAACGTGGCTGGCGGGCCGATCGAGATCAGTGTCGGTGTGCTCGGCGAGCAAAACGGCATGAGCCAGCTGGGAGAGGAGTTCGTCCCGGGCACCACCGAAAAAGACGGTACACCGGTTGGCTCCTTCGTGTCCGTCGAAGTCAATGAAACCGGGGAAGTCATTGCCAAGTATGATTCCGGCGACACCAGGGTGATCTACAAAGTGCCGCTGGCGGATGTTTCGAACATCAACGGCATGCAGGCGCTGGATTCGCAGACCTATGTGCCGACCGACGAGGCAGGCGATTTCTACCTTTGGGATGCGGGCGACGGGCCAACCGGCGAAATCCTGAGCTATGCTCTGGAAGAATCCGCCGTCGACGTGGCGACTGAGTTGACGAACATGATCCAGACCCAGCGGGCCTATTCGTCGAACGCCAAGGTTATCCAGACCGTCGACGAAATGTTGCAGGAAACCACCAACATCAAGCGCTAACGCGCTTGATGTCCCCTGACATTGGTTTCACGAAAGCAGGCTGAACATGTCTATTTATTCCGCCCTTAACAGCGCGATGAGCGGTTTGACCGCGGCCAGCCGGTCCTCGCAAGTGGTTTCGGACAATCTGGCCAATGCTCTGACACCTGGCTATACGCGCCGGGTGCTGGATCTGAACAGCCCTAGTGCAGGCATTCGCGGCGTTCGGGTCGGGAATGTACAGCGTATCAATGACCCGGTTCTGATCACCAACCGCAGAGTGGCCGAGGCAGACTACAGTGCGTCCAAGATCCAGTCCGATTTCTACGGCCGGATGTCCAGTTTGGCTGGCACGGTTGACGACGAGATGTCACTGGCTTCGAATCTATCGTTTTTCGAGTCTTCTTTGATTGAGGCGGTCTCTCGCCCGGACTCACTGCCGAGGCTGAATGATCTTTCCGTGAAAGCGAATTCTCTTGCCGACTCGATTTCCCGTACGGCGGAAGGACTGAGGAAACTGAGGATCGGTGCGGATAGTGCGATCGGCTCTCAGGTTGAAACCGTGAATCAGGCGTTGAAGGACGTCGAAAAACTGAATGCCCGCATTATGGTCGTAGAAGCCGGTGGCATGGATGCCGCAGCGATGCATGACCAGCGGGATCAACTGATTGATCAGGTCAACGAAATCATTCCAGTCAATGTTGTCCGGCGCGATAATGGCCAGGTGTCGCTCTACTCGACCGGCGGGATCATGCTGTTGGACGGCAAGGCGTCCGAGCTGAGCTTTACTCCGTCGCGGGATATCATGCCGCACATGACGCTGGGCAATGCATTAATTTCCGGCCTCGAGGTCAACGGGAAGGTGATTGACACCAGCCCGGACGGACCACTTCGGGGCGGCAAGCTCACGGCCCAGTTCGAAATCCGAGATGTAACTGCGGTGGAAGCCCAGGAGGATCTTGATACAATGGCTGCCGATCTGATCGAGCGGTTTCAGGATCCCGCACTGGATGCCTCCATTGGCGTCACCGACGCCGGCATCTTTACTGATGATGGCGGATTCTATGATCCGGCAAACTTCATCGGTATCTCCAACCGGATCGAATTGAATGACCTGGTCGCCTTGGACGGTACCGGAGAGACATGGCGGTTCCGAGACGGCCTTTATGCAGCAGGTCTGGGTGATCCAGGTGATTCCAGGTTGTTGCAGGCATACTCCGATACGCTGAACACCACCCGGACAGTATCTTCGGCCGGGCTGGGCACAGCAAACATGACAGCCTCGACGCTGAGTGCGAACCTGTTGTCGCGGTTTGCACAGGACAATGAAACAGCGTCACGCGCATCGACCTTTGCTGCTGCCAGTTTCAATGAATTGAGCCAAGCGGAATTGGGGCTTGGAGTGGATACAGATGCTGAACTGCAAAACCTGATGCTGGTGGAAAAATACTACCAGGCCAATGCTCGGGTGATCACCGTTGTCGACGAACTTATGGACACACTACTGAGGATCTGACGCATGATATTGAATTCCTATGGTGATATGGCGCAGCACCTCTTTCTCCGCAGCCGTAATGCAGAATTGCAGCAGAATATAACCACGCTTTCCGAAGAGTTTGCTACCGGCAAGTTGTCTAACCTGACCGAGCGGCTGGGCGGTGACTTCACCTATCTGGCAGATCTCGAAAACACCTTAAACCGGCTGGACAGCTACATGGTCGCTAATAGCGAAGTGCAGTTGTTTGCCACTACGACCCAAGGCAGCCTTGATAAGGTCCAGAGCCAGGTCCAAGCGATGCGGAATGACATCCTGACACTGTCACCTGCCATTGATGTGGCAAACGCAGAGCAGTTCGGAAGCCAGGCCAAGCAAAGAATATCCAGTGCAATCAGCCTGTTGAATGCATCTGTTGGCGGGCGGACAATCTTTTCGGGCACCGCGACGGATACCAAGCCGCTTAATGACACAGGCACCCTCATGAGTTCCATCCTCACTGAGGTCTCCGGATTGACCACAAGCAATGACATCATTCAAGCCGTGAAGGACTGGTTTGATGATCCAGCTGGGTTCGACACTGTCATGTACAACGGTTCCACCACTTCTCTGCAGCCTGTCACCGTAGGCGAGGGTGAACAGGTTACGCTGGGCATCCGTGCTGATGACGACAATCTCAAACATGCGTTGCAGAGTTACGTCATTACAGCATTGGCAGATGAACCCAGTCTCGGTTTGACGGGCGATGTGAAAGTCGACATTGTCCGCCAAGCCAGCAGCGAGCTCACAGACAGCGTGGACAGGCTGATCGAGTTGCAAGCGGATGTCGGCTTTATCGAAGGCCAGCTTGAAGCGGTGAACACCCGCAATGAGGCGTCGAAAACCAGCCTGAGCATTGTCAAAAACAACCTGGTTTCAGCCGATCCTTATGAAACCTATACACGGCTGGAAGAAGCGCAAACGCAGCTTGAAGGTCTTTATACGATCACATCGCGCAGCTCGAAGCTCTCACTGTTGAATTATCTCTGATGCTGGTATTCCTGCGCCTTCTTTTCGCCTGCCTGTTCCTGCTGCCCGCAGTGGCGCAGGCAAATACTATCCGTCTCAAGGACTTGGTTGAATTTGATGGCGTCCGAGGCAACGACCTAGTCGGTTACGGCCTGGTCGTCGGCTTGGACGGCACCGGTGACGGGCTCCGGAATTCGCCGTTTACCGAAGAAATCATGTCCAATATTTTGGAGCGGCTTGGTGTCAATGTGACCGGTGAGCAGTTCCGGCCAAAAAACGTTGCTGCGGTCTTTGTAACCGCCACGCTGCCGCCCTTTGCCCGGGTCGGTAGCACCATTGATGTAACGGTGTCAGCCATTGGAGATTCCAAGAGCCTTTTGGGCGGCACCCTGATCATGACACCGCTGAATGCTGCGGATGGCCAGATCTATGCGGTTTCACAAGGTACAATCCTGGCTGGCGGAGCGGTTGCTGAAGGCGACGCAGCCAGGGTAACCCAGGGGGTTCCAACCGCAGGTGTGATCCCCTCGGGTGCCCGGGTCGAACGTGAGATCGGTTTTGATCTGTCCTCGCTCAGTTCCATGCGTCTGGCCTTACGGGAACCGGACTTCACCACGGCTGGCCGGATTGAACGGGCGATCAACGATGAGTTCGGCCGCAATGTTGCCCTGATGAAGGATTCCGGTACTGTTGAGGTTGATGTCAAGCGCACAAACACCCGCTCGACGGCACACGCGGTGGGCCGGATCGAGAACATCCTGGTTGAACCTCAGCGCAAGGCACGGGTCGTTGTGGATCAGCGTTCCGGTACGATTGTTATGGGCAGCGACGTGCGGATTTCACGCGTTGCCGTGGCCCAAGGGAACCTCACTCTGCGGATTGAAGAAACACCGCTGGTGGTTCAGCCTAACCCCTTTGCTAATGGTGAAACGGTTGTCGTTCCGCGCACCGGTGCAGCAATTGAGGAAGAAGAAGGCGTCCAGCTTGCTGAGGTGCCGGAGACAACTTCGCTGTCCGAAGTCGTGGCAGGTTTAAATGCCTTGGGCGTGTCGCCGCGGGACATGATCGATATCCTCAAAAGCCTGAAAGCGGCCGGTGCACTGCATGCAGAGTTTGTCGTCCGTTAAGTCAGCATGAGCAGACGTGGAAGAGAGCCCTGGCCCTGTTTGCAGCACCCAAGGCCTTTTCTGTTAAAAACTATACGTTGGATGACGTTTTTTTCTAAAAATTGCGCCTTGCTCTTGTACTGTATCGTTCGGGTGGAGATGTTCTTGCATCCGCTTGAATTTTAAGGCTGGTGCGACATGACCGTTGCAAATACTGCAGAAAAGTCTGGCATTGTCCTCTTGACGTCGCCGAAAACGAGGTTGGCTGTGACGATGGCTGAGAATCGCTCACAAAATTGCTGATCAGGTGAAACAGCGGCGGCCCGCGGGTCTGGGCGAAGAACAGGTACACCGAACCGATACGGCTCACCCCAGACGTTCTTTGTGCCCATCGGCCCGGAATATGCAAGCAGGTAAGTGCTGAGCCTAAGCCTCCAGAAAGAGCCTCCGGGCTTGAGGAAAGAACTGTCATAACGGTTCAGTGCGTTTGGCGAACTGCGCAATTGTTTCTCTGGCAGGCCATGGGAACGGCCATTCAAATCCTTTCACGCGTCAAGCGGGGTTTACAGGGGCATAGATTGCGGCTCTGACGTGTAGGGGCAGAATGCGGCAGCAAAGTTGTGAGGGATTCTTGGATGGGTGAGCTTTTGTTCAATTTACCGGAAGCGCCGGCGGTTCCGGTGGCCGGAGAATCCTCTGGATACCCGATAGGGAGGATATTCTGCGTCGGGCGCAATTACGCAGCTCATGCTGCCGAAATGGGTAACGAGGTGGATCGGGAGTCGCCCTTCTACTTCACCAAGGCGGCTGCCAATGCGGTGCTGACAGGCGCAGTTGTGCCTTATCCGCCTGGGACCGAAAACTTTCACTACGAGATGGAGTTGGCGGTGGCGATTGGCGCGCCGGTATTCCGGGCAGCCGCAGAAGAGGCGCAGGCTGCTGTCTTTGGCTATGGATGCGCGCTGGATATGACCCGGCGCGATCTGCAGATCCGCGAGCGGCAGAAGCAGCGCCCTTGGGATCTGGGCAAGGATTTGGAAAATGGCACGGTGTTCGCGCCGCTGACCCGGGTGTCAGACTGGGGCAATCCGTCTGGCCGGCGGATCTGGCTGGAGGTGAACGGGGAGGTCCGGCAGGACGCTGCTCTGGAGGATATGATCTGGTCCATTGAAGAGATTATCTGCCATCTTTCCGGCTTTTATCACTTGCGGCCCGGGGATGTGATTCTGACCGGCACGCCGGCCGGTGTGGGGCCCGTTCAGGCAGGTGACCGGATGCACGGTGGGGTTGATGGGCTGCCACCCGTTGACCTGACGCTGGTTGCTGCGGAACGATACTAGGCGGTGCTCAGCCATGATTGTTGTTGCCATGCGGTCATCTCGATATGTATCAATTTGAGTGTGAGTGCGGGGGCTTCGTAACACATCAGGTGGCTAATTTGTCTGTGATCAAAAATCACAGGCAGATTTCATGAGTAAATAATGCATAATCCACTGTTGATAGTTACAAACGCACCTAATAGCAGGGATGCAACTGGTTCGTTAAACGAACTCTGCGCGGGGCCTTGGCAGCGGAAACGGAAAGAATTCCGCCGTCCGCCGCAGTAATGTTGCCTGAGCGGCGGGCCCGGTAAATGATTTGATCTAAGGGAGGATAGACATGACTACTCGGAGAAAGCTTTTGGGGGCAGCGGGGGGCGCAGCCTTGGCAATGTTCGGCGCAATGCCGGCACTTGCTCAGGAGGTGACCCTGAAACTGCATCAGTTCCTGCCAGCACAGGCAAACGTGCCGAAACTGATCCTGGATGTCTGGGCGGACAACGTCGAGGAATCCTCGGGCGGGCGCATCAAGATTGACCGCTTCCCGTCGATGCAGCTGGGCGGCAAGCCGCCTGAGCTGATGGACCAAGCCATCGATGGCGTGGCGGATATCGTCTGGACCGTGGTGGGCTATACCCCGGGCCGCTACCCGTCGACCGAAGTGTTTGAGCTGCCGTTCATGATGACCAATGCGCGCGCTGTGTCGCACGCTTATTGGGAAATGTTCGACAAGCACATGAAGGACACCGAGTTCAAAGATGTCCACATCCTGGGCACCTGGGTGCATGGGCCTGGACTGATCCACACTTCGGATCCTGTAGAGACGCCCGAAGATCTGGAAGGCATGAAAATCCGCGGCGGCGGCCGGTCGGTCAACGCGCTGCTGACTGAACTGGGGGCAACCCCGGTGGGGATGCCGGTTCCGGCGATACCCGAAGGCCTGTCTAAGGGCGTGATCGACGGCACCACCATTCCGTGGGAAGTGACTGCGGCCCTGAAGGTTCCCGAACTGGTGGAAAACCACACCGAGTTCACCGGCAAAGCGCTGTACACGCTGACCTTTGTCCTGGCGATGAACAAGGAAAAGTACGAGAGCCTGCCGGATGACCTGAAGAAGGCGATCGACGACAATTCCGGCTTGGAGTTCTCAGTCTTTGCCGGCGGCACCCAGGCGGATTCTGATGGCCCCTCGCGCGAGATGGCGCTGGACCTCGGCAACACCGTGATCACTTTGGACGAGGAACAGACCGCCATTTGGCGTGAGCGCGCGCAGCCGATCTATGACAAGTGGATCGCCGACATGGCCGAAAAGGGCGTCGACGGCGCCGCTCTGATCGAAGAAGCCAGCGGGCTGATCGAGAAATACACGCCGCAGTACCAGTAAAGCGTTTAGACTGATAAAGGTGAAGGGCCGCACGGCATTGGCACTGCGGCCCTTTGCATACCGGAATAAGGCAACTGAACGATGCACAAGCTCATGATGCGGCTGGCCAAATCCATGGCCTACCTGGGCGGTGCGGTCCTCACTCTTCTGATCATTCTGACATGTATTTCGATCGCTGGGCGTTTGCTCAACGGTGTATTCCATGGCGATTTGATGGAGCGGATTGCGCCGGGGTTCTCAAAGTGGATGACGGGCTGGGTCGGGCCGGTCAACGGCGACTTTGAACTGGTCGAGGCCGGCGTGGCCTTTGCCATCTTCGCCTTTCTGCCGCTGTGTCAGATCACCGCGGGCCATGCCTCGGTTGACGTGGTAGCGAATGCATTCCCACGCGGTGTGAACCGGTTCTTGCGCATGGTTACCGAAGTTGTATTTGCAGCGGTTCTGGTACTGATCGCCTGGCGGCTGGGCGCAGGGCTTGCAAGCAAGTATTCCAATGGCGAGACCTCCTTCCTGCTCGAATTTCCAGTCTGGTGGGCCTACGGCATCAGCATGATAGCGTCGGTTGTGGCAGCCATTGTAGGCATCTACATGGGCGCGGTTCGCACCATAGAATTCTTTACCGGCCGGATCCTGATCTGGGACGGCGTGGAGGGCGAAAAGTGACGGCTCTTGAAATTGGCATTGCCTCCTTCCCGGTTCTGATGCTGCTGATCTTTCTGCGGGTTCCTATCGGCCTTTCTATGTTTCTTGTCGGCCTTGGCGGCCTGATCTGGGTCACGGACGGCACACAGGTGGCGTTTGGCCGGCTGAAAAGCGAGACCTATTCGACCTTCTCTTCCTATTCGCTGACCATCGTGCCGATGTTCCTGCTTATGGGTCATTTCGCGACCCTGGGCGGCATGTCCACCGCCTTATTCAAAGCGGCTGAAGGGTTCCTGGGCCACCGAAAAGGCGGGGTTGCGATGGCCGCCATCGGTGCCTGTGCAGGCTTTGGCGCGATCTGCGGTTCGTCCTTGGCTACCGCTGCGACGATGGGCCGGGTCGCGCTGCCCGAGTTGAAGCAATACGGTTACGCCGGCGGGTTTTCGACCGCGACGCTCGCGGCGGGCGGCACGCTGGGCATCTTGATCCCGCCCTCCGTGGTGCTGGTGATCTATGCCATCCTGACAGAGCAGAACATCGCCAAACTGTTTCTGTCGGCCTTTATCCCCGGCTTGCTGGCAGCATTGGGCTATTTGATAGCGATCTCGATCTATGTGCGCCTGTTCCCGGAAAGTGCCGGCACCCGTCCGCCGGTGCCAATGCGCGAGCGGTTTACAGCACTGGTGCACGTCTGGCCGGTGCTGCTGGTGTTTGGCCTTGTGGTGGGCGGCATTTATCTCGGCTGGTTCACTCCGACCGAGGGCGCGGCCGTGGGCGCATTCGGCACTGGCTTCATAGCCTGGACCAATGGGGGGCTGACCCGCGAGACGCTGGCAGACAGCTTCCTGGTGACCGCGCGCTCCACTGCAATGATCTTCTTCATTGTGCTAGGTGCTGGCTTTTACAATGGGTTCCTGGCGCTCACAAAAGTACCGCAAGAGCTGGCTGATTTCGTTGTCAGTCAGGGACTCAGCCCTTGGGTCGTGCTGGCGCTGATCCTGGGATTCTACTTGGTTTTCGGCTGCCTGATGGACTCGCTGTCGATGATCTTGCTGACAATCCCGATTTTCTTTCCGGTAATCTCGGCGATGGATTTCGGTCTGCTGTCGCTGCCCGCGATGCAGGCGGATGCAGCGATGGAGGTGCTGAAGGCTGGAGTGCCTGAGGGTATGGGGGCAGAGATGCTCGCCTCAATCAAGGAAGCCATTGCTGCCGGAGCAGAGCTTACCCGCGAGCAGATGAAGGAACTTGGTATCCGCATAACCGAAGGCCGGGTTAACCGGATCGAGGCGGAATATGTCGCCATCTGGTTCGGGATTCTGGTGCTGATCGTGGTCGAGGTTGGCCTGATTACCCCGCCGGTGGGGATGAACCTGTTCATCATCAATGCGATGGACCGTAAGACCCGGATGATCGACACCTACAAGGCGGTGATGTTCTTTGTTGCCTCCGATATTATCCGA
The DNA here is from genome assembly GCF_000511355.1 of Leisingera methylohalidivorans DSM 14336. NCBI lineage: Bacteria > Pseudomonadati > Pseudomonadota > Alphaproteobacteria > Rhodobacterales > Roseobacteraceae > Leisingera > Leisingera methylohalidivorans. The sequence goes on along the minus strand of NC_023135.1, from coordinate 3,855,261 downwards.
GTGATCATTCTGGTGGCCTTTCCGGTCATAACCCTGCTGCCCCTGATGGTGATGCAATGAGGGCGCTGGCATGACAGAACATAACTCCACTTTGGTGCAGCAGGGATTTACCCATGAAATCCGCGTGGGCTGGGGCGACTGCGACCCGGCCCGGATAGCCTATACCGGGCGGCTCCCGGCCTTTGCGCTGGAGGCGATCGACGCCTGGTGGGAGCACCACTTGGGCGGTGATGGCTGGTACCAGATGGAGCTGGACCGCGGCACCGGCACACCGTTTGTGCATATGAGCATCGATTTCCGCTCTCCGGTTACCCCGCGGCACCGGCTGATCTGCGAGGTCTGGCCCTCCGCTCTGGGCAGTAAGTCGGTGACCTTCCGTGTGAACGCGCGGCAGAATGAAGAGCTGTGTTTTGAAGGCAGGTTTGTTTGCGTTTTCATTTCACCGGAGAGCTTCACAGCAAAACCCGCGCCGAAAGATTATCGGCAAGTGATCGAAGCGAACCTGGGGCCGGAGTAGTTTCGGTCAGCGCAGCCAGCCGTCTGTGAAGCACACCCTGCAGAGGCCTGCAAAGCGAGCAACCCGGTCCAGTTCTGCCTCCAGCCGCTTGGCGCGGGCCGGTGACCATTTCACATCCTGCTCGGGCCAGACGGCGGTGACGCGCAGACATTCTGCGTCCCGGTCCGCCTTCATATCGATGCGGCCAACCAGACGTGTGCCTTCCAGTAGCGGAAAAACGTAATAGCCGTACTGGCGCTTGGGCGCGGGGGTGAAAACCTCGATTCTATAGTGGAAACCGAACAGCCGTTCCGTTCGTTTGCGGTCGCGCAGGACGGGGTCAAAGGGGCTAAGCACCCGCATCCTGCCTGGTGCCGGACCCAATTCCGCGGCGGCGTCCACGGTGCCTGGACGGGTGAACGTTTTGCGCGGCTTGCCGTCGGCCTGTTCGAATTCAATTTCTTCCAGTTCTCCCAGACGCATCTGTTCGGCGCACCAGCCCTTGGCTTCCGCCGGAGAGGCGGTGTCCCAGAATGCGGCGAGCTCGCCGGAGGTGGCAAAGCCCAAGCGGTCCAGCGCGGCGGAACAAAGCCAGTTAATGGTCGCGGTCTCGTCGCAGGAGGGGCCAGGGCGCAGATGCTCTTCGATCACCCGCTCGGTCAGGTCATATTGTTTCTGAAACCCGTCGCGGCCCACCACAGTCAGCGCGCCGGAACGCCAAAGATACTCCAGCGCGGTTTTGGACGGGTGCCAGTCCCACCAGCCGCCAGAGCCTTTTTTCTCGTCCTTGCCCACGTCAGAAGAGCTGACTGGCCCGTGATCCCGCACGTGGTTCAGGATTTTTCCGAACCGCTCTTCAAACCCATCGCGCCGCCAATTGCGCCAGCGCCTGCGCAGCAGTTCGGTGTCACGGTGGAACCGCAAGTGCCAATGCGGGTAGAACGTCATCGGGATCATCGCGGCATCATGGGTCCAGTGTTCAAATAACCCCCGGTCGCGTTCGTATAACTGTTTCAAATACTTGGCGCGGTATCCCGGCCGACGTGAATAAAGGATCATGTCATGCGCCCGCGCCACGGTGCTGATGCTGTCGAGCTGAACGAAACCCAGCCGCTGTATCAGCGCCAGAAGGTCTGCCCCCCTGGCCGGTCCCGCTGGCTGCTCCAGCAGGGCGTGACGGTCCAGGAACAACCGCCGCGCGCTTTGATTGGTCAGCCGAGTCAACGCCGTTTCAGGGTGTCACCAAAGGATATCGTGGGAGTCAGCGTGACATGCTTTTCGATCTCTGCGTCGGGATCTTCCAACTGGGCCGCGATGATCTCGGCCGCTTTGCGTCCGATGTCCAGGCGGCAGGCATCCATCGTGGCCAGCTTGCGGGGCAGACCCTGCAGCAGCTCCACTCCATTGAAACCTGCAAGACCGATTTGACCGGGAACACTGATGCCCTGATCCTGCAGGTACAGCAAGCCGCCTGCGCCGATCATATCGTTGGAATAGTAAAGAAAATCAAGCTCAGGTGAGCGTTCCAGCATGGCCTGGGTCATCTCGCGGCCTTTTGCGAGCGCCGAGCCGCCGGAATAAAACTCGCGGTCTTCAATTTCCACGCCTTCCTTGGCCAGCGCTTCGGTGAAACCTTCGAACCGCTTCCGGGCACGGTGGTCCAAGGGCATCTTGGTGCCCATGAAGCCAATGTGCCGGTAACCGGCTTTGAGGATCGCCTTGGCCATTTCCCGGCCTGCGCGGCGGTGGGAAATACCGACCATCGCATCCACCGGCTTGCCATCGGTATCCATGATTTCCACCACCGGGATGCCGGCGCTGTTCAGCATCGCGCGAGCGGCCTCGGTATGTTCCAATCCGGCGATGATCACGCCGGAGGGACGCCACGAGAGCATCTCGTAGAGCACTTTTTCCTCTTTCTCGGGCTGGTAGTCGGTGACACCGACCACCGGCTGCAGTTCGGTGTTTTCCAGCACCTTGTTGACGCCGGTCAGCACCTCGGGGAAAACCATGTTCGACAGCGATGGGATGATCACCGCCACCAGGTTCACGCGGTTCGAGGCCAGCGCGCCGGCGATCTTGTTGGGCACATAGCCCAGTTCCTTGGCGGCGCTCAGCACCTTGGTGCGGGTTTTCTCCGACACGTCGCCGCGGTTGCGCAGCACGCGGCTCACGGTCATTTCGGAGACACCGGTTGCTTCGGATACATCGCGGAGGGTGAGAGGGCGCTTGCTGTCCGTGGTCACGTTCCTGAGCCTCTTGTTATTGCTGTGTGCAACGTTAGCGCAGTCATCGGTCGCTGCACAATGGAAACTGCGCGCGGCAAATCGGCAACTGACCGCGCCCATCCCATTGTGATCGCAGGAGGGATTTGTTATCGCGTAGACAGGCACGGCCCCGTGGCTCAACTGGATAGAGCAGCCCCCTCCTAAGGGGCAGGTTGCAGGTTCGAATCCTGCCGGGGTCGCCAGTGTTCAAATGTGTTGCAAGGTCACGGTGTGTTTCACTCCTGCTGACAGTCTCTTTCGTTGCTTTGTTGTGAGAGGTTATCCGCGCGCGGAGTCCAGTTGCTCGCCATCATGTTCAACTGCGCGTGCTTTTTGATAGCTTTCAATCAGAAGCTGGTACTCGGGGAAGATCCGGGTATAGATCTCTGCCCATTTCCCGGCGTCATCGCGATGCCAGGTGCGCTGAATTTCTGATGCAACAGCCGCGGTGTCCATAGGAACAGCACCCGCCTGAACAACCCGGGCAAGCGTGATCTCCTGGGCCATTTTCGAATAGGTGCCGGACGCGTCCACCACCACAAAAACCTTGTACCCGTCCGCAATCGCGCTGATTGCCGGAAAGGCCATGCAGACGCTGGTAATCGTGCCAGCGATGATCAGTGTCTTCCGGCCTGTTTCCTCGACGGCTTTGACAAACTCGGGATTGTGCCAAGCATTGATCTCGCCGCGGCGTGCCACGTACTTCGCATGGGGGGCGTTCTCGTGGATCTCGTGGATAAGCGGGCCATTCGGTCCTTGAGGGACGGAAGCCGTTGTGATCACAGGGATTTCCGCCAGGGTCGCCATAGAGGCCAACGCCCCGGCATGACGGCGCAGAGCAGTCATCGGCATGTCATTTACGGTCTGGAACAGGCCGCTTTGGTGGTCGATCAGCAGCATCACAGCGTCATCGGGGTCGATTACCGGGAGAGAGTTCTCAAAGTTTGCGGGGGTGCTCATTCTCGTTCCTCCCAGGGGAAGTTTTTCTGTGCGCGGATCAGCGCCGGGATACGCTCTGTACCGATGCCCGATCAGGTGCGGCTTTTATTATATCGACGCTCATCTGACCCTGCGTTCGTCTTTTCCGAACACCGCGTATCAAGGCGATGCTGTTGACGTTTCGAGGTAACCTAGGACTCTAAGCCAATGTGGCAACGTTTCTTGCTCGGTGTTGATATTGTATTCCTGAGGGTGGAAAATGAGGAAACTTACTATTGCGATGGGCGCGTGCGCGCTCGCCTCATATCACGACTTGGTATGGCCGTGTGCGGGCTTGGTCGCCGGCGTGAACTCCTTTCCGAAGGCCGGCCGGGGTATCAAGGGATTGCACAGCAGCATTGCCAGCGCCGGGAGCTTTCACGCGATACCGGATATGCTAGCAAGGAGCGCAGAAGCGGAGAGGGCGATGGCTCGCGGGGCCGGTAAGTGACGACGGGAATCCATCACGTCACAGCGCTTACCCGGAATGTTCAGCGCAACGTGGACTTCTACGCCGGTTTCCTGGGGCTGCGTCTGGTCAAACAGACCGGCGGCTATGAAGACGGCGAACAGCTCCATCTGTTTTACGGTGACAATCTAGGCACTCCAGGCTCAATCATCACTTTCCTGGTCTGGCAGGAAGGCGCGTCCGGCCGCGTGGGACTGGGGCAAGTCAGCGAGATTGCTTTCGCCGTGCCGCCCGCAAGTATCGGAGACTGGCTGCAGCGGGCGATAACGGCGGGCGTGCCGGTCTCAGGGCCTGAACGGGAATTGGGCGAGACCGTGCTCCGGTTGCGCGATCCGGACGGAATCATTGTCAAGCTCGTGGCCGTCGATCTGCCCACCGCAGCGCCGCTGGAAAATCCGCTGGCTCCGACACGTATCCGGTCAGTTACGATACTGACCGGCGATGCCCGTGCCACAGCAGCGTTTGCCGAGCGGTTCGGGTATCGTGAGGCAATGCGTGACGGGCCATACACGCGCTTGGCCTCGGACACGGATGTGATCGACCTGCGGCAGTCGGCCGGATTCGTGACGGGCGGGCCGGGAACGGGCACGTTCGATCACGTCGCCTTCCGCGCCCCAGACGCCAAAGCAGTGCGCCAGATGCGCCTTGACCTGAAAGATCATAATGGTCTGACCAACGTGCATGACCGTAAGTATTTCCTTTCATTGTACGTTCGTGAACCGGCGGGCACACTTTTTGAGTATGCCACCGATGCCCCAGGATTCACGGTGGACGAGGCCGCGGAGCATCTGGGGGACACTCTCCTGATCCCGGCCCATGATGCTTCCCGTGCTTTGGACCTTCGCGTGACGCTGCCGCAATTCGCACGGCCGGGCGAAGAGAGGCGGCCGATGCGCGACCTGCCCTTTGTTCATAGGTTTTATACTCCAGAGGATCCCGACGGTTCCGTTTATGTGCTGTTGCATGGAACAGGCGGCAACGAGTCTGATCTGATGCCTTTGGCGGCGCGAATAAACCCGCGCGCCACGCTCCTGGGGGTGCGAGGCCGGTCGACCGAAGAGGGCACTCAACGCTGGTTCCGGCGCTTCGAGCCCGAACGCTTCGACCAGGACGATATAAATTCCGAAGCCGCCGCGTTTATCTTTTTTGTTGGTGAGGTGATTAAAAGCTATGGGCTCGATCACGCGCAAATGACCTTTCTTGGCTATTCCAATGGTGCGAACTTCCTGGGGGCGCTGATGCGCTTGCATCCGGGAACCATTCAACGTGCCATCCTGCTGCGGGGAGGGGAGGTTCTGGAAAAAACGCCGTCCGCTGACTTAGGAAGTGTGCAGGTTCTCCAGTTGACCGGAACGCAGGATCCATTCGGGCGCCATGGCAATAGACTTGAGACCGCGCTGGCGGAGAGTGGCGCGGCAGTAACCGTTAAGCATATCGAGGCTGGTCACGACCTTTCGCCCGAGGACCCGCTCTTCGTCAGTGAATGGCTGACCAACCTATAGGGCAAGAACGGGTTTAACGCCCCGACCTGTCGCCTGGTGAAGATTAGCAAACTCGCTTTCTGTCACCTGTGTATCAGGACTCGTCATCCAAAATCCGGATCGCTTCTCACGCGCTCAAGAAGCAGCGGAATGACGATCTCTTCCTTATCGCCGAGATGCTGTCGCAACAGCGGTGCAGTGTGTTTTATTAAGGCGAGCAACTCGTCCAGGGCGAAACGTTGATCACTGGTCATCACGCCCTCAGTTCGGCCGAGGCGCTCCAAACATTTGTGCGTAGCAGAAGCCAGCTTACCGAGGGCATCGTGGATTATGCGGTGATCTCTGTCGGGTATTTCGACCCCCTGCATGAGACTTGGCTCAGCGCGTTGGAACATAGGAAAATAGTGGTGGTCCTCGACATTGTGGTGTCCCTCCAAGCCGCCGAGCAGGCTGCCGGTGCGACGGCGCAGGGACGGGCCGCTATCATACGTCGTTTGACCGGATTCACATAGGCCCAAAAGGTCTTCATAGAACTTGTAGGTTGCTGCCCGGAAAGCATCGTGATTGGCCAGCCAGGTTTCCCCGGCGCCCGCCAGCGCTGACTGGGCCTGCCAGCTTCGTGCGGGTGTTTGCGAAAAGAAACCGCAACCCCTCGGAAAGACCTTTTCGGGTTCCGAGTCTTAGACCATGGTCCATTGTGCCCCCTCCTGAACAATGCGGGCGGCAGGAGAGCCCGCCGCCCATTATTGATGCGCAATGTCGGCCCGTGGATTTAGAGCTGACCGAAACGGCCGGAGTTAAACTCCTCAATCGCCTTACGGATTTCGCCCTCGGTGTTCATCACAAAGGGCCCGTAGGCGGCGACAGGCTCGTCAATGGGCTCACCTGCCAGGATCAGCAGCTTGGCGTCACTTGCCGCTGCAATTTCCACCTTGCCACCCTCACGCGAAAGCCGTGCAGTTGCAGGACCGGACAGCTGTGCTTCGGCATTGACCGTGACATCGCCCGAAAGCGCAACGACGATTACGTTGTATCCCTCGACGGGGTCGAGTGTGACGGTCTTGCCGGCGTTCAGTCTGAGATCCCACACGTCGAGCGGGGTGAAAGTATTCGTTGGCCCCTTAACACCGTCGTATTGCCCGGCGATGACCCGCACACGGCCGGCACCTTCGGCCAGGTCGATGGCTGGAATTTGCGCGTCGGTGATCCCCTGATAGCCGGGATCGGCCGATTTATGTTTGGCTGGCAGATTCACCCAGAGCTGAACCATCTCGAACGTCCCGCCCTTGGCGGTGAAGTCGTGACTGTGGAATTCTTTGTGCAGGATACCGCTGCCTGCCGTCATCCACTGCACATCGCCTTTGCGGATTACACCGCCCCGCCCGGTGCTGTCGCCGTGCTCGACTTCGCCTTCATAGACGATTGTCACAGTTTCAAACCCTTTGTGCGGATGCACATCGACACCGCGTGGCTTGGATGCCGGCCCGAATTCATAGGGGCCGCCGTAGTCCAGCATCAGGAACGGCGTGTTCTCATTGTCACCTGACATATGCGAGAACAGCGACCGTACGGGGAAACCGTCACCAACCCAGTGACCGCTCGGTGCAATGGTCGTCGAAAGAATCTTGCGCATCGGAACCTCCATTCAACACAGGGCGGCATCGCCGCTGTTGCTGAATAGATGGTCGGCATCATAGACTAGGCAAGTGCTTCCGCGTTCTGCATTGCCGAACGCTGGGTTTTGCAAACTGAGATAGGATGACCGGGCGCTGCAGCGGTAAAGTAATCCTACGGCGGGCGGCATAACAGTCAGCCACTCTAATCTTTACCGGCGCCAGGGAGGCTAACGGTGCGCGAAGGGGATCGTCAGACGCGTCCGGGTTACGGGCCAGAGCCGTAAACGGCGTCCCGATGCTATCCAGTCTGGTCTGCTTGGACGTTGTTGCAATTATCGCTGAAGGGGACTCACCGTGTGAAGCCTGACGGTTAAGTCAGGCACATGCCGGAACCTTCTCCGCCCCGCTGCCGCACGACCAACTGGTCCAGCCGCACCGCCGCGCTGCGCAATCGAGGCGCGTTGGCAGTCTGGTCCGACCCTGATATGGTCCGGCAGGCCTCAAAGTCCGGCAAGCGCGGACGTCCCGAGACTTTCTCCGATGCCGCTATCCAAACATGTCTTAGGCTGGAAATGCTATCCGGTCTCCCGCTGCGCCAGGCGGCCGGACGGGCCGGGAGCCTGATCCGGATGGCGGGGCGCGACTGGCCGGTGCCGGATTTTCCAGCGGTATGCCGGCGCCAGGCGCGGATCGCGGTGCAGATCCCGTACCGCGGATCCGGGCAGCCGCTGAACCTCCTGATCGCCTTCCGGGACATTGTTGCGCAATGCCCTGCCGAGCTACGGATGGCGCCTATGACACGCGGAGTTGCCTTGGCGCAATCGTCGGCCGAGGCGCTGAGGCGGTAATCCCGATCCGCCGCAATGGTTGCGCCTGGAAAGAAGACTGCCCCGCTGCCATCTCTCAAAACGAGATCCTGCGGGCAACCCTATGTCTGTATCCGTCTTCCCCGTCCCATTGAATTTCTTCGGAAGCGCGGGTTGATTTTCCCCTGGCCGGGCGCGTGCGAACTTGTCAAGGAGACCCTGGTGAACTCAGTTCTGCTGGAATGGAGGCGGCTTAGGCCCAGAGCTTTTGGGACGATCTATGGTTGAATCTGGTGTTTGGGCGGTTTGAAAGCTGGCGGTGCATCTGGTTGGTTTGATGCCGCCAAACAAACCACCAACCATCGAACACGCACCACCATGGATGACGCTACCATCATCGAATTTGCCGGTCGAGACACCGTGCCGGACCCGCTGACGGATCTTCTGCGCAAGGGCGCGCCGGAGCTTCTGCAAACGGCTGTCGAGAGGGAGTGGAACGCCTTCCTGGCCGAGTTTGCAAAACATCGCACCCCGGAGGTCCGGGCCGCGGTTGTTCGGAACGGACACCACCCCGAACGCGCCGTGCAGACCGGGATCGGCCCGGTCACGGTCCGGATCTCGAAGGTGCGCTCCAAGACTGGCGCGCCGGCGACGTTCCGCTCGGCGCTGGTCCCGCCTGGGGCTCAAAAGCCGGGGCCTCAACGCTCCGCAACTGGCCGTGGGCCCCTTTCATGGTTTGCAGGCAAACTACTGCCGGGCAATGGATGCGTCCATGGGATTTTGGGTTGCTCTGCAAGAGATATTCCCAGCCACTCGCCAGCAACGGTGCTGGATGCACAAAACCGGCAACGTTTTGAATTATCTGCCAAGGCGCAGTCAGCCCAAGGCAAAGAAGGTGCTGCACGGCATCTGGCAGGCCGAGACCCGTGAAGATGCCCGCAAGGAGTTTGACTTGTTCGTCGGCACCTGCGAGGCGAAATACCCCAAGGCCGTCGAATGCCTGGTCAAGGACAGCGGCGAACTGCTTACCTTCTATGACTTATCCGCCCAACACTGGCTGAGCATCAGGACGTCAATTCCCATCGTGAGCGCGTTCGCCACCATCCGCCACCGCACGAAACGCACCAAGGAATGCCTGAGCAGGGTCGGGATGCTCCCCGTGATGTTCAAGCTCGGCCAATGCGCTGTGAAAAGCTGGCGCAAGCTGCGCGGCTTCGCTCATCTCGGGGACGTCATCGAAGGCGTCCATTTCATCAACGGCATCAAGCCATCAACACAAGATCAGGCCGCCGCGCGATGACCACCCAAACACCAGATTTGACAATAGCTCGTCGCCATCGGAACGGTCTGCAGGATCTTCGCGTCCAGGTCGCGGTGCTTCAGCAGCTGGTAGCGCAGGCGGGAGGCCGGGTTCCGGGAAAAACTGACCAGCCCAGGAACCGGAATACTGCCTATTCCCGGCAGATGCGTTTCGACATGATCTGCGAAGCGAACGGGATCGAACACCGCCAGACCAAGCCCAACCATCCTTGGAGTTCCGAGGATCAGAAAACAGTCCGGGGGACTGCTTTCCCGAGGGGCGGCCAGGTTGAGCGGATGAACCGTACGATCAAGGAGGCCACCGTTAAGCGCTTCCACTACGGCAACCACGAGCAGCTTCGCACGCACCTCGGCGACTTCACCGCAGCTTACAACTTTGCGCGCAGGCTAAAGACCCTCAGCGGCCTCATGCCTTACGAATACATCTGCAAAATCCTGACATCCGAGCCAGGTCGATTCATCTTAAATCCGATCCACTAGGTGCCGGGACTGAACACCCAAGCAGTTCCGACCTTCGGTAAAGGTGCCGGTACCACACTATCTTTGCCACCTTGCCAATTCTTGCGCCGGAGACGATGTTGAGACATCGACGTTTCGGGCCGGTAATCAATGAAGAAGCTGGGTGTTGTGGTTTGACTATACGCTATTCTCTTGATGAGATTGAAACCTTCCTGACGGTAATGGAGCTTGGCACCGTCACCGCCACGGCCGCACGACTCAATCTTTCCAAATCGGTCATTAGCAAGCGGATTTCGGATTTCGAACTCTCGGTTGGAGCCGCTCTGTTCCGCCGCAATGCAGGACGGATCACCGCGACGGAATCCGCGTTGCAACTTGCAGAACGGCTTCGGCCAGCCCTTACAGAATTGGTTGCGGCGGCCGAAAGCGCTGCATCCGAGAACGCAATAAACACCTCCTTGCAAGGGTCCCTTGCCATTACAGCGCCAATGTCGTTTGGCACTATGTTCCTGTCTGAGATCCTTGCCGATTTTGCCCGTACTCATCCCGGTCTCGACCTGCGCATTGACTATGATGACCGCGCCCGCGACCTCCTGCGCGAAGGATACGATATAGGCATCCGCATCGGAGATGCCAGGGATGCGCACTTGATGCAGCGAAAGCTCTGCGAGGACAGGCAGATAGTGGTTGCAAGCGCAGACTACCTTGCGAGGCATGGAAACCCGGAAACCCTTGCGGATTTGCGAAATCATCAGGTTCTGAGCTACGCGCATCTCTCTGATGCAATGCTTTGGCAGTTCTCGGAGAACGGGCGCACCGTTTCACCGCAAGTGGCCGGGCGGATAACGTTAAACAACGGCGAGGCCATGCGCGAAATGGCCATTGGCGGGGTGGGGTTGGCAATACTGCCGGGATTTGTCGTTTCCTCAGCTATAAGGGAAGGCAAGCTTCAACGGGTGTTACCGGATTGCGCGGCAAGAACTCTGCCAGTTTTAGCGGTTTGGCCGCCAATCTCGCCCATGCCCGCAAAGCTGCGCGTTTTGATTGATCACATGGTTTCGTGCTTGTCAGAGCAACGCCCTTGGGACGCGAGTCCCGACTTTGATCGTCAGGGCGGTATGAAATAATCTGGAAAAGGGTGCCCTTGGCGGCTGCAAACCCCGCCAAGGGCGCGCGTGGCAATTACTCAGAACATGGCGAGCCTATGACGTGACGGGCGTCGCGTTGTAGCTGCTGATCAGATTGCGGTAGTCCGGGATGTGGTTGGAGAACAGTGCACCCAAACCTTCGATATCGTTCCGCCAGTCACGATGCAGCTCGCAGGCCAGGCCGAACCATGACATCAGCTGGGCTCCCGCGGCGGACATTCGATCCCAGGCGGCGTCTCTGGTCAGCGGGTTGAAGGTGCCCGACGCGTCCGTCACCACAAAGACATCATAGCCTTCTTCGATCGCCGACAAGACTGGAAATGCCACGCAAACTTCGGTGACGACACCGGCAACAATCAGCTGCTTCTTGCCTGTGGCCTTCACGGCAGCAACAAAGTCTTCGTTGTCCCAGGCGTTAATCTGCCCGGGGCGGGCGATGTAAGGGGCCTCTGGGAATAGCTCCTTCAATTCAGGGACCAGCGGCCCGTTGGGGCCGTCCTCAAAACTGGTGGTCAGAATTGTTGGCAGGCCGAAGTATTTAGCAGAATCAGCCAGAGCCAAAACATTGTTCTTGAACTTGTCGGGATCGATATCCCGCACCAGAGACAATAGCCCGGCCTGGTGGTCGACCATCAGAACAGCGGCATCATCTTTATTGAGGCGTTTGTAAGGAGTTGTCATATGCGTTTCCTTTCTTTTGTTGCCGCAAGAGGAAGAGGGATCAAGTGTGTGCTTGGCGTCTCAAATCACCTTCACAAAAGTTCAGTGAAGGCAAATCCCGCCACATGCGGCGGAGTAGACATAACATCTTTCTCCATAGGTTTCGCGACCGGACTGGTGGAATGCCGTGTTCGGATAAAGCGAACACCTTCCGGCCCGCTTCCAGCTGCAACCAGCCTCCTGTTTCACTCGGGACTGTCGCCACGAACTCACAACTGCAAGCCAGTGAGCAAATCCGGCCAAGACGCCAAGCTGTTGCAGTTGCCGGTTATGGTGCCAGCTTAACGCGACGACCTGGAGCCGTCGTCGATAGGCCGTGGGCCCGGATAGTGCGACGGCAGCAGCCAGAACCCATCTCCAAGGTCAACAAGCGGCCTGGACGCGCTTCCAGGCTTTGTGCCGGTGCGCAGGGCCAAGACTATGTCTGATAGGACGGCAGGGTTTCTTCTGAAGTAGGTATGGCTGTTGCTGCTATCGCCATTCTCCACCCTGATAAAATAGACCAAGGCATCCCGCAGAAGAGAATTGAATTCAGCCGGAGCCAAGTCCTCGCGCTGCAGTTTTCCGAACCTGACGGTGCGGGTCAAAATCGCAGAGAGCCAAAGGGCAAAGTCATTTGGGTTGATGTAGAAATTCAGTTGCTCGAAGGCTTCCTCGACACGCTCTGTTGCGAGGCGCTGACGCACCACCCCGACATCAAGGTCGGCGGCGGCTAAAATCAGCGTTCCTGTTTTCATCGCGCGCCTTGGAATTAACCCGGCGGCACGATGCTGAATAACAAGCTCGCGGATTCCGTCCATCGCAACATCCGACCCATGGGAATGCGCAACGATGTCGATACGCTTTACCTCTGGCACTTCCGCCAGCAGCCGCAAAAGCTCCTTGAAATGGAACACGCTGAAGTCGCCTGCGGCGCTGTCGCGGAAGTACCCTAATATTCCCGGGTTTCCTGCGGGCCATGAAAATACCAGCGGCAGGCTCTTGCGCCCGGAGAAGTGCCACAAATTCGCAAGTGTCGAGAGGCTTTCGTCGAACGTGTTATTCACGCCGTGAATATAAAGCAGAACACTGTCCTGCTTCTGACTTGAAAGTTTCTTGCTCAGGGCTTGCTTGAAGGCACGGCCCTGTTTTTGGTAGGTCAACAGGGGGGCAGTTTGGAACTCTACCGTATCTCCCCTCCTGTCTACCGGCAGCGGGAATGGCAGGAAGTGGACGACTTCCTTGACATCGCCGATAGTAAGAGGCGTCCAATTGCGGTTTTCTTCACCGGTGGTCCTTCGCAACAGGGTGTCCCAATCGGCGACGTCAAATTTTACTGTTGCCTCTCCAAAGAACATGGAATCAGATCTTTGTTTGCCAAAGAAACCTCGTTGCCCACCGCTGCCCGCAGGCTGGCGGTTGGTTACGAAGAATAACTTCGGATCAATGCTGCGCAGCGGTTCCGGAATTTCGCCAGCAGGGTACTCCTCTCCATTGAGGTAAATATTGGGTGGAGGCGACAATTGCGTCTGTTTGGGAGCGCAGCCCATTGTCGCAACTATCATCGCTATCAAGACGCGCCTCATCACTTTATCGCCTGCCTTTCTGACCAACCAGCGGCCAAGCTGCACTCTGTCAGCCGATACAATACAGATAGAAATGCCATCAGGCCCGGATGGAACTGTGTCTCCACGCTCCACGGCAAGACCTTCGGGTGGCCAGCCAGTTGCCAGAGCGCACACAAGCGCTTCGGTCTTAACTAACCTTACACAGGGTGGTGCCTTTTACATTGGCCCGCGCGTCCTTTGCTGACAAGACATAGCTCTGGACGCTGGACTCAACCTTGCAGGAAAAATTTCAGCCCGTCGAGAATGCGTTGCCAAGTGTGAACGTCACAAGCCTGACCCGCCGCCAAGCCTCACTTGCCACCGTGGAAAGCAAATTGACCAGTTCGTGGAATCGGAATGTGCTTCATGGCGCTCAAGGCACTGTTTAAGAGGATCAGATTGCGCGAATGTCCACATTTCAAGCTGGATGGGGTCCGCGAGTTGTTTGTTGCCCTTGGCAAGTGCTGCCTTCAAGAGATTCTCAACCTCCTGAGGCGAGCACAGTCTCCTCAGGTCGCCCTTGGAAGCCCTATGGCCTTTCCAAAGGCCGGCAGCGGCGTCGCTTTCTGGTCTGCGGGATGAGTCAGATGCTCTCCAACTTGCGGTCGACAGTCTGGCGGGCTTCATCCGTGGTCTTTCTTAGTTTCCGGTGCAGCAGTCCTTCCAGGTTTTCACGCTCGCCTTTGACCTTCTCCAGCCCGTCGTCTGTCAGATCTCGAAAGCCTGCACGCGGGCGCCCTTGAGTTCCGTCCAATTGCCAGCGAAACGGTTGAAGTCTGGCTCATATGCATTTTGGGAACTCAGACGAAAATCGCAAGTAGGCCGCGGCGGCGTGCTCGTTTGGAACACGCCGCCGCGGCTGCGATGTTCCACGGTCAGGCCGCGTTTTCGGCCTCGCGCAGGATGGCCTGCTCGATCTCGTCCAGCGGGTGGTTGGTCAGCACCTTCGGCACGTCCAGCATTAGCTTCTCGGTCACTTCGGGGTGCATTTCATTACGCAGTGCGCTGAGCACCGGGCGGCTGGCAGCTATCAGAAGCGTATCGAACTTTCCCGCATGGGCTGCTTTATACAGGTCTTCCGCCACTGTTTTGGCAAAGCGGGCCTTTTCCAACTGGTGCCAGTCGGTGTCATCGACTGCGGAGCGCTGCACACCGGGGCCGTCATTGAAACGGCCGGGGCGGCTTGCGGCCCAGTCCTGCGCCTTTGGATTGTCCTGCTCTTCCTTGCGTCGCACGGTGAGGTGTATGTTCTGTTCATCGCCCTGGTTAACAAGGTACAATGCCTTCTCGCCGTCAGCGATGAGCACCCAAGCTCCGGATGGAATTCCCTTAACTGCCATCACCACTGCCCTCCTGTTCCTTGGACTTGGTAACGCGGGTTGCCCCGGCTGGTCTCTCCTGGGCACGCTTCAACTCGTCTTCGGTGCCGATGTCGCGGGCCAGACGGCCGCCGGTGCGGCCCTGGTGGGCTACGCCGCCCTGTTTTCCCAACACTTCGTCGGTTTCCTTGCGTCCGTCTTTGGATCTGTGACGTTCAGCCATAACGTTCTCCTTTTATTTGAGATGGCGGTGGAAGCGGAAGGAAAAGGGCCGTAAGGCACGACCATTTGCCCATTCCGCATCGGCAGCGGCGCTCGACAAAATGGGAGCAACCATGCATCGAGTCCAACCCGGACTTGGACTGGCCAACCGCCTTGAATGCGGAGTAGAAGGCCAAGCTAAGGCTGGCACATGCGGCGATGCCGAGCGTCGTTCTGTCCGCCGCCAGCACCTGGCGCAATTTCTCGAACGGGATGGAACCGGCTTCTTTCGGCACCACTCCTGTAAGTATTTGGGAGTCCTCTAACATCACGCTGGGGGACAGCGTGATACATGCCAAAGCCACCCCGGCGGTGGTGGAAGGGAACAGGAAAACAAGTGTGCGCAAGGCGATACTTGGAGTGAGAACACCTGAGCTTGCTGCTTTTTGGCACACCCAGGTGTGGCGTAAGAGGCTGATGCTTCCGGGTGCCGGTTCGCGTGTCTCCTGCATCGCCATTGGCATCCTCCTGCGCTGTGGGTTCACAAGCTCAACGCGCGGGATGGGGAAGTTGTTCCGCCTTGATGCGTTCAGAAGAAAAAGACCATCCGCAACCTTCCAAGTTCAACGCTGAGTTTCATTAGCTGTCGCAAGGCATATTTTTCCAGAGGAGCGCGCCAGGGATCTGGTCCCCGCGGACCTTCAGGTAATTTTGGGCGCTTGATGGCAGATGTGCACCTCGTCTCATGGTGCACCGTGCGGGTGCCGCAAGGCGTGTTCAAAGCAGGGATTCTGCTTTATGTCCTTTGTATGATGGCCAGTCCGCCTGCAGAGCAGCTGCGCGCAACGGTATTGGATTTGATCGTGAGGATGCGGAATTGACCTGTAGAGTGACTTACACCCGGCAGCACCTGAAAGGCATCCTGACACTAGGACCGAGGCTGAAGTCGCTTCTGCATTGCGTGGTTGTTACTGCTGCACTTTGCCTGGGGGGCGGCAGCGGTAAAGCCCAGACTGCGGCTGATCCGGTGCAGACCGACAGTCTGATCGAAGTCGGCGATGCGGCAGTGCGCGATGGTGCGATTCTAAGCAGGATAGAGAAACTGCTCGCTGAAATTGACGGATATAGTGCCGTGAAGGTGTCGGTGTCCGAAGGGGTCGTCCGTGCCACCGGCCCAGTGATTGACAATGCGGCCCAGGACCGGCTGACGCAGATCATCAACCGTGTGGCCGGTGTCGTCGCAATAGAGAATGAAACCGAAATCAGCGGCACCCTCGAGGAAAGGCTGGCACCAGCGGTGGACCGGATTGCAGCACGCACACGGAACCTGCTGGCGAACGGTCCCATCTTCCTGGTCGCGGTGACGTCTTTCTTGCTGGTGGCGGCAGGGGGCTGGCTTCTGACCACGCGCATCGGCATCTGGACCCGGCTGGCGCCCAACCCTTTCATTGCAGACGTTTACCGCGCGGTGGCGCGTATCCTGTTCATTCTGACTGGACTGGTTCTGGCACTGGATATCATGAACGCAACAGCCTTGATCGGAGCGGTGCTCGGGGCGGCAGGTGTGGTTGGCCTCGCGCTTGGTTTTGCCGTGCGTGACACGGTGGAGAATTTCATCGCCTCCATCCTGCTCAGCTTGCGCCAGCCGTTTCGGCCGAATGATTATGTGGACATCCAGGGCGACCAGGGAACGGTGGCGCGGCTGACTTCGCGGGCGACCATCCTGATTTCTCCTGAGGGCAATCATATCCGAATACCCAATGCCACCGTTTTTAAAGGGCGGATCGTGAATTTCACCCGCGATCCCCATCGCCGCTTCGGCTTCGATTTGGGGGTGGATGCCGATGCTGATCTGGCGGCGGCGTTGTCCACCGCCGTAGCCGCACTCGAGGAGCAGCCGTTTGTACTCGAGGATCCCGAAGTCGGTGCCTGGGTCAGCGAGGTCGGGGATTCCAACGTTATTCTGACTTTTACCGGCTGGGTGGATCAGACACAGGTGGATTTCGCCAAGGCGCGCGGCGAGGCGATCCGAGCCGCAAAATTGGCGCTGGAAGGCGCAGGTTTCGGTCTCCCCGAGCCTATCTACCGGGTTCGGTTGGACGGGGCACAGGACCAGACAGCTGCCGCCCCGGCGAAACGTATTGGCACCCGGCAGTCCGGCCTGGCGGCCAGCAGTTCCGATCTGCCAGAGGCCGCTGATCCAGCACGTGCTGAGCTACCCTCTGAAGGAGCAGCAGAGCGTGAACGTGAAGGGTTGGATGGCGGGGAAAATCTGCTGGATGCGCAGCAGCAGGCTGAGTGAGGCCTGGCAGCCGCCAATACTTCCGGAGCGGCGGGGGGCCGTTCTTCAGAGGATCTTCTCCAGCGGGTCGTCCACCTGCTTCTCCGGCAAACTGTGGCGTGGATCCAGCATCACACCCAGCCACAGCAGAAGCGGGAGCGCCACAATGGCGCCGATCGGTCCCCACAGCCAGAGCCCGAAGATGATGGCAAGGAAGACCAGCAGCGGATTCATTGCCATGCGGTTGCCAACCATCAGCGGGGTAACGATATTTGCCTCAGTCAGGTTAATGAACAGGAACAATATCGGCGGCAGAACCGCATACAGGCCGTGAAACTGCAGTGCTCCGGCAATCGCCAGTCCGATCATTATCAACAGCGGACCGAGGTACAAAACGTAGTTCAGCAAGGACGCTGCAAGCCCCCATAGCACGGCGTACTCCACCCCTGCGGCCATAAGAACCGCAGCCGTCATCACTCCCAGACCGGCATTCACTACGGTTATGGCGGCAAAATAGCGGGCGACAGCCTTATCGGCATGCTTGAGGCGGCCATACATTGCACCGGTTAGGCGATAGAGGTCGTCCCGGGTCAGTGTGAAGAAAAACAATGTGCCTACGAAGATGAAGACCTGAGAGAGAAAGCTGGGCGCCAGCCATAGGGCGTTTCCCACCGAAGGGATGGCAGCCTGGGGTTCGACCGAGTCAGCGCCAACAGTGTTTTCAATTTCCTCGCTGATCGTCTCGATCCCGCGCAGCAAAGAAGAAGCTTGGTCGACTAGGGAAGATATGACGGACTTGATGCGCGGAAGCTCCTCGATCAGGGCGTTCACGACGGGTTCGATAAGCAGTATTGCGGTGGCTACAAACAGCGTGCAGGCCAGCAGAAGGGACAGGGCAACCGCCAGCCGTGGCACGCCAAAGCGCGCAAGTTTGTCTGCAAGCGGTGACACAACAATGCCTAGCACCAGAGCAAAGCTCATCGGTGCCAGGACCTGCTGGGCATGCTGCAATGCAGCTGTGATGCTGATGACCGTTAGGATCATCAGCATCACCCGCACCCCTCGGCCGCTGAGCGTGGTTTTCAGGATCCTTGGCATTCCCGTCAGCCAGCGGCTGTGTGCGGTGCCGGGCGGGATGGCCGCGTGTCAAGACTGGCGCTGGCAGTGCGGTGCAATTTGTCCATTTCCTCCCGCAAGGCGGCCTCGGCTTTGGCGGCCAGCGCATCACGGCGCGCGCCAAGCATCTCGTCTTCCTGACGGGTGGAGGGCAGCAATGCTCCGATCAGCGCGCCCAGACCCAGCGCTATAGCCCCGGCGGCCAGTGGGTTCTGATCGTAAAACGTCCGCGAGCGTGCCCCAGCCTTTGCGGCATGGGACTCGACCTTCTCCTGCGCCTGCAGGGCAGCAGTGCGCGCCTTCAGCACGCGCTTGCGGGCGGCGGCAGGCAGGACGTCCAGGCCTGCATTCAATGTCTCGCGCATCTTCCCAGCGCGGAGGTTTTCTTCACTCATACCGGTCATCTCCTCTTTGATGGCAGCATCAGCTGCGGCGACACGCGCGTCGAAACCGGCAAAGGCGGCCTCGGGGGGAACGGCAGCGGGGGGCGGCGGAGCAGTGCGCGGGCGGCTGCTGCCGTTCCCGGTGAACAGAAGGGCCAACCCGGCCCCTGCAAGCACCAGGGCTGCGGGATTACGCTTAGCTGCAGTGATGGCCTGGCGCCCCAGTTCGCCGCCATAGCCGTTTGCCGCCGCCGAGAGCTGTTCGGCCACCGATTGCGGGGCAACGGTGCCAGACAGGCCGGACAAGGTTTCGGCCAGCCGGCGGCGGTTTGCGTCCACGCGTTGTTCGATATCTTCAGTAGCGGGCATTTGCGGCCTCCCTGATGCTTGCGGCATCCTGCTTGACACTGCGGATGGTGCGGTTTGGCAAAAGCGCCTTGCTGCTAAGCCGCGATTTGCCGGCCAATACCAGGCCCATTGCAACCGCCATCAGCCCGCCGCCGACGATCAGCGCGGCCCACCCGGCCGACAGGCCCGAGGATGCAATCCAGGCGACCAGCGCCGCCGCCAGAACATGCATGCCTGCCAGCGCCATTAGCGCGGCGATGGCGAAACAGGTTAGCCCGGTTCCGGCGCGGGCGGCGTTCTCCTTAAGCTCACTCTTGGCAAGCTCTGCTTCACTGCGCAGCAACGCTGCGAAATGCTGGAGAGCTTCCGAGAACAATTCTGGCACTTGGCGCAGATCATGACGTGCCATAACCGGCCTCCCGGGTCATTTGTGTGCGGTCGGTGTCAAGGCTGCCCTGTTCGCTTGCTTTGAGGAAACGGGTGGCGGCAAATCCGGCCAGTGCGGCACCGCCGAGAAACAGCAGCGGGTTGCGGCGCGCAAAGGCGCTGACATCCCGCAAGCTTTGTTCGACATCCAAGGCACGAACCCGGTGGGCGGCGTCCTCAAGGTGGCCGGCAACGACCTGTGCGGCCTGCGCTTGCATGGTGCCTGGTTCAAATGCTTCGGCCGCGGCGCCAACAGCATCGGCTGTTGATTGCACTTCGCGGGCGGCCTGCGACTGCGCAGCATCAGCAGTGTCGCGGACTTTGTCCGCAACTGCGACTTTGGCCTTGCGGCTCAGATCGGCAGCTTGGGCACGGGCCTGCGTTTCCAAATCAGACGGAACGGTCATATCATCTGCCTCCTTGTTATCAGTGTTCAATGGGGAAACGCGCGCTCGCGCTATTTGTTCCCCGCATCGAAAGAAAACGGCCCGGCGTCCGAACGCCAGGCCGCGTCATGTTGGCTGCAGACCTGTCAAATGTTTGCAGCAGAGGATTTGGGACCTGCGATCAACCAGATGATGAAGCCCAGTACTGGCAGAATGAGAATAACGAGTGTCCACACGATCTTGGCAGCGGTGGAGGCACCCGAGGACAGGATTTGAATGATTGCGTAGATATCTGCAGCCAGTACGAGCAGGCCAATAATTCCATATTCCATAATTCGCTCCCTTGAGTCTGTTGCTCTGAGAAGGGAACGCGGGCCTAGGAAGATTGTTCCCGGTTCGGGACAAATTGCAGTTACTGGTACCCGCTGAAATTGGTGTGAGCCGTTCGCTTAATAAGCCAAAGCCGCGCTAAACGGCGCGGCTTTGGTTGGTTGCGAGGTAGGGGGTACAGGTCAGAAACGACTGCGCATTGCTAATCCGAGCAGGACACCAGCCCCCAAGGCCCCGGCAACAGCAAGGCCCGGATTTTTTTTCACAAATTCCTGACCCTCTTTGGCAAAGCGCTGCATCTCACCGGAACTGTACTGCAACCCGGCGTCGATTTGCTCCTGCGCCTGCTGAACCGTTTGCGCGGCCTGCTCCTTCACGCGCCCGGTAAGGTTGCCGGAGGCGTTGCCTGCGGCGGAGCCGGTGCTGCCTTTGGTTTGCTGCTGAGTTTCGGCTGAGTTGGTCATGTGTCTGACTCCTTGTGTTAGCTGCCATTCTGCTGTGCGCAGTTGGCGGGGCGGGTCAGCCTTTGAAGAGGCGGACAACGATCGAGAGAACGAAAAGTGCGAGGAAAATCACAAAGAGGATCTGTGCGATCCCAGCGGAAGCGCCTGCGATGCCGCTGAATCCAAGAACTGCGGCGACGAGTGCCACAATAAGAAACGTGATTGCCCAACCAAGCATGGCTCTTTTCCTTCGATGTTTGCGCGCTGCGATAAGCGTCACCTGGCAAGTCAACGGTTGAGCGGGAGAATGGTTCCAGAAGTGCCTCAAGGGTTGGTGTTTTTTCTGCACTATGTGGCGGCGAGCGAAGCGTTCGCGCAGAGAAGCAAGACCCGCGCGGGTCGATCGGCGGACGGGTTGTTCTTCGGTTAATGCCTGGTTTGTCGGCCTGACGTTGACCGGGGAGAACGGCCTTGACCATGGATAGCAATTTGAAGACTGCGGCCGAGCCGGGGCCGAAGAACGCCTTGAAACAAAGGCCCGGGGCGCGATCATGGTTGCGGACTCCGCTCGTCATGACGGCAAAGTTGCGGATGCTGCGCAATAAAAAAGCGCAGCGGCCTGCGCTGCGCTCTAAAAAGCCGGGACGACCTATTAGCCGTCGTTGTTAGCGTCTTCTTCAGGGCTTTGGATATCGATGGTGGGGACGGTCACGGTTACTTCCTCAGTGCCGGCTTCGATGTCGCCAACCTCGGCGTTGAATTCCGGCAGCTGACCGCCTTCGACGGAGACATCCACATCAGGGAGACGGGTCTCCTGGGTCTGGTCGACGTCAATCATGTAGATACCAAAAACCAGCACAAGGATGCCAGCGACTGCGGCAAAGATAATCGGGGCTTTCATGGTACTGTCCTTTCGGGTTGCTTCGCTGAGTTAACGTACCGTGGCTGGAAAGGTTTCGGTAAAAGCCATCCGATGCCCTGAAAATTACGTGTCTAAGAAAGTCACAACGCGTTGAGTAAAAAGGAAAATGACCCCCGCCGGGGGGGACGGGCGGGGGTCTAGTGATCGGCCCGATTGGGGACAGGGCCGGCAGCGTTTTGAGGCTGCTACCTTTAAAAGACGCACAGCTCGAGGAATTGTTCCCTGGAAATCCTCGGAACGCATAATTCTGCGGCTCTTGGCCGTTACAACTTCCTCACCGTTGGAAACGTAGTTCTGTTATCGCGGTGCAAGCAGCTGCCGAATTCGCCGGTGCACATTTTGTCACCTGGCCCGGCCGCGGGGAAGGAAACGGCGCAGAACAAATCCGCGTTTCTGACAATGGGCAGCACCTTTATAAGGCCCAGGCCGGACACTCAGGCCGCAGGATGGTTGGATAGAATTCCGGCCGTTACACTGTCAGTCAGCTCCAGCGTTTCACCATCTTTCAGATGCAGTAGATGCACCAGCGCAGCGCGGGCGCGCCCAACGCGGCTTTTGATCGTGCCGACCGCGACACCGCAAGTTTCGGCGGCTTCTTCATACGAAAACCCCCCCGCACCCACCAGGGTCAACGCCTCTCGCTGGCTGTCCGGCAGCTGGTCGAAGGCTTGCATGAAGTCGCGCATATTCAGTCGGCCGTCGTGATCGGGTTTGGAGGCCAGTGCCAAAGCCAGTGAACCGTCAGCATCTTCGACCTCACGCTTGCGCTTGCGGCGCAGCGAATAGAAAGTGTTGCGCAGAATGGTGAAGAGCCAAGCCCGCATGTTGGAGCCTGGTTTAAACTTTTCGATATTGGTCCAGGCCTTGATCAGCGTATCCTGCACCAAGTCATCCGCGGCTGCGGAATTCCGGGTAAGGCTGAGCGCAAAGGCGCGCAGCGCACCAAGATGCTCGGTCAACTCTTCGCGTGGGTCAGCGGTCATTGCATGTCCTTCTTTTGAAGGTCAGCCTTACGCAACTGGTCAAGCAGAACGGTGAACCGGTCCGGCAGCGGTTCCGTGGCCAGCTCCTGAAAGGCTCTCTTCAAGTTGCGGTCAATTTGATCCGCGGTTAGGCGCGCTTGATGGTTGTGTTCTAGCTTTGACATTCTTCCCTCTGCTCAACGCTCACCAGAGGCTAACGCGTGAAGATGGGAATGGTTCCAGCCGGAGCCCTCGTAACCGTTGTGGGATGCCCCCCCCCTTCAATCTCCGCGGATGCCACTCTGCAAGTTGAGGTCCAATGTCTCGCCCGTGTCCGAGCCCTTTGCCCAGAGGATACCGTGCCCCGATTTTGAATGCGCAGTTGCATGGCGCGCGTGGAAGCGCGTGTTCGTACCCTAGCGCGGGCAGCTGCACTCAGCTTGATGTTCTAAGGAAGAAAATAAATGAGCAACTGATCTGCTGCAGGTATCTCCAATAAATTCAGGAACCTTTCGAGAAACCCGGGCGTTTCTATGCTGCATCCCCAACAGGGGCAGAAATAGAAGGAGCATTCAAACATGACTCATCTGATCCGCACCACTGCTCTGGTGACGGCGATTGCGACGGCCGCTGTTGCTGGCTCTAAAGTCTCCGAAATCGACGTGACGGCCGATCTGAGCGCGATCGAGAATTACCCGGCGGCTGCGGTTTGGACCAGCCTTGAAACCGATTTGGAAACTGCCCTGGCCGAGCGCCTTGCCGGCCAAATTGCGGGTAAAGACGCGGGTGAAGCGGCAGAGATTCATGTCGAGATCGATTCTGTTATGCTGGCCAGCAATTTCGAACAGGCGCTGGGCGTTGGAGAATGGATGCTGAAAGGCGATGTGGACATCGATATGCCTGACGCGTCCAAGGATATGCGTTATGACCTGACTGTCTCTGCGGACCAGCTGAGTGCCTATTACCCCGAAGGCACTGACCCTGCCACCGCCACCGTTGACAGCGAAATGTTCTACACCGCCGTCATCGATGCCTTCGCAGGCAACATTGCGTCGAAACTGAAGTAAGGAGACCATAATGCGTATCTTTCTCGCAATTTTCGCACTGGCCGGCCTGGCAGCTTGTGAAACAACCGAAGGCTTCGGCAGGGACGTGTCGAATCTTGGTAATGAAATCACTGAAGAGTCCCAGGAAGCCCAGTAACGCTTTGCTGCGTCGCAGCTGCACATAGGCCCGGCGTTTTAACAGCGCCGGGCCTTTTGCGCCGCCTGCGTTGACATGCCAGGCAACGCGCGCTGCCAACGGCTCAGACGATGTCTTCGGTCGCGCCAGGCAAAGGCTGCTGAAGCTCTGCCATCCTGTCCGGGTCATGCGGTACCAGAAGCCCGCGGCGCGCCTCCGGGCGGCGGATCTTGTTACGGCGGATCTCCTGCTGCCACCATGCGGCTGCACAGACCGGGTCCAGTGCTTCGGCCGGAAGGTCTTCTTGCCACCAATGCCGCGCCAGCGCATGCCACAGCTGCCCGATCCTGTCTTGCTGCGTGATCCGCAGGGCGGCCTCAGTATCCCATCGCATCGAGCGCCCGTTCAGATTGGCCGAGCCCACCATGGCAAAATTCTGGTCGGCAAGCAGAACCTTGCTGTGCAGATAGATCATCGGAGATCCCGCCAGAACCGAGGGCGATACACGAGCTGCCATGCGCCGCTGCACCGGGCTGGCAATACAGGCGCGGCCCCCGAAGGCGGCGCTTACCTCCTGCAGCGCTTCAGCCTGCAACGCCATGCCGTAGCGCGCATCCAGCCCGCAGTCTTCATTAAAGGCGACCTCTTCAGGCAGTGCCGGAAGGATCAGGATCAGTGATAAATCCGGGTTGCGGCGTGCGGCATCGGCCAGCCCGCGGGCTATGGGGCTGGAACGAAAGTACTGGGTTTCCAAGTAAATCAGGTGCCGCGCCTGTCCGAAGGCCTCAAGGTGGTCTTCTTCGATTTCCTTCAGAACAGTCCGCGGCGACAGAGCCCAAAAACCGCCGCGGCGCGGTACAGACAGGGTGCGGCGTATATGCTTGCCTTGGGGCGGCCGCCTGCGCAGCGCGGTTTCGTCCTGGAACCGCTCCAGATGGCTTGCAGCCTCCTCGGCTTCTGGGCCGCGCAGCATCAATTGGACATCAGCCCAGGTCTCATGCGCTGGCTGGTCATGGGCTTGGGTGTCAAAGCGGCGCCGGTTCAGATCCAGGCCGCCGATATAAAGAACCTCGCGGTCGATCACTGCAATTTTTTGATGTTGCGAAACCGGACAGAGCTGCGGCAGCCGTTGACGGCTGGCCGCAGCGGGCCGCAATCGCTTGGGGAGTTTGCGCAGCTTGCGCAAAACAAAGGGTGAAAAGGCAAGCCGCGGCAATAGCCCCGCCCGCGCTGGATGCAACGCGGCGGAGACTGATAACAGCGCAACCTGTTCCGGGCTGAGCTGTGCCGCGATCTCTTGCGCCTGCTCAAGGGTCTTTTGTGCGGCGGCATGCAGGGGCGCTGCCATGACCGGATCAAAGTCGCTTACAACCAGGCGGACCCGCACCCCGCGACGCAGCGCATCCGTAATCAGATCGGCCCAGTTTCCGCCGGTTTTCTGCGCCTCGGGGCTCAGCAGGCGGGTGGCGAAATCGAACAGGCGGAAGCTGGCAATGATCTCGCGACGGGCATCCAGCACCGCGCGTTCAAAGGCAGGCCAGGCTTGCTCCGCTGTGATCAGCACTGCGAATTCCCCGCAGCGGTGTTCTTCAGGCGGCAGGCTCTGTTGCATCTTGTTTCTGTTCCTGCGTATCGGCTTCTGGAGGAGCGGCCCCGGCAACGGCGGGGAAGCCGAGCCGGTACGTATACGTGTCTTCTGTCTCCTGAGTGACGCCTTTTCCGTCGAGCTGCGTCGCAAAAGCCGTCATCAGCCGTGCGCCGATTCCAGATCCGCCGACGTCCTCCTCCGGATCCAGCAGGGGCTGCCCTTTGGTGTTGGTCAATTCCAGCTCCAGCCAGTTCTTGGCTGTTTCGCGCAGGCTGACTTTGATTTCCGGCCGCCCCCCTTCAGGCACACCGATATATTTCACGGCATTGGTCATCGCCTCTGATACCAGCATTGACAGGGTTACTCCCTGATCCTGGCTGAGCGGCACCTGAGCGAGATCCGTTTCGATCACCACATCCTGTCCGGTACCGGCGTTCATCGAACCGATCTCCGCGATCAGTTCGTTGATCAGTTCGCGGCTGTCCACTGTGGAAACGTCGGGATTGGTATTCAGGCTGCGGTGGATTGTAGCCAGCCCGCGCACCCGCCGCTGCAGCTGTGACAGCATACGCCGGGCTTCGGGAGTCTGCGCGTTCCGCCCCTGCATGTTCATGATGGACGCCACAAGCTGGAGGTTGTTTTTCACCCGGTGATGAACTTCGCGCAGCAGCATGGTCTTTTCATCAAGGTCAAGCTCGCGCCGTCTCTCTGCTTCGCTGAGGATTGCCACCATGCGGTTAAAGGACAGCCGGGCCTCATCGAATTCGCGCGGGGGGCTTTTCAGATTGAGATTCGGGTCATCCCGCTCTCCCAGCGCATACCGTCGCATTGCCCGGCGCAATGCGCTTAAGTGGCGGATCACCATCTGCTGCAAGCCGAGAACAGCAACGGAAATGCCGGCAAGCCACATCAGGACCGGAAATGCCAGCGTCATCCATGAGGTCGGGCTTGCGCTCACCGACATGGCGTTTTCCACCGGCCAACTGCCGACGACGGCAACCTGGCCGGGGAGAATTTCACTGACCGCAAAGAAACGCTCTTGGCCGGACCGCGCATCTTCAAAAAATGTGCCGCCGGCGCGGAGCAGCAGTTCGCGGCGAGGTACCGAAACCGGAAGTGACTGTGCGGCCTGCTCCTGCGGCACGCTGGCGGAGAGAATCTCCCCTTGCGCGTCCAAGGTGACAAACCGGATGCCCTGTTCGGCCCATTTTGTGCCCGCCAGTGAATTGGTCAATTGGTGCGGGACCGCGATGGAGACATAGCCAAGCAGGATACCGTCGCGCTGCACCGGGCTGGTTGCCACCAGTTGAGGGCCACCTTTGCCCAATATGCCCTGGCCTGCTGCAAACGAAAGGCGGGAGGCTTGCTGGGCCTTTAGAAACAGCCACTTTTCGGAAATATCCCCGATGCTGCCGTCCGAGGTGCATTCCATCTGACCGTCGGGCGTGATGAAGGCTGCAAAAGTGAACGGGTTTTGCCCCTGCGTAAACGCTTTCATGAGGTCTGCACAATCTCCGCCACTGCCGAATACCGGCAGGATCGCGGCGGCCAGCCCTTCGGTGGCGCCGCCGGCCCGCTGCAACAGTTCCCGCTCCCTGGCAGCGGCCTGCTGGGTATGGGCCAGCAATGATGCATGCGACAGCCGGTTGGCTTCCGCAACTACAGCGTTGGTTTGATACAGAGCGATCAGGCCCAGCGGCAGCAGCGCAAATGTCATCAGCGCAGCCAAACGTACCAGCAAGCTGCCGGCTTGCAGCCGCGGAATTTTGATCATGCGGCGCTTTGCTGAGCAACGATCCCAGCCGTGACCGTATCAGTCAGTTCCATCTTGCTGTTATCATCCAGTTCCATCAGCTCAGCCAGTCGGGCACGGGCGCGGTTCACCCGGCTCTTGATAGTGCCGGTTTTCACGCCGCACATCTTTGCGGCCTCATCGTAGGAGAATCCGCCCGCGCCGACCAGCACCAGCGCTTCACGCTGCTCGTCGTTCAATAGCGCAAAGGCCGCGTTGAAATCGCGCATGTGCAGCCGCCCGTCGTGATCGGGCTTTTGCGCCAGGGTGCCGGACAATACGCCATCCGAATCCTCCACCTCGCGCTTGCGCTTGCGGCGCAAAGAGTAATAGGTATTGCGCAAAATAGTGAACAGCCAGGCCCGCATGTTCGACCCGGGATTGAACTTGTCGATATTGGTCCAGGCCTTGACCAGCGTATCCTGCACCAGATCATCGGCAGTGGCGCCGTTGCGGGCAAGGCTGAGGGCAAAGGCGCGCAGGGCCCCCAAGTGATTGACCAGGTCTTCCCTTGGATCTCGCGCGGGGTCAGTCATCGGAGCGGTTCTCCTCCGGTTGGTCCTGGGCGCGGGTCTTTCCCGCCTCCTTTTCCTTCAGCCGCTTCAGCAGATCGGTAAAACGGTCGGGCACAGGCTCGCTCGCAATCTGATCGAAGGCCCGCTTGAGATTTTCGTCTATTTCGCGGTCGGCCTGTTCGTTGCGCGGCCGGGCGCGTTGTCGCTGTGTCATGCAATCCATCGGTTTTTTGCGCAGTTTCTGGAACCAAACGCTTTTAAGCGCGTATAGTTCCATATGTATTGCAAAAAAGGGGACGACGCAAAATGACCGCTCAATCGGGAGACTTGATCGCCAGCCAGATTGGCGCAACCCTGCCCTACCTGCGCCGCTACGCCCGGGCACTGACCGGCAGCCAGAGCAGCGGCGACAAATATGCGCTGGCTTCGCTGGAGGCCATTCTCTCCGGCGAAAGTGACTATGACAGCAGGCTTTCCCCCAAAGTCGCACTTTTCCGCGTCTTTCATGCGATCTGGTCCTCTTCCGGCGCACCCGCCGGAGAAGATGAAGACGGAACAAGCCTGGCGGCCAAGGCTCAGAAGCATTTGCGGCGGCTTACTCCGAACACCCGTGAAGCGCTTTTGCTGCACACAATTGAAGAATTCAGTGCAGCGGATACCGGCATCATCATGGGGGTAAGCAAAAGCGAAGCCTCCGAGTTGATCTCGATCGCTTACGACGAAATGTCGCGCGCCACCTCAGGCCAGATCATGATCATCGAGGACGAAGCGATCATCTCAATGGATCTCGAGGCCATCGTTTCTGGAATGGGCCACAGCGTGACTGGCATTGCCCGAACCGAAGCCCGCGCACTGGAGCTGGCAGCCGAGACCCAGGCCGATTTGATCCTGTCGGACATCCAGCTGGCAGATAACTCCAGCGGTATCGACGCTGTCAATAATATCCTGGCCAAGCACGGTGATCGCCCGGTGATCTTCATCACGGCCTACCCCGAACGCCTGTTAACCGGCGAGGGGCCGGAACCGGCCTTCCTTATCTCAAAGCCATATACTGAAGAACAGGTTCGTTCAGCAGTGAGCCAAGCGATGTTCTTTTCCTCGACCGAAACGCTGAAAGTCTAACCAGTGTCAGCAAGGATATGGAATGCAAAACCCGGGCCGGGCTCCGGCCCGGGCCGGATGCAGCGCTGATTTCAGAAACCGTAAGGGTTAGCGGGACGCACCGCGAAGAACCCTAACTATCAGTGCCAGAGCAAACAGGGCGAGGAAAATAAAGAACAGGATTTTTGCTATCCCAGCGGAGGCCGAAGCGATGCCGCCAAATCCGAAAATGCCGGCAATTATGGCAACGGCCAAGAAAAAGAGAGCCCAGTAGAGCATACCGTGTCCTTTCGGTTGCGAGTTGCTGCTAGGAAAACCCCTCAGACCGCCGAAAGTTCCTGGTAGCGGTTTGAGACCTTTTAGGCCGCCGGTAGTCTTCTTGGGCACGCCAGTGCGAATTCACAGATCAGGCGCCGGAACTGGAGCCTTCATTACCCTGCCCACCGATTTTGGACACGGGGGGGGGGCGGACACAAGGGAGAAGCCCAGTCAGGGCAGGGCACATGCCTATCTGATCATTTGCGATATAATCCCGGACTTCGATCCAATGGCCGAGATCAGCGTGCAAGCGTGGTATGAAAGCGCGCTGATGCAGATCACGCAATGCTGGCGGATTGTGGTGGCTTTTATCCAGGCGGGATCCGATCAGGCTACCAGTTTTATAGTCGATCAGGAAGTTCAAGGCCGCGGCGGACGGCTTGTCCTGTTGGGCGATGCTGCCGAGGAATACTGACATTGGCACGAGTGCCGCCAGGAGCGGCTGCCCACCCACAAGCCCAGTTGCAATACCGAGAATGGGTAAGGCAAGCGGCTAGACTCAATTCTGATAATCCCTTGAAAGGAATATTGCAAGTTATCGAGAAACTTCATCAGTTTATGTTCTATCAATTCCGACGGACTCACTGGCATCGAAATGCCTTAAGCTGATGTGAGAAAACGGACTGATTTGGCCGCGTATCATTCCGATTTGGAATGATACAAGTAGGCAATCTCATTGGCCTTGGGGACGCGCTCGCGGATAAATGCACCCAGAGTTTACGCCAAGGAGGCCGCATGGACCGCGCCCAGATCGTGCATAAGAATTTCCTGGACCGGGTTAATGCCGCGGACTTCCCAGCAGGTGCGGCGCCTTCGGGGCCGCTTGCCGCATCAGAAGCCGTCGGCACCTTCCATGCACAGGTGCTGAGCCGGGCGCTGGACCTGACCAGCCGGGCAATGCAAAAAGCGGGAGAGGGGTTTTATACAATCGGATCCTCGGGGCATGAAGGGATGGCAGCGGTGGCGCGGGCGCTGCGTCCGACCGACATGGCATTCCTGCACTACCGTGATGCGGCGTTCCAGATTGCCCGGGCGGAACAGGTTCCGGGGCAGCGGATTTCCTGGGATATGCTGCTATCCTTTGCCTGTTCCAGCGAAGACCCCACCTCAGGCGGACGGCACAAGGTTCTGGGTTCCAGGGCGCTGATGATTCCGCCGCAGACTTCTACCATTGCCTCGCATCTGCCAAAGGCGGTGGGCGCGGCTTATTCCATCGGCGCGGCCAAGCGGCACCAGCCGGAGCATCAGGTGATGCCGGAAGACGCCATTGTCATGTGCTCTTTCGGAGACGCTTCGGCCAACCATTCGACCGCGCAGGGGGCAATCAACACCGCGGGCTGGAGCTCGGTGCAGTCGACGCCGCTGCCGTTGCTGTTTGTTTGCGAGGACAACGGTATCGGCATTTCCGTGAAAACGCCGAAGGGGTGGATCGAAGCCTCGATGGCGCAGCGGCCGGGCATCAAGTATTTCAAGGCAGACGGGCTGGATATCTACAACGCCTTTGCGGTGGCGCGAGAGGCAGCGGAGTATGTTCGGACCCGCAAGAAGCCGGCATTCCTGCATCTGCGTACCGTGCGGCTGTACGGCCATGCCGGGGCGGATGTCCCGACCACCTATCTCAGCAAGGCCGAGGTCGAGGCGGATGAAGCCAATGATCCGCTGCTGCATTCGGTGCGGCTGCTGAATGAAGCCGGGGCGCTGCCTCCCAGGGAGGCGCTGAAGGTTTACACGGATACTTGCGCGCGGGTAGAGCGGATCCGGGCCGAAGCGGTAACACGGCCGCATCTGAAAACGGCAGAAGATGTAGCTGTCAGCCTGATCCCCCCAAAGCGGGATTGTTCGCCCACCAATGGCCCGCGCTTAGAGGAGCGGGCGGCGGCGTTCGGCAGCGACATGCGGGCGATGGAGGAGCCGCAGCCGATGTCGCGGCTGATCAACTGGGCTTTGACCGATTTGATGCTGGAGCATGGCGAGATCATTATGATGGGGGAGGATGTAGGCCGCAAGGGCGGCGTCTATGGTGTCTCCCAAAAATTGCAGCAGCGGTTCGGACCGGACCGGGTGATCGACACGCTGCTGGATGAGCAGTCGATCCTGGGGCTGGCGATCGGTATGGGCCACAATGGGTTTGTGCCCATTCCTGAGATCCAATTCCTGGCCTATCTGCACAATGCCGAGGACCAGTTGCGCGGCGAGGCAGCGACGCTGCCGTTTTTCTCGAACGGGCAGTTTACCAACCCGATGGTTCTGAGGATTGCGGGCCTCGGCTACCAGAAAGGCTTTGGCGGGCACTTCCACAATGACAACTCGTTGGCGGTGCTGCGGGATATTCCCGGAATTGTGATTGCCTGTCCGTCAGACGGGGCCGAGGCTGCAATGATGATGCGCGAGGCGGTGCGGCTGGCGCGCGAGGAACAGCGGGTGGTGGTCTTTGTCGAGCCGATCGCTCTGTATCCGATGCGGGATCTGCATGCGGAGAAAGATGGCGGCTGGATGCGGACCTACCCTTCACCGGACCGGCGGATCGCTTTAGGTGAAACGGGTGTGCATGGGGAAGGCACCGATCTGGCCATCGTGACCTATGGCAATGGACGGTATCTCTCGGCCCAGGCGCAGGCGGAGCTGGCGGTCCGGGGTGTGAACGCGCGGATTGTGGATCTGCGCTGGCTGGCGCCCTTGCCGGAGGCAGCGCTGCTGGAGGCGGTGAAAGGCTGCAAACATGTGCTGATTGTCGACGAATGCCGGATCACCGGCAGCCAGTCGGAGGCGCTGATGGCGCTGTTTGCGGAACAAGGCGATGCTCCAACGGCGCGGATTACAGCCAGCGATTGCTTTATTGCAACGGGGCCTGCCTATGGCGCGACGCTGCCGTCGAAGGACAGTATTGTCGAGGCCGCATTGAAGCTGGCAGGAGCAAAGTCATGACCCGGACGGCCGTTCTTATCTGCCCGGGGCGGGGTACCTATAACAAGGCGGAACTGGGCTATTTGCACCGTCATCACGCGGACAAGGCAGCTCTGCTCGCCGGATTTGACGCGCAGCGCCTTGCCGCCGGGCAGGAAGAACTCACAGCGCTGGATGGTGCCACGCGGTTCTCGGTGTCGAAGTATTCACGCGGGGATATTGCGTCGCCATTGATTTATGCCTCAACGCTGGCAGATGCGCAGTCGCTCGCCAAGGGCATCGAAATTGTCGCGGTTACCGGCAACTCCATGGGCTGGTACACCGCGCTGGCGGCGGCCGGGGCGCTGAGCGCGGCGGATGGGTTCAAGGTGGTGAACACCATGGGCACGCTGATGCAGCAGCAGCTGATCGGCGGCCAGCTGGTCTATCCCTTTGCCGGACCAGATTGGCAGGATAACCCGCGCCGCAAGACTGAGCTGCTGACCTTGGCGGCAGAGCTTAATACACGCGAAGACCATGATCTAGCGCTGTCGATTGATTTGGGCGGGATGCTGGTGCTGGCCGGAAACGAGGCCGGATTGACAGCGTTCGAGGCCGCGGTGCCGGTGCTGGACGACCGCTTTCCCATGCGGCTGGCCAACCACGCCGCGTTCCATACTGCCCTGCAGGCGCCGGTGGCGGCTGAGGGGCGCAGCCGGCTGAGTGCCGAGATGTTCACCCAGCCGGATGTGCCGCTGATCGACGGCCGCGGGCAGATTTGGTGGCCGGGAGGCACGGATAAACAGGCGCTGTGGGATTACACGCTGGGGCATCAGGTGGTGGAGACCTATGACTTCACCCGTGCGGTGCAGAATGCAGCATGTGAGTTTGCGCCGGACCTGTTCATCGTGACCGGCCCCGGAACCACCCTGGGCGGCGCCGTGGCCCAGTCCCTGGCGCAAATAAATTGGAAAGGGGTGGCCGGAAAGGCGGACTTTAAAGTGCGGCAGGCGGAGGCTCCGCTGCTGATCTCAATGGGGGATGACGCACAACGGTCATCGGTGACCGGCTGATCCAGCAGCCTCCCGCGCCTTTTGCCTGCATCACAGATGCAGGCGAAACAGCCTTGGGCATGGCACTGCCCTGCGGGCAGTGCTGTGAAGGCATTCAGGGGCAGGGTTTCCCTGAAAGCCCGTGTGCATCGAGAATGTGCATTCCCGCCTCTAGGATAAACCCCGCAAAGCGCGGCGGCTGGCGCTGCCCTCGATCCGGGGATGAACCCGTGGGGCAAGGTTATTCGGCTGCAGCTTGCGGTTCGGTTTTGGCCGGGATAGCAAAACAGGTCACCGGCTGGGACACGTTGTGCAGGGTGACCGCCCCCAGCGAAACGCCTTGTGACGGATCGCTCAGGATGTCACGGCTGACGACGACCGGGTAATTGACTGTCTTGCCGTAGTCGCCCAGCCGGGCGGCGATATTGGCAGCCTGGCCGATCACCGTGAAATCCAGCCGTTCGCGGGAGCCGACATTGCCGTAGGTCACGCGCCCATAGGCGATGCCGATGGCGGCTTCGCAGCGGTGGCCGTTCTCCTCGGTGGCGATTTCTTCTAGCCGGGCCACGATGGTGCGGGCGCTGTTAAGGGCCTGGGTGCGGGCCTTTTCAGGATCGCTGCCGGCCGGGAAAACCGCCAGCACAGCGTCGCCGATGAATTTCAGCACCTCGCCGCCATGATCATGCACGATGGTCGAGGCGGTTTCGAAGAACTGATTCAGGAGCGCGATATAATCCTGGCGGCCCAGCTGCTCTTCCAGCCGGGTCGAGCCGCGCAGATCGCAGAACATAATGGCGGCGTCGATTTCATCTCCGTCGCCGCGCCGGATTTCGCCGCCCAGCACCCGGGCACCGGTACGCTTGCCGACATAGGTTTCCAGCAGCGACTGTGCGTTTTCGCGCTGCATGTAGATTTCATAGTAACGGGCGATCACATCCGAGCATTCGAAGATCAGCCCGAGATTGGCGGTGGAGAAACCGTTCGGGTGGTCGCTGGTGAGGGTTAGTACATTCATGCGCCCGTCGGAAAACCGCAGCGGCATGGCGACATAATCAGTGGCGCCTTCTTTGCGCAGGTCCTCAAGAATCGGGAATGCATCCGTGGACCGGCAGCAGCCGAGCCGGTGACGCACACCGCCCAAGCCATTGGAAACGTGGCGTAACGGGCTGTTCTGATAGGCTGGGTGGTCGTGGATTTCGTAAGATGGCGCGTAGGTGGTGACCTTGCCGGTTCTCTTCTGCCAAATGTAGTTCTTGCCTGCGATCATCGGGTGCAGCGACCATGCCATGACGGATAGGCGGGACAAGCAGATGCCTTGCTCCACGAATTTTTCTGCGAGAGCGGCTGTAAGGTCATCGGGGGTCGGAATCAGGGCGGCGTCCCGCAGCAGCCAATCGATCACCGGGCCGGATATATTGCCGTAGTCCGGCATCTCGATGCTGTTGCTGCCCAGGTCGAATTCGGCTTTGGCGCCAGGCATAAATCCGATATAGTCCGAGATGGCCGCGGCCTCCGGCATCGCCTCCTCATAAGACCAGACACCGTTCTCTACACCTCCGCCTGTCAACAATAAGTCGCGGTAGCTGGCCGTGCCCTTGAAGGGGCAGAAGGTCTGCAAGGGGGTGTTGGGCGATAGCGGAGTTGCCACATCTTCCAAGGGAAAATAAATCGCCGGGGGGAGCCGGGTTTCATACATCACCTTGGCGCGGGAGCTTTGCGCCAAAAGGATGCCATTGCGCCGGGCCGTGACCAAGCCTTGAAGCGGCTCGATAACAATGCCGTAGCCTCGCTGCGGTGCGTGTACCTGTGCATCCATCCCTGAGGTCCTTGTCATTTGCTCCGGAGACGTGCTGAAAATCAGGACCGGCCGGCGTGGGCCGGTCCTGGACTATCTGGGGTTCTGGGACAGGAATTCCAGAGTCGAACACATGATGTTGAGCACAGCGGAGCCAAACTGTTCAGACCATACGGATCACGTCTCTGCTGATGGCCAGAACATAGCCGCGCTTAGCAATGTTCTTGACCAGCAGTTCGCTCACCATCTGATTGCCGAGAGTGTCCCGCAGGCGTTTGATCCGGGTGGCGCCGGCGGCTTCCTCGCAATCTTCGGAGGTGCGGCCCGAAATCACCGCTTCGATCTCGGCGCCTGACAGAACGTCATCGTCGAGCCGGGCCTCTGCCAGAACCGCCAAAGTTTCCATCGCGGCCGGCGTCAGTTTGAACCCCATGTTGTTCAGGTAGACAGTGTTTTCATCGCGGCTGATCAGAAGTTCGTTCACCTGTATGCCGGAGCGTTCGATCTGCGCCATGCGGCGGTTGAGCATCACCAGCATGCCAAGCACCGTCAGTGCAGCCACCATCATCGCAGTGGCGAACAGCAGCAAGACAAAGATAACCATCCGGTAACTGGTCAGCGTGTCGGCAAAGGCGGTGCCGGACTGGGCCAGGATTTCCAGCAGTTTGATCTCGGCTTGGGCTGTCAGGTCATTTTCGACAAACAGCTGCTCAACCCGCGCATTAAAGGCATTGGCATCAGGCAGCGTCAGCAAGAGAACAGTGCCGGCAATCACCAGAAGCGCAACAATGGCGGCTATGCCGAGTGCGATTACCCTGCTGCCAGCCGCGCGGGCCTCAGAAACGGAGATAATAGGATCCGGCATTGGCCTTCCTTTGCTGCAGGCCTTCGGGGCCGAATACGGACAGGACATTTAAAAGCTTCCAGCCGCCGGGCGCAATACGGGCCTGGATCTCGCCCCGCGCGGCCTGTTTCTTGCAGGGGCCGGAGAGCTGGATCACACCGTAGTGCAGGCGCAGCGGGTTGTCCTGCTTGGCCTTGTAATCGGCATAGCAATCAGCCGCTTGGGCTGGCGTGGACAGCGCCAGAAGGGCAGCTGCAAGTGCGGGGATCAGGAGGTTCTGTTTCATACGGGCATCCTGCGGCGGCGGACCTTGAAATTCAATAACCGCAGGGAGTTGAGACCGCTGATATCCGATAACAAGCGGCCGATATTGCCTGTCTGAAGGGGCTGGGGACAGGTTGGAGACATCCAAGCGCACAGGCTGCGCATCCGGCAATCAATAGAAAGGTCCCGCAATGGCCCAGACACAAGGTTCCCAGCCGCACCGCAAATTCATCGCACTTATTGTGGCAGCCTCAATCGCCATTACCGGTTTCTCGGCAGCGCCTGCCCGCGCAGACGAGGATGTCGCCAAGTTCATTGCAGGCATGGCCCTGCTTGGGATCCTTGGCGCTGCAATCAATGATGCGAGGAAAGACGACGACCACACAGTAACCCGGACCTACAATCCGCCGCGCGGCCATGGGCATGGCGATCACAGGCACAATTCGCACAAACGTTATGGCGGGCATGTGAAGCCGCTGCCGCCGCGGCTGCACCGCTATGACTTGCCAGCGCAGTGTGTCCGGTACTTCCCGCGCTACAGCCGTAACTATCCGCTGGCCGGCAAAGGCTGTCTCGACCGTAATTACGGGTACACACAGAATCTGCCGCGGGCCTGCAAGGTGACCTTCTGGAACGGCAACCGCAACCACACGGGTTACAAACCCCGCTGTCTGAACCAGCATGGCTACCGGATGGTCAACCGCTAACGACACTCCGCTTTCGGGCAGCAGCAACTTGGGGGCTTTGGCCCCCTTTTTTTGGCGGGTTGAAATTCGGCCCTGAATTGGCTTTCTCATTGGCATGACAAAACCTGACTACAGCCTGGAAGATGCCGCCCTTGCCCAAGGATTCCTGAGAATAGCCGGAGTGGACGAGGTGGGACGCGGCCCGCTGGCCGGGCCGGTCACCGCCGCAGCGGTGGTGCTGGACATCTCAGCCATTCCAGAGGGGCTCAACGATTCCAAAAAACTCAGTTTGCGAAAACGCGAAGAGCTGGAAGGAAAAATTCTGACCGCTGGTCAGGTGTCCGTCGCGCATGCATCGGTCGAAGAGATTGATACCCTGAACATTTTACGTGCCTCGCATCTGGCGATGGAACGCGCGGTGGCCGCACTTGATCCGGCGCCTGATTATCTGCTGATTGATGGCAACCTGATCCCAAAAGGATTGAGCCTGCCTGCAGAGGCAGTGGTCAAGGGAGATGCCAAATCAGTCTCCATTGCGGCGGCGTCGATCATCGCCAAACAAGTGCGTGACAGGGTCATGGTGGATTTGGCGCAACAGTTTCCGGGATATGGCTGGGAGAAAAATGCAGGCTACCCCTCGAAACAGCACCGCGAGGCGCTAGTTGATCTAGGCGTGACCCCACATCATCGGCGGTCCTTCAAACCCGTACACAACATCTTGTATCAAGAGTGAACCGTAGGGTGTTGTTCTAATAAACAAATTGACCTCGAATCCGCGATGACTCATCCTGTGGACAACCTAATGAGCGCAAAAATGCGCCGCGGTTATGAGGCAGAGCAATGAATAAAACCATGACAAAGGGCGCGGCAGCGCTCCCTTTAAACACGATTATGGGCGGGGACTGCATCGAGGCGATGAACAGTCTTCCAGCCAATTCGGTCGATCTGATCTTTGCGGATCCGCCGTATAACCTGCAGCTGAAAGGCCAGCTGCACCGCCCCGACAATTCCAAAGTCGATGCCGTGGATGATCACTGGGACCAGTTTTCCAGTTTTGCGGTCTACGACCAGTTCACCCGCGAGTGGCTGAAGGCGGCGCGCCGGGTGCTGAAGCCGAACGGTTCGATCTGGGTGATCGGCTCTTACCACAATATCTTCCGTGTCGGATCTGCGCTGCAGGACGCAGGCTATTGGGTGCTGAACGATGTGGTTTGGCGCAAATCGAACCCGATGCCGAACTTCCGTGGCAAGCGGTTCACCAATGCCCATGAAACGATGATCTGGGCCTCCAAGTCGGAAGGTGCAAAATACACCTTCAACTATGAAGCCCTGAAAGCGCTGAACGAAGGTATTCAGATGCGCAGCGACTGGGTGCTGCCGATTTGCACCGGGCATGAGCGGCTGAAGGACGAAAACGGCGACAAGGCGCATCCGACCCAAAAGCCGGAATCGCTGCTGCACCGGATCCTGGTCGGCTCGACCAATCCGGGTGATGTGGTGCTGGATCCGTTTTTCGGGACCGGAACCACTGGTGCTGTTGCCAAGATGCTAGGACGCGAATTCATCGGCATCGAGCGCGAGGAAGCCTACCGTAAGGTGGCGGAGAAGCGCATCAAGGCCGTCCGTAAGTTCGACCGCGAGGCACTGGAAGTGTCCGCCAGCAAACGCGCGGCACCGCGGGTTCCCTTCGGCCAGCTGGTTGAGCGCGGCATGCTGCGACCGGGCGAGGAGCTGTATTCGATGAACCGCCGCCACAAGGCCAAGGTGCGTGCCGATGGCACTTTGATTGGCGACAACATTAAAGGTTCGATCCATCAGGTGGGCGCGCATCTGGAAAACGCGCCGTCCTGCAACGGCTGGACTTACTGGTGCTTCAAGCGCGAGGGCAAGACAGTGCCGATC
This sequence comes from Leisingera methylohalidivorans DSM 14336, assembly GCF_000511355.1. Classification (NCBI taxonomy): domain Bacteria; kingdom Pseudomonadati; phylum Pseudomonadota; class Alphaproteobacteria; order Rhodobacterales; family Roseobacteraceae; genus Leisingera; species Leisingera methylohalidivorans. The sequence goes on along the minus strand of NC_023135.1, from coordinate 3,816,876 downwards.
GACGTGCTGCGCCAACAGATCCGGGCTGAGATGCAAAACTGAGTCTCAGGGCTTTTCTGAACGTGAAACCTATTGCAGGTGCCTGTGTATGTTGCACGGGTGCACACCTTGCCCCGCCTGAAACAGGCGGGGTTTTTTGCTATTGCGGCCTGATGCGCTAATCCCTGCTAGAGGCGCAGCACTAATCTGGAGTTCGTTAGCCGCGGCATCCAGCGGAAAGGGAAAACCATGACCGATACCGCGTTAGTACCCGGGCGACATGCGCCCCAGGCGGCAGCAAGCAAAGGCCGCAGATTTCTGAAACGGAATACAGATTTGCAGAGGCTGCGCTGGATGCGCACAAACGGCGGGGGCTGCAGCTGGCGGTAAGGGCCCGGTGGATTGCATTGCCCCTGATCGCGGTTTTCATCGTCTTCCTGAACCCGCATTGGAGCGTTCTCTACTATCACGGCCTTCTGGCGCTGTTGTGCCTCAATGGCTGGTTCATTAGCCGCACTGGCAAAGTCGGCCGGTCACGCCTGGAACTATTCCTTATCTTTCTTGACCTTGCGATCATGACCTTTGCGCTGGTCGTGCCCAACCCATTTGACGCCCGCGAAATGCCGGTGGCGATGCTGTACCGATTCGATAACTTTCAATATTTCTTTATCATCCTGGCCGCAGGCACGATGGCTTATTCTTGGCGCACAGTGATTGCGATCGGCAATTGGATGGCTGCAATGTGGCTCAGTGCGCTGGCGCTCGCTTGGTGGTTTTCCGCCCCGGTTTCCGGCCTTTCGGAAGCTGTGGCCGAAGTGCTTGACTTGGATCCAGAGCTGGCGGAATTTTTTGACCCCAATAATTTTGTGATTCAGTTGCGGGTGCAAGAGGCCGTGGTCTTCGTGCTGGTGGCGGTGACGCTGGGCTTTTCGGTGCGCCGGTTCAACGCGCTGCTGAGGAGCAACGCCAGCCTGGAGCGGGAACGGGCCAATCTGTCGCGCTATTTCTCGCCTAATGTGGTGGACCAGCTGTCACAGAACGACGAGCCTGCTGAAGCAGGTACGCAGCGAGAATGTGGCGGTGCTGTTCACCGATATTGTTGGCTTTACCAGGCTGTCTTCAGGGATGAACCCGCGATTGGTGATTGACCTCCTGCGGGAATTTCACGTCCGGATGGAGCGGGAGGTGTTCCGTCATCACGGCACGCTGGACAAATACCTGGGCGACGGGCTGATGGCGACTTTTGGAACGCCGGTTGCTGGCCGGCAAGATGCCACCAATGCACTGGCCTGTGCCCATTCGATGCGCGACTCGCTGATGGCATGGAACGGGGAACGCGCCCGCCAGGGCAAACTGGAGATCCGCGCCGGGATCGGCGTTCACTGTGGCGAAGCGCTGCTGGGCGACATTGGTTCCAACCGGCTGGAGTTTGCGGTGCTGGGTATGACGGTGAACATCGCCGCCCGTCTGGAAAACCTGACCCGCAAGCTGCAGGCCGGGATTGTGATCAGCGAAGCGCTGGCCGCGCAAGTGAGGACGGAGCAGGCAGGCCTGGATCTGCTGGACGGCAACGTCCGGCACCCGGATCAGGAGGTGCGCGGACTAGATCAGCCGATGACGGTTCTGGCCTGGACTTAAGGTTATCGGGGCACCGGATTCTGCGCTTTGTTGTAGGCGTGCCAATCAGTGATCTCGGGGTAATACGTCTGCCGCCAGCGCCGCACCCGCGGGTTCATCACCCGGCGCCACAAGGGCGGGATCATCGCAGCGACAGTCATCACCGGGTAGCCATAAGGCAGCTGCGGCGCGTCAGCTTCAGTATAGTTCTGCAGCAGTGGAAAGCGGCGGTTCGGTTTGTAATGATGATCCGAATGGCGTTGCAGGTTGATCAGAAGCCAGTTCGATGCCTTATGCGCTGCATTCCAGGAATGGCGCGGCTGCACGGGTTCGTATTTTCCATCGCCAAGATGCTTGCGGGTCAGTCCGTAGTGTTCGACATAGTTGACCACCTCCAGCTGCCAGATTGCGACGCCGGCCTGCACCAAGAACAGCAAGGCGCCGGTCAGCCCGCCCAGCATCAGCGCCAGCAACAGCATGGCTGCCTGCAGCGCCCAATACCGGAAGAACGGATTCGAACGGTCGGTCCAGGGGCGGTTCTTCTTCTCCAGCTTCTGCCGTTCGGCGCGGAACGCGGACTGCCAGCATTGCCGCAACACCCGCGGGTAAAACCGGAAGAACCCCTCATTATAGCGGGCTGTCACCGGATCGCGCGGGGTGCCGACATAGCGATGATGCACCAGCAGGTGTTCGGACCGGAAATGGGAGTACATCACCATCGCCAGCAGAACGTCGCCCAGCCAGCGCTCAACCCGGCTGGACTGGTGCATCAGCTCATGGCTGTAATTGATGCCAACGGCCCCTGTTACCACGCCAACGCCAAAGAAGGCTGCGAATTTTTCGAAGGCACTGAGGTGTTCCGCGCTGCTGACATACCAGATCAGCCAGAACAGCGTGACGAATTGCAGCGGTACCCAAGCAGCGGTCAGTGCCTTGTACCATTTCAACTCGCTGTCCGGCGTTTCCGGGTCGGCGTTTTCCAGGTTCAACCCGAATGCCCCGTCCAGCACTGCAAACATATGCCAGGTTACCAACGGCGGCAGGATCAGTGCCCAGCCGCCTTGAAGAGCAGCAATCCAAACCAGCGGCAGCAGCAAAAAAGACATCCAGAACGGCAGGACACTCTGCCATCGGGCAAGGGTTTCGGGGGCGATCATGCCTGTGTCTCCCAATTCAATCAGCGCGCGTTTGCGCCGACACTATGACCTAACATCTGAAAACCCAAGCGCGGCGCCGGGTTCCTCAGCGGCCTTGAAAAAGCTCGAAGGCCTTGCGCATTACCGTTGGCAGGCTGGAGGGGCGGAAGTCGCGGCTTGGTATCAGTTCCTGTGCTGCGTTCTGGTTGAAACCTGCTGGCAATTCGGCCGTCATCACCCGCAGCATCAAGTGGAAATGGGTAAAAGTGTGGCGCACTTCCCCCTCCGTCTCTTGCCAATCCGCTTCAAAAGGCGGGTTCGGACACGGGGCGTCACTCCACTCCGAGCCGGGCCAGCCAAGCATGCCGCCTAGCAGCCCCTTGTCTGGCCGCCGTTCCAGCAACCATGTGCCGTCGGCAGATTTCGCCAGGTAAACGATGCCACTTCGGGTGGGTTTTGGTTTTTTCGGCGTCTTCTTCGGCAGTTCAGCCGCAGTGCCCGCGTTCTGCGCAGCACAGTGTTCGCGCCAAGGACAGATGCCGCAGGCAGGGTTGCGGGGTGTGCAGATGGTGGCGCCAAGATCCATCACCGCCTGGGCGTAGTCACCGGGGCGCAGGGACGGGGTCAGTTCTGCCGCGTGCGCTTTTAGCACCGGTTTCACACCTGGAAGCGGCTCGTGTATGTCATGCAGCCGGGCCATCACCCGCTCCACATTGCCATCCAGAACGGTCTCTGGGCGGTTAAACGCAATCGAGGCGATGGCGGCTGCGGTGTAGGGGCCGATACCAGGCAGCTTCAGCAGGTCATCGTAATTGTCCGGGAACGCTCCACCGAAACCGACTGCGACCAAACGGGCGCACTTCAGAAGGTTGCGGGCGCGGGCATAGTAGCCAAGGCCGGCCCATTCGGCCATGACTTCGGCGTCCGCCGCGGCGGCAAGATCGGACACAGTCGGCCAACGGCTGGTAAAGCGGAGGAAATAGTCCCGCACTGCGGCCACCGTGGTCTGCTGCAGCATCACTTCGCTAAGCCAAACCTTGTATGGATCGGGGCGGTTGCCTGCTGTACATTCCGCGGGCCCCACCCGCCAGGGCATCCCGCGGGCATGGACGTCGTACCACGCAAGCAGGTCTCCGCTCATCGCGGCGGAATTGCTGTTCAAGTCACGCATTCGTTATTCCCTGGCTCGAGGTTTGGCTGGCGCCTGCATTCCGGCTCTTTACAATAGGGCAGGCAGTCGAGCAAAAGCTAGATCATGGCATTCAGGCGCAGTACCACACGCGGGTTCGCACGAACCTCCAAGCTCCTTAACGAGCAGATCCGCAGGGCAGGGGAAAGCCGCGGTTTTGCGGTGTCGCGGCTGCTGACCCATTGGGAAGAGATCGCCGGGCCGGATATCGCTGCAATGGCGCGTCCGGTGAACGTTGGCTACGGGCGCGGTTCCTTTGGGGCGACGCTGACGGTGCTGACGACCGGAGCCAATGCGCCAATGCTTGAAATGCAAAAAGAACGCCTTCGTGAGCGGGTGAATGCGGTTTATGGCTTCAACGCCATCTCCAAGGTGCGGATCACGCAAACGGCACCGACGGGATTTTCCGACGGCCGCGTGGAATTCAAATATGCCCCCAAAGTCCAAGCGCCGCGACAGCCCGACCCGCAGGATACAGCGGCTGCCAGCCAAGCGGCGGCCGGTGTGGAAAACGATGATCTGCGCGCGGCCTTGGAACGCCTGGGGCAGAACGTGCTGACAAAACAGAAAACGCAAAGAAAGGGGTTTAAATGACCCGTCTGATGTCTGGTGTCTTTGCCGCGGTTGCGGTTGTAGCGGGCGGTTATGCCCTGTCCGGGTTCAACACTCAGAACAATCTGCCGCAGAGCCCGTTGGTAGGCGCAGCCTTTGCACAGGAAGCCGAAGTCGACACAACCACCGTTGCTGAAATGACTCTGGGGGCGGAGGACGCTCCGGTCACTCTGATCGAATACGCCTCCTACACATGTCCGCATTGCGCTAATTTCCACAACGAGACCTTTAAGAAACTGAAGGCCGATTACATTGACACCGGCAAGGTGAAGTTCATTTACCGCGAAGTCTATTTCGACCGTTACGGGCTGTGGGCCTCGATGATCGCGCGCTGCAGCGGGCCGGATAAGTTTTTTGGTATCTCCGATCTGATCTACAAGGGCCAGTCCGAATGGGCGCGGGCCGGCGGCGCAACCGAGATTGTAGATGAGCTGCGCAAGATCGGCCGCCTGGCGGGGATCGGGAACGAGCAGTTGGAAGCTTGCCTGCAGGATGGCGAGAAAGCGCAAACCCTGGTGGCCTGGTACCAGGAAAACGCCACCGAGCACGGGATCGAGTCAACGCCGTCGTTTATTTTGAACGGAGAGAAGATTTCTAACCAGTCTTATGCAGACTTTAAGGCGCTGTTGGACGCAGAACTGGAAGGCTGAACTGTTTCCTGCGGAAAAGATTTTAAGCCTCGGTGGTGAGCCCGGGCTTATTTTTAGGCAGAGAATGCCGGGCAGGCGCTCTTCTGGCGGCCTCGGCTGGAGCTGAGGGTCAGGGGGCAGGCGCCGCCTTCTTCAGCAGTTCCTTCAACGCTTCATCTCCAGCAACCTGCAGCCGCACAGGCAAGGTGATGACCTTGGAACGGAAGCTATCCGGCAGTCGGACGGCGTCTTTTTCTGTTGTGACCAGCTGGGCGTTCAGCAGCTTGGATTCGTTCTCCAGCCGGGTCATCAGCGCCGGTGAAAGCGGCTGGTGATCGTCCAGCGCTTCGGCGCGGGCAATGTCGGCACCAAGGCCGCGCAGAGTGTTGAAAAACTTCTGCGGGTGGCCAATGCCGGCAAAGGCAAGAACGCGTGTACCGTTCCAGGGCATCCCTGTTTGCAAAGGCCGCAGCGCACCAGTGAAATGCGGCAAGCCCTGCAGATGGCTTGCCCAGCCCGTCGCAAAAGTTTTCTGAGCCTCCGGCGGCCCAAGCGAAAGCACGGCGTCAGCCCGCTTCAATCCAGTGGCAACCGGCTCGCGCAGCGGGCCGGCCGGCAGGCAGCGGCCATTGCCGAAGCCCTGCTGCGCGTCCACCACGATCAGGGACAGGTCCTTGGCCACCGCGGGGTTCTGAAATCCGTCATCCAGTACGATGACGGTTGCCCCTGCGTCTGCTGCGGCGCGTGCGCCGGCGGCACGGTCCTTGGCAACCCATACATCGGCAAAGGCTGCCAGAAGTAGCGGTTCATCCCCCGTCTGCGCGGCTTTGTGGCGGCCAGGGAAGACTTGCACTGGCCCTTCCAGCGTGCCGCCATAGCCGCGGGTCACAACATGCGGTTCATGCCCTTGGTTTCGCAACGTTTCCAGCAGCCAGATCACAGTGGGCGTCTTGCCGGTGCCGCCGGCATTCAGATTGCCAACGCAGATCACCGGGACACCAGCCCGCACCGGGCCGCCTTTGGCTATCCGGGAAGCGGTGGCGCGTGCATAGACCCAGCCAAGCGGCGCCAGCAAAGCTGACCGGAAGTCAAAATCACCCGGCGGTTTGTTCCAGAATTCAGGTGCCCGCATCGGTCTCCTCGCGCTGGTCCAGCATGGTCTGGGCCTTTTCCAATAACATGTCGGCTGTGGCGGCGCTTTCGGTGACGCTTTGCCAGCCGGCCAGTGCCATTTCGGCGGCCTTGTCCGGGGCGGAAAGCGCAACGACTGTATCGGCCAGTTCCGATTGAGACAGCACCGGCTGGGCAGCGCCCGCCGCGGCCAGTCTTTCATAAAGGTCGCGGTGAGCATGGATGCCCGGCCCGTGAAGCAGGGCCGAGCCTAAGGCTGCGGCGTCCAATGGCGATTGGCCCTGCGCCCCAGGGTCCAGGCTGCTGGCGATCAGCGCGGCTGGAGACAGGCGGTACCACAGGCCCAAATCCTCGCTGCCCGCCAACAGCACCTGGGTGAGGTCCTCGGGTTCACCGCCGTCTTCCCAATCGGCAAAGGACAGCCCGCTGTCCTGCAGCAGGCGGCGGGCTGCTGAAAGATCTGCGCTGTTTTCCAGCGCGACCACAAGCAGCAGGCGGTGCAGCAGCCGCAAGGCGGTGCGATGCGCGTCCAGGATACGGGGAAGTTCGCTGAGCTTGGTATGGGCGGCCAGCCAGACCGGGCGGCTGCCCAGGGTTTGCTGCATCGCGGCAAGTTCCTCATCATTGCATCCGGGCGGAACTGCCGACACCCGCAGCTTGCTGGCCAGTTGCACCCGCTCCGCAGGAAATCCGATCCGGATCAACCGGGCCTGTACAGCCTTGGAGGGGGTCAGGATGCAGGTCAGCCCGTCCAGCAGCCGCCGCCGCTGGTCCGGCAGCCAGCGGCTGGCGCGGTTGGGCATTTCATCCTCAAGCAGATCCGCCAGCAGCACCCCGGTGCCGTTTTCGCGCAATTGCCGAAGCAGCACCCGCCGTGCCGGCGGGCCGGTCCAGATGCAAGCGTCGGGTTGCCAATGGTTCAGAAACCCGCGGGCCTCGGCCATGGTGTCTTCAGGCAGCGGGCCAATCGGAATATCGCAGCCAACTGTACCAGTAAGCCGCAGTCCGGGCTCCCAGCTCGCCAGCACTGACAAGTCCGGGCGCAGGGATTTGAGGCGGCGGCCGATATCGCACAGCGCGTGATACCGTTCAGAAGTGGTTGCGTGCACCCACAGCAGCTCTCCTTTGGGGCGGGGCTGCAGAACGGAGGAGGAGTTGGGAGCTGTGGTTCGCCGTTGCATCTGGCTCGATCTGAAATTTCCGGCCCAAGGTATCTGCAACATGCGGGTTTGTCTGTGATAAATTTGCGCGTGACGATGGCGCTGCTGCTGCCGCTTAAGGCCGCTCAGGTTAGATGTCCAGCGGTTCCAGGGCCGATCGGGTCCAGCGCCGCCAGCAGCGAAGCCTGCAGCGCCGAATTACCGGCGATCACACCGTTCAGATGCGGATGCGGATTGTTAAACCGCAGGGGTCTGCCGGCTCGGTCCGTAAGGATGCCGCCGGCCTCACGTATCAGCAGATCGCCAGCCGCGATGTCCCATTCCCAACTGGGACGCAGAGTCAGCATGGCGCCGAAACGGCCGTCCGCCACCTTGGCCAGCCGGTAGGCAAGCGAGGGCCGGTAGCTGCAGATAAATGCGGGCGGGCTGCCGCCAAGCCAGTGATGGGCCTGCAGGTTGGGTTTGGCGGCAAGCACTTCAGTACGGGAGAGATCCGTGGCGCGGGACACATGAATCGGGCCGCCGTTGCAATCCGCCCCCTGTCCCTTGGCGGCTGTGTACATCAGCTCCCGCTGCGGCAGGTAGATCACGGCGGCGGTCACCTCGCCGTGTTCAGCGACGGCAATGGAATGCGCCCAGGTGCGGGAGCCTTCGGCAAAGCTGCGGGTGCCGTCGATGGGGTCGATGATGAAGACCTTTTCGCGCAGCAGCCGCGCGTCATTGTCTTCGCTTTCCTCAGACAGCCAGCCATAGCCGGGCCGCGCGCGCTGCAGCAGGTCTTCGAGCATAGCATTGACTTCCAGGTCGGCTTCGGTCACGGGACCAGCGCCGCCCGGCTTGTCCCAGCGCTTGGCTGCGGGGCCAGAAAAACGGCAGGCAATATCGCCGGCCTGTTCCGCCGCTTTTACAAGCAGAGAAAGGTCAGTTGCCGGCAAGGGTCATTCCTTCGATCAGCAGTGACGGCACTACGGTCGAGAGGTGCCGGCGCGCGTCATTGGCGGGAACGATCCGGCGCAGCATATCCAGCAGGTTGCCCGCGATGGTGCATTCATTGACCGGGTAGGCGATCTCGCCGTTTTCCACCCAGAAACCCGAGGCCCCGCGGGAATAATCACCGGTGTTGGGATTGATGGTGGATCCGATCATCGAAGTCACCAGGAGGCCAGTGCCCATCTGCCCAAGGAGATCCTCGCGGCTGGCTTCTCCTTCAGTCAGCGCAAGGTTCCAGGTCGCGGGCGAGGGCACCCCGCCGATACCCCGGGCGGCGTTGCCGGTGCTTTCCAGTCCTAGTTTTCGGGCCGAGGCGAGGTCCAGCGTCCAGCCGGTCAGCACGCCGTTGTCGACCACGGTGCGCTTGCGGGTGGGCAGCCCTTCTCCGTCAAAGGGGCGGGAACCGGAAATGCGCGGCCGGTGCGGATCTTCAATAATGGACAGGGTGTCGGGCAAAACCTGTTCACCCAGTGAATCCTTCAGCCAAGAGGAGCCGCGGGCGATCGCGGCACCATTGGCCGCAGACAGCAAGTGGCCGATCAGAGACGAAGATATACGCTCGTCAAACAACACCGGAAAACTGCCGGTCTTGGGCTTGCGGGCGCCCAGCCGGGCAACGGCGCGTTCACCGGCGGTGCGGCCAATGTCCCGGGCGCTGCGCAGATCGGCCTGAAAGGTGCGGGAATCCCCGTCGTGGTCACGCTCCATGCCTGAGCCGCTGCCTGCGATACCGGTGCAGGAAAGTGACCGGCCGGTACGATGGTAGCCGCCGGAAAAACCATTGGTCGCGGCCATATGCACAACGTGGCGGCCATAACCCGCCGCTGCGGATTGCACTTGGGTTATACCGTCGATTTCCTGACAGGCGGCTTCGGCCGCCAGTGCGTCAGACTGGAGGGCAGAGGGTTCCGGCTCTCCACTGGGGTCTTCCAGTTCCAGCGCCGCCAGATTCCAGTTCTTGGCCAGCTGCGACGGTTCGGCAAGGCCTGCATAAGGGTCCTCGGGTGCTTCCTTGGCCATGGCAGCTGCGCGCTCGGCCATCGCCGTGATGGTTTCCGGGCGCATGTCCGATGAAGAAACCAGCGCCTGCCGCTTGCCCACAAATACACGCAGGCCCAGATCGGTGCCCTCGGAGCGCTCTGCGTGCTCCAGCTTGCCGGTCCGGACTTCGATGCTGAGAGAACTGCCCTCTGCCGCCATGGCATCGGCGGCATCCGCGCCTGCCTTGCGGGCGGCATCAATCAGGGCGTGGCAAAGCGCTTCGGGGGACTGGGTCATGGGCACCTTCTGTTCTGCTCCCTTAAAGAGCTATCCAGTGATGCGGCTTGCCGCAAGGGCGGGCAGCAAAAAAGGGACCGCCCGCGGCGGCCCCTTTGCAATAGCTGTCAGAAATTTGGCGGCTATTTGATGCGCTGGCCATTGGCGTGGATCTGGCCGTCCTCGGAGATCGCAATCTTCGAAGTCAGGGTGTCCTCACCCTCGCCTGGCACGGCCAGCATGCCCATCATCATCCGCGCGCCCATGGCGTCGCTATCAGACATCAGGCCCATCCCGATCAGCTTGTCGATCAGGGTGTTGGCGCCGGTCAGTTTAAGGTCAGCCTCACCCGACGGGGCAGGCATGCCGTCAAAGCTGACGAGGTCCTCGTTGTTGAAGGTGAAGCTGCCGGTGCCGGTCAGCTCGGCGCCCGCTGCGGAGACCTGCAGCTGCTTCACGGTCAGTGCATTCAGCTCACCCGGCTGCTCATCACCCGATTCCACGGCTTCCATGGCTTCCGGGTCGAACAGGTCGAACAGCACTTTGCCTTTGCCGGCAAGGTCCAGCACCACAGTGGCCGGATCATGCGGCAACTGGCCGGTCGGGTCGACCATGCCCCATAGCATGTCCGGAACCGCAAAGTCGCGCAGGGTAATGCCGAGGGCAAAATCCTGCTCTTCCTCGGATTTAGCGAGCGGCATCATCAGTTTAAAACCGGTCTCGGCCATGCTCAGCGCCAGCGGGAAGGGGATCTCGGATCCGGAGATATTCACATTGGTGCCGATCTGGGACACATCATAGGTCATATGCTGCCTGTCCATCGCCACCGCGATCGACCCGCCTTGGGAATTGCTCTCCATGGCGAAGTTCTCGCTGCCGTCCGCACCGGATACTGCACCGTTGCCGCCGGTGAAGGAGAAGGTGCCGTCAAATGCAAAACCGGCCCGCAGAAGCGCCGCCATGTCGGGGCCTTCCAGGTTGGCGGGCACGGTGCTGGTGCCTGTAAAGCTCAGACCTTGCAGGGCGCCCTTGAAAGAGCCTGTGCCGTTGCTTTCCGGATCGTTGAAACCCATGTCATAGCTGAGGCTGGAGGCAGTCAGCGCCTGGTCATAGTTGCGCGCGCCAGCGATCTTCATAACGGTTTGTGTGGCAACGTCGTTCATGACGATCTCAACATTCGCCACGTCCGCGGGCACAGCCTCACCATCTGCAGTCAGCTCGTCCAGAGTCATGGTGACCTTGGAGGAGGTGTAATCATATTTCATGCTTTCGGCGTCGCCCGACACCTTCATCGGAGCGCCGTCATGGGCGTAAATCAGTTTGCCCGCAAAGCTCTCGCCTTCGCCTGAAAATTTGAAGCCCAAAGGAAATTCCGCAGGCAGCAGCACATTGACAGTGCCATCGCCGTTTTCCACAAACTGGATCTCCGGGAAGCTCACCGTGCCGGAACCGTCCTCTTCGGGGATCGGCATGACCATCGAGACATCGGAGACGGTCAGGGTACTGCCTGAAACAGCTTCAGTGCCGGAAACGGTGTAACCGGTGCTGGTCAGATACGCCTTCCAGTCAGCCCAGACGTCCTGGGCACTCAGATCGGCCAGGGCACCTTGGGCGGATACAACAAAAATTGCTGCTGCAACGCCGCTGCGTGCAATAATAACGGACATATGAGAACCTTTCTCAGTGAGATAATTGAAATCATCGTCGGCCCGGCGGACGGTGTCGTCAAGGGGGCCTTGGGCTGGACCGTTCCCCTTAACCGCTTTACCACTTGGGTCAGGAGCCACTTGGAGGGACGGCGGATGGATTTCAATGGAAAAACAGTTGCAATTACAGGCGCCAGCCGCGGGATCGGGGCAGATACCGCCCGGGTTTTTGCCGCTGCCGGAGCCAACCTGGCCTTGTTGGCAAGGAGCGGGGAGGCGCTGCGGGAGCTAGCGGAGGAGATCGGCGGAAATACGCTGACCTTTACCTGCGATGTATCAGACTATGCGGCGGTGGAGGACGCGTTGGTCAAGGCGCATCAGCACTTCGGCAGCCTGGATATATTGATCAATAACGCTGGTGTGATCGAGCCTATTGCGCGATTGGCAGAGGCGGAGCCCGGCGACTGGAGCAAGCTGATTGATATCAATCTGACCGGGGTGTTCAACGGAATGCGGGCGGCGCTGCCGCTGATGAAGGCGGCGGGCGGCGGCACCATAATCACCGTCAGTTCGGGCGCGGCGCACCATGCGCTGGAGGGCTGGAGCGCATACTGTTCGTCAAAAGCAGGCGCGGCAATGCTGACCAAAGCACTGGACCTGGAAGAGCGCGCCAACGGTATCCGCGCCATGGGACTGTCGCCGGGCACGGTCGCAACTCGGATGCAGCGCGACATCAAGACCAGCGGCATCAACCCGGTGAGTGAGCTGGAATGGGAAGACCATATCCCTGCCGAATGGCCCGCGCGGACGCTGATGTGGATGTGCACGGATGATGCGGACGATTGCATCGGCTTGGAAGTTTCTCTGCGCGAGGACAGCATCCGCCAGCGGGTTGGCCTGGCATGATTGATCTGGAGATTGCGCAGAACGGCCTGTGGACCATCACCATCAACCGCCCTGACAAGGCGAATTCGCTGACCGAAGCGATGCTGACCGAACTGGCTGAAATCGCCGAACGCGCGCAGCAGGCCCGCGGATTGATCCTGACCGGAACCGGCAAGGTGTTCAGCGCGGGTGCTGACTTGGACGAGGCGCGGGCGGGCCTGGCGACCTCGCCGGTGTGGGAGCGGTTGTCGAATGCGATGGCTTCAATTCCCTGTCTGAAAGTTGCGGCGCTGAATGGCACTTTGGCTGGCGGTGCCAATGGCATGGTACTGGCTTGCGATATTCGCATTGCAGTGGCCTCGGCCAAATTTTTCTACCCGGTGATGAAGCTTGGCTACTTGCCGCAGCCCTCGGATGCCGGGCGCATGGCGGCGCTGATCGGACCTGCCCGCACCAAGATGATCCTGGCGGCCGGGCAGAAAATCTCCGCGCAGGAAGCCTGCAACTATGGCCTGGTCGACCGGATCGTGGAACCAGACGCGCTGATGGATACGGCGCAGGATCTGCTGGCGCATTCCTTGGAGGCCCGACCGGAGATTGCGGCCGGGATATTGAGGATGTGCCGGTGAAACGGCTGTCCGGCTTGCGGCTGCGGGTGCAGAACCCTGAGCGGCTCGCTGGGTTCTACGCGGATGTGTTCGGCATGGAGGTTCAGGCTGAAGGCGAGGCCTGGCGTGCAGGTTATGCAGGTCAGGATGCAGACCTGATCCTGCTGCCCGGCGGTGTCCAGGTTCCGCACAAGCGGGATGAGCGGTATTGGAAGATCGGGATCTGTCTGCCCGATTTGGACACCGCCTGCGAACAGCTGCGGCGTAAAGGAGTTGAGGTCCCCGCCCCGCATCAGTTCCGCGATATCGGCTATATGGCGCACCTGCATGATCCCGAAGGATATGCGATTGAGCTGCTGCAGCATGATTTTGCCGGCAGCCGGCCTGACGGGGCAGGCGATGCAGCGCTGCCGCTAGGCGGCGGGGCGCATATCGGCCAAATCACCTTGCGCACCGGGGACATCGCCGCCGAAATTCCGGCACATTCTGATATGAAGCTGTTGTCGGTGCAGGATGTTACGGAATTCGGGTTCGACCTGCATTTTCTGGCCTTCACAGACGAAACGCCGCCGGACCCGGATTTGCGGGCCGTGGCGAACCGCGAATGGCTGTGGCGGCGTCCTTATACCACTTTGGAATTTCAGCATATTGCCGGTGCGCAGTTGCGGCAAAGCCCCGCGTTCCTGGGTTTGGAAATCTCCTAGCGCAGGCGCCGTTTCCCAGGCACGCCCAACCCGGATGCCGCTGGCCGGGATGGGTGGCGCGGGAAAGGCGCCTGGTGTCAGAAGATTGCAGACGGCAGCCAGGTCGCCAGGCCGGGAATCAGCCAGACCAGAAGCACCCCCAGCGCCTGCAGGCCGATAAACGGCACCACGCCCTTGTAAATGTGGCGGGTGGTGACCTCCTTGGGCGCCGCGCCGCGCAGATAAAACAGCGAGAAACCGAACGGCGGCGTCAGGAACGATGTTTGCAGGTTGATCGCGATCAGGATGCCCAGCCAGACCGGGTCATGCCCCATCAGGATCAGGGCCGGCGTCACCAGCGGCAGCACGATGACCGAGATCTCGACGAAATCGAGAAAGAAGCCCAGCACGAAGATGAACAGCATGCAAAAGATCAGGGCGCCGGTCGGGCCGCCCGGCATGTTGCCGAGGATATGGGCGACCCGCTCCTCGCCGCCAAGGCCGATGAACACCAGCGAGAACATGCCCGCGGCCAGGATGGTGGCAAAGATCATCGCCGTCATCGTGGTGGTTGAGGTCACTGCCTCGTGCAGGATCCGCTTTTTCAACCCGCTGCGCAGCGCCGCCGCAATCGCAACCGCGCCGGCCGCAGCCAGCAGCGCATAGAATAGCCCCGCCGCAAAATCGCCGCTGCTGAGGTCGCCGCGCTGCAGGCGGACCGGATGCAGGCCGGACAGGATGCCCAGCAGGATCAGCGCCGCCGCGCCCAGCAGGATCAGCCGGGCCGGGCCGCCTGCGCGCACCCCCGCCATCAGCAGGGCGCCGATGCCGCCCACCGACGCCGCCTCGGTCGGGGTGGCAATGCCGCCCAGGATGGCGCCAAGCACCGCAAAGATCAGCAGGATCGGCGGCACCACCGCGCGCACCACCTGGCCGCGGCTGGGCCGCGCCATCCCTGCCGGAGCCGAGGGCATGTCCTGCGGGCGCAGGAGGCCGCGAACCAGGATGTACAGAAGATACAGCAGTACCAGCACCAGCCCGGGGATCAGGGCGGCGGCAAAGAATTGCCCCACCGACAGTGCCTCGACCGAGAATTTGCCCTGCTCGTACTGCGCCTGCTGATAGGCATTCGACATCACATCGGCGAGGATGATCAGCAGCGTCGAGGGAGGAATGATCTGCCCCAGGGTGCCGGCCGTGCAGACGATGCCCGAGGCGACCCGCGGGTCGTAGCCTGCCCGCAGCATGGCGGGCAGGGCGATCATGCCCATCGCCACAACCGTGGCGCCGACAATGCCGGTTGAGGCCGCAAGAAGTGCCCCCACCAGCACAACCGAGATGCCAAGACCGCCCTTGAGCTGGCCGAACAGCCGCCCCATAGTGTCCAAAAGCTCTTCGGCGATGCGGCTTTTCTCCAGGATCGCGCCCATCAGCACGAACAGCGGAATGGCGATCAGCACCTCGTTGCTGATGAGGCCAAAGGCCCGCTGGCCGAGCGCGCCCAGCAACGTGATGTCCATCACCCCCAGAGCCCAGCCGAGATAGGCAAACAGAATGGCGATGCCCGCGATCGAGAAGGCCACCGGAAACCCCATGAGGATCGCTGCCATCAGGGCCGCGAACATGATCAGGTCGAGATATTCGGTCATTGGGGGGCTCTCTCCGAAAACAGGCGGATCAGAAGGGATACAGATTGCAGCATAACCAGCACGCAGAAGGCGGGGATCAGCGATTTCAGCAGGAACACGGCTTCGATGCCGCCAACGGCAATTGGGCCCTCGAAGATGGCCCAGGAGTTGCGTACCGAGGGCCAGGACCAATAGGTCAGCGCCGCCATCGACGGCAGCAGCAGGAACAAATGGCCGAAGATGTCGATGCGCCGTTTCGTGCGCGGCGCGGCCGACGCATAGAACACGTCGACGCGGACGTGCTTGTCGGCCAGCAGCGTATAGCCGGCCGCCAGCATGAACAGAGTGGAATGCATGTACAGCACGCTTTCCTGCGCGGCGATCGAATTCACCCCGAACACATAGCGCCCGACCACAATGGCAAACTGCACCAGCACCATGATCAGCGCCAGCCAGCGTATCACATGCGCCAGCCCCCGGTTGATGCCGTCCAGCGTATCCGAAACCCGTAACATGCTGCTCTCTCCCCATCAAAAAGCCGGCGCCCGGTTTCCCCAGGCGCCGGCAGGTGTTTTTCAGATCAGTAGCCCATCACCGAGGCGCGGGCATTCATCTGGCCATTGTCGGCATAGGTCATGTAACCGCCGACGCTGTCGCGGTAGGCGATGAAGCTTTCGGTGATGCGGCGGACCAGTTCATCCTCATCTTCCTGCAGCTCGGCAAGCACTTCCTTGGCGGCAGCGCCCATAGCGGTGATCACGTCTTCGGGGAACATCTTCACCTGCACCCCATGCTCGTCGACCATCGTCTTCAACGCCAGCGCGTGCTTTGTGGTGTATTCGGTCCACACCGGGTTGTAGAGGCTCTCGCAGGCCATCTTCACCACCTGCTGCAGGTCTTCCGGCAGCTCAGCGAACACGTCGGCGTTGACACCGCATTCCTCGGCCGAGGAAGGCTCGCCCACGCCGGGCCAGTAGTAGTTCTTGGCCACTTGGTAATATCCCAGCGCGCTGTCAGTCCAGGGGCCGATGAATTCACCCGCGTCCAGTGCCCCGGTCTGCAACCCCTGAAACATCGCCGGGCCGCTGGTGGCCTCGGCCGCCATGCCCAGTTTCGATGCCATCTCCGATGCCAGACCTGTTGTTCGGAACTTCAGCCCCTTCAGGTCCTCGGCAGAGTTGATCTCGGTCTTGAACCAGCCGCCCCACTGCGGCCCGGAATTGCCGCACAGGAACGGTTTGATGCCGAAACGGCCGTACATCTCGTCATAAAGGGTCTGGCCGCCGCCGTGGTACATCCAGCCGATTTGCTCGTCCGCGCGCAGACCGAAAGGCTGCGAGCCGAATAGCAGGATACCTTTGGATTTCGAGCCCCAATAGGCCGGCACGGCGTGATACAGCTCGGCAGTGCCTTCGGAAACCGCGTCAAACGCACCCCGGCCCGGAACCAGCTCACCGGCGGCGAAAAGCTTAACCTCGATCCGGCCGCCCGACAGGGTGGTGATCCGGTCGGCCAGCATCTGTGCCGCCACACCGGGGCCAGGCAGGTTTTTCGGCCAGGCGGTGACCATTTTCCATTGCATCTTGCCCTGGGCAATGGCGGGGCTGGCCAGCGTTGCTGCCGCTGCGCCCAATGCGCCGGTTTTCAAAAACGCGCGTCTTTCCATGTTTCCATTCCTCCGTCTGTCGGTGCATCTGCGATGGGCGAATGCCGGCAGCGCAGACTTTGCCATGTTTTGTAGGCGCTTTACATTAATATGTAGATACATATTGATGTCAATCACAGTTGCGCGGA
This sequence comes from Leisingera methylohalidivorans DSM 14336, assembly GCF_000511355.1. Classification (NCBI taxonomy): domain Bacteria; kingdom Pseudomonadati; phylum Pseudomonadota; class Alphaproteobacteria; order Rhodobacterales; family Roseobacteraceae; genus Leisingera; species Leisingera methylohalidivorans. The sequence goes on along the minus strand of NC_023135.1, from coordinate 3,799,932 downwards.
TCAAGTTCGCCTTTCTTCGCAGACTGCAATATGGAGCGGCGGCAAATGTTTTCCGGTTTGATCTGGGGGAATGAGTATTGACGGACAAGCCACGGCATTCCTGGGTAACTATCCGGGATAGAATCCGGGAGATGATTCTGAACTCCACCTACGGGCCGGGAGACAAGCTGCCGCGGGATGAGGAATTCGCCGGCCGGTTTGGCTGCGCCCGCTCCACCGTTCACCGGGCAATGCAGGATCTGGCCCAAAACGGGCTGGTGCAGCGGCGCCGCAAGGGCGGCACAACGGTGCAGCGCGATCCTGTGACCCGCGCAACCCTAAACATCCCGATCACAAGGCTTGAGGTCGAACAGAAAGGCAGCGTGTACCGCTACCAGTTGATCCGGCAGTCGATGCAGCCACCCAGCGCTGCCATACTGGCCAATTTCGGCCTGCATGAAGCCCGCCCGATGCTGCGGGTTGAAGCATTGCATCTTGCCGACAGCCGCCCCTATATCTTCGAAGACCGTTGGATCTGCTTGGAAACCGTGCCGGAGATAAAGGATGTAGACCTGACCCGCGAAAGCGCAAATGAATGGCTTGTCCGCAACCGCCCCTACAGCAGGTGCGATTTGCGCCTGTATGCGCGCCGCGGAACCAAAAGCGACAGCGAAATACTCCAGAGTGACGTCGGCAACGCGCTGTTTGTTATGGAACGCACAACCTGGATCGGCGACGCTCCGATCACCAGCCTGCGCGCCGTTGCCCATCCCGGCTACCAGTTGTTCACCCAGGGTTGACGGGACGTGTAAAGCACGGGAATGACTGGCCGCTATTCGGGCAGACAGGACTGAATATACACGGGCGGCATGGGGTCCGTGCAGTGAAGTGGAGCGCTGCCGCCGGGCGCTGGCAAGGGGATGGCATGACGGAAACTTGGGATGCAGTGGTGGTCGGAGCCGGGCCTGCAGGGCTTATGGCGGCCGAGGAGCTGGGCCGCGCCGGGTACCGCGTGCTGGTGGCCGAGGCCAAGCCGTCGGCGGCCCGCAAGTTCCTGATGGCGGGCAAATCCGGATTGAATCTGACCAAGGACGAACCGTTCGAGCAGTTGATTGCCCGCTATGGAGAGGCCGCAGACTGGCTGACACCAATAATCCGCCTCTGTGATGCACAGGCCGTTCAGGATTGGGCGCGGGGACTGGGGAGCGAGCTGTTCACCGGCTCAACGGGCCGGGTGTTTCCGGCGGTCATGAAAGCTTCACCGCTGCTGCGCGCCTGGCTTGCACGCCTTGATGGCTTCGGCGCACAGGTCCGCACGCGCTGGCGCTGGACTGGCTGGGAGGGCAGCGTGCTCGCTTTTGAAACCCCGGACGGGGCGAAACGGATTGAAGCCAGGGCGGTGGTTCTGGCACTGGGCGGCGCCAGCTGGGCGCGGCTTGGTTCGGACGGAGGCTGGGTCCCTCTGCTGGGCAGAGAAGCTGTAGAAATTGCACCGTTCAAGCCTGCAAATGCAGGGCTCCTGGTGGCTTGGTCCGGTTTCATGGCGCCGCAGTTCGGGCAGCCTCTGAAGGGAATCGCATTGCAGGCCGGCCCTTTGTCTTCCCGCGGGGAAGCCGTGATATCGGAGCGCGGGCTGGAAGGCGGCGGCATTTATTCTGTCTGCGCCGCCGTGCGGGAGGGAGAGACGCTGCAGATGGATTTGCTTCCGGACCTGGACATGGCAGAAATTGTCCGCCGCCTGTCCCGTCCGCGCGGCAAGACGAGCCATACTAATCATTTGCGAAAGGTGCTGAAGCTGGGAGCTGCCCGGGCAGCAGTACTGCAAGAGTTCGGACGGCCTTTGCCGCAGGATATCCAGGCCCTGGCCCGGTTGATCAAAGCGCTGCCAGTCAATCACTCAGGCCTGCGGCCGATGGACGAGGCGATTTCCACCGCTGGCGGCGTATGCCGGGATGCGCTGGACGAGGGGCTGATGCTGGAACAGATCCCCGGCACGTTCTGCGCCGGGGAAATGCTGGATTGGGAAGCGCCGACAGGCGGCTACCTGCTGACCGCCTGCCTGGCAACCGGGCGCTGGGCAGGGCAGGCTGCGGCAGCTTACTTGGCGAGCGCCGCAACCCGCTGATAAGCCTCGCGGTCCCGCATCCGCTTGCCGTAGTCCTGCAGCTTTTCGCCTTCGACAGGGAATTTCGCGCTGCGGGCCCAATTCAGGCAGTGGGTGCAGATGATGTCCGCGATGGTGAATTCCTCTCCCATCAGGAAGGGGCCGGCCATCTTGCCTTCGAGCCGCGACAGATTGTGGGAAAATTCCCATTTCAGGCTGCCTTTCACTTCCGGCACCCGCTGTTCCTCAGGCAGGATGAAGCTGTGGCGGGCGGCGGCCCAGAGCACGGCATCGACTTCGTCCAGCAATAGATGGGTGATGGCGTCCTGCTTGGCGCGGGCTACGGTGCCGGCCGGGGCGGTCAGCGCGCCATGCTTGTCGGCCAGGTAAGTGAGGATGGCGGTCGAATCGGTGATGGTTTCCCCATCCGCCTGAAGCACCGGCACCTTGCCCGAAACATTCAGCGCCTGAACTTCCGGGCTGCGCGGCCCGTGCTGTTTCAGTTCGTAAGGTTCCCCAAGCTCTTCAAGCGCCCAAAGCACCCGGAAGGTGCGGGTGAGCGGGATGCCGGTGACGGTATACATCGTCTCTCTCCTGTTGTGCCCTGCTAAGATGGGCAGCCAAGGGGAGCGGATCAAGCCAAGGGGCTGTGATGATCAGCGCGCACGGCCCAGCATGGCAAGCCTGATCAGGGCACGTTCCATCAGCGCCAGCGCCGGGGCGGTCTGACCTGCAGAGCGCAGTGCCAGGTCGGTGTCGGTAATGATCGTCAGCGCGGTTTCCAGCCGGTTCGCCCCCCAGTTCTGGGCCTGGCGCAGCATCCGGTCGCGGCGCTTGCCATATAGCGGCGGGCGCAGCTGGCCGATGCCCTGGGCCGGGCCGCCGGGTGCGGCGGCAATGGTGTAAAGCGTGCGGAAATGGCGGGTGGCGCCGATGCAAAGCGTCACGGCATTGGTGCCTTGCGCCTGCAGGCGGCGGATCAGCGGGCCGATTTCGGCGCTGCGGGCCTCGGCCACCACGTTCAGAACGTCGTCCAGCGCGGCTTCGGTCGATTGCGGGGCAACGGCGCTGATGTCGTCCAGTGAGAGCGAGCTGCTGTCGCCGTGTTTATAAAGCGCCAGCTTTTCGATCATGCGGGAGAAGTCGCCGGGGCCGGTATCATTGGCGATATCCGTCAGCGCCGACATGCTGTCGCCCGGGACGTCGCGGATACCGGCCTCACTCAGGATCCGCTCGATCTCGGCGCGCGAGGGCGGGTCGTCGTAGATGCCCACAGCATAAGCATTTTTGTGGCTTTCAAACGCTTTGCGCAGTTTGGACGTTGCTTTGAGCTGTCCAGCCGTAACCACGATCTGCGCGTCGCCGGGCTGCCATTCCTCCAGTGCGGCCGCTATCGCAGGGGCTGCGGTGTCATTGGCACCCTCGACAAAAACCGCCCGGACGCCGGGGAAAAACCCGACCGCCTTCACCGCATCCAGCACCTGCGCCGGGTCTTTGCGCAGGTCGCTGGCGGGCATCCGGTTCAGCCGCATTTCTTCTTCGGCGCCGGGGCCGAGCAGGGCAGCCAGAACCTGCTGCCGTTTCAGCGACACGCGCATCGCATCGGCACCATAGATCAGAATACCGGTCTTGCCCGGATCGGGCTTGGCAAAATAGCCGTCAGCTTCGCGCGGGGAGAGCTTCATTCCGCAGGCGCGGAAAGATCCGCGGTTGCCAGGATCTGCGCGGTAATCTGGTCGGCCAGGATCACCATCAGCCGCTCATGCGCGTCGCGCTCGCCTGCCAGCGTCTCCACGGTCGAACCAGTAGCGGAATAGCCGGTGAAGTTTCGCACCGTTCCGCTGGATGCCACCTTGCCGTCCGACAGGCGGGTAAGCGAATAGCCTGCACTACCGATCACCGAATAACGGGTGATCTCATTGCCTGCAGTAATCGCCTGGCCTTCTTCCGTGGTGCTAAGCGTCAGGTCCAGCTTGTAGGCAGTGCTGCCGCCGCGGCCCAGGCGCTGCTCCAGGTTCTGCACCAGGAAATAGGCGTCGGTGCCGCTGGCCGCCTTGATCTCCTCCGGTGCTTGCACCGCGACCCGGCCGTAAAGAGCTGCCCCGGTGCCGCCAGGGGCGTGCACCGGTGTAAAGCCGCAGGCCGCCGCCAGCAGGGGCAGGGCCAGCAACAGGGTTCGATGGTTAAGCAACGACATTCACAATCCGGCCCGGCACCACGATTACCTTTTTCGGGGCGGCGCCATTCAGCGCCTTTTGCACAGCTTCATGCGCCAGAGCGCGTTTTTCAACCTCTGCCTTGTCTAGATCCTTGGCGACTTCGATCTCACCGCGGCGCTTGCCGTTGATCTGGATCGGCAGGGTCATGGTGTCCTCGACCAGCATCGCCTCATCGGCGACCGGCCAGGGCGCCGTGGCCACCAGCCCTTCGCCGCCCTGATGGTTCCAGATGTCCTCTGCCAGGTGCGGGGTCATCGGCGACATCAGCTGGGCCAGCGTCATGATCGCCTGCTTTTGCACCTTGGCGCTGGCCTTGGATTTGGCCAGCGTGTTGGTAAAGGCATAGAGCTTGGCAATCGCCGCGTTGAAACCAAAGGAGTCCACGCCAAGGGTCACGTCGCGGATCGCCTTGTGCATCTCGCGCAGCAGATCCTCATCGCCCTGACCTGTTGTTTCGGGGTCCATCTCCGCAATACGGCCGCAGAGGTTCCAGACGCGGTTCAGGTGTTTGTAAGCCGCTTCCGCACCGGAGGCAGTCCATTCCACGTCCCGTTCGGGCGGCGAATCGGACAGCACGAACCAGCGCGCGGTGTCGGCGCCAAAGGACGAAATGATGTGCAGCGGGTCCACCACGTTGTTTTTGGACTTGGACATCTTGGCGGAGGGGATGATTTCCACCTCGGTGCCGTCTTTCAGAAAGCCTTTGCCGTCGCGCAGCTCAACTTCTTCGGGGTAGTGGTAGACAGGGCGATGATTGCCGCCGGTGGTCTTGTAGATCGCGTGGGTCACCATGCCTTGGGTGAACAGCGCATCGAACGGCTCCTTCGACTTCTCCGGCAGGTGGCCGCAGATCTGCATCGCGCGGGCAAAGAAGCGAGAATACAGCAGATGCAGAATCGCGTGCTCGATGCCGCCGATATACTGGTCGACGTTCATCCAGTATTCGGCCTCGGCCATATCCGTCGGGGTGTCCGCACGCGGGGCGGTGAAGCGGGCGAAGTACCAGCTTGAATCGACAAAGGTGTCCATGGTGTCGGTTTCACGCTGGGCCGGTTTGCCGCAGGACGGGCATGCGCAGTCGCGCCAGGTCGGATGGCGGTCAAGCGGGTTGCCCGGCACCGAGAAGTCGATCGGCTTGCCGCCCTCGTCATAGGGCAGGGCAATCGGCAGGTTCTCTTTCTTCTCCGGCACCACGCCGCAGTCTTCGCAATGCACCACGGGAATCGGGCAGCCCCAATAGCGCTGACGGCTAAGGCCCCAGTCGCGCAAACGGTATTTGGTGACGCCCTGGCCCCAGCCGGCCTTTTCCGCAAAATCGACAGTGGCGTTTATTGCGTCCTCGCCAGTGGCCTCGGTCAGCCCGGCAAAGTGATCGACCCAGCGTACTTTTTCGGTTTTCGCGGGCACGAAGGCTTCGCTCGCAACCGGGGTATCATCATCCAGCGCAAAGAAAGTATCCACCACCGGCAAGTCATACTTGCGGCAGAAATCCAGGTCGCGCTGGTCATGCGCCGGGCAGGCAAAGATCGCACCGGTGCCGTAGTCCATCAGGATGAAGTTGGCGATCCAGACCGGCAGTTCCCAGTCGGGGTTCAGCGGGTGCTTGACGCGGATGCCGGTGTCGTAACCCAGCTTCTCGGCGGTTTCGATGGCTTCCTCGGTGGTGCCGCCCTTGCGGCATTCGGCAACGAACTCCGCGACCTCTTCCGATTCTGCCTCCAGCCCTTTGGCGATCGGGTGGTCGGGCGATATGCCGACAAAGGACGCGCCCATCAGCGTATCGGGGCGGGTGGTGTAGACCTCAATCGGCTCACCGCCGTCGGTGCGCTCAAACGAGAACTGCAGGCCGCGAGACTTGCCGATCCAGTTCTCCTGCATCAGCCGCACCTTGGCGGGCCAGTTTTCCAGATCGTCCAGCGACGCTAGCAGTTCTTCCGAGAAATCGGAGATCTTGAAGAACCATTGCGTCAGCTCGCGCCGTTCCACCAGCGCACCGGAACGCCAGCCGCGGCCGTTTTCGACCTGCTCATTGGCCAGCACGGTCATGTCGATGGGGTCCCAGTTCACCACCGCGTTCTTGCGGTAGACCAGACCCTTTTCCAGGAAATCAAGGAACAGCGCTTGCTGCTGGCCGTAATATTCCGGGTCGCAGGTGGCGAACATCCGGCTCCAGTCCAGCGACAGACCCAGCGGTTTCATCTGTTCGACCATGGTGTCGATGTTCGAATAGGTCCAATCCTTGGGGTGGCCGCCGCTCGCCATCGCGGCGTTCTCAGCCGGCATGCCAAAGGCGTCGAACCCCATCGGGTGCAGCACGTTATGGCCGGTCGACAGCTTGTAGCGCGCGATCACATCGCCCATCGTGTAATTGCGCACATGGCCCATGTGCAGCTTGCCCGACGGATAGGGGAACATCTCCAGCACATAATACTTCGGCTTGCCGCCGCTGCGTGTGGCCTGAAAGATCCCGGCCTTGTCCCAGGCTTCCTGCCATTTTGCTTCGATTTCCGTGGCGGAGTAACGCGACATCAGAGCGGTCCTTTGCATAAAAACGCCGGGCAAGTGGCCCGGCGCTTCTGATAATGGGGTTTGACTGGTGTTTCCAGAGCGCAGCGGATCAGAGTTTCTTGTCTGCGATCCGCAGCTGCCGGGCGCGGGACAGAATCGCGTCCTCGACTGCGCGGGAGGTGCTGGCGCTGACCGGACCGCCCTTGGACTGCAGCGCAACATTCAGAGAACGCGCGTCCAGTGCAGGATCCTTTATATGGACAGTGGCCCGGTAGCTGCGGCCGCCGCCAGGCGGGGTGCCATAGCCGGTGACGATAACTCCGGTGAATGGATCGACCGATTGCACCGGCAGGAAGCTCAGTATATCCAGGCTGGCAGCCCAGAGATAGCGGTTGACCTGCACGGTCTGGTCCGGCTTTGCATTCAGGAAATCAAAGACCGAGGACTTGGTCGCGGCGCCCTGGATTTCTTCTTTATGGCTGGTTGTCCGCGCCGTGCTCGCCGGCGGTTTTCCGCCCTTGTTCCCACCGCCGCAGGCCGCAAGGCCAAGGCAGATCGCGCCGATCACTGTTACCCGCAGGGTCTTTCCGTATTTCATAACCGCTCCCGGAGCCATTTTCTGCGCGAACACCTAACGCAAGCCGCGCCGGCGGAGCAAGGCCTTAGCGTCTATCGTGCTGCTCCACTGTGCGTTTCCGGGAAATTCAGGCCTTGAAATGGGTAAAGGTTCCTCAGGACGGGCGCCGCGGAAGCGGGACTGTGGCAAAGCTGCACCATCCCGCGGCACATCGTTTCGCCTGACTTTCCCAACACTTGCCAAAACGGGGGTGAAAGAGCGAAACCCCTTGGCATACCCACGCCGGATTCCCCGGTTTGGGCTGTGGAATTGAAAACCGAGGGAAAAACATGAAAAAGGTTCTCTTCGCGACTACCGCGCTGATCGCCACCGCAGGCATGGCCGCGGCAGAAGTCAAAATCTCCGGCTACGGCCGTTTTGGTCTGGACTACAACGAAGCCAACAAAACTGTTGTTGGCCGTTCGGACACCAACATCACCAGCCGTTTCCGCCTGACCTTTGACGCGTCGACCGAAACCGATGGCGGCGTCACCGTTGGCGGCCGTATCCGCGCACAGGCAGAAAACCGTGACGGCGGCCAAGGCGCAGCCACCTTCTCCAGCCCGCAGTTCCACGTCGCATACGGCGGCCTGCGTGTGAACGTTGGCAACATCTGGGGCGCGATCGATTCCGCACCGGGCCTGTACCTGAACACCACCTCGGTTGGCACCGGCATCGACGGCATGGGCTTCAACTCCCTGGCCATCAAAGGCGCTGGCTTTGACACCTTCACCTCCGCAGGTGCTGGTGTTGGCGGTATCGAAGCCATCTACTCCGCTGGCGGCTTCACCGGCCACATCTCCTTCTCGCAGCAGAACGGCGGCGCTGTCGCTGGTTCCGCTGATGGCCTGCAGCGCACCGCCATCATGCTGAACTACTCGTTCGGCGACTACTTCGTGACCGGTGCATACCAGTCCGCGGACAACGGCCGTACCATCACCAAAGGTGGTGTTGCAGGTGTTGAAGCAGACGACGATCTGATGTTCTTCGCTGCTGGCGCAGACTTCGGTCAGTTCGGCGCGACTCTGCAGTACGCTCAGACTGAAGAAGCTGACAGCGTGACCCTGGCGGGCGAAGCCGAAATCGGCGCCGCATCGACTCTGATCGGCTGGGTGAACTCCACCGACATCGACAACACCGTGACCGTTGGTCAGACTGTAACCGACGGCACCGCCTTCGGCATCAACTACGAGTATGACCTGGGTGGCGGCGTGACTTTCGTTGCTGGCTATGTTCAGACCGCAGCTGCAACCAACGAAAACTCCGTTCAGGCAGGTCTGCACTTCAGCTTCTAAGCTGAAGCACGCCTAGCGTGAATTCGGGGCGGGTTCCTTCGGGGGCCCGCCCTTTTCTTTTGGCTCTTAACATTTGCAGGCAAACAGTGTTTTTTGCGGCCAAACAGATACGAGGCCAAATCCATGCCGCTTGAAGAGATCAGATCCCGAATCGCCAAAGCTGAAGACCAGGCTGGCCGCGCGCCGGGCTGCGTGCAGCTGATTGCTGTTTCCAAGGTGCAGCCGGATGAACGGGTCGAGGCCGTTCTGCAGCAGGGCCATCGCTGTTTCGGTGAAAACAAGGTGCAGGAGGCCGCTGGAAAGTGGCCGGGATTCGCCGAGCAGTTTGACGGTATCGATCTGCATTTGATCGGCCCGTTGCAGACCAACAAGGCCCGCCAGGCGATGGAGTTGTTTGACAGCATCCATTCAGTCGACCGGCCCAAGCTGGCCAGCACGCTGGCCCGGCTGGCGCAGGAATTGGGCAAGTGCCCGGAATTGTTCATTCAGGTGAATACTGGCGAGGAGCAGCAAAAAGCAGGCGTGATGCCGTCCGATGCAGATGCTTTCATCGCAGACTGCCGCCAGCTCGATCTGCCGATCAAAGGGCTGATGTGCATCCCGCCGGTGGAGGAGGAAGCCAGCCTGCATTTCGCGCTGCTGGCCAAGATTGCCGCGCGCAACGGGCTGAAGGGACTATCAATGGGAATGAGCGGCGATTTCGAGAAAGCCATTGCGCTTGGCGCCACCCATGTTCGCGTCGGATCTGCCATTTTCGGTGCCCGGACCTACTAGGGCGGATAAGTATCAGGAAATCTTCGGCCGGGACTTTGCTAGAAAGTCTTCGCCGCGTCAGGCGCGCGCCAGAGGCGGTATAATGATCCGGGATCCAGGTTGAACCCGGTCAGCTAGCCAATGGAGATCAGCGCGCGAGAAAGCGATGCAGCCTTCGGTGGGGTATCCAGGGCGGCGCCATTGGTGAATGAAGATTGCGGAGCCGCTTCCCGGAGATGCGGTTGGCCAGTTCCAATCGGTGACCAAAACCAGATCATACAACGGATCGCTGCGCCGCAGCCTTTCGTGGCTGAACGGATAGGGCGCCCGCACATGGCGGTTGTAATTTGCATCCCCCGAATCATCCGACCACAGATCCTGCGGACCAATTGGTTTGGCCCAGAAGGCAGGGCGGGGCAGCCTGTCAGGGCGGTAAAGCATTCCTGCAATGCGGTGCACTCCGACGGGTGTCGCACCATCCCCTTCGCGTTTGTTCCGGGACAATCCGCCTTGGCCGATTGTGCAGGGCAGCACCCGTCCCAGGAAACGCACCCCGCGGGGCGTCAGGACCAGATCGGCGGGTGATGTCACAGCATATGCCCGGATTTCCGGGCCTTGGTGGCCAGGTAATGCTGGTTGTGGGCGTTTTCCCCCACTTTCAGCGCCACCCGTTCCGCGACGTGCACGCCGGTCTTCTCCATCATCGCGATCTTGTTCGGATTGTTGGTCAGAAGCCGTACCTGGGAAAAGCCCATCTTCTTCAAAATGGCGGCCCCCAGACGAAAATCGCGCTCGTCATCCTCGAACCCAAGCCTGTGGTTGGCCTCCACCGTGTCGAAGCCCTGGTCCTGCAGGGAATAGGCCCGCATCTTGTTGGCAAGGCCGATGCCGCGGCCTTCCTGGTTGAGGTACAGCAGCACACCTGCGCCTTCCTCGCCCATCTGCGCCAGCGCACCGCGCAGCTGCGGGCCGCAATCGCACTTCAGCGAGCCCAGCACGTCGCCGGTAAAACAGGCGGAATGCAGCCGCGCCAGAACCGGTCTGGAGCGGTCGGGGCGGCCGATTTCCACCGCGTAATGTTCCTCGGCGCCGTCCTCGGGCCGAAAGATGTGCAGCCGCCCGGCTTCGGCTGCGTCCATCGGCAGGCGCGCCGCAGCAACAGGGTGCAAGGGCGAGCTTTCGCTGAGCAGCGGAGCAGCGGCTGTCCGAGAAATGACAGTCAGCCCGTGGTCCGCGGCAAAGGCGGCTGCGCCGCGTACCGGCACCAGCGCTGCGGCCGGCAGCAGGCGGGCCGATTTCACCAGCGCTATCGCCAGCCGGTGCAGGTCTGCGCTGCCGCCGCGCTGGCTTGCCAGCGGGCCCTTCATCGGTGTGTTCAGATCATCTGCCGGATCCGCCAGCGCCTGGATCCAGTCCAGGCCTTCGGATTCAGGCACGGTTACGCGGGCAACGTCTTCATCATAGACGCGGGCTTTAAGTGTTTCCGCCCTGCGCGCCGTCACCGCCAGTGACAGGTCTCCCAATGCCCGCATGGCATCCAGGCGGGCATTGGTCAGCGTCTCGACCGCTATGGCCAGAGCCGCGTCATCGCCGCAGGTCAGGACCACCGGCAGGCCCATGCGCAAATCGACCCGGGCGCGGGCCAGCAATTCGATCATGGTGGGCATCAGGCTCATTCGGGGTTTCCGGTGTTATTTTGTAACAAAGGCTCGCTGTCTTTACGCCCAAATGCAACGGATGTGAAACAATTTCCCTGCCATGGACACGTCGGCGTGAGAGTATTGCAGCAAATCTTGCCGAGGGCGCAAGGGATGCGCATGTGTGGTCATGTGAACAGGAGGGCGAGCCGATGGCGCAACTGAAAAAAATTCTGCTGGTTGACGATGATGAAGACCTGCGAGAAGCCTTGAGCGAGCAGCTGGTGATGACCGAGGACTTCGATGTATTCGAGGCTGAAAACGGTCAGGGCGCGATGGAGCGGGCCAAGGAAGCCCTGTATGATCTGATTATCCTGGATGTCGGCCTGCCGGACACCGACGGGCGCGAGCTGTGCCGTCTGATGCGCAAGCAGGGGGTGAAGGCGCCGGTGCTGATGCTGACAGGCCATGACAGCGATGCAGACACCATCCTGGGTCTGGATGCCGGCGCCAATGACTATGTCGCCAAACCCTTCAAGTTCCCGGTTCTGCTGGCACGGATCCGCGCTCAGCTGCGCCAGCACGAACAATCTGAGGACGCGGTCTTTGCGCTTGGGCCGTATACTTTCAAACCGTCGATGAAGCTTTTGATCGCCGAGGATGAACGCAAGATCCGGTTGACCGAGAAAGAAACCAACATCCTCAAGTTTCTCTATCGCTCCAGCGATGGAGTGGTGCCGCGCGACGTGCTGCTGCATGAGGTGTGGGGATACAATGCTGGCGTCACCACGCATACGCTTGAAACCCATATCTACCGTCTGAGGCAGAAAATTGAGCCTGATCCGTCGAATGCGCGCCTGTTGGTGACGGAATCCGGGGGCTACCGGCTGGTCGCCTGATGTATGCTGCGTTGACCCGGATCAAAGAAGACCCTTTGGTTCATCTTTGAAACAGGCCCTATCCCGCGCATATCCGGGTCACGATATGCACCTCCCTGTTGGACTTGGCCGGGCATGACGCCCGGCCTTTTTTGTCTGGGTTGTTTGCACCCGCTGAACATTTCATCTCTGGCCCTTCCCGGCCCAGGCAGGCAGTATCGCGCCCGAACCCGGATTTCATCATGAGGCGCGCGATGCCATTTACTCTTGCCACCTGGAATATCAATTCGGTCCGCCTGCGCGAACCGATTGTGCAGAAGCTGTTGCAGGAGGAGGGGCCGGACGTGCTCTGCCTGCAGGAGTGCAAAAGCCCGGTGGAGAAGATTCCGTTGGAAGGCTTTGCGGCTCTGGGCTACGGCCATGTGGTTGCGCGCGGCCAGAAAGGGTACAACGGGGTGGCGATCCTGTCGCGCCTGCCGATCGAGGATGCAGGGGATCAGGATTTCGCAGGTCTTGGCCATGCCCGCCATGTGGCCGGGCGGCTGGAGAACGGAGTGGTGATCCACAATTTCTACGTCCCGGCGGGCGGTGATGTTCCGGACCGGGAAAAGAATGTGAAATTCGGCCAGAAACTTGATTACCTTACGGAAATGCGCGACTGGTTCCAGTCGGATAAACCGGAAAAGTCCATTCTGGTCGGCGACCTCAATATCGCCCCCCGCGAGGATGATGTCTGGGACCACAAGAAGCTGCTGAAGGTCGTCAGCCATACGCCCATCGAGGTGGAGCATTTCGCAGAAGTGATGGACGCGGGCGGATGGTCTGATGTGACCCGGAACGATGTTCCCGACGGCCGCCTGTACAGCTGGTGGAGCTACCGGGCCAGGGATTGGGATGCCGCCGACAAGGGACGCCGTCTCGATCACGTCTGGGCGACGCCGGACATCAAGAACGCGGCCCACTCCAGCCGTATCCTGCGGGATGCCCGCGGCTGGGAAAAACCCAGCGACCATGCGCCGGTGTTTGCGACCTTCGATCTGTGACGGCAGGCGGAGCGCTCCCGCTTGACCCGTAACATCTCTGGGATGTTTCTCCTTCGTTGAGCATGGCACCGCGAGGGGGCTGGCGCCGAGAGATCCCGTTAACGGGGACGGGAGCACCGCCGCACAGCGCAACCGGCAGACCCGCACCCTGGTCCAGCCCTGCCCGCAAGCTGATGGCGGTTGTCACCAGAGGCGCAACCGTCATTATTATCGCAACGCTTCACAGGCTCGCATGCCGCGCCCGGGCGGCGTCATCCGTGGGCATCATCTTTCCCGGATAACGCCATAGGATCGGCTCTGCGGCAGGCCACCTGCAAACTCCTCTCTTGGTTTCCGGCGCTTAGGATTCCATATAGGGGACAAGTTCCAAGCGGAGAACAATCTGATGACCGAAATTCTTGGCAGCACCGCACCGGCAGGTGATCTGATCAAAGACGTGACCGAAGCCACTTTTATGCAGGACGTTGTCGAAGCGTCGATGCAGGCGCCGGTGATCGTGGACTTCTGGGCGCCCTGGTGCGGCCCGTGCAAGACCCTGGGCCCGATGCTGGAGGCGGCTGTTACCAAGGCCAAGGGCGCGGCCACCATGGCCAAGATCAACGTGGACGAAAACCAGCGCCTGGCGCAGGCACTGGCGCAACAGGGGCTGCCGTTGCAGTCGATCCCCACAGTGGTCGCCTTTGTGGAAGGGCGCCCGGTCGACATGTTTCAGGGCGCTCTGCCAGCATCGGAGATCGAGGCCTTTGTGAATAAGGCCATTGAGGCCGGCGGCGGATCAGCCGACGGCGGTCTGGCCGAGGCGCTGGAAGCGGCCGAACAGATGCTGGCTGAAGGCGCCGTGGCGGATGCCGCCCAGACCTTTGCCGCGATTCTGGGTGAAGATGACAAAAGTGCTGCTGCTTACGGCGGATTGGCACGCGCGCATATCGCGCTTGGCGATCTGGATCAGGCAGAGGCCGTTCTGAATGGTGCGCCCGCCGAAATCGCGGATGCAGCAGAGATCGAAGCAGCCCATGCGCAAATCGCCCTGGCGCGGCAGGCAGAGAACGCAGGCCCGGTGGGGGAGCTGAGCGCAGCGGTGGAGGCCAGCCCGGATGACCTGCAGGCGCGCTTCGACCTGGCGCAGGCGCTTCACGCAGCAGGAGACGCGGAAGCTGCAGTGGATCAACTGCTGGAGCTTTTCCGCCGTGACCGCGAGTGGAACGACGGCGCCGCCAAGGCGCAGCTCTTCACCATCTTCGATGCGCTTAAACCCAACGACCCGGTGGTTCTCAACGGGCGGCGGAAACTTAGCTCGATGATATTTGCCTAAGACCGGGGCAGCACTACACTCTGTCCCATGATCCAGCCTGCTGATCTGCCGGACACGATTGCCGTGTTCCCATTGCCCGGGGCGCTTTTGCTGCCCCGGTCGCGCCTGCCGCTGCACATCTTCGAGCCGCGCTACCTGCAGATGCTCGAAGACACTCTCAAAACGCCGCAGCGGCTGATTGGCATGGTGCAGCCCTGCCCGGGTCCGCAAGGGACGGGGGACGAGCTGCACGCGATTGGATGTGCCGGGCGCGTCACGCAGTTTTCCGAGACGGAAGACGGAAGATACCTGGTCACGCTTTCAGGCGTGTCCCGGTTCCGGATTACCCGCGAAGCCAACGGATTTACCCCCTATCAGCGTTGCGATGTCAGCTGGACGGGATTCGACCGGGACCTTGGCCGCTCCGAGGCGGATGATACCCTTGACCGGCCTTCCTTCCTGGACCTGCTGGAGCGTTTCTTTTCTGCCCGGAGCCTGTCGACTGATTGGGAAGCCTTGAAAGATGCGGACGACGAGCTGCTGATCAATTCCCTGGCGATGCTTCTGGAATTCGACATTGAGGAGAAACAGGCCTTGCTCGAAGCGCCCTGCCTTGCCACAAGGCGGGAAACGCTTGTCACTTTGATCGAATTCGCCCTGCGCGGCGGCTCTCAGGAGGAAACCCTGCAATGACCGAGACACAGGCGCCCGCCTTTGACCGCCGGATGCTGGAAGCATTGGTCTGCCCGCTGACCCAGGCGGTGCTGGAATATGACGCCCCGGCGCAGGAGCTGATTTCACGCAAGGCCAACCTTGCCTTTCCGATCCGCAATGGCATCCCGGTGATGCTGGTGGACGAGGCCCGCGCGCTGGAGTGACAGCGTATCAGGTCAGCGCCAAGGCAATCAGATTGCCTGCCCCTTCAGCAACTTGGGCAAATCGCCGGTCAGGCCCGCAGCCTCGCGCACGAAATTGCGGCGCAGGCCTGGAACTGCCCCTGCCAATCCCATGCCGATGTCCCGTCCCAGCCGCAGCAGCGGGTTATCGTTGGAAAACAGCCGGTTGAATACATCCGTGGCCGCGGCCAGTGAGGCGGTGTCGAAGCGGCGCCATTGCTGGTAACGTTCCATCACCAGGGATGAGCCGATATCTTCGCCCCGCCGTGTGGCTTCGGTGATGACTTCCGCCAGAGCGCCGACATCGCGCAAGCCCGCATTCAGCCCTTGGCCCGCTATCGGATGCATCCCATGCGCCGCATCGCCCACCAGCGCCATGCGGTCGCCGATAAAGCTGTTGGCGATGGTCAGGTTCAGCGGGTAAGTGAAACGCTTGCCCGCCAGGGAAATCTCTCCGAGGAAATCGCCAAAGCGCGGCCGCAGCGCCTGAATATATTCGGCGTCATCCAGCGCGTGGATGGCCCTGGCGGTCTCCGTCCGCTCGCTCCACACGATGGAGGAGCGGTTGCCCGGCAGCGGCAGGATCGCCAGCGGCCCAGGCGGCATGAAAAACTGATGGGCGATGCCGTGATGCGGTTTTTCGTGGTCGATGGCGCAGACCAGGGCCGTCTGGCCGTAATCCCAGCCGGTGCGCCTGATGCCTGCACGCTGCGCCGTGCCGCTGCGGCGCCCGTCCGAGCCGACCAGAACCTGGCCGCGCAGCTCTCCGCCATCGTCCAGCGTGACAGTTACACCGGTCTGGTCCGGCGCCTGCGCCACCACGGTGCGCCCGCACACCAGGGTGATTCCCGGCGCGTCTTCCATTGCCTGCAGGAAGGCCCGGCGCAGGAAACGGTCTTCAACCATATAGCCCATCGGGCCTTCTTCCAGCTCGGCATGATCGAAATGGATGAAAAACGGTGACGGGCCGTGACCCGCATGTCCGTCTGTCACCTTGATCTCCAGCATGGGTTGCGCCTTGTCCCCGACATGCTGCCAGACGCCGGTCTGCTGCAGCAGCCGCTGCGAGGCCAGCGCCAATGCATAACCGCGCCCGTCAAAGCCCTCGTCAGCAAGTTTGTCCGGGGTCAGCGCGTCGACCACAGTGACGCTGTGGCCGGTCTGCGCAAGGGCCAGGGCCAGCGCGGGGCCGTTCAGCCCGCCGCCTACGATCAGGATATCAGACGCATTTTTCATGCCCCGCAATATGCGCCTGCTGACGGGATTGTCCATCCGCCAAGCGCGGGATTGTGCCCGTGTCTTACTGCAGCTACCGTTTGCATTAACTGCATTTGGGGAGACGGGCTGATGCAAGATTGGCTGACAATGACCGCCGCTGATCTGGGGCGGGGGATCAAGGCGGGTGAAATCGGCCCGCTGGCGCTGACCAGCTGTTATCTGGAAGCCATTGACGCGCACCCGCTGAAGGACCGGATCTATAGCCAAGTGACCCATGATCGCGCCCTGGCCGAAGCCGAGGCTGCACAGGAGCGTGCGGATTTGGGCCTGCGCCGGTCGCTGCTGGACGGGGTGCCGCTCAGTTGGAAGGATCTGTTCGACAGCGCAGGCACCGCAACCGAATCCGGTTCGGATCTGCTCAAGGGCCGGGTGCCGGACCACGATGCAGCAGTCCTGCGCAACACAACCCTCATGGGGGCGGTCTGCCTGGGCAAGACCCATATGAGCGAATTGGCGTTCTCTGGCCTTGGCTTCAATCCGATCAAGGAAACGCCTCCCTGCGTGAATGATCAGCGTGCTGCACCGGGGGGATCGTCTTCCGGGGCGGCTGCGTCTGTAGCCTTTGGTCTGGCCGCCGCCGGGATCGGCTCTGATACGGGCGGCTCGGTCCGTATACCGTCTGCCTGGAACGATCTGGTGGGTCTCAAGACCACCGCAGGCCGGATTGCCCAGGAAGGCGTGGTGCCGCTGTGCCTGAAATTCGACACCATCGGCCCGCTGGCCCGCTCGGTGGAGGATGCCGGGCTGCTGCTGGGGGTCCTGGAAGGGACGACGGGACCGGATCTGCGCAATCCTGCGCCGCTCAAAGGGCGCCGTTTCGCGGATCTGCAAACCGTGGTGCAGAACGATCTGGATCCGCAAGTTGCCGCCGCCCACCGTGCGGCACTGGACAGGCTAAGACAGGCCGGAGCGGAGATTGTGCCGCTGGAAGTGCCCGAGCTTGAAGAGGCGATGGGGCTTAGCCCGATTCTCTATACCACCGAAGCCTACGGCCTGTGGAAAGACGTGATCGAAGCCGCGCCGCACCTGATGTATGCGGAAATCCTTGAACGCTTCCGCTCCGGCGCGCAGTTCAGCGGTTCGGATTATGTCGCGGCCTGGGGTAAGCTGGAACAATGCCGGATGGCCTGGGATCAAGCGGCAGCCGGGTTTGATGCGGTGCTCAGCCCGGTATCGCCGATCATGCCGCCAAATTTGGACAGGCTGCAAAGCGATCATGACTTCTATGTGCAGTCAAACCTGCTGGCACTGCGCAACACGCGGATCGGCAACCTGATGGGGCTGTGCGCGCTATCTCTGCCCACCGGCACTCCCAGCTGCGGCCTCCAGGTGCTCGGCCAGCCGGACTGCGAGGAAGCCTTGCTGCGCACCGGTGCGGCGATTGAGATGGCCTTGGCCTGAAAGCCACATTCGGCCCAGCGGGCCACTCACCGGGTGGACGCATCCGCCCGCCACCTGTAACCTGAGGCGCAAACGGGGCGCCAATGATCCTGTGACCGAGGCATTAGATATGGACTTTCCTGAGCGGTTTTCGAACCTGCCAGCCTATGCGTTTCCGCGCTTGAGGGCGCTTTTGGACCATCACACCCCCGGCGGGGATGTGGTGCATATGACCATTGGTGAGCCGAAACATGCGTTTCCGGCCTGGGTCACCGATGTCATCACTGAAAACGCTGCCGGGTTTAACCAGTATCCTAACAACGACGGCACGCCCGAGCTGCGCGGTGCCATCGCGGGCTGGATTGCCCGCCGCTACGGCGTGAGCACGGACCCGGAGACGCAAGTTATGGCGCTGAACGGGACCCGCGAAGGGCTGTACAATGCCGCCATGGCGCTGTGCCCGGAGCAGAAGAACGGGCAAAGGCCGGTGGTGCTGATCCCGAACCCTTTCTACCAGGTCTATATGGTGGCCGCGATTTCGGTGGCGGCAGAGCCGGTATTCGTGCCTGCAACGGCGGCCACCGGCCATCTGCCGGACTATGAGAACCTGCCCGAAGAGGTGCTGAACCGCACCGCAGCGGCCTATATCTGCTCGCCCGCCAACCCCCAGGGCGCTGTCGCGTCGCGCGGCTACTGGATCCGGCTGATCCAGCTGGCCGAGAAGTACGATTTCCGTATCTTCGCGGATGAATGCTATTCCGAGATTTACCGCGATGAAGCCCCCGTTGGCGCATTGACCGTCGCTCAGGAGCTGGGTGCCGACCCCGAACGTGTTGTCCTGTTCAACTCCCTGTCGAAACGCTCAAACCTGCCGGGGCTGCGCTCCGGTCTGATTGCCGGCGGCCCCGAAACCATCAAACGGGTCAAACAGCTGCGTGCCTATTCCGGTGCCCCGCTGCCGGCCCCCCTGCAGGCGGCCGCGGCCAAGGTCTGGGGGGATGAGACGCATGTGGTGGAAAACCGCGCGCTTTATCAGGAGAAATACACGATAGCCGACGAGGTCTTTGCCGGCCTCAACGGCTATATGGCGCCCGAAGCGGGCTTCTTCCTTTGGCTTCCGGTAGAGAATGGCGAGCAGGCCGCACTGAAGCTGTGGCAGGAGACCGGCGTGCGGGTGCTGCCCGGCGCCTATCTGGCGCAGGGCGCGCCCGGACAGAACCCGGGCGAAGGCTACATCCGGGTGGCGCTTGTCGCCCCGGCCGAGGACACCCGCAGGGCGCTGAGCACTCTGCGCGGCTGCCTATACTGAACTTTCGCAGCGCGGCTCCTGGCTGGGGGCCGCGCAGCCAAGACCAATAAACGGACAGGTTCGTGACTTTGCGGGTAACAGCGGGCACGGGCAAAGGAAACGGAACTGAGGTAGGCATGGCATTTCAAACACGCAGCCGCGATCCGCTGCTTGACAGCAATATGCAGGCGGCCATTGAAAAGCGCGGCAAGGAACTGATCGGGATTGCATTGATCCTCGCGGGGCTGGTGGTTGCCGCCATGCTGGGCTCGTATACGCCGGACGATCCGAACTGGACCGTGTCCACGGATGCGCCGGTGCAGAATTGGATGGGCCGTCCCGGCGCCTCTGTCTCCTTCATCCTGATTACCCTGTTCGGCAAAGCCAGCTGGGCCACGCCTCTGTTCCTGTCCGCCTGGGGGCTGCGGTTCGTGCTGCACCGGGGCGAGGACCGGGTGGTCTGGCCGCTGCTTTTGTCGGTGCCATGGCTGTTGGTGGTGGCGCTGCACATGGAAACCCTGAACGCCAGCAGCACCTGGCAGCAGAACTACGACTTCGGCCTTGGCGGCATGGTCGGCTACACCTTCCTGGGCGCATTGCTGGCGCTGCTGCCTGTGGGTCTGCATTTCATGGTGAAAATCATGTCGCTGCTGAGTGCTGCGGGAATGCTGGCGCTTGGCTGCGCGGTGCTTGGGTTCACATGGCCCGAGGTGAAGAAGGGCCTGCACAAGGTGATGATCGGTCTGATCCTGGGCTATGGCGCTGTGGCCGCCTTGCTCGGCCGCGGGGCGTCCAGCGGGCTGCAGGCTGCGATGACCTATCGCAAGGGGCGGGCGGAGCAGGTGGACGGTTCTGACTACGAGGGTGCAGAACCCGAGCCCGAGATGTTCGAGGACTATTCTGAAGACAGTTACAACGCTTACGATTTTCAGGAAGAGCAGGAAGAACCCGCGAAAGGCGGCCTGCTGTCGCGTGTGCCCGGGCTGATCCGCCGGGTTGCGCCCGGACCGGCACCTGAAAGTGTTTATGCTGCTGAGACGCAGGATGAGGATCTGCCCGAAGCCCTGACAGATGGCGAGGGTGGAGAAGACCGGATCTCCCAGAAAATCGCCAACGCCGTGCGCATTCGCCGGGCAGCAGAAGTGCCGCCGGAGCAGGATCCGGCCCTGCCGCTGACCAAAGGCCGCGGCCAGCGCCCTGCACCGCTGATCTACAACCCTGCCGCGGCCCACGACGGCCTGCCGCCGGAGCCGCCGCTGACCTCTGCGTTCGCACCGGTGCCGCCGGTGCCGGAAGATCCCTCGTTGTCCTGGCAGGCTCCCACTGATGACGCGTATGGTCCGGACGCAGCGGATACCGGCCTTCGGGACGAACCTGAGATTGCAGATTTCGCTCCGGATCACAGCATGATTGCCCCGGACCACGTGCCGGCCGAGGCTCTGCCGGATGCTGCGGAACCGCCTGCTCCGGTTCCCTCCGCGCCCGAGCCGCGCCCGGCGCCGGGACCGCGCCTGACCGTGGACCTGCCGGTGGCCGAGCCGCGCAAGGCGGTGGTTGAAAAAACGGCCCGTAAAACCGTGCAGCCCTCGGCGCGTGCCAAGGCCGAAGCTCAGCCCAACCTGGCATTCGATGACAGCGGCAGCGATTTTGAACTGCCGCCGCTGAGCCTGCTGACCAACCCGAACGGCATCGAGCGTCACCATCTGAGCGATGAAGCGCTGGAAGAAAATGCGCGGATGCTGGAGGCCGTTCTCGATGACTATGGCGTCAAGGGAGAGATTACCTCGGTCCGTCCCGGCCCTGTCGTCACGATGTATGAGCTGGAACCGGCTCCGGGCCTCAAGGCATCCCGGGTGATTGGTCTTTCCGATGACATCGCCCGCTCGATGTCGGCGCTTTCGGCACGGGTATCGACTGTGCCGGGCCGGACGGTGATTGGCATCGAGCTGCCGAATGAGAAACGCGAAAAGGTGGTCCTGCGCGAGATCCTGTCGTCCCGGGATTTCGGCGACGGCAACCACGCGCTGCCGCTGGCGCTGGGCAAGGATATCGGCGGTGATTCCATGGTCGCCAACCTCGCCAAAATGCCCCATCTGCTGATTGCAGGCACCACCGGCTCCGGTAAATCGGTGGCCATTAACACTATGATCCTGTCGCTGCTGTATAAGCTGACGCCGGATGAATGCCGCCTGATCATGATCGACCCCAAGATGCTGGAACTTTCCGTCTATGACGGCATCCCGCATCTGCTCTCACCTGTTGTGACCGACCCGAAGAAGGCCGTGGTGGCCCTGAAATGGGTAGTGGGCGAGATGGAAGACCGCTACCGCAAGATGTCCAAGATGGGTGTGCGCAACATCGCAGGCTACAATGGACGCGTGAAGGAAGCGCTGGCCAAAGGCGAGATGTTCTCGCGCACCGTTCAGACCGGCTTTGATGATGACACCGGTGAGCCGGTGTTCGAGACCGAAGAGTTCCAGCCCGTTGTGCTGCCCTATATCGTTGTGATTGTTGACGAGATGGCAGACCTGATGATGGTCGCCGGCAAAGAGATCGAAGCCTGTATCCAGCGTCTGGCGCAGATGGCACGGGCTTCGGGGATCCATCTTATCATGGCGACTCAGCGCCCCTCGGTTGACGTGATCACCGGCACCATCAAGGCCAACTTCCCGACCCGGATTTCCTTCCAGGTCACCTCCAAGATCGACAGCCGCACCATTCTGGGTGAAATGGGGGCCGAACAGCTCTTGGGCATGGGCGATATGCTGTACATGGCCGGCGGCGCCAAGATCACCCGCTGCCACGGGCCGTTCTGTTCGGACGAAGAGGTCGAGGAAGTGGTCAACCACCTCAAGCAGTTCGGCCCGCCCGACTATGTCGGCAGCGTTCTGGATGGTCCGGCTGACGACAAGGCTGATAACATCGATGCGGTTCTGGGACTGAACACCGGCGGCAACACCGATACCGAGGATGCCTTGTACGACACCGCGGTTGCGATCGTGATCAAGGACCGCAAATGCTCCACCTCCTACATCCAGCGCAAGCTGGCGATCGGTTACAACAAGGCCGCGCGGCTGGTTGAACAGATGGAGGACGAGGGTGTCGTTTCGGCTGCCAACCACGTGGGCAAGCGGGAAATTCTGGTGCCAGAGCAATAGGCTGACAAAAATCTGCCGATGCCGGGCCCGCAGGGGGCCGGCATCTTCACTTCTGCCGCAGCGTGCCTATGTTGAGGCTATGAAACGGATTGTACTAGCCCTTGCGCTGACCTTTGCCGCCCCGGCCGCCCCGGCCGCCTGGGCGGCTGAACAGCTGAGCCTCAATGAGATTTCCCGCTATCTGAACGGGATTTCCACCGCGGCTTCGCCCTTCACCCAGATCAATGACGACGGCAGCCTGTCGACCGGAAAGCTTTACATGCACCGCCCGGGGCGGATGCGGTTTGAATATGACGGCAAGGGCGGCGGCACTGTGGTTGCCGGCGGCGGCGCAGTGGTGATCCACGATCCCAAATCAAACCAGCCGCCCGAGACCTACCCGCTCAAACGGACGCCGCTGTCGATCATCCTGGACCGCAACGTGAATTTGGGGCGGGCCAATATGGTGGTCGGCCACAGTTTTGATGGAACCTCCACCATCGTGCGGGCGCAAGACCCGGAACACCCGGACTATGGCAGTATTGAAATGATGTTCACCGGCGCCCCGGTAGAGCTGCGCAAATGGGTCATTCACGACAGCGCGGGCGGCCAGACAACCGTGATCCTGGGGGCAATGGAAACCGGCCAAAAACTGTCCTCCAGCCTGTTCACCAACAGCGGCAGATCCCGCTAGGGCAGCGGCTCCCGCGCCCGCGGCTGCTCCGGGTTTGCCGGAACAGCCTGGCGGCCTTGGGCCCGGCACCCGGCTGGCGCCCGGCGCAAAACCGTCTCAATTCAGCTGTCAGGGAACAATCGCACGGCCTGGCATTGCGCCTTGGCGCAGTGCCAGGCCCAATGGTGTCTGCGGCTTTAACAGAGAAAGCCGCAGACACGGGCGGGAGACCGCCCCTTAGGTATCTCAGCGGAACTTACGGCAGGTCGCGAGCTGGGCCTGATAGGCCTGGGCGCGGGATTCGACTTGCCCTGCAACACGCTGCAGCCACGGTTTGGACCGGTAGCTGCCGCGCGAATAGCCATAATGCCCTTCGTGGTAGGCGAGGTATTGATTGCGCGCGTCATAAAGCTGGATGCCGTTCTTTTCGCGGCTCTGGCGCATGTACCAGCCCATGAAATCAGCCGCATCGCTGATCCGGTCGCGTTTGGCCCGCCGCCGCCCGGTATCGCGCCGGTAATCGTCCCAGGTTCCGTCCAGTGCCTGGCTGTAGCCGTAAGCACTGGATTGCCGCCCGACCGGGATCACGCCCAGCAGGTACTGATGCGGCGTGCGGGCATCGCCGCGGAACCGGCTTTCGTGATAGATCGTTGCCATCTGCACATGCACCGGGACACCCCAGCGGCGCTGGGTAGCGCGGAAGGCTTTCAGGTATTCGGGCCGCTGCTGGATGATGCTGCACGCATTATCCAGATTGCGCGGCGGCGCTTTGTGCCCGCCTCCGCAAGACGCAACCGCCATGAGGAGAACGAGGGCGCTGAAGAGTCTGCTCATTGCCTCTGCCCATATTTTTTTGGGTTATTCTGCGGGAAGTTTAGCGGATTGCGGCATGCGAGGAAATCACATTTACAGAAGCCGCGACAGAAGCAGTGGCAGCAATGCCGCTGACATCAGGGTTGAAACCACCACAAGCCCGGCGACAGCGCTGGAATCGGCTTCAAACTTCTCTGCCAGCAGATAGGCGGTCACGGCAACAGGTGTCGCGAACTGCAGAATCAGCACCCCGGAGGCTGTCGGATCCAGCCCGAAAGCAAACGCCAGCGCCCAGCCCGCCGCGGCGCTGATCAGGAATTTCACCAGCGAAAATGCAATGGCGGTTCCCGTCTTGCCCGGGGTCAGCCGTGCGACCGCTGTGCCCAGGGTGATCAGCATCAGCGGCACCGCCATCTGCCCGGTCAATTCCAGCGCATTGGTCAGGAAACGCGGTGTTTCCCAATCCTGCCACAGGAACAACCCGCCCAGCAGGGTTGCCCAGACCATCGGCTCCCGGATTACTTTGCTGCCGGCGCTGCGGCCTGCTACCAGATAGATGCCGTAAGTGAAGGACAGGATCGCCGAAACGGCAAGCATGACAATGGCATAGCCAAGCCCGGCCTCGCCAAAGGCAAACATCGACAGCGGGATGCCCAGATTGCCGGTGTTGCCGAAAATGAAGGGCGCCAGATAGGTCCGGCGGTCCAGGTGCGCCATGCGGCAGGCAATTTCGCCTGCGCCGGCCAGCACCGCATGGCCTGCCAGCGCGGCCAGCATGAATGCGCTGAGCGCCCCTTTGTCCAGCTCCGATTTCATCAGTGCGGTGAAGATCAGGCAGGGCACGGCGAGCGTCATCGCCAGCCGGGTTACAAACTGGGTCCGGTACTCAAACCCCAGTTTCACCCAGATGAACCCGGCCATGGCCAGCAGGAACACCGGGGCAGTTATTTCGAGCACTGTCAAAGCGAGGTTCACAGTCTGTTTCCCTGAAAATTTACGTCAAGAGTTGGACAATTGCTTGGCGGGCGCGCTATTTACAATGAACGGGGGCGAACATGATCATGATGAGAACACGCGCAAAATACAACCTCGGGCAGGTCGTCCGCCACCGGAAGCATCCCTTCCGCGGGGTGGTCTTTGATGTTGATCCTGAGTTCTCCAATACCGATGAATGGTATGAGGCGATTCCGGAAGACAGCCGCCCGGTAAAGGACCAGCCGTTCTACCACCTGCTGGCGGAAAACGACCAAAGCTATTATGTGGCCTATGTGTCGGAGCAGAACCTTGTCGCGGACTATTCCGGGGAACCAGTTGGCCACCCGGATGTCCCTGAAATGTTTGGCAATTTCGATGGCGGCGCCTATTCGTTGCATTATCAGCTGAACTGAACTCCGCTGTTTCAGGCGGGCAGGAACACCCGGAAATCAATATCCCAGTGCGCAGCCGTCCTTGCGCGGATCACTGGCGCCTTCCAATACGCCTGAGGCGTGCATCCGTATCGCCTGAGCGCCGCCCAGCGGTGTGTCCGGCACAACCACACGGTGCCCCGCATCTGCAAGCTTCCGGCGGACCTCAGCAGCATAGCCGCGCTCCAGTTTCAGCACGCCGCCATCGGCAAAGCAGCGGGGCGCATCGACAGCGGATTGCAGGTCCATGCCAAAATCAGCGAGGTTTGAGACCAGCCGGGCGTGCCCGGTCGGCTGATATCCGCCGCCCATCACCCCAAAGGGCATGACCACCTCTCCGTCCTGCTGCAGCATGGCCGGGATGATCGTGTGCATCGGCTGTTTTCCGGGGCCGAATTCATTCGGATGGCCCGCCTCCAGGGTAAAGCCAGCGCCGCGGTTCTGCAGCAGGATGCCGAATTTTTCCGACGCAATGCCAGAGCCGAAGCCGTGGAAGATAGAATAGATCAGGGAGACCGCCATGCGGTCTTTGTCCACCACAGTTATATAGACCGTGTCCCTGTGCACCGCCTCCGTTAGCGGCTGCGCTGCCGGCAGGGCGTGCTTGGGGTCAATCAGCGCGGCAAGCCCGGCAGCCGTTTCAGGCGCCAGCATATGCGCCAGCCGGGTGGTGTGGCCAGGATCGGCGAGGAAACGGTTGCGCGCATCATAGGCAAGCTTGGCGGCCTCCGCCTCGATATGCGCACGGTCTGCGCCAAAGGGATCCATCCCGGCGATGTCGAAATGCTTGAGGATGTTCAGCAGCAAAATGGCGGTTGCGCCCTGGCCGTTGGGCGGATGTTCGGTCAGACCCAGGCCTTTGTAGCGGCCGTCAACCGGTTGCGTTGCAAAGCTGCCAGCCGCGGCGAAATCCTCCAAAGTGTGGACGCCTCCAAGCTCCGTCAGTGCGGCGGCCATATCTTCGGCCACTTCCCCGCAATAAAAGGCATCCCGCCCGTTTTTGGCGATGCGGCGCAGCACCTCGGCTTGTCCGGGCGCGCGGAACACATCGCCGGTTCTTAACGGCTGGCCGTCTCTTAAATAATGGCGCCGCGCAGCTCCCTGCAAAGCCTTCTTGCTGTTTTGCCAGTCAAAGGCGGTGCGCGGTGCCACGGGAACGCCCGCTTCGGCATAGTGGATTGCCGGTTGCAGCAGTGCATCCAGCCCAAGCCGCCCTTCGCTTTCGGCCAGGCGGCAGAACGCGTCAATCGCGCAGGGGATCGTCACCGCATCGGGGCTGTCCAGCGGCACGGTTTCCAGCCCTTGTGCCCGGAGTGCTGCAGCGCTGGCCCCGGCAGGGGCGCGGCCCGATCCGTTCAGCGCCTGAATGCCGTGTCCCGGGCGGGAATATAGAACAAAGCAATCCCCGCCGATTCCTGTCATTTGCGGTTCGCAGATCCCCAGCAAGACCGCCCCGGCCAAAGCCGCGTCCATTGCATTGCCGCCGCGTTTCAGGATGTCGACGGCGACACTGGTGGCCAGAGGATGCGAGGTTGCGCACAGGCCGTTTTGGGCAAAGACGGCTGATCGCCCCGGAAGATGGAAGTCGCGCATTTTCCTGCTCCTGCTGTCACTTGCCAAAGGCTAGGCGCACGCGGCGGGAACGCAACTTAAATCTACCGTGGTTCTGAAGGAACGGAACGTCATCGTGAAGCAGGAAAGCCGGCCGAATGAATTATCCCCGGAGCCGCGCACTGGTGGGGGCTAGAACACGCGGCACCGGGGGAAGCTCATTTCAGCTACAGTTCACACTTCGCATATCTATCTGGCTGAGGTGGGCCGGGAGTGCGGCAGGATTATGGCACAGCGTTAAAATGCAGCAAACCGGCGGCCGTGCCCGCCCCGGCGAAACAGGGTCCAGTTCAGACTTCGGCTGAAGGGCTGGTCACTTTGAACTCGAAGCAGAGCGACAGATTGTTGCTTCCTTCCGAGCGCTCATATTGGACTTGGCTTGCCAATTCGCGTATCAGAAACCAGCCGAACCCGCCTTCAGGCAGATTTTCGGCTGCAACGCTGATATCAGCGGGTTTGCCCTCCGGCAATTCGCCCTTAGGGTAGGGAGCGCCAGCGTCCTGGATGCTGATCCACAAGTGTTCAGGATAAAGCTCGCCCTGAATCCGCACGTTTCCTGGAGGTGCACTTTCATAGGCGTGTTCAACGACGTTGTTCACGGCCTCGGTCAGAGCAATTTGCACCTCATCCACACGGGCTCCCGGCACTCCCAGGGACCGAAGCCGGGCCACAATCGAGGAAATGCCGGAACGGGCATCCAAGTTTGTCGCCGTGAACGAGCAGGCAAAGGTTTTTACCATCGATTTCTCGCTTTACGCTGACAGCGCATTCGTCTTCAGGAGCTTGCGCCAGCCGGAGCGATTGCGTCGCTAAGCGAACCATAAAGGTCAAAGATCGTATCCATGCGGGTCAGCCGGAACACCTTTTCGACCATGGGGGTCAGTCCGGCGAGATCCAGTTTCCGGGTGCCGCCAAGCTGTTTCATCGCGGCGACGATCGCGCCAAGCCCGCTGGAGTCGATAAACTGCACTTCGGAAAGATCCAGGATGACACGGTCGGCACCGGATTCTGTTTCCGCGCGCATGTCCTCCTTGAACTGGATGGCCATGGCGGCATCAATGCGATCGGCATTGACTTTGACGATTTGTGCGTCGTCCGTCATGGTAGTGGTCAGGCTCATTTCAGTCCCCCGGGATGTAACGTCATTTGCCAGCACTCTAGACCGCAAAGCTTACTATTCTGTAGGTATTATTTTGACGATTGGAGGAAAATTGCATGAAAGATGTTGTTATCGCCGGAGCGGCCCGGACGCCTATGGGCGGGTTCCAGGGAATGTACGACGGGGTGACGGCTTCGGAGCTCGGCGGCGCGGCCATCCGGGCGGCCCTT
This sequence comes from Leisingera methylohalidivorans DSM 14336, assembly GCF_000511355.1. Taxonomy (NCBI): domain Bacteria; kingdom Pseudomonadati; phylum Pseudomonadota; class Alphaproteobacteria; order Rhodobacterales; family Roseobacteraceae; genus Leisingera; species Leisingera methylohalidivorans. The sequence continues at coordinate 3,771,798 of NC_023135.1, read as the reverse complement.
GAAGGCGCCGGTGCTGCCACTGTCGATGAGGTGCTGATGGGCTGCGTTCTGCCTGCGGGCCAGGGCCAGGCGCCGGCGCGTCAGGCGGGTTTCGCCGCGGGCCTGGGTGAGGAGGTGCCGGCCACGACCCTTAACAAAATGTGCGGCTCGGGCATGAAGGCGGCGATGATCGCCTTTGACCAGATCGCACTGGGCCATGCCGGGACAATGGTGGCCGGCGGCATGGAAAGCATGACCAACGCGCCTTATGTGCTGCCCAAGATGCGCGGCGGCGCCCGTCTCGGTCATAGTCAGGTGATTGACCACATGTTCCTCGACGGGCTGGAGGATGCCTATGACAAGGGCCGCCTGATGGGCACCTTTGCCGAGGATTGCGCTGAAAAATACCAGTTCACCCGCGAAGCTCAGGACGAATACGCGCTGAAATCGCTCGCCAACGCGCTGGAAGCCCAGGACAGCGGCGCATTTGACGGGGAAATTGCGGCCGTTACCGTAAAAACCCGCAAAGGCGAGGTGGTGACCGATGCGGATGAGCCGCCGAAATCGGCGCGCCCGGAAAAGATCCCGACTCTGAAGCCGGCGTTCCGCAAGGACGGCACTGTAACGGCGGCGAATGCCTCCTCCATTTCCGACGGCGCGGCAGCACTGGTTCTTGCCTCAGCCGAGGCTGCCGCGGCACAGGGATTGCAGGTCCGCGCCCGGATCCTCGGCCATGCCAGCCATGCGCAGGCACCGGGCCTGTTCACCACCGCGCCGGTTCCGGCGGCGCAAAAGCTGCTGAAAAACATTGGCTGGCAGGTTGAAGACGTCGATCTGTGGGAAGTGAACGAAGCTTTTGCCGTGGTGCCGATGGCCTTCATGCATGAGATGGGCATTTCCCGCGACAAGGTGAATGTAAACGGCGGCGCCTGTGCGCTGGGCCACCCGATCGGGGCCTCCGGCGCGCGGATCATGGTGACCCTTCTGAACGCATTGGAAAAACGCGGTCTCAAGCGCGGCGTGGCCGCCATCTGCATCGGCGGCGGCGAGGGCACGGCGATTGCAATTGAGCGGGTCTGACATTCACCTTTGTAAAATTCTCCGAGGGTGAATTGACCGTCAGGTCAAGAGGGGGCATTGAGCCCCCTCAATGCGTTGAAGGAGAACCGGACATGCGGGCCGATTATGAAACCCTGGCCAAGACAATCGCGTCGCTGACCGAAGGCGAGACGGATGAGGTCGCGCTGATGGCCACTGTCACCTGCGAAGTGCATCATGCCGACGACCGGTTCGACTGGACCGGATTTTACCGTGCTGTTGCTCCGGAGTTGCTGAAGATAGGCCCGTATCAGGGCGGCCACGGCTGCCTGCAGATCCCGTTTTCCCGTGGTGTCTGCGGTGCGGCGGCGCGCACCGGCGAGGTGCAGCTGGTGGCGGATGTGGAGGCGTTCCCCGGCCATATCGCCTGTGCCTCCTCAACCCGTTCGGAACTGGTGCTGCCGGTCCGGAACGGGCAGGGGGAGTTGATCGGGGTGTTCGACATCGACAGCGACCAGCCGGACGCTTTCACAGCGGAAGATGCGGATCACCTGGCCGCAATCCTGCATGAGGTGTTCCGCCGCATCTGATTCGCGCATTCAGGGGCTTTGCCCCTCGGCCTGCGGCCTTATCCCAGAGTGTATTTGACCAGAAAGAAGCAGCCCGGCGCCTGATGGCGCTGGGTTTTTCCTTGCCGGTTACATGCGGCGTGAAAAAATGCTTGGAAATTTCACCCACATGCGGCATCGTGAAAAACGAGATGATTTTTTCACGAAGGGGGAGAGAGCCGGTGAACGATCAAGCCTTGGCAGCGGCGACATTGGGGGCCGATATCCGGGCCCTGCGCAAGGCGCGCGGGCTGACGCTGTCGGATATCGCGGCGATGCTGAACCGCTCGGTCGGCTGGCTGAGCCAGGTTGAGCGCGACATGTCCGAGCCTTCGATCTCCGACCTGCGCCAGATTGCCGAGGCCCTGGGCGTGCCGATGTCGATGCTGTTTGCCCATACCGGCGCCCCGGCGGACGAGCATGGCTACGTTGTCCGCGCTGGATCGCGCCGTCCGATGGGCTCGGGCGAGGAAGGGCTGATCGAAGAGCTGCTGTCGCCCGACCTGACCGACGATTTCGAGATGGTGCATTCCACCTTCCGCCCGCACTCAAAGATGCAGAAACCGGCGCACAGGCCGACGCAGGAGGTCGGCTATGTGATCTCGGGCAAGCTGGACCTGCTGATCGGCGGCCGCAGCTTCACTGTCGGCCCCGGCGACAGCTTCCGGATCAAGCACGAACCCTACCAGTGGTCGAATCCCTATGACGAACCTGCAGTGGCCGTCTGGGTGATCGCGCCGCCGGTTTATTAGGAGGGAACGATGATCAGGGGATCCTGCCTGTGCGGAGATATCCGCTTTGAAACCGCGGCGCAGCCGCAGGCGGCATCGATGTGCCATTGCAGCCAGTGCCGCAAGCAATCCGGCGGCATCTGGGCCTCGGCCGATGTGCATGACGAAGACCTCGCCATCACCGGACCGGTGAACTGGTTTGAAGCCACCGCCAAGGCCAAGCGCGGCAGCTGCCCGCGCTGCGGCTCCTTCCTGTTCTGGAAAGGCACCGGCGAGGACACCACAAGTTTTGCTTTGGGCGCGGTCGACGGGAACTCCGGCCTGCGTGTCGAAAAGCACATCTTCACTGCCTCCAAGGGCGATTACTACACACTCGCGGACGGTGTGCCGCAACAGGATTGACTAAGGGAGAGACCATGTCTGATTTTCCAACCAAGGCCCGCGTGGTCATCATCGGCGGCGGCGTCATCGGCACTTCCAGCCTCTATCATCTGGCCAAGAAGGGCTGGAGCGACTGTGTGCTGCTGGAAAAGAACGAGCTGACCGCCGGCTCCACCTGGCACGCGGCCGGCAATGTGCCGACCTTCTCGACCTCCTGGTCGATCATGAACATGCAGCGCTATTCGACCGAGCTCTATTCCCGTCTTGGTGAAGAAGTCGATTACCCGATGAACTACCACCAGACCGGTTCGATCCGTCTGGCGCACAGCAAGGAACGGATGCAGGAATTCGAGCGCGCCTGTTCGATGGGCCGCTATCAGGGCATCGGGATGGAGATCTGGACCCCGGAACAGACCAAGGAACACTATCCTTTCCTGGAAACCCACGATCTGGAAGGGGTGCTGTGGGATCCGTCGGACGGCGACATCGATCCGGCGCAGCTGACCCAGGCGCTGGCCAAGGGGGCCCGCGACATGGGCGCGCGGATCATCCGCTTCTGCCCCGCCACCGGTGTGACCCAAAAGGAAGACAAGACCTGGATCGTCCACACCGGCAAGGGTGATATCGAATGTGATTATGTGGTCAATGCCGCCGGCTATTATGCTCAGCGTGTCGGCGAATGGTTCAAGGAATACGGCGGCCGCACCGTGCCGATGATGGTCATGTCGCACCAGTACCTGCTGACCGAGCAGATCCCCGAGGTGGAAGCCTGGAGCAAGGAAAACGGCAAGAAGCTGCCGCTGATCCGCGATGTGGATGTTTCCTATTATCTGCGGCAGGAAAAGAACGGCTATAACCTCGGCCCCTATGAGCCGAACTGCAAAGGCCACTGGTTGACCGAAGACGACCAGATGCCGGACGACTTCTCGTTCCAGCTGTGGTCGGATGATCTGGACCGCATAGAAGACATCGTCACCGACGCGATGGAACGGGTGCCGCTTATGGCCACCTCAGGCGTCTCCAGCGTCATAAACGGCCCGATCCCCTATGCCCCCGACGGCCTGCCGCTGATCGGCCCGATGCCGGGTGTCGACAACGCCTTCGAGGCCTGCGTCTTCACCTTTGGCATCGCTCAGGGCGGCGGCGCCGGCAAGGTGCTGGCAGAATGGATCGTCGATGGCCAGACCGAGTGGGACATGTGGGCGGTCGACCCGCGCCGCTACACCGACTACACCGACCAGGATTACTGCAACCAGAAAGGCATGGAAGTCTACGGCAACGAATACGCCATGCACTTCCCGCACCACGAATGGCCGGCAGCACGCGACAAGAAGGTTTCGCCCGTGCACGCCAAGGTGAAGGAACTGGGCGGTGTGATGGGCGCCTACAACGGCTGGGAGCGGGCCAACTGGTTTGCCAAATCGCGTGACGACACTTCCGAGGAAGCCACCCACACCTGGGGCCGCTCCGGCCCTTGGCAGCAGCGCATCAAGGAAGAGTGCGAAGCGGTGCGCGACAGTGTCGGCGTGCTGGACCTGCCTGGCTTCTCGCGTTTCAACCTGGAGGGCGAAGGCGCTGCCGAATTCCTGCGCGGGCTGGTTGCCGGCGGGTTGCCGAAAGTGGGCCGGATGAACCTGGTCTATATCTCGGACCAGCGCGGCCGCATCCTGACCGAGATGTCCTGTATCCGGCATGGCGAAGATCACTTCACCATGATTACCGCAGGTTCGGCCCAGTGGCACGACTTCGAGATTCTGCGCAAGGCGCTGCCTGCTGGCCTGAGCCTCAGCGATCATACAACCGAGTATGGCACCATGATTGTCACCGGCCCGAAGTCGCGCGCGCTGTTTGCTGCGCTGTCGGACGCTGACCTGTCGCTGGGCTGGCTGACCCACCAGCAGGCCGCTGTGGCGGGCAAGCCGGCTTTCCTGGCACGGGTCTCCTTCGCGGGCGAGCTGGGCTGGGAGGTGCATTGCGCCAACGCGGACCAGCCGGCGATCTACGCCGCCATCCTGGAGGCCGGTGCTACGCCGTTTGGCATGTATGCGCTGAATTCCCTGCGCATCGAGAAGGGCTACCGCACCTGGAAGGGTGATCTGTCCACCGACTTCACCATGCTGGAAGGCGGGCTGGGGCGCTTCGTCAAACTGGACAAGCCGCAGGATTTCCCCGGCAAGTCCGCGATCCTGAACGAGCAGCAGCAGGGTCCGAAAAAGACCTTTGCAACAATGATCGTTGAAGCCGGTGATGCGGACGCGCCCTATATGTCCTGCATCTGGAAAGACGGTGAGATCGTCGGCGAGACCACCTCGGGCGACTGGGGCTACCGGGTCAACGCATCGATTGCGCTGGGCATGGTGCGCAGCGATCTTGCGGTGCCAGGCACCGAGCTGGAAGTCGAAATCTACGGCCAGAAGTGCCGTGCGGTGGTTCAGGAAGACGAACCGCTGTGGGATCCGGCCAACGAGCGCCTGCGCGCCTGATCAATTGCCACAGCCCGGGCTGCACTGGCCCGGGCTGAACCTGCCGGAATTGACAGCCTGCGCCGCCGGGTCGTTTCCTGAAATCTGGCGGCATGGGCGCCCGCGAAAGGACAGTTTGCCATGGCTGAGATCACGCTTCTTGACGGCTCGATCGGGCAGGAGGTTGTCAAACGGTCCGGCGACCGGGCAACCCCCCTTTGGTCCACCGCGGTGATGCTTGACAGGCCCGAAGTGGTCGGCGGCATCCATGCCGATTACTTCGCCGCAGGCGCCACGATTGCCACAACAAATACCTATGCGGTTCTGCGCGACCGGCTGCAGCGCGCCGGGCTCGAAGGCCGCTTCGAAGAACTGCTGGAAAAGGCTGCTGTCCAAGCTGTCGCCGCACGGAACACTCATGGCTCCGGCCGCGTCGCTGCAGCGCTTGGCCCGCTGATTGCCTCCTACCGCCCCGACATCTGCCCGCCGCATGACGAAGCGAAACACATCTACGCCGAGCTGGTCGCGCTGCTGGAGCCGTCTGCAGACCTTTTTCTGATCGAGACAGTTTCCTCGGCGGAGCATGCCAAGGGCGCGCTGCAGGGCTGTGCGGAAACGGACAAGCCGGTCTGGCTGGCCGCCTCCGTATCGGATGAGGATGGCACTTCTCTGCGCTCTGGCGAACCGCTGTCCGCACTGAAGCCGCTGATCGGCGAATTCCAGCCCGATGCGGTGCTGCTCAACTGCTCCCGGCCCGAGGTGATCAGTGCAGGGCTGGAGATCGCCAAATCCTTCGGCAGGCCTTTTGGCGCCTATGCCAACGGGTTCACCCGGATATCCGAGGGTTTCCTGCAGGACGCCCCCACCGTGGATGCGCTCGAGCAACGCCGGGATCTGGGGCCGGCGGCCTATGCGGACTTTGCAATGGCCTGGGTCGCTCAGGGCGCCGCAATCGTGGGCGGCTGCTGCGAAGTCGGCCCGCATCATATTTCCGAACTGGCCCGCCGCCTGCGCGCGGCCGGGCACCGGATCGTCTGACATCGTCGGGCAGGGGGATCAGCATGGCTACTCCGGTAAAACGCAAACCCGCCGAGCCGGCCCGGGTCTGGAATATCGACGTCATCGTCACCGAAGGGTTTGTGCTGATCGAGATGTCGGCGCTGCTCGAGGTGCTGCGGATTGCCAACCGGGTGCTGGCACAGCCGCCGTTCAAGTGGACGGTGCGCTCGCTGCAGGGCGGCCGGGTCGGCTGCCGGGCTGGTCTCAGCCTTGATACCGAACCCTTTGCGGTAAAGCCGGATGCGGATTTCGCCTTCTTCCTTGGCAATTCGGACCCGGATCACCCGGGTCTCAGCATGGGGCGGGTGATCTCCAGCTACACCTGCCGCGGCATCAAGGTCTACCTGCTGGCCGAGGCCGCAGCCCGCTACATCCGCGATCAGGGCGGCGCCGCCGGGCGGCTGACGACCCATTGGGAAAACTCAGCCCTGCTGCGCGAGCGCATGGGGCTGAACGATTCCAGCCATGCGCTGGCCAGCGAGGACGGGCTGGTGGTAACCTGCGCCGGCATGGGCTCCACCGTCGATATCGCGCTGGCGCTGGTCGGGCGGCTCACCTCTGCCGCGGCGCAGATGACCGTGGGCAACATCATGCTGCACGAGCAGGTGCGCGATTTCTCCTCGCTGCAGCCCTTTGCCGGCGCCAAACCGACGATCACCGGCGACAGCGACCTGGACCATTGCATCCGCATCATGCAGGACAATATCGAGGAACCGGTGCCGATCAGCGAAATCGTGGATGAACTCGGCATCTCGACCCGCTCCCTGGAACGCAAGTTCAAAACCTTCCTGGGCACCACCCCCAACGGGTTCTATCGTGAAATGCGGCTCTCCAAAGCAAATAACCTGCTGCTCAACACCACGATGAGCGTCCGCGAAATCGGTCTCGCCTGCGGATTCCCGAACGGGTTCTCGTCCCTTTACAAAAGCTTCTTCGGCATCACGCCTTTCACCCTGCGCAAACGCCGCCGGCTGGGACAGGACAGTTCGGAAATTATCCTCAAGACCGGAGAATAGCCGGGGGAGCTTGGCGTTTTTGATACATTTTGCGCCGTGTCCTCATGATAATCAGATCCAAACACTGACTGTGGAGCGATGACATGAGCGATCTTCCCAACACGGCCCGCGTGGTCATTATCGGCGGCGGCGTGATCGGCTGCTCAGTGGCCTATCACCTGGCGAAACTGGGCTGGAAGGACGTGGTGCTGCTGGAACGCAAGCAGTTGACCTCCGGCACCACCTGGCACGCCGCGGGCCTGATCGGGCAGCTGCGCGCCTCTTCCAACATGACCAAGCTCGCCCGGTATTCCGCCGAGCTGTATCTCGGCCTAGAAGAAGAAACCGGCGTCGCCACCGGCCTGCGGCAGGTCGGCTCGGTTTCTGCCGCGCTGACCGAGGAACGGCGCGAAGAGCTGTTCCGCAATGCCGCAATGGCACGTGCCTTTGGCGTCCCGGTTGAAGAACTGTCGCCGAAAGAGGTGAAAGAACGCTACGAGCACATCAACCTGGACGGCGTGACCGGCGGTGTCTGGCTGCCGACCGACGGCCAGGCAGACCCGGCCAATATCGCCCTTGCCCTGGCCAAGGGCGCCCGCCAGCGCGGTGCGCTGGTCAAGGAGCGGATCAAGGTCACCGGAATTTCCAAGGACGGCCGCCGCGTCACCGGGGTGGATTGGGTCAGCGACGACGGCCAGTCCCAGGGCCATATCGAGGCCGACATGGTGGTGAACTGCGCCGGCATGTGGGGCCACGAGGTTGGCCGCATGGCGGGCGTCAACGTGCCGCTGCACGCCTGCGAGCATTTCTACATCGTGACCGAAGGCATCGCGGGTCTCGGCCAGATGCCGGTGCTGCGGGTGCCGGACGAATGCGCCTACTACAAGGAAGACGCCGGCAAAATCCTGCTGGGCGCCTTTGAACCAAACGCCAAACCCTGGGCGATGAACGGCATCCCCGACAGTTTCGAATTTGACCAGCTGCCCGAGGATTTCGACCACTTCGAGCCCATTCTCGAGGCCGCCTGCAACCGGATGCCGATGCTGGCCGAGGCCGGTATCCATACCTTCTTCAACGGGCCTGAATCCTTCACCCCCGACGACGCCTACCACCTGGGCCTGGCGCCCGAGATGGACAACTTCTGGGTTGCTGCGGGCTTCAACTCGATCGGCATTCAGTCGGCCGGCGGCGCTGGCATGGCGCTGGCGCAGTGGATGGAAGACGGCCAGAAACCGTTTGATCTGGGCGATGTGGACATCTCCCGCATGCACCCGTTCCAGGGCAACAAACACTACCTGTTCGAACGTTCGAAAGAGACCCTGGGCCTTTTGTACGCCGACCATTTCCCGTACCGCCAAAAGGCCACCGCCCGCGGCGTGCGCCGCACCCCCTTCCACCACCATTTGCTGCAGCAGGGCGCGGTGATGGGTGAAATCGGCGGCTGGGAACGCGCCAACTGGTTTGCGAACGAAGGCCAGGAACGCGAATACCAGTACAGCTGGAAGCGGCAGAACTGGTTCGAAAACTCGGCTGCCGAACACAAGGCGTTGCGCGAAAACGCCGGCATGTACGACATGTCCTCCTTTGGCAAGATCCGCGTCGAAGGCCCGGATGCCGAAGCCTTCCTGAACTACATCTGCGGCGCCAATGTATCGGTGCCCGCGGGCAAGATCGTTTACACCCAGTTCCTCAACCCGCGCGGCGGCATCGAGGCTGACGTCACTGTCACCCGCCTGTCGGAGACTGTTTATCTGGTGGTCACCCCGGCAGTGACCCGTCTGGCCGACCAGACCTGGATGATGCGGCACAAGGGCGATTTCAACGTCGTGCTCACCGATGTGACGGCGGGCGAGGGCGTGCTGGCAGTAATGGGGCCGAACGCCCGCAAACTGCTGCAGAAAGTGTCGCCCAACGATTTCTCCAACGAGGTGAACCCTTTTGGCACCGCGCAGGAGATCGAGCTGGGCATGGGCCTCGCCCGTGTGCACCGGGTGACCTATGTCGGCGAACTCGGCTGGGAGATTTATATCCCGGCGGAAATGTCCGGCCATGCGTTCGAAACCCTGTGGGAAGCCGGTCAGGACATGGGGCTGAAACTCTGCGGCATGCACATGATGGACAGCTGCCGGATCGAAAAGGGCTTCCGCCACTTCGGCCATGACATCACCTGCGAGGACAATGTCGTCGACGCAGGCCTCGGCTTTGCGGTTGCCACCGGCAAGGACGATTTCATTGGCAAGGCGGCGGTGCTGGCACGCAAGGAAACCGGTCCCAAGAACCGCATGGTTCAGTTCAAGCTGACTGACGCCGAGCCGCTGTTGTTCCACAACGAACCGATCCTGCGGGACGGCGAATACGTGGGTTACCTCAGCTCCGGCAACTACGGCCACACGCTGGGCGCTGCCATCGGCATGGGCTATGTGCCCTGCGAAGGCGAAAGTGCAGCGGATGTTCTGGGCTCCACTTACGAGATCGACGTCTGCGGCGTGAAGGTCAAGGCCGAAGCCTCCCTGAAGCCGATGTATGATCCGAAATCGGAGCGGGTGAAGGCCTAAGCACCTCTCCAGTGTTTGCCCGCCCCGTATCACGCCCCGGCCGCAACGCCGGGGCGTTTTCCGGTACTGTCCCGGCGGGGACGGCATCGGGTTCTGCTGCAACGTTTTCCACGGTTTGGCCTTAATGCCGCCTGCCGCCTCTTGACCCCGCCGGGAAACCCTTGGAGAAATCCATAAAAGCCTTGTGCGGCAGGGGTAAACCGGTAGGTTGCTTGTCCCGGCCACTGACACGGGCATGACGAAGAGGATTTGGGACATGAAGATCAGCATCGAACGCGGCACGCTTCTCAAGGCTGTGGCTCAGGCACAGTCTGTGGTTGAGCGCCGCAATACCATTCCAATCCTGGCGAATGTGCTGATCGAAGCCGAGGGCGACAGCGTCCAGTTCCGCGCCACCGACCTGGATATCGAAGTGGTCGACAAGGCGCCCGCCCAGGTGGAACGCGCCGGTGCCACCACCGTGGCTGCCACCACCCTGCACGAGATTGTCCGCAAGCTGCCCGACGGTGCGCTTGTCACCCTCAGTGCTGACGCCGCCACCGGCCGTCTGACGGTGGAGGCGGGCCGGTCGAACTTCTCGCTCGCGACCCTGCCGCGGGAGGATTTCCCGGTGATGGCCTCGTCGGAATACCATTCGAACTTCGCCGCCAAGGCCGCGGTGCTGCGCCGTCTGTTCGACAAGTCGAAATTTGCGATCTCCACCGAGGAGACCCGCTACTACCTGAACGGTGTCTATCTGCATGTCTCCAACGGGACGGAAGGCGGCAAGGCGCTGCGGGCCGTGGCCACCGACGGCCACCGTCTGGCCCGGATTGACGCCGAACTGCCGCTGGGCGCCGAGGACATGCCGGGCGTGATCGTGCCGCGCAAAACCGTGGGCGAGCTGCGTAAGCTTTTGGATGATGATGACATGGACATCGCCGTGTCGGTCTCGGAAACCAAGGTGCGCTTTGCCACCCCGAACATCACCCTGACCTCCAAGGTGATCGACGGCACCTTCCCCGACTACACCCGGGTGATCCCGGCCGGAAACACCCGCCGTCTGGAGGTGGACGCCGCCGAGTTTGCCCAGGCGGTGGACCGGGTCGCAACTGTGTCCTCGGAACGCTCCCGCGCGGTGAAGCTGCAGTTGGAAGAAGACCGCCTGATCCTGTCGGTGAATGCGCCGGACAGCGGTGCCGCGGAGGAAGAGCTGGCAGTGGCCTATAACGACGAACGGCTGGAAATCGGATTTAATGCCAAGTACTTGCTGGAGATCGCCAATCAGGTGGACCGCGAAAACGCTGTGTTCATGTTCAACTCCTCCGGCGATCCGACTCTAATGCGCGAAGGCAGCGACGAAAGCGCCGTTTACGTCGTGATGCCGATGCGGGTTTGATCGCCTGACGGCGCTGCCTGCCCTGCCGGGCGGCGGCAGGCGAGTATTTTTGCAAAGATGAAACGGGAGCGCGCCGCGTGCTGGCCCTGACTGCCCTGACCCTGTCCCACTTCCGCTCGCATTTGCGGGCGGAATTGCGTTTGGACGGGCGTCCCGTGGCCATTCACGGTGACAACGGCGCGGGCAAGACCAATATCCTGGAAGCGGTGTCGCTGTTTTCGCCCGGCCGCGGGTTGCGCCGGGCCAGCGCGGCGGAAATGGCGCGCCAGCCCGAAGCGCTGGGGTGGAAGCTGAAGGGCGAGCTGCGGGCACAATCGCAGACTTATGAGGTGGAAACCTGGTCCGAGGGCGGCAATGCCCGGCAGGTGAAGATCGACAACAAATCGGCCAGCCAGGTTGCGCTGGGCCAGGTGGCGCGGGTGGTCTGGCTGATCCCGGCGATGGACCGGCTGTGGATTGAAGCCGCTGAAGGCCGCCGGCGCTTTCTCGACCGGATCGCGCTGAGCTTTGAGCCCGCCCATGCCGAGGCCTCGCTGGCCTATGAAAAGGCGATGCGGGAGCGCAACCGGCTGTTGAAGGAGCAGGTGCGCGATGCGGCCTGGTACCGGGTGCTGGAAGACCGGATGGCTGCCGCCGGGCACCGGATCCACTCCGCCCGGGTGCAGTCGGTTGATCTGCTGCGGATGGCGCAGGCGGAGGCGGAAACCGCCTTTCCCGCGGCTGAGCTGGAGTTGCTGCAGTCCGAAGGCAGCATGCCGTCCTCCGAGGCGGATTTCAAAGAAGCCTTGGAGGAAAGCCGGTTCAGGGATCTCGCGGCGGGCCGCACCCTTGTCGGGCCGCACAGAACCGATCTGATCGGCACCTACCAGGCAAAAGGCATCCCGGCCAAAGAGTGCTCCACCGGCGAGCAGAAGGCGCTGCTGGTGTCGCTGATCCTGGCCAACGCGCGGGCGCTGGCACAGCGCGAGGGCGCGCCGCCGATCCTGCTGCTGGACGAGGTCGCCGCGCATCTGGATGCCGCCCGCCGCGCCGCGCTCTATGACGAGATCTGTGCCTTGGGCACCCAGGCCTGGATGACCGGAACCGGGCCGGAGCTGTTTGCCGAATTGGACGGGCGGGCGCAGGTGCTGGAGGTGTCCGACAGCGGCGGCACATCGGAGGTTCTGCAGAAATGACCGTTTCTCCCTGGGATCTGACCCTCTATGCGGGGGCGCTGCTGATCTTGTTCCTGACTCCCGGCCCGGTGTGGCTGGCGCTGATGGCACGCTCGGTCTCGGGCGGGTTCCAGGCGGCCTGGCCGCTTGCGGTGGGGGTGGCTTGCGGCGACATCCTGTGGCCGCTGATCGCAGTGGCCGGCATGTCCTGGGTGGTCTCGGAATTCACCGGCATCATGACCGCGCTGCGCTGGCTGGCCTGCCTGATGTTCCTTGGCATGGGCTATTTGCTGATCCGGCATGCCGGCGAGGCGGTTGAAGAAAACCGGGCACTCACCCGCCCTGGCATCTGGGCAGGGTTCATGGCCGGCATAGCTGCGATCCTGGGCAATCCCAAAGCCATTCTGTTCTACATGGGCGTTCTGCCCGGATTTTTTGACCTGTCGTCCACGTCCTGGGCGGATGTTGCCGCGATCGTGACGCTGTCCTTCGTGGTTCCGCTGGCGGGCAATCTTGCATTGGCGGGCATGGTGCACCGGGTGCGGCGTGCGGTGACCTCGACGCGGATCCGGCGGCGCATCAACCTGATCTCCGGCGGCCTGCTGGTTTGCATCGGGCTGGTGATCCCATTCACCTAAGGGATGGGTTGCAGCCAGGCTTGCAAATAAGGCGTTAGTGCCTTTGCGGGCGGGGTTTCATCATCGTGTTCCATGCAAAACCACACACCCAGGACGTGGTTCAGAAAGGCCTGAATGCCTTCGGACAGCAGTTCCGGTGGCTGGTCGCAGCGGATTCGGCCTGCGGCCTGCAGGACTTGAATCCAGCGGGTCAGCAGGGCAACCTGACGGATAAAACCGGCGGTCACCACCTCATCCGGCTCAGCAGCGGTGGTTCCTGAGTAGCGCAGCAGCAGATCAAAGATCACTCGGTCCTGGCCGACGTAGTTAAGATGCGGCGCCAGCCGGGCTGTCAACTCGGCTGTGTCCTGAGGGGCGCCGGCAGCCTCCATCCCGTCCAGCAGGCGCATCACCTCATCCCCGATCAGCACGGCCAGCAGCCCATCCTTGTCCTTGAAATGCGAAAACAAGGTGCCCTTGGCCACACCGGCGCGCGCGACCACATCCTCCACCCGCAACCCGCTGTAGCCCTGCTCTTGAACGATGGCGGCTGCCACCTCCAGCAATTTCGCCCGGGTTTCCAGCCGCCGTTTCTGTGGTGCACGTGTCATGCCTAAGCCTCACGATCTGATTATTGACCGTGGTCACTTTTATAATTGACCGCGGTCATTTTTAATTCCATAAAGTGACCGCGGTCAACTTATTCTATGGAGATTGAAATGTCTGCCCGAAAAATCCTGATCCTGAATGGCCACCCGGCTGAGAACACCTTCACGCAAGCCCTAAGCGATTCCTATGAGTCCGCTGCTGCTGGCGCCGGACATGATGTGCGCTTGCACAAGCTGTCGCAGCTGGAATTCGACCCTGATTTCGGTCAGGCCGGGTTTTCGGGAGCGAAGCGGCTGGAGCCTCAGATCGAAGCGGTGCTGGCGGATTTCGAATGGGCAGACCATGTGGTCGTTGCCTTCCCGCTGTGGTGGGGTGGCATGCCGGGCAAGCTGAAAGGGCTTTTTGACCGCATTCTGCTTCCAGGCCGGACTTTCGATCCGCGCGTTGTCACAGACGGTCTGCCTAAACCGCTGCTGACCGGAAAGTCGGGCCGGGTCCTTGTTGCCGCGGACACGCCGCCCGAATTGATGGCGCAGTACTACGACAATGCCGCGCATGTTCAGGTGGAGCGCCAGATCCTGAATTTCGTGGGAATTGATCCGGTTGAGACCTGCCATTTTGGTGCGCTGCAGGGGGCAAGCAGCGAAGAGCGCGCGGCTTGGCTCGGCACCGCGGCTGAGCTTGGTGCCTTAGGTGTATAATCGTCTGAATCAGCCATGAAAAAAGGGGGCTTGCGCGTGACAATCCCGGCCAGACTTCGTATAAAATCCTGAAGCAAAGACAGGAAGATGCGAATGTCCGGAAACGAGCAGGCCCCCGCAGAATATGGCGCGGATTCCATCAAGGTTCTCAAAGGGTTGGAGGCGGTTCGCAAGCGCCCCGGCATGTATATCGGGGACACCGACGATGGCTCGGGCCTGCACCACATGGTCTATGAAGTCGTGGACAACGGCATCGACGAGGCGCTGGCGGGCCACGCCGATCATGTGACGGTGAAAATCCACGCCGATTCCAGCGTTTCCGTCAGCGACAACGGGCGCGGCATTCCGGTCGGCATCCACGAGGAGGAAGGCGTCTCGGCAGCCGAGGTCATCATGACCCAGCTGCATGCCGGCGGCAAGTTCGACAGCAACTCCTACAAAGTCTCGGGCGGCCTGCACGGCGTGGGTGTTTCGGTGGTGAACGCGCTCTCCGATTGGCTGGAACTGCGCATCTGGCGCGACGGCAAGGAGCATATCGCCCGGTTTGAACGCGGCGAGACCGCCAAGCATCTTGAGGTGGTCGGCGATTGCGGCGATCGGACCGGCACCGAGGTGCGCTTCCTGGCTTCGACAGACACGTTTTCCAACCTCGACTACATCTTTGAAACGCTGGAAAAGCGGCTGCGGGAACTGGCCTTCCTGAACTCCGGCGTCCGTATCATCCTGATCGACGAACGCCCGGCGGAACGGCTGGAAATCGAGTTGTTCTACGAAGGCGGCGTCAAGGAATTCGTCAAATACCTGGACCGCCACAAGACCCCGGTAATGGAAACCCCGGTGTACATCATCGGCGAAAAGGATGAGATCGTTGTCGAAATCGCCATGTGGTGGAATGACAGCTATCATGAAACGGTGCTGCCGTTTACCAACAACATTCCGCAGCGCGATGGCGGCACCCATGTCGCGGGCTTCCGCGGCGCGCTGACCCGGACCATCAATAATTACGCGCAGACCTCGGGCATCGCGAAGAAGGAAAAAGTCAGCTTCACCGGCGACGACGCCCGCGAAGGGCTGACCTGCGTGCTGTCGGTGAAAGTTCCGGATCCGAAATTCTCCAGCCAGACCAAGGATAAGCTGGTGTCGTCCGAGGTGCGCCCGGTGGTCGAAAGCCTGGTAGGGGAAAAACTGTCAGAGTGGTTTGAGGAAAACCCCGGCCAGGCCAAGCAGATCGTCGGCAAGATCGTCGAGGCCGCTCTGGCCCGCGAGGCCGCCCGCAAGGCCCGCGAACTGACCCGCCGCAAGACTGCGATGGATGTGAATTATCTGGCCGGCAAGCTGAAAGACTGTTCCGAGAAAGACCCTTCCAAGACCGAAGTCTTCCTCGTCGAGGGGGATTCGGCCGGCGGCTCGGCCCAGACCGGCCGGGACCGGCAGACGCAGGCGATCCTGCCGCTGAAAGGCAAGATCCTGAACGTGGAGCGCGCCCGCTTTGACCGGATGCTGGGCAGTCAGGAGATCGGCAACCTGGTGATGGCGCTGGGCACCGGCATCGGCCGTGACGAGTTCAATATCGAAAAACTGCGCTACCACAAGATTGTCATCATGACCGATGCGGACGTCGACGGCGCCCATATCCGCACCCTGCTGCTGACCTTCTTCTACCGGCAGATGCCGGAGCTGATCGAAGGCGGCTACCTCTATATTGCGCAGCCGCCGCTCTATAAGGTCAGCCGCGGCAAATCCGAGGTCTACCTGAAGGATCAGGCCGCTATGGATGATTACCTGGTCAACCAGGGGGTCGAGGGCGCGGTTCTGAAGCTGGGAACGGGCGAAGAGCTGTCCGGCCAGGATCTGAAACGCGTGGTCGATGAGGCGCGCCAGCTGAAACGGGTGCTGGATGCCTTCCCGACCCATTACCCGCGCCACATTCTGGAACAGGCCGCCGTGGCAGGCGCCTTCGTCCCCGGTGCGGTGGATTCCGATCTGCAGGGCGTCGCCGATAAGGTTGCGGCGCGGCTGGACGCCATTGCGCTGGAATATGAGCGCGGCTGGCAGGGCCGGATCACTCAGGATCACGGCATCCGCCTCGCCCGCATCCTGCGCGGCGTCGAGGAAGTGCGCACCCTGGACGGCCCGATGCTGCGCTCCGGCGAGGCGCGCAAGACCGGCAGCTTCACCCAAAGCCTGCAGGAAGTCTACGGCACCACCGCCCAGCTGCACCGCCGCGACCGCAGCCAGATTATTCACGGGCCGCTGGAGCTTCTGAAAGCGATCCTGGAGGAGGGCGAAAAGGGCCTCTCGCTCCAGCGCTACAAAGGCCTCGGCGAAATGAACCCGGACCAGCTGTGGGAGACCACGCTGGATCCTGATGCCCGCACCCTGCTGCAGGTGCGGATCGACGATATGATCGAGGCGGATGACCTGTTCACCAAACTGATGGGCGATGTCGTCGAACCCCGCCGCGAGTTTATCCAGAAGAACGCGCTCAGCGTCGAAAACCTGGATTTCTGATCGCTCGCAGGACGCCCCCTCAGCACGGCGGATACCGCATCGTTTTGCGGAATTGCCCCATAGTGCTGCGGAATGAGGGTGGCGAATTTGCCGGCGCGTTGCTCAGCATTCAAAGTGCCCCGCTTGCGAAAGGCGGGGCACATTCTTTTGCGGGGCACTGCCGGCCCCTGGTCCCTTGCTGCCATCACGGCCTGGCCCGGATGCCGCCAGCCCGCTAGCGCGCCCGCGGATTATTCCGCTGAAAACCCGGATCGCTGACAACGTTGCGAATGCTTTGCGACAGGGTGCGTGCCCTTCAGGCCATGCCGGGCAGGCGGTGTCCCGGGCCGTGGAGGCCGGGACCGGCTGGCGCCTTTTCCAAACATCCTTTCAAACACGGGTTTGTCCCGTAATCGTTTTCAGCATTTACGGTTGGAAGCGTTTCGGCGGTGCCGGTCATCTCCAGCCCCGGCAGATTGAATATCCGGTTAAGGCAAATCGGCTGCCCGCAGCATGATTCAGATCAAAGTGCAGAACGGCTGTCCTGCGCATTCTCCTGCCAGCGAAGCAGCGCTGTTCAGAACACCGGACTTCAGGCGCGGCCATTTCGGGCTGACCTGCTGCGCTGCATCAGTATGAGCCAAGGAGGGCAAAAATGTCCGGACAGCCAAGCAAAGCTGAAGAGCGGAACACCTTCCTGTTCCTTGCCGTGGTTCTGGCGCCGGTTCTGGCGGTGGGATTGGTCGGCGGATACGGCCTGGTTATCTGGATCTCCCAGATCTTCCTGGGACCGCCGGCAGGATAAGGGCTCAGGCCAATGCCAGCACATGCCAGCACAGCTCCCTCGCGGCGCGCCTTCCTGACCGGGAAAGTGGCCCGCCCGGATCCGGAATTCCGCCCGCCCTGGACGGATGAAGAACGGGTGCAGGGCGATTGCACCAGCTGCAATGCCTGCGGGGAGGCTTGCCCGGAAGGGATCATCGAATTCGACAGCCGGGGCCGCCCCCGGATCAATTTCCGCGGCGGCGAATGCACCTTTTGCGCGGCCTGTGCCGAGGCGTGCCCGGAATCGGTGTTCGACCTCGCACTGCCCATCCCCTGGCCCGTGACCGTGCAGATCACCAGCAACTGCCTGAACGCTGACGGAATTGCCTGTCAGCTGTGTACCGACATTTGCGACCCGTGCGCGCTGCGGATGGACCTGTCGGTCCGCCCCGTCGGCGCCATCCAGGTCGATGCCGGGGCCTGCACCGGCTGCGGCGCCTGCCTAGCCGCTTGCCCGAACAACGCCATCGCATTCTGCGACCCCCGCCAGCAAAGGACGTCCGCGTGACAGAAGAAATCCATATTTCCAGCCTGCTGGTGCGCAGCAACCCGGCGCAGATGGAGGCCGTCCTGGCCGGCATCAAATCCATGACAGGCGCCGAGATTTCGCAAACGGATCCCTCGGGCAAAATCGTCGTGCTGTTCGAGGCCGGCAGCGACCGGGTCATTGGCGATGCCTTGGCCAGGATCCAGCTTCTCGACGGCGTCGCCAGCGCGGCGCTTGTCTTTCATCAGACCTGCGATGCGCAGGACCTCGCCATTGAAGAAGGAGTCCCGCAATGACCGGACTTACCCGCCGCGGCGCCATCAAGGCGCAGGCCGCCGCCGCAGCAGCCCTTGCCGCGGGGCTGCCGATCCCCGCAGCCGCGCAGAACCTTGTCACCGACGCTGATGTGACCGAATTGAAATGGTCCAAGGCGCCTTGCCGTTTCTGCGGCACCGGCTGTTCGATTATGGTCGCCACCAAGGCCGGCCGCGTGGTCGCCACCCACGGCGACACCCAGGCCGAGGTCAACCGCGGCCTGAACTGCGTCAAGGGATACTTCCTCTCGAAGATCATGTATGGCGCCGACCGCCTGACCCAGCCGCTGTTGCGCAAGACCAATGGCGTTTATGACAAAGAGGGCGAATTCACCCGGGTCAGCTGGGATGAAGCCTTCGACATCATGGCCGAGAAGTGGAAGAAGACCCTGGCCGAGAAAGGCCCCGAGGGCATCGGCATGTTCGGCTCCGGCCAATGGACTGTCTGGGAAGGCTATGCGGCATCGAAGCTGATGAAGGCGGGCTTCCGTTCCAACAATATCGACCCCAACGCGCGCCACTGCATGGCCAGCGCCGTGGGCGGCTTCATGCGGACCTTCGGCATCGACGAGCCGATGGGCTGCTATGACGATTTCGAGAACGCCGACGCCTTCGTGCTGTGGGGCTCGAACATGGCGGAGATGCACCCGATCCTGTGGACCCGCATCTCGGACCGCCGCTTCAGCTATCCGCATGTGAAGGTGGCGGTGCTGTCGACCTTCACCCACCGCAGCTTTGACCTGGCCGATATCCCGGCGGTGTTCACCCCGCAGACCGATCTGGTGATCCTGAACTACATTGCCAATTACATCATCCAGAATGATGCGGTGCATAAGGATTTTGTTGCCAAGCACGTCAACTTCCGCCGCGGCAATCAGGACATCGGCTATGGCCTGCGCCCGGAACACCCGCTGGAACAAGCAGCTGAAAACAACGGCAAGGCTGGCGGCTCCGAGCCGATGAGCTTTGAGGAGTTCGCCGAGTTCGTATCCGAATACACACTGGAAAAGGCAGAGGAAATGTCCGGCGTCCCGGCCGTGACCCTGGAAAAGATCGCCAGGCTTTATGCCGATCCGGATACCAAGGTCATGTCGCTGTGGACCATGGGCTTTAACCAGCACACCCGTGGTGTCTGGGCCAACAATCTCTTGTACAACATCCACCTGCTGACCGGCAAAATCTCCACCCCCGGAAACTCGCCGTTCTCACTGACCGGCCAGCCCTCGGCCTGCGGCACCGCGCGCGAGGTCGGCACCTTCTCGCACCGTCTGCCGGCAGATATGGTGGTGAACAACCCCGAACACCGCGCAATCGCCGAAAAGATCTGGAAACTGCCTGCAGGCACCGTTCCCGGCTGGGTCGGCTCCCACGCGGTGAAGCAGAACCGCGACCTGAAGGACGGCAAGATCAACTGCTATTGGGTGCAGGTGAACAACAACATGCAGGCCGGTCCCAACATGATGGAGGAAGGGCTGCCCGGTTACCGCAACCCGGACAACTTCATCGTGGTGTCGGATGCCTACCCGACGGTGACGGCCGAAGCCGCCGACCTGATCCTGCCCGCCGCAATGTGGGTGGAAAAGGAAGGCGCCTATGGCAACGCCGAGCGCCGCACCCAGTTCTGGCACCAGCTGGTCAACGCCCCGGGCGAGGCCATGTCCGACCTGTGGCAGCTGGCCGAATTCTCCAAGCGCTTCACCACGGATGAGGTCTGGCCGGCCGCGCTGCTGGACACCAACCCCGAATACAAGGGCAGGACCCTGTTCGAGGTGCTGTATGCCAACGGCAAGGTCGACCAGTATGAGCTGACCGAAAAGGCCCGCGAATACGGCAACCACGAATCCGAGGATTTCGGCTTCTACATCCAGAAAGGCCTGTTCGAGGAATACGCCGAGTTCGGCCGCGATCACGGCCATGATCTGGCGCCCTTCGACCGCTACCACGAGGAACGCGGGCTGCGCTGGCCGGTGGTGAACGGCCAGGAAACCCGCTGGCGGTTCAAGGAAGGCTCCGACCCCTATGTGACACCCGGCTCGGACTATGAATTCTACGGCAAGCCCGACGGCAAGGCGGTGATCTTTGCACTGCCCTATGAACCGCCGGCAGAAAGCCCGGACGATGAATATCCGATGTGGCTGGCAACGGGGCGTGTGCTGGAGCATTGGCACTCCGGCTCGATGACCCAGCGGGTGCCGGAGCTGTATCAGGCCGTCCCCGATGCGCTCTGCTACATGCATCCGGATGACGCCAAGGCCCAGGGCTTCCGGCGCGGCACCGAGGTGCGGATCATCTCGCGGCGCGGCGAAATCCGCACACGGGTGGAAACCCGCGGCCGCAACAAGCCGCCCAAGGGGCTGGTGTTTGTGCCGTGGTTCGATGCGCGGCGGCTGATCAACAAGGTCACGCTGGACGCCACCGATCCGATCTCGAAACAGACGGACTTCAAGAAATGCGCAGTCCGTATCGAAGCAGTGTGAGGCCCGTCATGAAACATCTCCGTCTCGCCATCCTGGCTGCTCCGCTCCTGCTGCTGGCCTCGGCCGCCTTTGCCCAGGACCAGGTTGCCACGCTGCGCAACATCGCGCCGCTGGACAAACAGGGCGAAGTCACCCAGATCCCCGGTATCGTCAACACCGACATCCGCCAGGTGCGCAACTACCCGGATCAGCCGCCGCTGATCCCGCACAAGACCGACAACTACCAGGTCGATCTCAACTCCAACAAATGCCTGACCTGCCACAGCCGCACCGCGGTGGAAGTCAGCCAGGCGCCGATGATCTCGGTCACCCACTTTATGAACCGCGAGGGCCAGACCCTCGGCGCGGTCAGCCCGCGGCGCTATTTCTGCACCCAATGCCATGTTGTGCAGACCAATGCGCGGCCGCTGGTCGAAAATGAGTTTGTCGATGTCGACAAGGTGCTGGACTACGTGCATTCGAAACAGGGCGGGGCGGACTGATGTGGAGCTTCATCAAACGCGCCTGGTGGATCATCACCCGCCCCAGCGCCTTCTTCTCGCTTGGCTTTCTGACCATGGGCGGCTTTGTGATGGGGATCACTTTCTGGGGCGGCTTCAACACCGCGCTTGAGGTGACGAATACCGAGGCTTTCTGCACCAGCTGCCATGAGATGCGCGACAATGTGTTCGAGGAGCTGAAGCCGACGATTCACTATTCCAACCGCTCGGGCGTCAGGGCGTCCTGCCCGGACTGCCACGTGCCGCACCAGTGGTCCAACAAGATCGCCCGTAAGATGCAGGCCTCCAAGGAGGTTTGGGGCAAGATCTTCGGCACCATCAACACGCGGGAGAAATTCATGGAGCACCGGCTGGAACTGGCGCAGCACGAATGGGCCCGGCTTGAGGCCAACGACTCGCTGGAATGCCGCAACTGCCACTCGGACGAGTCGATGGACATCACCCGCCAGTCCAAACGCGCGGCAGATGCCCATGAGCGGTTCCTGTTCACCGGCGAAAAGACCTGCATCAACTGCCACAAGGGCATCGCCCACCAGCTGCCCGACATGGCCGCAGCCGAAGGCAAAGATCATGCAGGCCTGCTGGCCCCGGCCCATGGCGAGGGGCTTTTGGACAGCACCCGCAGCTATCTGGGTCTGAGCAGCGACTGACGCTGCCAGTTCCGGCAAACATCTGAAAGGCCGCCGTCCCGATGGGCAGCGGGTTTTATCAGGGCCGGCTTATGCATGTTCTCCCGCCCGTCGCGCCAGCGGCGGCACGCGCCTGTCCGCCCCACGGCGGGCGCGTGCCGCACCCGCCCGGGCAGCTGCTCACCGCCCGGCCGCGCCGGCGCGGCAGTTTCGAAGGGCTGATTTAGCGCCGCAGGCTTACAGCGGGATGCTGCCCAGATGACCCTCGCCGCGCGCGCGGGCCAGCTTCATCTGCTTCTGCCGCTCGCGGAACCGCGCCTTGTCCTCGTCCGAGGTCCGATCGATGCACAGGTGGCAGGACACGCCCTGTTCGAACCCGGGGCGGGCCTTGTCTTCCGGCAGGATCGGGCGGCGGCAGCCGTGGCACAGCTCATGCGGGCCTTCCACCAGCCCGTGGCCGACCGACACCCGGTTGTCGAAGACAAAGCATTCGCCGTCCCAGGTGCTGTTCTCCGCCGGCACTTCCTCCAGATAGCGCAGGATGCCGCCTTTCAGGTGGTAGACATCCTCCACCCCCTGACCCAGCAGGTAGTTGGTCGATTTCTCACAGCGGATGCCGCCGGTGCAGAACATGGCGACGCGCTTGTTGTGAAAGCGCGCCTTGTTCTCCTCCCACCATGCGGGAAAATCGCGAAAGCTCTCGGTTTTGGGGTCGATCGCGCCCTGAAAGGTGCCGATCGACACTTCGTAATCGTTACGGGTATCGATCACCACAACGTCGTCCTGCTGGATCAGCGCGTTCCAGTTTTCCGGCTCGACGTAGTTGCCGACGCTGGCCCGCGGGTCGACGTCGGGCTGACCCATGGTCACGATCTCTTTCTTCAGCCGCACCTTCATCCTGCCGAACGGCGGCTCGGCGGCGGTGGCTTCTTTCCACTCCAGATCCGCGCAGCCGGGCAGCGACCTGATATGCGCCAGCACCGCATCGATTCCGGCCCGCGGGCCGGCAATGGTGCCATTGATCCCTTCCTGCGCCAGCAGCAGCGATCCTTTGACGTCCTGAGCCTGGCACAGTTCCAAAAGCGCCGGGCGGATCGCGGCGGGATCGGGGAAACGGGTGAAGTGATAGAGGGCAGCAATCGTGTACATGCCCCGGCCTTAGAACCATGGCGCGCGGTTTTCAAGAGAAAGAACCCCCTCCGCGGCGCCAATAAAATAAGGGCTTTGGATATATGTTTTCCGCGGCACCGGGCGGCCGGCGGCCAGCAGGAGTTCCCAAGACGCAGCTGTACCGCTACAAATTGTGTAAGCCAGCAAAGGAGTTGCCGATGACCGAGGCCCTGATCGTTATCGATGTGCAGAATGATTTCTGCCCCGGAGGCGCACTGGCGGTGCCCGGCGGGGACGAGGTGGCGGCCCTCATCAATGCGATGATGGACCGGTTCGACGCCGTGATCCTGACCCAGGACTGGCACCCGGCGGGGCATTCCTCCTTTGCGTCTTCGCATCCGGGAAAGGCTCCGTTCGACACGGTGGAGATGCCCTATGGCCCACAGGTTCTGTGGCCGGATCACTGTGTGCAGGGCAGCAACGGGGCGGACTTTCACCAGGATCTGCGCACCGGCGGCGACCTGATCATCCGCAAGGGCTTCCGGCCGGGAATCGACAGCTACTCCGGGTTCTTCGAGAATGACCAGACCACCCCGACCGGGCTGGAGGGATATCTGCGAAGCCGCGGCATCACGGCGCTGACCCTGGCTGGCCTGGCCACAGATTTTTGCGTTGCTTTCACAGCCCTGGATGCGGCGCGGCTTGGCTTTTCAGTCACGGTTGAACTGGCGGCCTGCCGCGCAATCGATCTGGACGGATCGCTGCAGGCAGCACTGGAGGGGATGGCGAGTGAAGGTGTGAATCTACAGCCCTGAGGGGAGTGTCGAAATATTAACAAACGTGTTGCTATGCTGCCCAGGCACCCGGACAGACGCCAAGGCTGACTGATGGACACTTCGGACTGGGCCGGCAATGGACCGCTGGCCAACTTTAACAGGCGATACGGTTCGCTTGAGCTGCTGCTGCGCTATTGCCGCGGCCATGTCCGGGCGTTCCGGGCCCGTCTGCTGTTCATGACCTTTGCCTTCGCCGTTCTTGGCCTGGCCGTGCCGCCGGTTTACGCATTGCTGGCTTTTGCGCTTGCCGTTGCCGGGGATGTTGCGGACTGCCTCCTGCTGCGCCGTGCGGATCATCTGGTCTGCCGCGGAATGGGCGAGGAGGGGCTGCGGCGGCTGACAGCGCTGACCGCCTTTTTGCACGCCTTGGCGCTTGGCGCGGCCGCGGCGGTCCCTTTCTGGGGCGAAACGCAGGCACCGCTGTCGCACGCGCACTATGAGCCGCTGTATACCATCTGTCTGCTGACCGGGATGGCGATCAATGCCGGGCTGGTGCTGCCGTATCACCCGCTTGCGGTCACTGCCAGACTTGTCACCTATGCTGTGCTGCCAGTTGTTTTTCTGGCAGTGGAGATCGTTAAAATCCCGGTCATGGCGCCAGTGTATTCGCTGCATCTGGCCGGAGTGCTTGCGCTTATTGCCTCCTTTATCTGGTTTCTTACCCATGTCATGCGCAATTTCACCCGGAACCGCAGCGTCCTGCTGGCCCAGGCCCTCCAGCAGGAGGAACTGGAAGCCGCCTATGTCCGGCTTTCCGATCAGAAAATGGAGGCCAAGCGCCTGGCGCTGGTCGCCAAAAATGCCAACGACAGCGTGATGCTGATGGACCGCGACGGGCGCATCACCTGGGTGAACGACAGTTTCACCCGGATCACCGGTTACAGCTTTGACGAGGCGCAGGGCCAGTTTCCCGGCGATCTGCTGAACAGCGGCGAAACCGATCCTGCGACGATCCAGCTGCTGCAAGACAGCCTGCGTCATGCGCGGCCTGTGCGGGTGGAGATCCGCAACCGCTGCAAGGACGGGCGGCGGGTCTGGATCGAGACCAACCAGGTGTCGATGCTGAATGCGGCCGGCGAACTGGAAACCCAGATCGCGGTGGAGCGGGACATCACCGCGGCCAAGGAGCATTCCCAGCAATTGGAACAGGCCCGTGCCGCTGCCGAGGAAGGCGCCCGCGCCAAGGCCGACTTCCTGGCCACGATGAGCCATGAAATCCGCACGCCGATGAACGGGGTGATCGGCATGGCGCAGCTGTTGCGCGAGAGCAGCCTGACCGAAGAGCAGGCCCTGTACGCCGATACCATCCTCAGTTCGGCGGATACCCTGCTGGCGCTGATCAATGATGTCCTCGATTTTTCGCAAATGGATGCCGGGGAGCTGAACCTCAGCCAGGTCAACTTTGATCCGCACGCCTGCTTTGAGGAAACTGTCCGCCTGCTGCAGGCCCAGGCAGACGCCAAAGGGCTGGAGCTGGTTCTGAACATCACGGGCCGTGTGCCCTGCCAGCTATGCGGGGATGACCGGCGGATCCGGCAGATTCTGATGAACCTCACCGGCAATGCGATCAAGTTCACGGAGCAGGGCCGGGTGCTGGTGACGCTGGATGCCGAACCGGCGGCATCGGGGGCAGGCCACGATCTGGTGTTCTCGGTGGCGGATACCGGAATTGGCATCGCCGCCGAAAAGCTTGGCAAGGTGTTTGAGCGGTTTTCCCAGGCGGATGCTGCGATCAGCCGCCGCTTTGGCGGCACCGGGCTTGGGCTGGCCATTTGCCGCCGCTTGGCGGAAGCAATGGGCGGCAGCATCGCGGCCGCGTCGGAACCGGGCCTGGGGTCCTGTTTCACGGTGCGGCTGCGGTTGCAATCGCCTCTGGCGGAACCTGCAAAAACGACCGCCGCAGCGGCCTATCCGGAGGGTTCCGCGGCACTGGACGGTCTGCGGGTTCTGGTCGCCGAGGACAACGCGGTGAACCGGGTGCTGATCGAAAAATTCCTGCAATCCTCCCCGGTGGAGCTGGCCTTTGCCAAGGATGGCCGCGAGGCCGTGGCGCGTTTTGAAGACTTTGCGCCAGATGTCATTCTGATGGATATGTCGATGCCGCAGATGGACGGGCTGGAAGCCACCCGGGCGATCCGTGCCGGGGCCCTGCCGCAGCCGGCCATCGTGGCCCTGACCGCCAACGCCTTTGAGTCCGACCGCAAGGCCTGCCTGGATGCCGGTATGGATGATTTCATGAGCAAGCCGATCAGCCGGAGGGCGCTTCTGGACGTGCTGGGCCAGGTGGCCCTGCAGGCGCAAGCCCGCCGCGCGGGTTGATGTCCTTGCCCCGGCAGGCGGGCTAATCTATCAATCAGTGACCCTTATGCACGAGGCTGCCGGTGGATATTGCAACCCGCGTTTACAATCACAAATGGAAGATCGATCCGATCGTCCGGTCCCTGATTGATACCGACTTCTACAAGCTGCTGATGTGCCAGTCGGTGTTCCGCAACAAGCCGGACACCACGGTGACCTTCTCGCTGATCAACCGCTCCACCCATGTGCCGCTGGCCCGGCTGATCGACGAGGGCGAGCTGCGCGAGCAGCTGGATCACATCCGCTCGCTTTCGCTCAGCCGCGGTGAAAGCACCTGGCTGCGCGGCAATACATTCTATGGCAAGCGGCAGATGTTCCGCCCCGATTTCATGGAATGGTTCGAGGGGCTGCGCCTGCCGCCCTACCATCTGGAACGCAAGGGCGACCAGTATGAGCTGACCTTCGAGGGCAAATGGCACGAGGTGATGCTGTGGGAAATTCCGGCGTTGGCGGTGCTGATGGAGCTGCGCAGCCGTGCGGTGATCAACAGCATGGGCCGCTTCGAGCTGCAGGTGCTCTATGCCCGCGCGATGACCAAGGTCTGGGAAAAAATCGAACGCCTGCGCGGCATTGACGGGCTGACAATTGCCGATTTCGGCACCCGCCGCCGCCATTCCTTCCTGTGGCAGGACTGGTGCGTGCAGGCGATGCACGAGGGGCTGGGGGGCAAATTCACCGGCACCTCCAACTGCCTGATCGCCATGCACCGCGAGGTGGAGGCGATCGGCACCAACGCGCATGAGCTGCCGATGGTCTATTCGGCACTGGCAGACAGCGACGCGGCGCTGGCCCGGGCGCCCTATGACGTGCTGTCCGACTGGCATGACGAGCACGAGGGCAACCTGCGCATCATCCTGCCGGATACCTATGGCACCCAAGGTTTCCTGGACCGCGCACCGGACTGGCTGGCCGGCTGGACCGGCATCCGCATCGACAGCGGCGACCCGGCCAAGGGCGCGGAGGTGGCGATCAACTGGTGGCAGCAGCGGGGCGAGGATCCGGCGGACAAACGGGTGATTTTCTCGGATGGCCTCGATGTGCAGCAGATCGCGGACCTGCACGCCCGGTTTTCCTCCCGCACCAAGGTCTCCTTCGGCTGGGGGACGCTGCTGACCAATGATTTCCGCGGGCTTGTCCCCGGCGACGCGCTGGCGCCGTTCTCGCTGGTCTGCAAGGCGGTTGCCGCCAATGGCCGTCCCACGGTGAAACTCTCCGACAACCCGGAAAAGGCGATGGGACCGGCGGCAGAAATCGCGCGCTACAAGCGGGTGTTCGGCGTTGGCGATCAAGAGCGGCAGGCGGTAATCGTTTGATAAGACTTCGCCAGTCTTGCGGCGGGTTTCAGGCAAGGCGGTACAATTAGCGGCAGAACCTCTGCCCCAATGTTTCGCGCGCGAAACATTGGGTAATAACTGCTGACCTGAATATCCACCCTACCCGTGATGCGCCGCAACGGTCTTGAGCTGCGAGAAACCGTACAGCGCCTCAAACCCCTTTTCCCGCCCGTGGCCGGATTTTCCGACCCCGCCGAAGGGCAGTTCCACGCCGCCGCCGGCGCCGTAATTGTTGAGGAACACCTGCCCCGCGCGCAGGCGTTTCGCCAGCCGCATCTGCCGCGCCCCGTCACGGGTCCAGACGCTGGCGACCAGCCCGTAATCGGTCGCGTTGGCGATCCGCAGCGCGTCTTCCTCCGTGTCAAAGGGGATCAGCACCTGAACCGGGCCAAAGATCTCCTCGCGCGCCAGCACATGGTCCTCCGGCACGTCAGCGAACAGGGTGGGGCGCACATAGGCGCCGGTCTTTGGCGCCTGCGGAACGATGCTGCCTTGCGCCGCCACCGGCAGGTCCGCGCCCTGCTGCAGATAGCCTTCGACAATCTGCTTCTGCCGGGCAGAGATCAGCGGCCCCAGCCGCAAGTCCGCGACGGCCGGCCCCACGGTCAGCGCGCCATAGGCCGCTGCCATCCGCGCCTTCACGTCGTCATAGACCGCGCGCTGCACCAGAATGCGGGAGGAGGCCGAACAGGTCTGGCCGGCATTCTGAATGCCCGCGTTCACCAGAAACGGCAGCGCCGCATCCAGGTCCGCGTCGTCAAACACCAGCTGCGGGGATTTCCCGCCCAGCTCCAGCGTCACCGGAACCACATTGGCGCCCGCCGCCTGCTGCACCAGCGCCCCGGTCCTGACCGACCCGGTAAAGGAGATATGCTGCACACCGGGATGCCCCGCCAGCGCTGCGCCGGCGTCCCGTCCCAGACCCGGCACCACATTCAGCGCCCCGGCGGGCAGCCCGGCCTCCATCGCAATATGAGCAAAAGCCAGCGCCGTGAGGCAGGCCTCTTCGGCGGGTTTCAGCACGCAGGCATTGCCCATCGCCAGCGCCGCCCCGACCGAACGCCCGATGATCTGCATCGGGTAATTCCAGGGCACGATATGGCCGGTTACCCCATGCGGCTCGCGCAGGGTATAAACGGTGTAGCCGTCGAGATAGGGAATGGTCTCCCCCGTCACCTTGTCCGCCGCGCCGCCGTAGAATTCGCAGTAGCGCGCCAATGCCACCGCATCGGCGCGCGCCTGGGCCAGCGGCTTGCCCACATCCATCGCCTCCAGCGCAGCCAGAAGTTCCACCCGCTCCAGCACGAACTGGCCGATCCGGGTCAGGATGCGGCCGCGTTCCAAGGCACTCATTTGCCCCCATCCGCCATCCAGTGCGGCCCCGGCCGCATGCACGGCGGCGTCGATATCTGCCGCACTGCCCCGGGCAATCCGGCAGATCTCGCTGCCATCCGACGGGTTTGCCAGCGGCAGGGTCCCGCCGCTGGCGGCAGGCCGCCAGTTGCCGCCGATCAGGCAAAGCGCGGGATCAAACCAGAGAGGGTCAGACATGCTGCGGGCTCCTTTCGGTATCGGTCAGCTCCGGCAGCACCGGGGCTGCGGCGATCAGCTGCCGGGTATAGGGGTGCTGCGGGTTGGAGAACACATCCTCGGTTGCGCCCTGTTCGACGATCTCTCCCTGCTGCATCACCAGGCAGCGGTCGGTGATCGTCCGCACCACGCTCAGGTCATGGCTGATGAACAGAT
This sequence comes from Leisingera methylohalidivorans DSM 14336, assembly GCF_000511355.1. NCBI lineage: Bacteria > Pseudomonadati > Pseudomonadota > Alphaproteobacteria > Rhodobacterales > Roseobacteraceae > Leisingera > Leisingera methylohalidivorans. The sequence goes on along the minus strand of NC_023135.1, from coordinate 3,742,425 downwards.
AGGTGAGGCTGTAGGCCGCGCACAGTTCTGCCAGCAGGTCGAGGATCCGGGCCCGCACCGAAACGTCGAGAGCAGAGACCGCCTCGTCAAAGATGATCAGTTCGGGCCGTGTGATCAATGCGCGGGCAATTGCGAGGCGCTGGCGCTGTCCGCCGGAGAACTGGTGGATGTATTTGCCGCCATCTTCAGGCTTCAGCCCGACGGCGGAGAGGGTTTCGGAAATCAGCCCGGCGCGCGCCGCCCCGCTTGGCGGATCGGGCAGCGAATAGAAGGGTTCGGTGATCAGACGCTCCACCTTATGGCGCGGGTTGAAGCTGCCATAGGGGTCCTGGAACACCACCTGCATCTTGCGCCGGACCGTTGAACCGGGGTGAGTCGCGACGGGCGCGCCATTCAGGCGAATCTCCCCGCCTTGCAATGGTTCCAACCCCAGAATCGCCCGTGTCAGGGTCGATTTTCCGCAGCCCGACTCACCCACCAGCCCCAGCCGTTCACCGCGGTTCAGGGTGAAGGAGACATCGTTCACGGCGCGGAATGTGCCGGGTTTTCCAAACCATGATCCGCGCGGGGTTTTGTAGTCTCGGACCGCATTCCTGACCTCCAGCAGCGGCGCCGGGGCAGGCGGGTCCGGCAGCGCCACCTGATGGTTTGAAGCGGCAAACAGCATCCGCGTGTAGGGATGGCGCATGTTGCGCAAAAGCCAGCTGGTGTGGCCGGTCTCCACCACCGCGCCATCCCGCATGACGACGATCCGGTCGGCCAGATCCGCGACGACGGCCAGGTCATGGGTGATGATCAGCAGCCCCATGCCATAGTCCTGCACAAGATCTTTCAGCAGGTCGAGGATCTGCGCCTGGGTGGTGACATCCAGCGCGGTGGTCGGTTCATCCGCGATCAGCAGCTTGGGGCGCAGGGCGATGGCCATGGCGATCACCACCCGCTGCCGCTGGCCGCCCGACAGCTCATGCGGGTAGCGCGCGAGGGGAAACCGGTCCGCCGGCAGGCCCACCCGCTCCAGCACCTCGCGGGCGCGGGCTTCGGCCTGCGCGCGGGGCATCGCCTGGTGGATCAGGATCGTCTCCATCACCTGATCGCCGATGGTTTTGACCGGGTTCAGCGCGGTCATCGGCTCTTGGAACACCATGCCGATGGACTGGCCGCGGATGGCGCACATCTGCGTCTCGGACTGCTCCTGCAGCTGGGTTCCGTTCAGGGTGATGTAGCCCTTGGCGTGGACTGTTTCCGGCAGCAGCTGCATGATGGCCAGCGCTGTCATCGACTTGCCGGATCCGCTTTCGCCGGTGACGGCGACGGTTTCGCCCGGATCGACGTGGAAGCAGACGTCCTTCAGCACCTGAAATGCGCCGATCCTGACCGACAGGCTGGTGACATCAAGCAGGGTCATGCGCGCGCCACCCGCAGCTTCGGGTCCAGCCAGTCGCGCAACCCGTCGCCCAGGAGGTTCAGCCCCAGCACGGTGAGGATGATGGCAGTGCCCGGCACCAGCGCCAGATGCGGGGCAAAGCTGACCATTGTCTGCGCATCCGCCAGCATCCGGCCCCAGCTGGGCGTGGGCGGCTGGGCGCCGAGGCCGACATAGCTGAGCCCCGCTTCCGCCAGGATGCCCAGCGAAAACTGGATGGTGCCCTGCACGATCAAGAGGTTCATCACATTCGGCAGGATGTGCTCGGCCGAGATCCGCGCGGCCCCCTTGCCGGCAACCCGCGCGGCGAGAATGAACTCGCGTTCCCACAGCGACAGCGCCGCGCCGCGAGTGATGCGGGCAAAGACGGGGATGTTGAAAATGCCGATGGCGATGATGGCGTTGACGGCCCCGGCGCCCAGGACAGCGGTGATCAGGATGGCAATCACCAGCGCGGGGAAGGCAAAAACCAGATCATTGCCGCGCATGATCGCCTCATCCAGCCAGGTGCCCTTGCGCGCCGCAGCGGCAAGGCCCAGCGGCACACCGGCGCCCATGCCGATGCCGACAGCCACCAGCGCCACGGCGATGGAGGTGCGGGCCCCCACCATGATCATCGACATCAGGTCGCGGCCGAAATGATCGGTGCCCAGCCAGTGCTGCGCATTGGGCGGCTGCAGCTTGGCGGGGATGTTCATGGCTGCGTGGTCAAAGGGCGTCCACAGGAACGACATCAGCGCCGCCAGCAGCACCAGCGCCGACAGCGCACCGCCAAGGATCAGGCCGCGGGTCATGTCCGGCTCCTCAGCCGCGGGTCCACCAGCGCATAGGTAAGATCGACCAGGAAATTCACCGTGATCACTGCAAAGACCAGCAGCATCACCACCGATTCCACCACGATCAGATCCCGTGCCGAGATCGCCTGGAACACCAGCCGCCCAAGGCCGGGCAGAAAAAACACCTGCTCAATGATGATGGCGCCCGCAAGCAGGAAGGAAAACTGCAGGCCGATGATGGTCAGCACCGGGATCAGCGCATTGCGGACCCCGTGCCGCCACAGCGCCTGGCGCCGGGTCAGCCCCTTGGCGCGGGCGGTGCGCATGAAGTCTTCGCCGAGAATGTCCAGGAGTGCTGAGCGCATCACCCGGGTCAGGATCGCCGCCTGCGGCAGCGCCAGCGCGATGGCCGGCAGGGTGAGCGCATGAAGACCCGTCCAAAGCCCGGCCTCCCAGCCGGGAAAACCGCCGGCCCCGAACCAGCGCAGGTTGATGGCAAAGACCAGCACCAGCATCATGGCGAACCAGAAATTCGGCACTGCTACGCCCAGCTGGGTGGCGCCCATCACCGCCATGCCGCCCGGCTTGCCGCGGCGGGCGGCGGCATAGATGCCGGCCGGAAAGGCGATCAGGGTGGACAGTGTCAGCGCATAAAGCGCCAGCGGCAGCGATACCCACAGACGGTCGGCGATCATGCCCGCAACCGGCGTGCGGTAGGTATAGGAGGTGCCGAAATCACCGTTCAGCAGGCCCGCGGCCCATGTCAGGTAGCGGGCCGCCTTGGCCTGATCCAGCCCCAGCTCTGCCCGAAGGGCCGCAACCGTATCGGGCTGCGCATTGACCCCCAGCATAAAGGCCGCAGGATCGCCCGGCGCCACCTCCACCACAAGAAAAATCACCAGCGAGGCAACGGCCAGGCTGACGATCAGCGACAACAGGCGTTTCAGGGCATAACGCAGCATGGCCGCCACGTTAGGAGCGCAGCGCTGCGCGGTCCAGAGGGGATCCGGAGAGCAGAGCCAAAAAGGGGAAATAATCTCCCGTTCTCAGCGGGTTGAATGTGCAGCATCTGGAATATGCGCGGCTATCGCACAGATCATGGGGGCCGTGCCTGCGGCTTGTTTCCAGACGGGGTCTTCCGCATTGCGGGCCCGGCAGGGTATCACATGCTTCATGCTGGCGCGTCCCTTGTTCATCGGATCGGAAATCTACCGTGGCTCCTCTTATGGCGGCACCCATCCCCTGCGGGTGCCGCGGGTGTCGACCGTGATGGACCTGTCCCGGGCGCTGGGCTGGCTGCCGGCCGGGGCCTATGTGAATTCCCCGCGGGCGAAACCGGCGGTGCTGACGGCCTGGCACACGCCGGAATATGTCGCGGCGCTGCAGGCGGCCGAGGCGGCGCAGGCCGTAACCGGGGCGGTGCGCGCGCGGCATCATCTGGGGACGATCTCGAACCCGGTGTTTCCGGAGATCTTCCGCCGCCCGGCCACCGCGGCCGGCGGCTCGGTCCTGGCGGGGGAGCTGCTGGCGGATGGCGGCATTGTCTATAACCCGGCGGGTGGCACCCACCACGGGATGCCGGACCGGGCCAACGGGTTCTGCTATCTGAACGATCCGGTGCTGGCGATGCTGTCGCTGCGCCACCACGGCGCGCAGCGGATCGCCTATGTCGACATTGACGCCCATCACGCGGACGGGGTGGAGCATGGCTTTGCCGGTGATGCGGACGTGCTGATGATCTCGGTGCATGAGGAAAACCTGTGGCCCAAGACCGGCAGGCTGACGGAGGATGCAGGCGGGTCGGCGCTGAACCTGCCGGTGCCGCGCGGCTTCAATGATGACGAAATGGCCCATGCGCGCGACGGGCTGATCCTGCCCGCGGTCGCGGCTTTTGCGCCGGATGCCATCGTGCTGCAATGCGGGGCGGATGCGGTCAGTGAGGACCCGCTGCCGCATCTGGATCTGTCGAACAACGCCCATTGGGCAGTGGTACGGGCGCTGATGGGGATGGCACCGCGGCTGCTGGTGCTAGGCGGCGGCGGCTATAACCCTTGGTCTGTCGGGCGGCTTTGGACTGGTGTCTGGGCCGCGCTGAACGGGTTCGAGGTGCCGGAGCGGCTGCCTGCGGAAGGTGAGGACGTGCTGCGCGGACTGGAGTTCAACGGCAACCGCCTGGGCCGCAACCCGCCGGAACATTGGTTCACCACGCTCAGGGATCAGCCGCGCGGCGGAAACGTTCGGCAGGAGATCCGGGAGCGGGTGGCCTATTTGCGGGCAAGGCGGGGAGTATAACCCGGCCTATCGGCCGGGCGGTTTTCTTGCATTACAGGCTCTACTCTGCCCAGCTGATCGCGGTCAGGTCGATGGCGGCGGTGGGGGCGTTCTCCCACAGCCCTTGCAGCCCGGCCTTGGCCACGCCCAGCTTGGCCAGCTGGAACAGGTAGCCGTTGACATAATCCGCCGAAATCATCTCTTGCGCCTTCTGCAGCAGCGCGGTGCGGGCGTCGGGATCAGTGGTGGCGTTCAGCTTGGCCATCAGCTCCTGAAAGGCTTTGCTGTCATACTGAAAGTAGTAATCGGGCCGGGCATAGATGCCGATGTCCATCGGCTCGGTATGGCTGACGATGGACAGGCCGAAGTTCTTGCCGCGGAAAACTGTTTCCAGCCATTGCGCCCATTCCACGTTGATGATCTCGGCCTTAATCCCCACTGCGGCCAGCTGCGCGGCCACAATCTCCCCGCCGCGGCGGGCATAGGAGGGCGGCGGCAGGTGCAGGGTGGTTTCGAAACCCTCGGCAAGGCCAGCTTCGGCCAGCAGCGCCTTGGCCTGTTCCGGGTCATGGGCAGAATTGCCGGTCAGGTCTGTGTAGGCCGGGTTGTGCGGCGCAAAATGGCTGCCGATGGGGGTGCCATAGCCGAACATCGCGCCGTCTATGATCGCCTGCCGGTCAATGGCATGGGCCACCGCCTGGCGCACGCGCAGATCATCAAACGGCGGCTGCTTGTTGTTGATCGACAGGATCGTCTCGCCCTCGGTTGACCCGACCAGCACCTGGAACCGCGGATCGGCCGCAAACTGCGGCAGGTTTTCCGGTGCCGGGAAATTATCGAAGGCGTCGATATCCTCGGCCATCATCGCGGCAAACGCAGCGGTCGGGTCGGAGATGAATTTGAAGGTGGCCGACGCCAGTGCGGGCTGTTCGCCCCAATACTCCGGATTGCGGGCCAGGCTGATCCGGTCGCCCTGCACCCATTCCTGGAAGGTATAGGCGCCAGTGCCGACCGGGGCGGTCTTGATGTCTTCGATGCTTTCGGACGCGACAATCACCGCATCGCCCCAGGCAAGATTGAACAGGAAACCGCCGTTCGGGGCGTCCAGCGTGACTTTGACGGTATGCGGATCCACCGCCTCCACCGATGAAATCCCCTCGAACAGTGTCTTTTGCGCGTTGGTGCTGTCGTCGGCGCGGGCGCGGTCGAGCGAGAATTTCACGTCCTCCGCATCCATCGCGCTGCCGTCATGAAAGGTCACGCCCGCACGCAGGCGAAAGGTATAGACCGTGCCGTCTTCGGAAATTTCCCAGCTTTCGGCCAGGCCGGGCACCACAGATCCATCGCCCATGAACCGGGTCAGCCCTTCGAAGATGTTGCTGTAAACCACCGAGTCGATGGCCTGAGCCGCGGCGCTGGTCGGGTCCAGATGCGGCGGCTCCAGCTGCAGCGCAATGGTGACGCTGTCCTTGGCCCAGGCGCTGCCTGCCGCCAGTGCAAGCGCCGAACCGGCGGCGAAAACGTAGGATCTGAAAGCCATCGGAAAACTCCCTGTGTGCAAATTACGGGCCGGTTATGGCGCCTATTGGAAACGAGTTTCCCCTTTTCCCAAGCGTAATCAAGGCCGGGCGGCATTTCGCGCACTGGAAGCACGCGGCGTTAATTGATAATCCGTGTCCACTCTTGAACCGCGGACAGGACACCATGAGCGCAACAGCCAAAAAACAGGCGCCCAACGCCGAAGACATCCGGGCCCGCAAAGGCGGCACGCCGCTGGTGAGCCTGACAGCCTATACCACGCCGATGGCGCGGCTGATGGACAAGCACTGCGATTTCGTGCTGGTCGGCGACAGCGTCGGCATGGTGCTGCACGGTCTGACCTCGACCCTGGGCGTGACGATGGAGATGATGATTATGCACGGTCAGGCGGTGGCGCGCGGGCTGGAACAGGCGATGCTGGTCATCGACATGCCGTTCGGGTCCTACGAGGAAGGCCCGCAGCAGGCGTTCCGCAATGCCGCCCGGCTGATGGCCGAGACCGGCTGCGCCGCGGTCAAGCTGGAAGGCGGCGTCGAGATGGCCGAGACCATCCGCTTTCTGGTCAAGCGCGGCATCCCGGTGATGGCGCATATCGGCCTGACGCCTCAGTCGATCAACACCCTGGGCGGCTACAAGGTGCAGGGCCGCGATGCGCAAGCGGAGGCGGTTCTGGCGGATGCACGTGCCGTGGCGGAGGCCGGGGCGTTCTCGGTGGTGCTGGAAAAGGTGCCGCAAAAGCTGGCCGACAGCATCACCGCCGAGCTTGCCATTCCCACCATCGGCATCGGCGCCAGTGCCGGCTGCGACGGGCAGATCCTGGTGGTTGACGACATGCTGGGCTTTTTCACCGCCTTCAAACCGAAGTTCGTGAAGCGTTACGCCGATCTGGGCCCGCTGGCCGAGGCAGGCATTGCCGAATATTCCGCCGAAGTGCGGGCGCGCGCTTTTCCGGCGGCGGAACACGTCTTTGCCGATCAGGCGCCCGCGGGCAAAGCCACCGCCGTCAAAGCGCCCTCGAAAGGATGACTTCCGACATGACTGCACCGATCCTGCGCCGCCTGTCCGATTTGCGCGCCAAGACCGCGGACTGGCGCCGCAACGGCGAGACCATCGGCCTGGTGCCGACCATGGGCGCGCTGCATGCGGGCCATTTGTCTCTGGCTGAAGCGGCCAAGGCGTCCTGCGACCGGGTGATTGTGACGATCTTCGTGAACCCCAAGCAGTTCAACACGCCGGAAGACCTGGAAAACTATCCCCGGACCGAAGCTGACGACGCGCAAAAGCTCGCGCATCTGGGGGTGGATCTGATCTATGTCCCGGACCCGGATCAGATCTACCCGGACGGCTATGCCACCAATGTCTCGGTCGGCGGCAGCATCACCGATGTGATGGAAGGGCCCTTCCGCCCCGGCCATTTCGACGGGGTGGCTACGGTGGTGGCCAAGCTGTTCCTGCAGACCAGCGCGGACAAGGCGTTTTTCGGCCAGAAGGATTACCAGCAGCTGATGGTGGTGACCCGGATGGCCCGCGACCTGGATATCCCGATCGAAGTCGTCGGCTGCGAGACGGTGCGCGAGGCGTCGGGGCTGGCGATGTCCTCGCGCAATCTGCGCCTGTCCGCGGATCAGCTGGCGCGGGCGGCCGCTCTGAATGCGGCAATGCGGGAGGCCGCTGCCAAGGCATCGGCGGGAGAACCCTGGGCGCCGCTCGAGGCTGCCGCGCGCAAAACACTGGCCGAGAGCGGGTTCGGCGATGTGGAGTATTTCGACCTGCGCTGCGCCGGGACGCTGGAAGCCCTGGAAGCACCCGCCCGGCCCGCCCGTCTGCTGGCTGCCGCCTGGATGGGAAACATCCGGCTGATCGACAATATCGAAGTTCTTCAACTAAAATCTTAGTAGGGGCTGGCAGCGGTAACACATTTGCGTTTATGCTCCCCGGTCAGAGGAGACTGGAGGGCAGCAGATGACCTATATTCTGGCAATTGATCAGGGCACCACGTCGACCCGGGCAATCCTGTTTGATGCGGGAATGCAGGTCGCGGGGACCGCACAGCAGGAGTTTGCCCAGCACTACCCGCAGGCGGGCTGGGTGGAGCACGACCCTGAGGAGATCTGGGACACCACCGTCGCGGTCTGCCGCAAGGTGATGGCGGACCTGGATGTCACTGCTGCCGAGATCGCCGGCATTGGCATCACCAACCAGCGCGAAACCACCGTGGTCTGGGACAAGGCCAGCGGCAAGGCGATCCACAATGCCATCGTCTGGCAGGACCGCCGCACCGCCGCCATTTGCGAGCAGCTGCGTCAGGACGGCCATGAGAACGTGGTGATCGACCGCACCGGGCTGCTGCTCGATCCCTATTTCTCCGGCACCAAGGTGAAGTGGATCCTCGACCTGGTGCCTGGCGCGCGGGACAGGGCGGCGGCGGGGGATCTGCTGTTCGGCACGGTGGACAGCTTCCTGATCTGGCGCCTCACCGGCGGTGCGTCGCATGTGACCGATGCCACCAATGCCGCGCGCACGCTGATGTATGACATCCGCAAGGGCCGCTGGAGCCGCACCATCAGCGACCTTTTGGAGGTGCCGCAGCAGATGCTGCCGGAGGTGAAGGACAGCGCTGCCGATTTCGGCACCACCGATCCGGAGATCCTGGGCGGCGCTGTTCCGATTCTGGGCGTGGCCGGCGACCAGCAGGCGGCCACCATCGGCCAGGCCTGCTTCCGCCCGGGGATGATGAAATCGACCTATGGCACCGGCTGTTTTGCCCTGTTGAACACCGGCGATGCGCCGGTTGTGTCGAAGAACCGGATGCTGACCACCATCGCCTATCAGCTGGATGGCAAGCCGACCTACGCGCTGGAAGGTTCGATCTTCATCGCCGGGGCCGCGGTGCAATGGCTGCGCGACGGGCTGGGGATCATCGAACAGGCATCCGACTCGGGCGAACTGGCGCTGCGGGCGGATCCGGGCCAGGACGTGATTCTGGTGCCCGCCTTCACCGGCCTTGGCGCGCCTTACTGGCAGCCGGAGTGCCGCGGCGCGGTGTTCGGCCTCACCCGCAATTCCGGCCCGGCGGAATTTGCCCGCGCAGCCCTGCAAAGCGTCGCCTATCAGACCCGCGATCTGTATGAGGCGATGCGGGCTGACTGGGAGGACGACAGCCACCACACCGTGACCCTGCGCGTCGATGGCGGCATGAGCGCCAGCGACTGGACCATGCAAAGCCTCGCCGACCTGCTGGGGGCCGCGGTCGACCGCCCGGTGATGCAGGAAACCACCGCGCTGGGCGCGGCCTGGCTGGCGGGGATGCGGGCCGGGATCTATCCGGACCAGACCGGTTTTGCCGATACTTGGAAGCTCGACCGCCAGTTCGTGCCGCTGATGCAGCCTGCGGCCCGCCAGGCGGCCTATGCCCGCTGGCAGCGTGCCGTGCAGGCGGTGATCGGGGTCTGACCGCGGTGAGATAGGGCAGGGCGGGGGCTCCCGCCTGCTGCTGCCCATTCACAGAATGTGCATCACAGTTGGGCGTGGCGCCGCGCTTTGCGCGGCGTTTTCTTTTTTACTGAGAAGCGATTGAAGGGCAGGACTGCCCTTCAATGCGCCTTTCCAACTGTGTGTCCGCCCATCCGCGCCTCAACGGGGAACCGAGCCTGCGGCACGGCGGCTGCGCCGCCCTTGACCCGCGGCTGGCCGCGGGCGGGCCTCAGCTGACGCGGGCGCCTGTGGGTATGGTCGGGGGGCGGGCGTTCAGCCCCTCGATGGAAAAGCCGGCAATCGACTTGTATTTGGCGGCATGGGCGGCCAGCTCCGCCTGCGGGATCACCTCGCCGATATCCCTGAAGTTGCCGCCGCAGAGATCCTCGACCCGCTGCAGCACCCCGTCCGGCCCGCTGCCTGCGCGATTGGCACGCCCCACCGCTGTGGTCAGCGGGCGCAGCTCTGCCTCATAGGCCTGCAGCGCCTTTGCCGTCACGCCGTGTTCCAGCAGCCGCGCACCGATCACCCGCGCATCGACGATGGCCTGGCTGGCGCCGTTCGACCCGACCGGATAGGTCGGATGCGCCGCGTCGCCCATCAGGGTCACATTGCCGGTCGTCCAGCTGTCCAGCGGATCACGGTCCACCATCGGGTATTCATAGACAACCTCCGCCCCGCGGATCAGCGCCGGCACATCGATCCAGCCGAACCGCCATTCCGCGAAGTCGGGCAGGAAGTCATTGATATCCGCAGGCCGGTTCCAGTCCTCCCGGCGCCAGGGCGCGGAAGGGTCAAAGCTCTTTTCCGCAATCCAGTTCATTGCGACGCGGCCCGCCGCGTCCGGGGCCGAGATCGGATAGGCCACCAGCCGCAAATGGTCGTGCCCGATCATCGCCATCGCCGCGCCGCCCTTGAAGGCAGGCGCGCGGGCGGTGGCGCGCCACAGGATGCGGCCGTTCCAGACCGGGGCGCCCTCCTCCGGCACCATTTGCGCGCGCAGGGCGGAGTGGATGCCATCCGCCGCTATCACCAGGGAACCGTCAACCCGCCGTCCGTCCGCCAGCAGCAAAGCGGCGCCGCCCGCGGTGTTTTCAAACCCGGCCGCCCGGGCGCCGGTTTCGATGCACTCCGGCCCGGCGCGCTCTGCCAGCGCGCGGTACAGCAGCATTTGCAATTCGCCCCGGTGCACCGAGAACTGCGGCCAGGCATAGCCCGCGCTGGTGCCGCGGGGCTCCTCCCAGATGGTCCGGCCCAGTTTGCTGTAAAACCCCAGCTGCCGGGTCCGCACGCCGATGGCGTCCAGCTCCGCCTCCAGCCCCAGATCCAGCAGCTCCCGCACTGCATTGGGCTGCAGGTTGATACCGACGCCCATCGGCTTCAGTTCCCGGGCCGCCTCAAAGATGCGGAACGGCACACCGATCTGATGCAGTGTGAGCCCGAGTGACAGCCCGGCTATGCCGCCGCCGGCGATGAGAATGGACATAGTAAGTATACTCCCTATTTGTGCAGGCAGATAACCACGGCGCGCGGCCGCGGGCAAGCTGGCAAAAAGGGAAAGCGGTCAGCGCCGCCCGGTGATCATCAGGTCAGGCCCGAAAATCACATCCGCATAGTTGTGCAGATAGATTTTCAGCCACGGCGTGAAACGCTCCGGGTGGCGGCTCACTTCGGCCAAGAGGTCATGATAATCGACCCAGCGGGTCTCCATCACCTCATCCGGGTCGGGGGTGATGGTCACGGGGCGGTGGGCATGGGCCAGAAAGACATCAACAGCCTCATGCTCGATCAGGCCATTGCCGACATCGGCGCGGTATTCCAGGTGATGGCGGAACTCGGGATAGAGGCCCGTCAGCCCCAGCTCCTCACGCATCCGCCGCACGGCGCAGGCCGACGGCTGTTCATCCCACATCGGGTGGGTGCAGCAGGTGTTCGCCCAGAGGCCGGGCGTGTGGTATTTGCCCATCGCCCGGCGCTGCATCAGGATATCCACGCCTTTGACCACAAAGACGGACACCGCCTTGTGCTTCAGTCCGCGCTCATGCGCGGCAAGCTTGTCCACCGGTGTCAAATCGCCGTTCACCCAGGCGGGGATCATGTGGCTCATGCTGTGTCCATGACGGTTCTTTTGTGGCGCGGCCTGCCGCAACTGCGATGGCCTGGCTTCTACCGCTAACCTCTGCGGGTGACGAAAGCAATTACGCGAAAAGCCGCGGCGCAAATGCCGCGGCTTTGTGGCCGTTCTGCCGGAAAGGCCTTACTCGGAAGCGGCTTCTGCGGCTTCCTCGGTTGCGGCTTCCTCCGCCGGCGCCGGGCCGTGGCCGGCCAGGAAGGCAAAGATATCCTCGCCGCCCTTCTTCAGGCGGAAGGACATTTTCGACTTGGCCTTGGCGTTGCCGGTTTCGGCCTGCAGGAATTTCTTGGGGTCGGTGGTGAAGCCGATGAACTTCTCTTCGTCCCAGACCAGCCCGGCTTCGCCTGCCGCAACCAGGTCATCGCTGTATTTGAAGCCTTCAACGCTGCCCGCGGTGCGGCCTGCCAGGCCCCACAGATTGGGGCCGGTCTTACCGCCCTTCACGATCACATCGCCGTCGTCCGAAACGACCGTGTGGCAGGATTTGCATTTGTTGAACCCCTTCTCACCCTTAGCCGGGTCGCCTTCGGCAAAGGCTGGGGCGGCGAGGAGGCCGAAAACGGCGGCTGTCACGAGAAGTTTCATATTGCTTGCTCCGGTTTTGAGTTGGCAGGTTTGACTCATGATCCAATAGCCGGCGGTGTCAACCGGCAGTTTGACGCGCATCAATGTCATGGCAGGAAGTTGCAGATTTTCAGGGCACTGCCCAGCAGGGCAGCAGATCGCCGGGGTCCGGGCGGGCGTGAGAGATCGCGCGGGCGATGGCGCGGCTGAGGCACAGCGCGGCGGCATGGCAGACCGGCCCAAGGTCCGCATCCGGGTGGTCCAGGGCGCGGGCGCCGGTGCTGGCGGCAAAGACCAGATCGCCGTCGCCGGGCGCGTGGGCCGGAACGATGGCGCGGCCGATGCCGTCATGGGCGGCGGTGGCCAGCCGCTGGCACTGCGCCTTGCTGAGTGCGGCATCGGTGGCGACAATGGCGATGGTGGTATTGGCGCGCTCTTCCGGCAGGGGGGCATTGCCCAGCGTCTGCATGGCGGCCAGTTTGCGGCTCTCCGGGCTGCGGCCCAGCCCGGCTGCGGGATCCGGGCCCAATCCGCCGAATTCATCCCCGATTTCAAACGGTGCCGCCCAGAAATGCCGTTCACCCGGCGTGGTGACAGCGCCCAGCGGGTTGGCGGCCACCAGCGCCCCCACGGTCACGCCGCTGTCCAGCACCAGCGAGGCCGATCCCAGCCCGCCCTTGAGCATCGCAGTCAGCGCGCCTGTGCCCGCACCAAAAGTGCCAAGATCAAACGCCCCTGCCGCGGCCTTGAACGCCGCCCGGCCCAGGGCGCGGTAGGGATTTTCCTCCCATGCCTTGTCGCCGCCGTTCAGCAGATCGAACAGGATCGCGCCCGGCACCAGCGGCACCCGTGCCGGGCCGACCGGAAAGCCGCGGCCCTGGCTGTGCAGCGCATCCATCACGCCGGAGCAGGCATCCAGCCCAAAGGCCGAGCCGCCGGACAGCACCAGCGCGTCGATCTTTGCCACCGATTTGTCCGGCGCCAGCAGGTCCGTCTCCCGCGTCCCCGGTGCACCGCCCATCACATGCACGGATGCGGTGAAAGGCCTGTCCGATGTCAGCACCGTCGTGCCGGACTTCAGCACCGTATCCTGCGCATTGCCGACCAGGATGCCGGGGACGTCAGTGATCAGATTTCGGGGGCCGGGGATCATATCGGGCAGTCCTTTGCTTGGCCGAAGCCCGCAGGTGAGGGCTGACTGCGGCGCGCGTAGTTCGGGAATGGTGAAACAGCCGGTTTCAGGCTGTCTAAATACGGGGCTTAGGGGCTGCCGTCGCCGGATCGCCTGTGTTCGGCTCGCCGTTGGGCTCGATCAGCAGCACCTTGCATTCCTGTTCGGCGCGCGGGCGGTGGCTGACGCCCTTGGGCACAATGAACAGCTCGCCCGCGCGGACGGTCCGCGGCGGCAGGCCTTCGATATCCATCACCATTTCGCCCTCCAGAACCAGGAAAAAATCATCGGTGCCCGGATGCTGATGGAAGGGAAATTCACCCTGGAACTTCACCACCATCACGTCATTGCCATTATAGTCCGCCACCACCCGCGGGTCCCAATGGCTGGAGAACATTGCCAGTTTCTCAGCCAGGTTCACGGGGGTCATATGCAGCGTCCTCCGTCCACTTCCATTGCCACTCCGGTCACCATGCCGGCCTCGTCCGAACACAGGTAACAGGCCGCGTTGCCCATGTCCTCGGGGGTGGAAAAGCGGCCGATGGGGATGGTCGACAGGAATTTGGCGCGCATTTCCGGGGTATCTTCGCCCATAAAGGTCTTCAACAGCGGCGTTTCCCCGGCCACCGGGTTGATCGCATTGGCCCGCACGCCGTGCGGAGCCAGTTCCACCGCCATGGTTTTGGTGGCGGTGATCATCCAGCCCTTGGAGGCATTGTACCAGTTGAGGTTGGGCCGCGGCGACACGCCGGCGGTGGAGGCGACATTCAGGATCACGCCGGTCTGCCGCGCCTTCATATGCGGCACCAGGGCGCGGGCGGTCAGGTAGACGGATTTCATGTTGACCGCCATCACCCGGTCGAAATCCTCCTCGGCGATGTCCTCCAAAGGGGCAGGCAGATGGGTGACCCCGGCATTGTTGACCAGGATGTCGAGGTGGCCAAAGGCGGCAAGCGCGGCCTCTGCCATCGCATTGACCGAGGCGCCGCCGGAGACATCCACCTGATGGGCGGTGGCGTTGCTGCCCAGCTCGGCGGCCAGTTCCGCTGCCGCGGCGCCATTGATGTCGGCAATCATCACCCGGGCGCCTTCCGCCAGGAACTTGCGCGCAATCCCGGCGCCAAAGCCCGAGGCGCCGCCGGTCACGATCGCGGTCTTTCCTGCCAGCCGCATGTTCTTTTCCTCCCTGCTGTTTTGCCAGCAGCATGGGCGGAGCGGGCGGCGGGTGCAATCCGCTGGATTAGTCCGGGTCGATTTTACCGCGCGTCGCTTTCAGCCCGCCGCGCTGTTTCTTGGCCTCAAGCCGCCGCTTGACCGAACCGCGGGTCGGTTTGGTGGCAATCCGCCGCTTTGGCGCCACCAGCGCCTTGCGCACCAGTTCGGCCAGCCGTTCGCGCACAATCTCGCGGTTGCGCTGCTGCGACCGGGTCTCGTCGCATTGCAGGATGATGGCGCCTTCCTTGGTCCAGCGGCGCCCGGCCAGCCGTTTCAGCCGGTTCTTGACCGCAGCCGTCAGCGCAGGCGAGCGTTCGGCCTCGAACCGCAGTTCCACCGCGGTGGCCACCTTGTTCACATTCTGGCCGCCGGGGCCCGAGGCGCGGACAAAGCTTTCGGTGACTTCCCAGTCCTGCAGGGAGATTTGCGCGTTAACGTGGATCATGGCTCAGTCAGTAATCGAAAAGGGCTGTTCCCACACGCGGGAACAGCCCTTCGAGATGATAGGAGGTGCACCGGTTAGGTCAGCACCAATTCAGGGGTTTATACGCGCCAAGGGCTGCCTCGGCCGCACACCTTCTGAACTGTTCCGGCACTGCTCTCCATAGCTTCTCTAGACAATGGGCACCTCCTTTCTGAATGTTTCGTGTGACTTCAGCCTGCCACAGATTCGGCAGATGTCAAAACAAAATCATGTGGTCTTTTCGGTCAGTTTACGCACGATGATGCGGAACGGCACAAGCGCCAGCAGCGCAAGCGACAGTTTCACCATCCAGTCGGCCGCGGCCAGCGAGACCCACAGCGGCGCCAAGGGGCCGCTGCCCAGCAGCGGCAGCACCTCGCCCGCCCAGGCCACATCGTTGCCGGGCTCCAGCCAGCTGAGCCCGCCGGAGAAGGCGAGGGTGAAGAACAGCGCGGTATCGACGGAGGAGCCGATCAGGGTCGAGGCCAGCGGCGCGCGCCACCATTTGCCCTCGCGCAGGGCTGAGAACACGGCCACGTCGAGAAGCTGCGCGGTGAGGAAGGCAACACCGGAGGCAAGCGCAATCCGCAGGGTCACGGCCGGATAGGTGAAGCCGTCGCCCTGCAGCATGATCCGGGTGCCGATCAGCGAACAGGCAACCCCGGCCAGGAAACCGGCCACAACCACCTTGCGCGCCGCTGCGGTGCCGTAGACCCGGTTCATCACATCGGTGACCAGGAAGGCGATGGGATAGGTGAAGGCGCCCCAGGTCAGCCATTGGCCGAACAGGAATTGCACCAGGATATTGGAGGCCACCACGACGGCAGCCATGGCAACGATGCCGGGAATATGCGAGCGGGTCATGGGCCGGATCCATTTATCAAGGCCGCGGGCATCATCCCTGCCACGGCAGAAGACTGGCGCTTTAAACCGGAGCTGCCGCTGCTGCAAGCATCCTGCGGGGCAGGGGCTCCCGTCCGCTCGGGCGCATTTCAGGAAATGCGCCGCCCGGTTGGGCCCGGCGCCGCTGCCGCGGCGCGGCGGCGGGTGGTCAGCGGGGCAGCGCGTATTCCACTATTTCGGTGCGTTGAAAGGGCAGGAAATTATCGTCCGACACCATCGTGGCGCGCAGCCGCCCGCCGCCATCAGCCCAGACCGACAGCCCTTCCAGATTGTCATGGATGCCGGAGCGGGTCTGCAGCAGGATCGCCTCGTTCACCGGCCCGGCGGCGGTGATGTCCCAGCGCCGCAACCGGCTGCGGAAGCCGAACAGGGTAAAGTCGCGTTCCAGGAGGTAGAACCGCCCGTCGGGGCCGAAATCGGCGTCCACCGGCAGAAAACCACCCTCGGGCGGCAGGCTGAAGGGGTGCGACCAGCGGCGGCCGTTCCAGCGCCAGACCGGGATCTGCCCGTGCCTGTCCAGGGCGCGTTCGGGCAAGGTATACAGCCGCCCGCGGGAATCGATGGCCAGGGTTTCCAGCGATTTGTTGGGCGGCAGGCTGCGGAACGCCTTGGGGCGCGGCAGCACCGTGGCGCGGCTCCCGGGGCTTTGGTAGCGCGCCACCCGTGCGGCGCCTTCAAAGGAGATATAGCGGCTGCCGTCCGCGGCCACCGCCAGACCTTCGCTGTCGCCGGCAAAGCCTCTGAGCGTTTTGCCGGTGGAAGACCGCAGTCCGTGCGCGCGCCGGGCCGTGATGCCGGAAATCAGACCCTGGCTGCGCTGGATCCGGGTTGTCACCAAAGTGGCCCGGTCGCTGAGCACGGTCATTGCGGTGCCGCCGCTGCTGAGCTTCAGCGCCGAGAACCCGCCGAACCAGCGCTGGTTCAGCTTCCAGGTATAGCTGCTGAGGTACTGCGCCTTGCCCGCCGCGGCGGCGGCGGGGCGGTTGGCCGCATAGGCCGCCGCAGCCAGGCAGGCGGCGGCCGCAAGGGCCAGGGTCAGTTTGATCGCAGAACGGCGGCGCATTGCTTGGGCAGGTCCGAAAGGGTGTAATCCCTTCTCGGTTTAGGCTTCGGCGCGTTGGGGTCAACTGGTTTCGGCGGCGGCGGGTTCAGAATGTCATTGACCCAGCGCTGCGCATCGGCGCAGCCGTCGCCCTTGGGCGGGGCGGCCTGATCCGCGCAGCCGCGCGCGCCGCGCGGGCAGGCCAGCCGCACATGGAAGTGGTAGTGATGGCCCCACCAGGGCCGGATCTTGCGCAGCCAGCGGCGGTCGCCCTTCTCGTCATTGCACATCTGCACCTTGGCGCCGGGAAAGACGAAAATCCGCGCCACCCGCTTGTCCTTGGCCGCGGCCTTGAGGATTTCGTGATGGGCGCGGGTCCAGCTGGAATTCACATAGGCGCCCCTGGCCCGGCGCATCGAGATCGAGGAGATGTTTTCCCGCGCGCTGCGGCTCAGGTTCAGCCGGTCCGGCGGCCGCATCCAGATGTCGATATCGAGGCCGATCTGATGGCTGCGGTGGCCCGACAGCATCGGCCCGCCGCGCGGCTGGCTGATGTCGCCGATATAAAGCCCCTTCCAGCCGCGCTGCCTGGCCGCCACGCGGCTCAGATCCTTGACGAATTCAATCGCCGCCGGATGGCCCCAGTTGCGGTTGCGGCTCAGGCGCATCGCCTGCCAGGTGGGGCCGGTCTCGGGCAGCCGGGCGGCGCCGGCAACGCAGCCCTTGGCATAAGAGCCGAACGGCGCGGGGCGCTGCTGCGAGGCGCCGGGCTTGGCTCCGAACAGGGCCTTGGCGGGGGTTTGCGCGCTTGCCGGGCTGTATAGGCCCGCAACCGCCAAACAGATGGCAAGAAACAGTTTCACTCCTGATCTCCTTCTCCTTGAACCCAGAACAACAGTACCAATCCGATCAGAAACAGCCCGATCACGGGGGTGATCCCCAGCCGGGCGCTGCCGGTCACGGTGGTGGCCAGGCCGATCAGCGCCGGCGCGAGGAATGCGGTGGCACGCCCCGACAATCCATACAGGCCGAAGCTTTCGGTCGCATCCGCAGGGCTGGTGTGGCGCACCATCAGGCTGCGGCTGGCGGCCTGCAGGATGCCGCCGAAGCCGCCGATCAGAATGCCGCAGCCGAAAAATACCCTGTCGGGCAGGGTGGAGCCCTCTGCCAGGGCAAAGCCGAAAATCTGGCTCCGCGACATGCTGACGATGATCAGGCAGACAAAGGCCAGCACCAGGACCGAGGTGATGATCACCGGTTTCGGGCCCAGCCGCCGGTCGGCCTTGCCGCCCAGCCAGCTGAACACGGTGGCGGCAAAGGCGGCGACAATGCCGAAAATGCCGATCTGGGTGATCTCCCAGCCCAGCACCAGCTTGGCATAGACACCGCCGAACCCGTACAGCCCGTTCAGCGCATCGCGGTAAAACATCGCCGAGCCAAGATAGGCCGCCAGGCTCAGCCGGTGGCGCAGGCTGGCAACCAGTTTGACCACCATTTGCCAGGCTTTGCCCAGGCTGGCCTTGCGCCCGGTGGCGGCCTGGTCCTTGACCCACAGGAAATAGGGAACCATGAAAACAGCAAACCAGGCCGCGGTGAACGGGCCGACGGCACGGGTGCCCTCTTTTGCCGCCGCATCCAGCCCCAGGGCCGGGCTGAGGCCGATCAGCGTCTTGCCTGAGCTTTGCTCGACAAACAGCAGGAGCATGATGAACAGCGCTATCACACCGCCAAGATAGCCAAAGGCAAAGCCGGAACCGGACACATCCCCGACATCCTCGCGGCTGGCGAGGGTGGGCAGCTGCGCATTGACAAAGATCAGCGCAAATTCGGCTCCGATGAAGCCAAAACCGAAGCTGATCAGCATCCACCACAGGTTGCTGCCGCCGGGATCCATGTACCACAGCCCCCCGGCGCCGATCAGATACATCAGTGAAAACATCATGATCCAGGGCAGGCGCCGCCCGGTGATATCGGCCAGCGCGCCCAGAAACGGCGCGCCGAAGCCGATGATCAGCCCGGTCACCGTCAGGCACAGCGACCAGACGGTCTGCGCCTGCGCCTTGGCGGCCTCGTCCGCCAGCCCCTGGGACATGAAGTAATCCGCCGCGGCAGCGGCAAAAAACGGGCTGAATACAAACGTCACCAGCAGTGTCTGATACGGCTGGCTGGCCCAGTCAAAGAACCACCATCCCCAGATCCGCTTGCGCGTGGATACCTGCTGCATGCCCGGCCTCTTTTTATCGTTGCCTTCAGGTATGGCAGGCGGGCAGGGGCCTAGGCAAGCCCGTCCTGCATCGGCGGCCAGGGGCGGCCGCCATCCGCTTGGCACCAATCCTTGATCCAGCCCGGCAATTCGGGAGAAATTTCAGTGTCTTGCCCCAATGCAGCCAGAACCGTGGCGGGCGGGACAATCCCGTTCCGGCCGGTGACCGCGGTGCGCAGCATCACATGGCTGGCGCAGTCGCCGTTCTTCTTCCACATCGACTGCTCGACATAGATGAACTTGTCATCCCAGCCCGCCGCGCGGCTGCGCATCTCGAACTTCTCAAAGCCGCGGATGCGGCGGCGGTAGCGCACCGAGGATCCCGCCACCGTCAGCCCCCAGCGGTTTTTCTTCAGCGCGCCGATCAGCCCCGCCCGCTGCGCCAGCATGGTGCGGCCCAGGTCATACAGCGTCATGGTGCGGCCGTTGTTCAGCTCCATCCACATGTCCAGATCCCAGGGCCAGCAGATGTGGTGCGAGACATGCAGGCCGGTGATCGGCAGCCGCGGCATCCGGCTGGCCAGAACGGTATCCTTGATCAGGCGGAATATAGGGTACATGCGCAGGGCCTCCTGTTTCGCTTGCGCCCGTGATGCCACCCGTTTACAGCGCGTCAACTGCAACCTCGCGGAAGCCTTGCGCATTTCGCCGCGTCTGCTTACCTGTGTGGCTGTTCGAAAGAGGGAATTACAGATGGTTTCGCTGTTCCAAATCCTGATGCTGATCCTGGACATTGTCTGGTTCTTCATCATTGCCCATGTGATCATGAGCTGGCTGATCAACTTCCAGGTCCTGAACTTGCACCAGCAGCTGGTGGCGCAGATCTGGTACGGGCTGAACCGCATTCTGGAGCCGCTCTATGCCCCGGTGCGCCGCATCATACCCAATATGGGCGGCATCGACCTGGCGCCGCTGGCGGTGCTGATCGCGGTCTACGCGCTGCGCATCATCCTGGTGAACAACGTCTCGGCGTTCTACTGATCTCTTGCCCGGCCGATAGGCCGGGCAGCGCCCGACCCTCCCCGTCAAACCAAAGGTTTGCCTCCGGCAAAACGGGAGGGCGCTTCACGCCGCCCAGGGTCGGGTGCTGCCCTCAGCGCAAGAATGCAACCTCAACGCCCTTGCCGCCCCATGCCTCCTGTGGGATTGTGCCTGCCAAGCAAGAGCAGACACCAGCACCACGAGGCCACCCGCCCCCATGACAGTCCCGGCAGCCCTGACAGGCGCGTCCCCGATCCTGCGCGAGATTTTCGGCTTTGACGCCTTCCGCCCCGGGCAGGAGGAGATCGTCGACGCCGTGACCGCGGGCGAAAACGTGCTGGCGATCATGCCCACCGGCGGCGGCAAATCCCTGTGCTTCCAGCTGCCCGCGCTGCTGCGCGAGGGCGTCACCGTGGTGATCTCGCCGCTGATTGCGCTGATGCGCGATCAGGTCCGCGCCCTGCAGGAGGCGGGCGTCACCGCCGGCGCGCTCACCTCCGGCAACACGGATGAGGAAACCGAAGCCGTCTGGGAAGCAATCGAGGCCGGGCGGCTGAAACTCCTCTACATGGCGCCGGAACGGCTCGCCTCGGGCGCGGCGATGGGGATGCTGCGGCGGATCGGCGTCAGCCTGATTGCGGTGGACGAGGCCCATTGCGTCAGCCAGTGGGGCCATGATTTCCGCCCCGATTACCTGCGCATCGGCGAGCTGCGCCGCGCGCTGGATGTGCCGCTGGCCGCCTTCACCGCCACCGCCGATCAGGAAACCCAGGAAGAAATCGTCCAGAAGCTGTTCGACGGCGAGGCGCCGCGCAGCTTCCTGCGCGGATTTGACCGGCCCAACATCCACCTCGCCTTTGCCGCCAAGGACAGCCCGCGCCGCCAGATCCTGGAGTTCGCCGCCGCCCGCAAGGGCCAGTCCGGCATCGTCTACTGCGGCACCCGCGCCAAGACCGAAGCGCTGTCCGCCGCCCTGCGCGAGGCCGGCCATTCCGCCTGTTTCTACCACGGCGGCATGGAGGCCGAGGACCGCCGCATCGTGGAAACCCGCTTTGCCCGCGAGGATGGGCTGATCGTGGTCGCCACCGTCGCCTTCGGCATGGGGATAGACAAGCCCGACATCCGCTGGGTCGCCCATGCCGACCTGCCGAAATCCATCGAGGCCTATTATCAGGAAATCGGCCGCGCGGGGCGCGACGGCGCACCCGCCGAAACCCTCACCCTGTTCGGCCCCGACGACATCCGCCTGCGCCGCACCCAGGTGGATGAAGGGCTGGCCCCGCCGGAACGCCGCGCCGCCGACCATGCCCGGCTGAACGCGCTGCTGGGATTGGCCGAGGCGCTGCGCTGCCGCCGCCAGAAACTCTTGGCCTATTTCGGCGAGGCGGCGGAGCCTTGCGGAAATTGCGACCTCTGCGATACGCCGGCCGATGTGTTCGACGGCACCACCGTGGTCAGGAAGGCGCTGTCTGCCGTGCTCAGGACCGAGGAATGGTTCGGCTCCGGCCATCTGATCGACATCCTCTTGGGCGCTGATAACGAGCGGATCCGCGCCAAGCGCCATGACCAGCTGTCGGTCTATGGCTGCGGCAAGGAGTTCGGCAAACGCCAGTGGCAGGCGGTGTTTAGGCAGATGATGGGCCACGACCTGCTGCGCCCCGATCCGGAACGCCACGGCGCGCTCCGCTTTACCGAAGCGGCGCTGCCGATCCTGCGCGGCGAGCAGTCGATCGAGCTGCGCCGCGACACCATCAAATCCGCCGACCGC
The DNA here is from genome assembly GCF_000511355.1 of Leisingera methylohalidivorans DSM 14336. Lineage (NCBI taxonomy): Bacteria > Pseudomonadati > Pseudomonadota > Alphaproteobacteria > Rhodobacterales > Roseobacteraceae > Leisingera > Leisingera methylohalidivorans. The sequence continues at coordinate 3,720,438 of NC_023135.1, read as the reverse complement.
CGCCCGGCGGTCAAGGCGCTGGTCTCGGAAGAGGACGCGCCGCTGCTGTCGGCGCTGAAGGCCAAGCGGCGTGCATTGGCCGAGGCGCAGAAAGTGCCGGCCTATGTGATCTTCCCTGACCGCACCCTGATCGAGATGGCCGAGACCCGCCCGGAAACCCTGGACCGGATGGCCCGCATCAGCGGTGTCGGCGCCAAAAAGCTGGAGCGCTACGGCGATGATTTTCTGGACGTGATCACCGGGGCGGCGGAACAGCTCCACCCGGCGCGCCGCAAGCTGGCGGGACGCGAGGCGGGGCCGGCTTATGACCGGCTGCTGGAGGTTCAGGCGCAGCTGGCGCGCGGCGGCTGCGGCACACTGAAACCGCTGACCTGTTCGGCCTCGCTCCTGGCCAAGGTGGCGCAGATGCGCAGCGATGACGAGGCCGGGATCACAAGGCTGTTAGGGGAGCGCCGCGCCGAACGTTTCGCGGCGGCGTTTCTGGACGTCCTGCGCGGCGCGGGCTAGGGTCGCGCCAAGGAACCCGGGCCTGGCAGCCGGGCCAAGAATTCAAAGGGGCAGATATGCTGGTAGTGACCTCTCCGGCCAAGAAGCTGGACTGGGCGGAACGGGAGCAGGCGATGACCTGGCCCGCGCTGCATGACGACGCGGTAGAGCTGGCAGAGGTGGCGCGCGGCCAATCCGTGGCCGATCTGATGAAGCTGATGCACATCAGCGAGGATCTGGCCAAGCTGAACCATGCGCGGTTTCAGGACTTTGCCGCCGATCCGAAAACGGAAGCCACCCGCCCGGCGGCGCTGGCCTTTGCCGGCGACACCTATCAGGGGCTGGAGGCCGGCTCGCTGGATGCTGACGAAATGGCCTGGGCGCAGGAGCACTTCCGCATCTTGTCCGGACTTTACGGCGTGCTGCGCCCGCTCGATGCGATGCAGCCCTACCGGCTGGAAATGGGATCGCGGCTGAAAAATGCGCGCGGCAAGAACCTTTATGAATTCTGGGGCAGCAAGATTTCTGACGCGCTGAATGCGCAGGCGGAAGCGGTAAATGCCAGCGTTCTGGTCAACTGTGCCAGTCAGGAATATTTCGGCGCCGTGGATCTGTCGGCGCTGAAGCTGCGGGTGGTCACGCCGGTGTTCATGGAAGACAAGAACGGCACGCCCAAGGTGGTGAGCTTTTACGCCAAACGCGCCCGCGGGGCGATGGCGCGCTTCGTTATCCAGAACCGGCTGACGGATGCGGCGAGCCTCACAGACTTCGACGCCGGCGGCTACGTCTATCAGCCGGCATTGTCGGACCCCGGCAAGCCAGTCTTTTTGCGCAGCGCCTGAGACAGGCGGAGGGCTCCCGGCCGCTCCGGCGCTTTCAAAGAAAGCACCTTTACGGTTGGGCGTGGCTGCGGCGGGAGAGACCTGCCGGCTCAGACTGCTCGGACGCTCAGGCGGCAGCGGGGGCAGGCGGGCCGTCCGGATCCAGTGGCTGTGTCCCCTTCGGCGCAAAGGCGCGGATCTTTTCGTGGATCAGCGCCTTGCGCAGCGGCTTGGTCAGGTAATGGTCCAGGCCGGCCGCGAGGATGCCGTCTGAATCGCCTGCCATCGCATGGGCGGTCAGGGCCACAACCGGAACATGGCCGCCGGTGTCAGCCTCGATGCTGCGGATCCTGTCTGTGGCTTCCTTGCCGTCCATTACCGGCATCGAAATGTCCATGAAAATCATATCCGGGCGGAACGTCTGGAAGGCTTCGACCGCCTCCAGCCCGTTGCCGGCAAACTTCAGTTCCAGGTTCAGCTCTTTCACCATTTTGCTGAACACCAGCTGATTGGTCTTGTTGTCCTCTGCCGCCAGCACCCGCATCCGGCGCAGTTCCGGCTGCGGCCCGGCGGGCGGTTCACTCTGCGGTGCCGCAGCATCTGCCTGCGGTGCTGCCGCCCTGTCTGCCGTCAGCGCCTCCTGCAGCGGTGCCGCGCAGCCAGCGCCGGCTGCAATCGCCCCCAGCCTGGCCAGCTGGTTGAAAAGTTCGTCGCGCGGGGCAGGGGTTTGCAGCACCCCGTCCGCCAGCCGGCGGATTTCCGGGTCATTGGCGCCCTGCGGGCCGGAATTCAGCATCAGCACCGGCACCCCGCGCCAGGCTCCGGATTTCAGGGTCCTCGTCAGCTGCACGCCATCCAGCCCGGGCTGATTGTGGCCGCAGATGACCAGATCAATGCTGCCGTGCATCGCGGCCAGCGCGCCAGCCGCGGTTTCCGCAGTGGTGACCTGAATGCCCAGCATCAGCAGGTGTTTCTGCAGGATCTCGCAGTTGAGCGGCGAATCATCCGCCAGCAGCACATGGCGCAGTGAGCCGGGCAGCTTCGGCACATCCTGTCCTGCTGATCCGTCAATGGGCAGCGGCAGGCGGAAGCCGAAGCAGGAGCCTTTGCCTTCCTCGCTGTCGACCCAGATCTCGCCGCCCATCAGCTCAATCAGCCGCTTGGAAATCGCCAGCCCCAGGCCGGTGCCTTCGAACTGGCGGTTGCGGTCATCCTCGACCTGGTTGAACTCGCCGAAGATGTGGCCGACCTTCTCCTTCTGGATGCCGATGCCGGTGTCCTCGATGTTGACATGCACCGCGCATTCCCTGTTGTCGGGCGATGTGATGCCGGTCACCCGCAGGGTCACATGCCCCTCCCTGGTGAACTTCACCGCGTTGCCTGCCAGATTTGTCAGCACCTGCCGGATGCGGCCCGGATCGCCGGTAAAGCGGGTGGGCAGGAACAGGTCGTAATCCACCAGCAAGCCAATGCCCTTGTCCCGCGCGGTGGGCTGCAGCAGCATCACCACCTCGTGCAGGCAGCGCTCCAGATCAAAGGGCTCGGGGTGCAGTTCCAGCTTGTCGGCCTCGATCTTGGAATAGTCGAGCACGTCGTTGATGATGACCAGCAGCGCCTCGCCCGAGTTCTTGATGGTGCTGGTGTAAAGCCGCTGTTCTTCATCCAGATCGGTGTCGCACAGCAGTTCCGCCATGCCCACCACCCCGTTCATCGGGGTGCGGATCTCATGGCTCATATTGGCGAGGAAGGCGGATTTGGCGCGGTTGGCCGCTTCAGCGCGGGCGCGGGAGGCGCAAAGCTCCTTTTCGTAGTGCACGGTCGAGGTGATATCGAGCGCCAGCGACACCATGTCGCCGCCATGGCCGCGCTGATCGATCAGCCGCAAATACCGCTCATCCCACAGCTGGACCACTACCGGATCGGGCGCGGGGGAGAGCCAGCGCTCATGCATCATTTCGCGCCAGGCATCGGAGCTCAGCTCGCCGGTATTGATCAGCCCCTCGCCGGTCAGAAGCTCCAGGATCCGCACATAGGAGATGCCGGGCGCGACCTCTTCCAGGCCGTCGAAGATATTGAAATAGGCGGTGTTCGCCCCGATCAGGCTGCCAGCGGCATCAAAAAAGGCAAACCCGTCCTGAAAGGCCTGGATCGAATGCCACAGCCGCCGCTCCGCAGTCTCCACCTTTTCATGCGCGGTGGTGAGATCGGATTTCACCTTGGCGTTCTCGTCGCGCACGGTGGCCACTTCGGCCTGGGTCTGCCCGATCTTCATGGTCAGCGCCAGCGCATGCCGGCCCAGCTTGCGGTTGGCAGCCGACAGCTCAGCCTTCTTCAGCTCGAGCAGCCGCTCGGCGGCCAGACGGGCCCGTCTTTCTTCCGCTAATTTGCTGGCAAGGGTCATCCCTGCGAACTCCGGAAATACATTAACACAAACAGCGCGCGGCAATTCCGCACGCAGGAAACAGCAGGGCTGCCCTTACGTGTTACGCGGGTGAATCTTGCTATGACGTTAAACCCATGCCAGCCTGCCCCCAGTATTGGAGGGTGCCATGCCGCGTCTGTTTGCTTCTATTCTGCTGTATGTTATTGCTTTTATTGCGTTCCTGCCCGTTGCCTGGGCCGGTCCGGCGGTGCCTGATTTCCGTTACAAGGCTTTTGCCGACACCGACTTTTTCGGCTCGGATCTGCAGCCGCTGTTCGATACCGACGTGGACGCCTGCGCGCGGGCCTGTTCTGCCCAGGCGGATTGTTCCGGATTTGTGTTCAACCAGAAGGCAAATGCCTGTTTCCCGAAATCCGCCCTGAACCGGCCCAGCCCCTACGAGGGCGCCTTTTCGGCGCTGAAACTGCCGGCCCCCGGCGGGCTGCAGGCAGAGGCCGCCGCGCGGGCAGGCCGGCTGGCGGCAATCCCGGGCCTGGATCTGCCGCACGCAGCCACGCTCGCCCAATCGCTTGGCCTGGCCTACCCGCTGACCGCAGAGGATGCCGCCGAGGCGGTCGCGGCGGCCCGTTCGCTGTTCCGCGCCGGGCAGCCGCTCGCGGCGCTGCGCTGGATGGGGCAGGCGCTGGTGCTGACGGATTCCGCCGCGGATTGGACCCGCTTCTCGGCCTATTTGCTGCGCGCCGCCCAGGACTCCGGCAACCGCTCCCAGCAGCGCCGCTTCCGGCAGGAGGCTCATTCAGCGGCCCTCAACGGCTACTTGCGGGCGGCCGCCCCGGTGGATCAGGCGCAGGCCCTTCGTCAGGCCGCTAAAGCGGCGGAGGCGCTTGGCCGCGGCCGCGAGATGCTGCCGCTTCTGCGCCTGGCCGACGACATCATTCCGCTCAAGGAAAATGCCGAGCTGATTCAATATGCGGTCCGGAAATACGGCTTCCGCGTCACCGGTTCCACGGTTGAAAGCGACAGTGCCGCCCCCCGCATCTGCGCCGAGTTTTCCGAGGACCTGGAACAGGCCGGAACCGATTACGAAAACTACGTGCGCTTGGCCGGCAGCAGCCTGGCGGTCACCGCATCCGGCCGGCAGCTGTGCTTTGACGGGGCGGAGCATGGCAAGCGCTACCAGCTGACCCTGCGCCGCGGCCTGCCTTCGGCCAGCGGCGAGCAGCTCTATAAAGATGTCGGACTGACCCATTATGTCCGCGACCGCGCGCCATCGGTCCGCTTCCCGGGCCGCGCCTATGTGCTGCCGGCCGGCGGCGCGGCAGCCTTGCCGGTGGAGACGGTGAACCTCACGGAACTGGACCTGCGGCTGCGCCGGGTCAGCAGCCGCAACGTCCTGCGCACCCTGCAGGAGGGCTATTTCGCCCGGCCGCTGTCGCAGTGGGAGGATAAGCATTTCGCCGCGGATATTGCCGAGGAGATCTGGCAGGGCAGCGCCGGGGTGGACACCGCGCTCAATCAGGCAATGACCAGCCGCCTGCCGCTGGACGAGGCGCTGACAGGACAGAAACCGGGTCTCTACGCCCTCACCGCGCGGGTGCCGGGCGCCGATCCTTATGATGACGCCGGTGCCACGCAATGGTTTGTGCTGACCGGCCTCGGCCTCAGCACCATGTCCGGCAGCGACGGTCTGCATGTGCAGGTGCTGGGGCTGGCAGATGCCGAACCGCAGGCGGATGCCAAGGTCAGCCTGATCTCCAGCGCCAATGAGGTGCAGGCGACTGAAACCAGCGACGCCAGCGGCTATGTGCATTTCGCCCCCGGCCTGACCCGCGGCTCCGGCAGTGCGGCGCCGGCGCTGATCACCGCGCAGGCGGGGCAGGGGGATTTCACCTTCCTGCCGCTGAATGACGCCGCCTTCGATCTTTCCGACCGCGGCGTTGCCGGCCGCCCGGCGCCGGGGCCGGTGGATGTGTTCCTCGCCACCACCCGCGGCGCCTTCCGTGCAGGCGAAACCGTGCATATGACCGCGCTGGCCCGCGACGCCAGGGCACAAGCCGTCGAGGGCCTGCCGCTTACCGCGATCCTGCTGCGTCCCGACGGCGTGGAATACAGCCGCCAGACCTCCGCCGCGGGCCGCAAGGGCGGCCATGTCTTTGCCCTGGCCACCGGCCCCGCCGCGCCGCGCGGCACCTGGCGGATCGAGATCAAGAGCGACCTCAAGGCGCCCGCACTCGCCAGCCGCCAGATCCTGGTTGAGGATTTTCTGCCCGAGCGTATAGATTTCGCGCAGGAGGTCGCCAACGCGGACGCCCTCCAGCCCGGCGCTGCCGCGCAGATCGCTCTGCAAGCAGATTACCTGTTCGGCGCTCCCGGCGCGGGGCTGAAGGTGGAAGGCGGCATCCGCCTCAGCGCCGCCAGCACGCTGGACCAATGGCCCGGCTTCCGCTTTGGCCGCTATGATGCGGCGTCCTCCGGCCAGACCGGGTATTTCGGCGGCCAGGAAACCGGCCCCGACGGCCGCGCTGTCTTTGCGGTCAACCTGCCTGCCGCCGCCCCGGCCGAGGGCAAACCGCTGACGGCCACCCTGACCACCCGCGTCGCTGACGGCGCCGCCCGCCCGGTGGAGCGCACTTTGGAGCTTCCCGTGCGCCCTGCCGGTCCCGTGCTTGGCATCAAGCCGCTGTTTGAGGAGGTCGCGGCAGAAGGGTCCGAGGCCGGCTTTGACCTCATCGCCCTGTCGCCGGACCTGACGCCGATGCCGATGCGGGTGAAATGGACCCTGAACCGGGTCGAGACCCGTTATCAGTGGTATCAGCTTTACGGCAACTGGAACTGGGAGCCGATCACCCGCCGCAGCCGCGTCGCCACCGGCGAGGCGCAGCTGGGCCGCGATCCGCTGGCACTGTCGCAGCCCGTCGACTGGGGCCGGTATGAGCTGGTGGTGGAGCGTCTGGACGGCGCCTATGCCGCCGCTGCACTGGATTTCTATGCCGGCTGGTACGCCCCCGAAGGCAGCACCGAAACACCCGCCCGGCTGGAGCTGTCGCTGGACCGCGAAACCTACACCCCCGGCGGCACCGCCCGCCTGCGTATCGTGCCGCAGGCCGCAGGCACCGCGCTGATCTCGGTGGTCTCGGACCACCTGATCCGCCGGATGGCGGTTGAGGTGCCCGCGGGCGAAACCGTGATTCCGCTGGAAGTGACGCAGGACTGGGGCAGCGGCGCCTATGTGACCGCAACGGTGATCCAGCCGGTTGCGGGCAAGCAGGGCCGCACCCCGCTGCGCGCCCTTGGTTTGGCGCATGCCGGCATCACCCAGCCGGACCAGCAGCTGGAGGTCGCCATCGAGGTGCCCGAAGTGGCCCGCCCGCGCGGCACTCAGGTTGCGAAACTCCGCGTGGATGGCGCTGACGAGGGCGAAGAGGTCTGGCTGACGGTTGCCGCCGTCGACCTTGGCATCCTCAATCTCACCGGCTTCACCAGCCCCGATCCCAGCGCGCATTACTACGGCCAGCGCCGAATGGGGATGGAGCTGCGCGACGTCTATGGCCGCCTGATCGACCCCGGCAACGGCGCCATGGGCCGCATCCGCTCCGGCGGCGACGCCGAAACCGGCCTCAAGATGCAATCGCCGCCGCCGGCCCAGGACCTGGTGGCGATCTTCTCCGGTCCCCTGAAAGTGGGCGCCAATGGCGCGGCGGAGTTTCCGATGACCCTGCCCGCTTTCAACGGCACCGTGCGGCTGATGGCGGTGGCCTGGTCGGGCAAAGCCGTAGGGCAGGCCGAGGCCGACATGCTGGTGCGCGACCCGGTGGTGGTCACCGCCTCCCTGCCGCGCTTCCTGGCGCCCGGCGATGAAAGCCGCGCCAGGATCGAGATCGTGCATGCCGGCGGTCCGGCTGGCGAGATGGCGCTGAGTGCCAGCACCGGCGGCGGCCTCACCCTCGGCAGCCTGCCTGCCTCGGTTACCCTGGCGGAGCAGGGCAAGGCTGTGCTGGAACTGCCAGTAACGGCGCAAGGTGCCGGCGACCACCAGCTGACCCTCACCCTCACCACCCCGGACGGGCAGCGGCTGCGCCAGGATCTGCGTCTGCCGGTCCGCGCCAATGATCCCGTGGTCTCGCAGACCCGCCGCTTCACGCTCGCGGGCGGCGACACCTTCCTGTTCAGCAGGGACATCTTCACCGGCCTCCTGCCGGGCACCGCGCGGGCCGCCATCTCCTCCGGCCCGCTGGCCAAGTTCGACGTGCCGGGCCTTTTGGCGGAGCTGGACCAGTACCCCTATGGCTGCACCGAACAGGTCACCTCCAAGGCGCTGCCGCTGTTGTACCTCAGCAGCGTGGCCCAGGCAGCGGGGCTGGGCGATGGCCCGGCAGTGGACAGCCGCATCAACGCGGCGATCCGCAAGGTGCTGACCCGCCAGGCCCCCAGCGGCGCCTTCGGGATGTGGCGCGCAGGCAGCGGCGAGTTCTGGCTCGATGCCTACGCCAGCGACTTCCTCAGCCGCGCCCGCGCGCAAGGCTATGAGGTGCCGCAGCAGGCCTTCGCCCAGGCGATGGACAACCTGCGCAACCGCATCAACTACGCCCCCGACTTCGACAGGGGCGGCGGGGATATTGCCTATGCCCTTCTGGTGCTGGCGCGCGAGGGGGCGGCCCGGATGGGCGACCTGCGCTATTACGCCGATGTGAAGGGCGAGGCCTTTGCCACCCCGCTTGCCGCCGCGCAGCTGGGCGCCGCGCTCGCGGCCTATGGCGACCAGCGGCGGGCGGACGCAATGTTCGCCCGCGCCGCGCAGATGATCGGCAATGCCGAAAACAAGGACAGCCGCCTGTGGCGCGCCGATTTCGGCACCGGCCTGCGCGATACCGCCGGGGTTCTGGCCCTGGCCGCCGAGGCGGGGTCAGAGGCTGTGGACCGGGTCAGCCTGTCCGCACGGCTCTCGGGCGCCAGCGGCACCCGGTCCACGCAAGAGGCCGCCTGGACGCTGATGGCTGCCCACGCGCTGACCCAGCGGCCCGAAGATTCCGGCCTGCTGGTGAACGGCCAGCCCGTCCAGGGCCCGTTCGTGCAGGCCGCAGACGGGCAGGACATGCCGGATCTGTCCCTGACCGCCGCCAGCGGCCGCACCGCGGACATCACCCTGACCACGCTCGGCGTGCCCCGGGTTGCGCCCGCCGCGGGCGGCTTCGGCTACACCATTGAGCGCAGCTACTACACGCTGGAGGGCCAGCCGATGGACGCCGGGTCCGTCCGCGCCGGCGCGCGGTTTGTGGCGGTCCTGCGGGTGAAGCCGCATGAAAAGACCGGCGCCCGGCTGATGATCAGCGACCCGCTGCCCGCCGGGTTCGAGATCGACAACCCGAACCTCTTGCGCTCCGGCGATCTGCGCGATCTCGACTGGCTGAACCCGGCCAAGGCCGAACATGCCGAGTTTCGCAGCGACCGCTTTCTGGCGGCGGTGAATGTGCACGGCGCCGCGCCGGTGACGCTGGCCTATATCGCCCGCGCGGTGACGCCGGGCAGGTTCCACCACCCCGCGGCTTCGGTTGAGGACATGTACCGCCCCGCCTACCGCGCCCGCAGCGCAACGGGGCGTGTGGAGGTCAGGTGAAACGCTGGCGGACCAAAGCTGAGGGCCGCGCCCGGGCCTGGGGGGGTGCGAAGCGCCCTCCTATGGGGAGGCCCGGGCGCGGCCCGGCGGTGCCGCCGGGCCGAAGGTGGAAATGGCGCGCCGCAATTTTGATGTTCGCTCTCGTTGCGGCGCTTTCCGGCTACCGCAGCTTTGACGCTTGGATCGAGCGCACAGACCTGCCGCTCACCCTCGCGGAAACCTCCACCGAAGTGCTTGACCGCAACGGCAAGCTGCTGCGCGCCTACCCGGCCGGCACCGGTCTCTGGCGCCTCGCCGTGCAGCCCGCAGACGCCGACCCGCGCTTTCTCAAGATGCTCTTGCGCTACGAAGACAAGCGCTTTTACTCCCACGCCGGCGTCGACCCCATGGCCCTGATCCGTGCCGCCGGACAGGCGCTGTGGAACGGCCGCGCGGTCTCCGGCGGCTCCACCCTCACCATGCAGGTGGCGCGCCTGCTGGAGGATGGCACCACCGGCCGCTGGGCAGGCAAGCTGCGCCAGATGCGGGTGGCGCTGGCGCTGGAGCGCCGCCTCAGCAAGGACCGGATCCTGACACTCTACCTGACCCACGCCCCCTATGGCGGCGCAGCCGAGGGCATCCGCGCGGCGGCCTACAGCTGGTTCGGCAAGGAGCCGCACCGGCTGACCCCGGCCGAAGCCGCGCTGCTGGTCGCCCTGCCGCAATCCCCCGAACGCCGCCGCCCCGACCGCTTTCCCGAAGCCGCAAGCAAGGCCCGCGACCGGGTGCTGGCCCGGATGCAGCGGCAGGGAATTCTGACAGCGGAACAGGCAAAGACCGCAAGCCGCACCCCGCTGCCGCACCGCATGGGTGCCTTCCCGCAGCTGGCGCCGCATCTGGCCGACCGGGTAAAGGCTGCGCAACCGGGCCAGCGGCTGATCCGCCTGACCATCGACGGGCAGATCCAGGCGCAGATGCAGCATCTGGCAGCAGAGGCGGCCCGTGCGGGCGGTAGCCGCCTCTCCGCCGCGCTGATCGCCGCCGATCACCAGACCGGCGAGGTGCTGGCGCTGGTCGGCTCGCCCGGCTATTCCAGCGCGGACCAGCGGCGCGGTTTTGTCGATATGACACAGGCCCTCCGCTCGCCCGGTTCCACCCTGAAACCGCTGGTCTACGGGCTGGCCTTCGACCAGGGCCTGGCGCATCCGGAAACGCTGATCCACGACGGCCCGGCCGATTTTGCAGGCTATGCGCCGCAGAATTTCGACGGCGCGTTCCGCGGCGACATCCGCGTCCGCGAGGCGCTGCAGCAATCGCTCAACATCCCCGTGGTGAAGCTGACGCAGGAGCTGGGCCCGGCCCGGCTGATGGCGTCCCTGCGCGCAGGCGGCGCCAAGCCAGAGCTGCCCGGCGGCGCCCCCGGTCTGGCGCTGTCGCTTGGCGGCGTCGGCATCAGCCTGCAGGGCATGGTGCAGCTGTACGCCGGGCTGGCGGCAGGCGGGCAGGGGCCAAGGCTGCGGATGGTGCAGGGCGAGGCCCCGCAGGCCGCAGGCCGCCTGATCTCGCCCGAGGCCGCCTGGCAGGTTGGCGACATCCTGCGCGGCCTGCCGGTGCCTGCGGGCGCGCGCCGCGGCACCATTGCCTATAAGACCGGCACCTCCTATGGCCACCGCGACGCCTGGGCGATCGGCTGGGACGGGCGCCATGCGGTCGGGGTCTGGATGGGCCGCGCCGACGGCACCCCGGTGCCGGGGATCTTCGGCGGCGATCTGGCGGCACCTGTGCTGTTCGAAGCCTTCGGGCGTCTGAAACCCGTGCTGGACCCGCTGCCGCCGCCGCCGCCCGCGACGCTGATCGTCAGCTCCGCCGAATTGCCGCAGCCGCTGCAGCGCTTCCGGCCCCGCGATGCGGCGTTCTCAGCGCCGGCAGATGCGCCGGAACTGATCTTCCCGCCCGACGGCGCCCGGCTGGGGCTGGACAGCGGCGGCCTCACCCTGAAACTGCGCGGCGGCACCGCGCCATTCCTGGTGCTGGCGAATGGGCAGCCGGTGCTTTCCGGGCAAAGACAGCGCGAGTTCTCGGTCCCCAGCCCCGGCCCCGGGTTTTCCTCGCTGGTGATTATCGACGGCGCAGGCCGCTCGGACCGGGTTGATTTGCGGATCGACTGACGGGCGGATCGGTTACCGGGGCGGATCGATTGACGCGGGGCCTTGCCGGGCAAGAGGTGTGTCGCTTCGGGCTGTGCCCGAAGCGACCGGCGCCGCGCCTTTGGCGCGGCGCTTGGCCCAACCGGAGCAGTGCCTTTCAAGGCGCAGGCGGCGGGCGGGAGTGCCTGCCTTGCGCGGCCCTAGCGGCGGCCTTCGCGGAGCCAGCCCGCGACAATGAAGAAGGAGGCCATCAGCAGCGCCAGCCAGCCGGGCAGCAGCGGTCCCTGGCTGACCGACAGGGTTTCATAAGCCGCGCGCGGCGTCAGGCCGATCCAGCCGCGCCCCGCAGCCGGGCGCCCGGACCGCACATTGCGCAAGGACGGCATCCCCTCCTCCAGCCGCAGCACACCGCCGCGCAAGGGGTCCAGCACCGGCGCCAGCACAGCGCCGGTGGCAATGGTTTCCTCGAATTCCTTCGGTGCCGCAGGCCCCAGTCCGGCCACCGCCGTCTCGCCGCCTTCTTCCAGCCGGTACAGCCCCGCTTCCGGCCCTTGATAGCGGGCCTCCCACTGGCCCGGCGCGGTCTGGCGCAGCGCCAGCTCCACGGTGGAGCCATCCGGGTTGGTCACCGTCACCGGTCCCGCCTGCCCGGCCAGGGTGCGCCGCAGGATCCGCATCCGCCGGCCCGAAGCCTCGGCCCACAGCGCTTCTTCCTCCAGCTCGGGTTCCTTCATCATCCAATGGGCCAGGCGGCGCAGCAGCTCCAGCTGCGGCCCGCCGCCCTCATAGCCGCGGCTCCACAGCCAGGCATGATCCGAGGCCAAGAGCGCCACCCGGCCCTCGCCGACCCGGTTCAGCACCAGCAGCGGCCGCTCGCCCGCGCCGCTCATCAGCACATGGCCTTCGGGGCGGCGCAGCTCAATCTGGCGCAGCCAGCGGCCCCAATCCGCCGCCCCCTCCAGGCCCGAGGTCACCGGATGCTGCTTGCCCAGATCCGTCACTTCCGGGCGGTAGGCCTCCTTCAGTACCCGCGCCGAGGGTTCGGCCGGCAGGATCAGCGACAGCGGCGAGCGGTAGATGCTGTCGGCGCTGGCAAAATCCGGCCCGGCCGCCACCAGCACCGCGCCGCCGCCCATGGCGTAATTGGCCACATTGTCCAGATAGACCGCCGGCAGGATGCCGCGGCGCTTGTAGCGGTCGAATATGATCAGGTCGAAATCCTCGATCTTTTCCAGAAACAGCTCGCGGGTCGGGAAGGCGATCAGCGACAGCTCCTCGACCGGCACCCCGTCCTGCTTTTCGGGCGGGCGCAGGATGGTGAAATGCACCAGATCCACGGCGCTGTCGGATTTCAGCAGGTTGCGCCAGGTGCGCCCGCCGGCATGCGGCTCGCCCGAGACCAGCAGCACCCGCAGCCGGTCCCGGACCCCGTTGATCTGCACCAGCGCCGTGTTGTTGCGTGCCGTCAGCTCGCCCGGTTCCTCGGGCAGGCTGAACCGGATCACATTGCGGCCGCCGTGCTGCAGCACCATCGGCAGCTCGAAATCGACACCCACAGGCAGGGTAAAGCGCTGCGGCGCATCGCCGCCGACCGAGATGTCCAGATCAGCAAAACCGCCCTCAGCCGGCGCCGCGCCCTGATCCTCGATCCGCAGCGTCAGCTTCACCGGCTCGCCGATGATGGCAAAGCCGGGCGCGTTTTTCACGACCAGGCGGCGGTCCCAGTCGTCTGCGCGGCCGGTCAGCAGCAGATGCATCGGCGCAGGCAGGTTCAACGCCTGGCCCGCGTCATGCACCTGGCCGTCGGACAAGGCGATAACGCCTGCCACCCGCGCCCGCGGCTCATCCGCCAGCGCCTGCGCGATGGCCGCCAGCAGACGGGTGCCGGCGTCGCCTTCGCTGTCCGGAACGGTGACCCAGCGCACCTCGGTGCCAGCCCGGGCCGCCAATGCCGCCTTCAGCTGGGTCCGTGCGCGCGCCGTCTGCTCCGGGCGGCCGCGCAGCTGCTGGCTGGCGGTCTGGTCCTCGGCCACAATCACGATATCGCTGAGCGGCGCGCGGTCCTCGCTTTGATGCACCGGGCCTGCCAGCGCCGCCAATAAAACCAGCGCCGCCAGCGCCCGCAGCGCCCAGCCTGACAGACCCTTCCACAGGCCCAGCAGCAGCGCCGCCAGGGTGATGGCGCCGGCGGTCCAGATCACCGGCCAGGGCACCAGCGGATCAAACAGGATCGTCTGTGTCATCGCGTTCCCCTATTGCCCCAGCCGGTCCAGCAGGGCCGGCACATGCACCTGGTCGGATTTGTAATTGCCGGTCAGCACATGCATCACCAGGTTGACGCCGAACCGGAACGCCAGCTCGCGCTGCCGCTCGCCGGCATAGCCGCGCCCGACCGGCAGCAAGGGCCGCCCGTTGCCGTCCACCGCCCAGGCCGCCGCCCAGTCATTGCCGCCGATCACCACCGGCGTCACCCCGTCGTTGAGGTTGCGGAACGGGATGCCCTCGGCCTGTTCCGCGCCGGGCGGCGCCGCCTCGACCCAGACCGGGCCGCGGCTGTGGCGCCCGGGAAAGGCCTGCAGCAGGTAAAAAGCGCGCGTCAGCACATGATCTTCCGGCAGCACTTCCAGCGGCGGCACGTCTAGCGGCAGGGCAATCTGCTGCAGCCGCCGCGATGCCGGGCTGGTGGCGCCGGAGACCGTCAGATCCGCATCCCGGGTGTCGAACAGAATCATGCCGCCGGCGCGCAGATATGCGTTCAGCTTGCGGTAAGCCGCGGAGGAGGGCAGCGGCTGATCCCGCGTCACCGGCCAGTACAGAAGCGGAAAAAACGCCAGCTCGTCGCGCTCCAGATCGACGCCCGCGGGGGCGGCAGGCTCGACCGAGGTGCGGAAGAACAGCGTCTCGGACAATCCGCGCAGGCCGGCCGCCGCGATGCGGTCCACCTCCGGCTCGCCGGTCAGCACATGCGCCAGCACCAGCTCCGAGGCCAGCTCCGCCGCCCTGAAATCCTCAGGCGCCGGTGCGTCCTGCGCCCGCAGCGCCTGCGGCGCGGCCGATGCCGCCAGCCCCAGCGCAGCCGCCAGCGCCGCAGTCCGGGCCCTGCCCAGAAGGCCGGAGAGCGCCAGGGTGCCCAGCACATCCGCCGCCAGCAGCAGCAGCGCCAGCGTCAGCAGCGCGCCGCCCAGCGGCAGCTCCTGCGGCGCGTCATAGCTGCTGACCGCAACCGAGGCAGGCCAGCGCGCCGCCTGCAGCTCATCGCCGGGGCGCAGCACATTGCGGGCCAGCATCCGGCGCCCGCCGTCATAAACACCGGGGCGCAGCTCCGGCCCGGCGGGCGCCGCCACCAGATCCGGGCCCTTGACGCCCGGCAGCGTTTCCGCCGCCGCCAGCCGGCCAAAGCCGTCCAGCACTTCAACCGGGGTCCAGGTGGTGCCCTCCAGGTCCTCGGCCTGGGGCGCGGCGGCGGCGGAGGACACCGCCAGCCGCTCCAGCATCGATACAAACAGGCCCGACAGCGGCAGGCTGCTCCATTCCGCATTGGCGGTCACGTGAAACAATACCACCTGGCCCTGGCCCAGCGTCTTGCGGGTGACCAGCGGCGTGCCGTCACCCAGTTCGGCAATCACCCGGTCCGCCAGTTGCGGATCGGGCTGCGCCACCACCTGCGAGCTGACCGAGACCTCGCCCGGCACCTCCAGCCCGTAAAACGGCGAGGTTTCGGCAAAAGGCGCCAGTGTCTTCGGCTCGCCCCAGCTCATCGCGCCGCCGATGCTGCGGCCGCCAATGCGCAACCGCACCGGCATCAGGGGTTCCTCGCCGCTGCGGGCGGTGTCGCTGGCGGCCAGCCGCGGCCCGGCAAAACGCAGCAGCAGGCCGCCGTTTTCGACCCATTGGATCACCGCCTGTTCCTGCGCCGGCGCCAGCCGCGCCACATCCGCCAGCACGATCACATCCGGGTTCGCAGGCAGCAGGTCTGCCAGCGAACCCTCCAGCAGCTCAGCCGAGGGCGCCAGCGCCTGGCGCAGGTAGTGCAGCGGCGACAGCAGCGCCAGCGCCTCATCCTCGCTGGCTGAGGAGACCAGCGCCACCTCGCGGCGGCGCAAGCTGTCGTCGGTCAGCGCCACTGCGCCTGCGGATTTCACATCGCGGATTTCGAACCGCGACAGCCGCGCGCGCAGCTCAGCCGGCAGCGACAGCTCAGCGGTGGCGCTGCGGGCGCCATCGGCAAACCGCAGCGGCAGTGCTGCCAGGCTGCGGGCGGTGCCGCCCGGGTCCATGCCCTGCGCGACCACCGAAATCTCCTGCGCCGGGCCGCCGCGGCTGCGCTGCACCGTCAGTTCGATCGCGCCGCCGGAATAGCTGGCGGGCAGCAGCCCCAGCACCGGCAGCGGCTGCTCATAAACTTCGATGCCGCCGCGGCGGCCCAGGGCTTCGATCAGCCCGCCGCGGCCCGGATACGCCAGCCCGTCGCTGAACCAGATGGAGTCAAACCCGCCCTCGGCCCCGCCGATCGCGGCCAAGGCCTGCTGCAGCTGATCCGGCCCCGGCTGCCAGGGCAGGGGCGCCAGCCCGGCCAGCTGCCGCTGCCAGTCGCTGGCAGCGCGGAATTGCAACACTTCCGGCGCGCTCAGCCGCAGCACCGCCACCGGGCGTCCGGCGCGGCCCGCCTCCTCCAGCTGCGCCGCGGCCTGGGCCCTGGTCTGCGCCCAGCCCGCAGCCCCGCCCCAGCTGGCATCCATCACGATCAGCAGCGGCCCGCGGCCGCCGGGCTCTTCGGCCGAGGGGTTCAGCACCGGCCCGGCCAGCCCGATGATCGCCGCCGCCACCGCCAGCATCCGCAGCAGCAACAGCCACCAGGGGGTGCGGTCGGACAGGCTTTCGTCGTCCTTCAGGCCCAAGAGCAGCGTCACCGCCGGAAACGGCTGCCGCTTCGGCGCCGGCGGCACTGCCCGCAGCAGCAGCCACAGCACCGGCAAGGCCAACAGCCCCAGCAACAGCCAGGGCACGGTAAAGCCGATGCCTGCAATCATCGTCATGGCGCGGTCCGCTCCAATGCATGATAAAGCCACATCAGCGCATTCTGCGCCGTGTCGCCCGTGTGATGCTGGCCGAACCGCCAGCCGGCCTCGCGGCACAGGCGCTCCAGCACGGTGCGGCGCTCTGCCAGCCGGTCCAGATAGCGTTCCTGCAGCGCCGAGGCCTTCAATGTTTCATGTGTGACACCGCCGGCGATGCTCTGAAACAGGGTGCGCCCCGAGAACGGAAATGCTTCCTCCGCCGGGTCCAGCACCTGCAACAGCACCCCGCGCACGCCGCGCGCGGCAGCCTTGGACAGCGCCTGCTCCATCGGCGCGGACGGCCCCAGGAAGTCCGAAATGAACAACGCGCGGGCATGCGGGATCAGGGCCCGGTCATTGGGCTGCGCGTAATCCTGCTCTGCGTCGTCCGAGAGCGCTTCGGCCAGCCGCAGGATCTGCACATTGCCGCGCCGGGGCGGCAGGCTGCCGCCGGTCAGCCCGACCCGCTCGCCGCCCTGCACCATCAGCACCGAGGCGGCCAGCGCCAGCAACCGGGCGCGGTCGATCTTCTGCGGCAGCTTCGGCGTCGAGGCAAACCGCATCGAGGCGCCGGTATCGACCCACAGATGCACCGTCTGGGAAATCTGCCACTCGCGCTCGCGCACGAACTGGATGTCGCCGCGGGCCGAACGCCGGTGGTCGATCATCCGGCGGCTGTCGCCGGCCTGCGCAGGCCGGTACTGCCAGAAATCATCCCCCGTGCCCGCGCGGCGGCGGCCATGCTCGCCCATCAGGACGGACCCGGCCAGATGCCGCGCCTGCACCAGCAGCGGCGGCAGGGTGCTGGCCGCGGCCTCGGCCCGGTGGCGCAGTCCCGCTGCTGCCCCGGAGGCCGGTACGGAGGCGGTTTCCCTGGTCACGCGGCGGCTCCGCTCCGGGTCAGATCCGCTGCGGTTTCCGCGATCAGGGCGGCCAGGCTGTCACCGCGCGCCCGCGCCGCGAAGTTCAGCTGCATCCGGTGGCTCAGAACCGGCTGCGCCATGTCCAGCACGTCCTCGGCATTGGGCGCCAGCCGCCCTTGCAGCAGCGCCCGTGCCCGGACCGCCAGCATCAGCGCCTGCGCGGCGCGCGGTCCCGGTCCCCAGGCCACGGTCTGGGCCACATGGTCGGACACGCCGGGTTCTTCGGGGCGGAAGGCGCGCACCAGATCCAGGATCATCTCGACCACCGATTCCCCCACCGGCATCCGCCGCAAAAGGGTCTGCGCGGCGATCAGTTCCGCCGCGGTAAACACCTGATAGGCCTCCGTTTCCACCGCTCCGGTGGTGGCCAGCAGGATATCCCGCTCGGTCGCGCGGTCCGGATAATTCACGTCGATCTGCAGCAGGAACCGGTCCAGCTGCGCCTCCGGCAGCGGATATGTGCCTTCCTGCTCGATCGGGTTCTGGGTCGCCAGCACGTGGAACGGCGCGCCTAGGGAGCGGTCCTCGCCCGCCACCGTCACCATCCGCTCCTGCATCGCCTGCAGCAGCGCCGACTGGGTGCGCGGGCTGGCACGGTTGATCTCATCCGCCATCAAGAGCTGGCAGAACACCGGTCCTGGCACAAACCGGAACGACCGGTGGCCGTCGGCGGCGGTGTCCAGCACCTCGGACCCCAGAATATCGGCAGGCATCAGGTCCGGGGTGAACTGGATCCGGCTGCCATCCAGCCCCATCACCGTGCTCAGCGTCTCCACCAGCCGGGTCTTGCCCAGCCCCGGCAGGCCGATCAGCAGCCCGTGGCCGCCGCACAACAGCACCGACAGGGTGAGGTCCACCACCCGCTCCTGTCCGATAAAGCGCTTGGTGATCGACGCGCGCGCCTGTTGCAGCTTGGCGTCCAGCGCTTCGATACCGGCCAGCAGATCGTCCGTTTCAGGCATGACATTCCTCGTTTCCCGGATATATGCTGTTACTCTATCGTGCTGACTGGAAATGGCAAAAGCAATGAGCGGACAAAAAGCTGTGACACCCGATGCAGACGGCATCGCCGCGGCGGCCAAAACGGCCGCCAAGGGCAAAGGTTTGCCGCCTGTCCACCTGTGGAATCCGCCGTTCAGCGGCGACCTGGACATCCGCATCGCCCGCGACGGCAGCTGGTATTACCTCGGCACGCCGTTCACCCGGTTTGAGCTGGTCAGGCTGTTCGCCTCGATCCTGAAACTGGAGGAGGGCAAATATTACCTGGTAACCCCGGCTGAGAAGGTCGGCATCACCGTCGAGGACGCGCCATTTGTGGCGGTGGATTTCGATGCTGAAGGCGCGGGGCGTGATCAGCTGATCACCTTCACCACCAATATCGGCGACACCGCCGCGGCGGGGCCGGAGCACCTGATCCGCGTCGAGCGCGATGGCGAAAGCGGCGAGCCCTCTCCTTATGTCATGGTGCGGGCCGGGCTGGAGGCCTTGATCGACCGCAAGAGCTTCTACCGGCTGGTGGAGCTGGGCGCGCACAACGATGGCTGGTTCGGCGTCTGGTCCGGCGGGGAATTCTTCCCGCTGATCCCGTCTGCGGAACTCGATCCGGATTAAACATCTATTCTGCCTGCCGCATAAGCGGCAGTCAGGCGTCCGCCCGCCCCGCGGCGGGCGCGTTCCGTTCAATCCATCTCAGCAGCTTCACCGGCGGCCAGGCCTGCAGCCGCCCCTCTGCTGCCGGAAAACCTGCCGGCCAGGCGCTCGGGGCTCATCAAGAAGGCTGCTATCCTTTTGGAAATCCGGCGGAAACATGCCGGTTTCCTGCAGCGGCATCCGGATCGCGGCCTCAGGTCTTGCGGGAAAGCGAAAATGCGTCGTTTTCTATCTCTTGGCCTTACGGTTTTGCGCGGGATAAACCTCCTTGAAGCCAGGAGTAACCCGATGCCCAGATTCGCAGCCAACATCTCGATGCTGTTTGCCGAGCTGCCCTATCCCGACCGGTTCCAGGCCGCTGCGGCGGCAGGGTTCGAAGCGGTGGAAATCCTTTATCCTTATGAGCTTGCGGCCAAGGAGACCCAGCGCGCACTGCTGGCCCACGGGCTGGAACTGCTGCTGATCAACGCGCCGCCGCCCAACTACACCGGCGGCATGCCCGGTTATGCAGCCCTCCCCGAGGGCGTCGACCGGTTCCAGCGCGACATCCGCCGGGTGCTGCGCTATGCCGAGGTGCTGAAGGCCGGCAAGATCCACGTGATGGCAGGGTATACCAAAGGTGCTGCGGCGCAGCGGACCTTCGTGCAGAACCTGCAATGGGCCGCCGACCGGGCGCCGGAACAGCACTTCACCATCGAGCCTCTGAACAGCGGCGATCAGCCCGGCTATTTCCTGGATGATTATAATTTGGCGATGGCAGTGCTGGAAGAAGTGGACCGTCCCAATGTCGGTCTGCAGTACGACGCCTACCACGCCCAGATGATCCACGGCGATGCGGCCAAAGTCTGGGAGATCTTCGGCCGCCACGCCGCGCATGTGCAGATCGGCGCCGCCCCGGGCCGCTGCGAACCGGGCACCGGGCCGGTGGATTTCCAGGAGCTGTTCGCCGCCATCGACGCCAGCGGCTATGACGGCTGGATCAGCGCCGAATACACGCCCTCGACCCGGCGCACCGAAGACAGCCTCGGCTGGATGCGCTGAGCCGCATCCCGCGTGCGCTGTCTCCTTTCGGCAGACGGCCCGGTCCCCCGGGTTAAGCCCGCTGCGCAATGACCTGTGTGCTGGTGCACTTTTCTTGATGGCCGCCAGCGCGCATATGGCGGATGTATTTGTGATTTCCGCCCCTTCGGACCCGCTGACAAGGAAACAGCCGCCATGCTGCCCGCCCGTTTTTCGCCCGTTCTGTTTGCGCTGCTGCTGTCCGGGGTGATGTCCTGCATCGTGTCGGGGATTTCGACCCTGCGCGTCAGCGGGGCCGAAACCTTTCTGTCCGGCTGGATGACCGCCTGGAGCTTCAGCTGGCCGATCGCCTTCCCGACCGTTCTGGTGGTGGCGCCGCTGGTGCGGCGCCTGGTAGCCCGGCTGGTCCGCCAGCCCGCTCAGGGCTGATGCAGAACCGGCGCCGGGCTGACTGGCCGGCCGCGTAACGCCGGGAGCTGCTCCCGCCCGCTGCCCGCTGCATCTGCGATGCCGCAGCCGCGGTTGGGCGTGGCGCCGCTGGCGCGGCGCAGGGGGGGATGCTGAGAAGCCCCCAAGAGCAGGGCTGCCCTTGAGGGGCGTGGCCGGGTGTTCTTGCCGGCGGCCGCGTCAAGGGCAAGCCGCGCTGCCCGCGCGGAGCCTGGCGGCTCCCCTGACCCGGCGAGGCGGCGTTGGACGCCCGGTGAATGGCGGTGCCGCGCCGCGTCAGCGGTGCGCGGCCCAACGGGATGAGATCATCAGATCGAAGCCGGGCGGGAGCATTCCCCCGCCGCGGCGGGGCGGCGGGCCTGCTTAGTGCGCCTCGGCCCAGTTTTGCCCGCGGCCCGCGTCCACCACCAGCTTCACGTCCAGATGCACCGCCGGATCGGCAGCGGTTTCCATCACGCGGCGGGCGGTTTCGATGGTCTCTTCCACCGCCGATTCGGGCACTTCGAACAAGAGTTCATCGTGCACCTGCAGCAGCATCCGCGCGGGCAGATGGGCGATGGCCTCGGGCATGCGCACCATGGCGCGGCGGATCACATCGGCCGCGGTGCCCTGGATCGGCGCGTTGATCGCGGCGCGTTTGGCAAAGCCGGCCTTCGGCCCCTTGGCGTTGATCTCGGCGGTGTGGATCTTGCGCCCGAACAGGGTCTGCACAAACCCGTGCTCCTTGGCAAACTCCACCGTCTGATCCATGTAGCGGCGGATGCCCGGGAAGCGTTCGAAATAGCGGTCGATGAAGCCCTGCGCGTCCTTGCGCGGAATGCGCAGGTTGCGCGCCAGGCCAAAGCCGGAGATGCCGTAGATCACACCAAAGTTGATCGCCTTGGCCTGGCGGCGGATTTCCGGCGTCATCTCGTCCAGCGGCACCTCGAACATCTCCGAAGCGGTCATCGCGTGAATGTCCTGCCCTTCGGCAAAGGCCTGCTTCAGCGCATCGATCCCGGCCATATGGGCCAGAATGCGCAGCTCGATCTGGCTGTAGTCGAGCGACAACAGCACATTGCCCTCTTCCGCGACAAAGGCCTCGCGGATGCGGCGGCCTTCCTCGGTGCGCACAGGGATATTCTGCAGGTTCGGATCGGTCGAGGCCATCCGCCCGGTGCTGGCCCCGGTCTGGGCATAAGAGGTATGCACCCGCCCGGTGTCCGGATTGATATGATCCTGCAGCGCATCGGTGTAGGTCGATTTCAGCTTCGAGAGCTGCCGCCAGTCCAGCACCCGCGCGGGCAGATCGTGTTCGGTCGCCAGGTCTTCGAGAATATCCGCCCCGGTGGCATAGGCGCCGGTCTTGCCCTTCTTGCCGCCCTCGATCCCCATCTTGTCGAACAGGATCTCGCCCAGCTGCTTGGGTGAGCCGACGTTGAAGGTCTGCCCTGCCAGTTCGTGTATTTCGGCCTCCAGCGCCGCCATCTTCTGAGCAAAGGCGTTGGACATCCGGCTGAGGGTATCGCGGTCCACTTTGATGCCGTTGCGCTCCATATCCGCCAGCACCGGCACCAGCGGCCGTTCCAGCGTTTCATAAACCGTGGTCACCCGCTCCTGATGCAGCTGCGGCTTGAAGGTCTGCCACAGACGCAGGGTGATATCGGCGTCCTCGGCGGCATAAGGCACCGCGTCCTCGATCGGCACCCGGTCAAAAGTGATCGCCGATTTGCCGGACCCCAAGAGCGGCTTGATCGGGATCGGCGTGTGGTCGAGGTAACGTTCCGAGAGCGTATCCATGCCATGCCCGTGCATGCCGGCATGCAGCGCATAGGACATCAGCATGGTGTCATCGATCGGCGCCACATCGACGCCATAGCGGTGCAGGATCTTGGCGTCGTATTTCATGTTCTGGCCGATCTTCAGGACCGCCGGATCCTCCAGCACGCCCTTCAGTATTGCGACAGCCTCTTCCAGCGGCATCTGCCCCTCAGACAGCCCCTCGCCGCCAAACAGGTCATCGCCCCCGGCCTTATGCGCCAAGGGGATGTAACAGGCCTCGCCCGGTTCGACACAGAGCGAGATGCCGACCAGATCCACCACCATCTCGTCCAGTCCGGTGGTTTCGGTATCCACCGCCACCCAGCCGCGCTGGCGGATGCGGTCGACCCAGGCCTGCAAACCCGCCGCGTCGCGGACGCATTCGTATTTCTCCTTGTCAAACGGCACGGAGTCCGGCGCTGCTGCGGCGGCCGCCGCAGCGGCGGGCGCTTCCGGAATTGCCGGCGCATCCATGCCCAGCTGATCCGCCAGCCGTTTGGTCAGGGTGCGGAATTCCATCTCCGACAGGAAGGTCAGCAGGGTTTCCGCATCCGGCTCCATCACCTCCAGATCATCGAGGGTGAAATCCAGCTCCATGCTGCAATCCAGCTGCACCAGCTTTTTGCTCAGCTCGATCTGTTCGCGCTTGTCGATCAGGGTCTGGCGGCGCTTGGGCTGTTTGATCTCCTCGGCGCGGTCCAGCAGGGTTTCCAGATCGCCGAATTCATTGATCAGCAGCGCCGCGGTCTTGATTCCGATCCCCGGTGCGCCCGGCACGTTGTCAACGCTGTCGCCGGCCAGCGCCTGCACATCCACCACCCGGTCGGGGCCGACACCGAATTTCTCCACCACGCCGTCGCTGTCGATGCGCTTGTTCTTCATCGCGTCCAGCATCTCGACGCCGCCGCCGACCAGCTGCATCAGGTCCTTGTCCGAGGAGATGATGGTCACCCGCCCGCCGGCATCGCGCGCCTGATGCGCCAGGGTGGCGATGATGTCGTCGGCCTCAAACCCTTCGACTTCCTTGCAGGCGATGTTGAACGCGCGGGTCGCCTCGCGGGTCAGCGGGAACTGCGGCACCAGATCCTCGGGCGCGGGCGGGCGGTTGGCCTTGTACTGGTCGTACATCTCGTTGCGGAACGACTTGCCGGAATAGTCGAAAATCACCGCCACATGGGTCGGCGCATCCGGGCCTTTGTTGTCCTCGACCTGCTTGAACAGCATGTTGCAGAACCCGGCCACGGCGCCGATCGGCAGCCCGTCGGATTTGCGCGTCAAGGGCGGCAGCGCGTGATAGGCGCGGAAGATGAAGGCCGAGCCGTCGATCAGATGCAGATGGCAGCCCTTGCCGAATTGTGTCCCGCTCATATGCGCCGCGCTCCCCTGGAAAACCGTTCGTGTTCTGTTTCCCGGTTATCGGTGATCCGCGAGGGAAGGGCAATTGGAGTTTCGGGAGGGGGCGGAGCTGTGCGCACAAGAGCAACTGGACGCGCAGCTCAGCCACAGGTAGAGGAGGTTTATGCAGGACGCCGCTGGGAAAACTGAATACGAAGTGGAGCCGCTGGACCAAAGCAGCGGAGACTGCAGTTGTTGCGGCAAGGAAACCCGTTTGGCTTGGGGTTTTGTTCATGCACCGGCAGGCACGGTGGCCAGCTATTATGTGCATTGGACGACTGGCGTCGGGCTTGATAGCCACCCCGCCAACTATGACTTCATCATCGGACCTTGGGGGGAGGGCGCATCCCCTGCTGACCGCGTTGTCGTTTCTCTGATGCATTTTGAGAATGAAGACGGCCCGGGTGTTATGGTTATCGATGCAGGCAGCCGCCCGTCAGCAAAAAGTGGATTGGCTGCCAGCGCTCTTGATCGTGAAAACGTGGTTGGAACCGAGATGGCCGCGATCGCATTTGCAATCTTTGATGCGGTCTATTTGCAGGATCCCCGGATTTACGGCTGATCACGGTCTTGCTGTCGGCCACAGCCACAGGTAAGTGTGCTCCGTTCAAAACACCCCCATCGCCAGCCCGGCGCCCAGGGCTTGCCCCAGCTCGCGGCAGCGCTCCAGCTGGTCCTCCGGGATCGCCTTTTCCGCCAGGATCGCCTCGGGCGTCTGCGCATGGGTGCAGATGATCAGCGGCTCCTGCACCGCCTTCAGCCGCCAGCCGGTGGCAATCCGGGCGCACTGCCGCGCCGCGTTCTCGCCGTCCGAGCCGGCGCAGACCATCTGCGCATAAGGCCGGCCGTTAAGGCGCCCCAGCACCGGGTAATAGCAGCGGTCGAAAAATTCCTTCATCTGGCCGGACAGCGCCGCCAGGTTTTCCGGCGCGCAGAAGACATAGCCGTCCGCCGCCAGCAGATCCTCCGGCCCGGTGTCTTCGGCCCGCTTCAGAACGGCGGCAATCTCGCCGCGCGCAGACTCTGCCGCGGCCTCCGCCATCCGGCGGCTGCCGCCGGTGCGGCTGTGATAGACGATCAGCAGCTCTGCCATCAGCGGCCGCCTGCGCCGTCAGCAGACAGGCGGAAAGCCCGGATCACTCGGCCGCCTTGGCCGCGTCCTCGTAGATGAACTTGCAGTCGCAATAGGGGCATTCGACCCAGCCCTGCTCCTCCGGGATATGCAGATAGACCCGCGGATGCCCCAGCGCGCCCTCGCTGCCGTCGCAGGCCACCTTGCGGCTGTTCACGGTCTTGGTTTCCGGCGCTTCGGTGCTCATGGCTGGCAGTCCTTTCACTTTTCGGCTAGGCGCTTTTATGAGCCAAGCAAAAACCGGGGGCAAGAGCGGCGATGACAAGCGATGCAATCCGCATTGAGGCTTTGCGCAAAATCTACAAGGGCCGCAAAGGCCAGCCGGAGAAACACGCGCTGAATGATGTCGACCTCACGGTGCCGCGCGGGTCTGTCTTTGGCCTTCTGGGGCCCAACGGTGCCGGCAAGTCGACGCTGATCAACATTCTGGCAGGCCTGGTGCGCAAGACGTCGGGCAAGGTATCGATCTGGGGGTTTGACCAGGACGCAAACCCGCGCCAGAGCCGCGCCGCCATCGGCGTCATGCCGCAGGAGCTGAACCTGGATCCCTTTTTTACCCCGCGCGGCGCGCTGGAGGTGCAGGCGGGCCTCTACGGCGTGCCCAAATCCGAGCGCCACAGCGACGAGATCCTGCGGATGATCGGGCTGGAGGACAAGGCAGAGGCCTATGCCCGCACCCTGTCGGGCGGTATGCGGCGGCGGCTCCTTCTGGGCAAGGCGCTGGTGCACCACCCCTCGGTGCTGGTGCTGGACGAGCCGACGGCGGGCGTCGATATCGAGCTGCGCCAGATGCTGTGGGAAAACATCCGCAAGCTCAATGCCCAAGGAATGACCATCATCCTCACCACCCATTACCTGGAGGAGGCCGAGGAGATGTGCGACGAGATCGCGATCATCAGCCAGGGCGCGGTTGTAGCGCGGGATTCCAAGGCCAGCCTGCTGGGCCGGCTGGATGCCAAGGCCATGGTGGTCCATCCTGCGGCGCCGGTGGCCGGGCTGCCGCAGGGCGCAGGCATCGAGGCCGAGCTGCGCGAGGACGGCGCCGTGGTGCTGCGCTACCGCAGCCGGTCGACCAGCGCCGAGGAGGTTCTGGCCGCGGTCCATGCGGCAGGCATCAGCATCCGCGACGTGAAGACCGAGGAAGCCGATCTGGAGGATGTTTTCCTGTCGCTGACGAAATCGGCGTGAGGCTTTGCCCTCAGCCCCGGTTCAAGGCTGCATCCGGGCATCAGAGGGGGCGCAAAGCAGACAGGCGCCGGGCCGGATGCGGATGGCGGATGTGCGGACAAAGCCGCCTTTTGCTCTTGCAGCTATTGCTGACGAAGAAAACCCTGCGCTCCCGCAGCGCGGGAGTTTCGGCAGCGCGGCGAACTTCCCGTTTGCAGTCCTTCGGGTGTGCGGAAAGAGGCGAAGGTGCAGGCGGAAAACTGGCTTCCAGCAGTTCCGGGTTCACACAGTCGCCTGTATGGACACAGTCCCCTGACTTCGTGCAACTATTGCGGATCGCCGGTTTGGAACCGCATTGCGGCATTGAGGAACCATCAATTGAGGAAATACCAGCTGCCAGCGCTGTCACAGCTTCACACATTTGAAGCTGTTTCCCGGCGGATGAGTTTCACTGCCGCCGCTGACGAGCTCTGCCTGACGCAAAGCGCCGTGAGCCGCCAGATCAAGTCTCTAGAGGAGGATTTGCGCCGCCCGCTGTTCCGGCGGCGGCACCGTGCAATTGAGTTGACACGCGACGGGCAGCTGCTGTTCGAGGCCGTGACGCGCGGGCTGGATGAGATCGCTCAATGTGTAAACCGCCTGCGGACAGAAGGAGAGGCACCACAGATCACGGTCGCAGCATCGGTGGCCTTCTCTTACTATTGGCTGATGCCGCGGCTGGAGCGCTTTGCCGAACGCTGCCCGGACGTGGACCTGCGGGTTCTGGCGACAGACCAGAAGGTGGATCCAAGCAAGGGCGATGCGGATGTCGCGGTGCTTTACGGCGATGGAAACTGGCAGGGTGTCGAGCTCCGGCGGCTGTTCGGCGAGCGCGTTTATCCCGTGTGCAGTCCCGGCTATCTGCACAGCCATCCGGAGCTGCGCCGCCCCAGCGATCTGCTGGATCAGACACTTTTGCATCTGGACGGCGGCGGCACGATCTGGGGCGCGGTTGACTGGAAGGTATGGCTGGCGCAGCAAGGCGTCACCGGGCAACCGGTGCGGCGGGGCATCCGCCTGAACAGTTATCCGATGGTTCTGCAAGGGGCGGAGGCCGGGCGGGGTGTTGCCCTGGGGTGGAGCTACATCACCGAGGCAATGCTGGCGGGCGGGCAGCTGGTCTGCCCGTTTGAAAGCCCGCTTGAAACGCGTTTCAGCTATTACATTGGCGCATCCTCCGACACAGCCTCGAATCCGGCGGTTACAGAGTTCCTGCAATGGATGCTTGAGGAATGCGCGGCTGACCCCGAGACTTTCGCATGATCCCAGCGAATGCCATGCATTCGAAATGATCGTTTGAGACAA
This sequence comes from Leisingera methylohalidivorans DSM 14336, assembly GCF_000511355.1. NCBI lineage: Bacteria > Pseudomonadati > Pseudomonadota > Alphaproteobacteria > Rhodobacterales > Roseobacteraceae > Leisingera > Leisingera methylohalidivorans. Next base: position 3,693,073 of record NC_023135.1, on the reverse strand, counting down.
AGGGCGGTTCCGGGGCTACTGGCTCCCAGGAAACGCCGCGAGGTCTCTCATGCCAGCTACCGCCACCCGAAAACCGAACCGCCGGGGCCGCAACAAATCCGAGGCCGCCCCTGCCGCCCCGCCTGTCAGCCCCGGGATGACCGGCGGCCGCTACCGCCCGTTGAGCCTGGCGGAAATGGAGCGCATCCATGCGCTGGTGCTGCAGCTGCTGGCCGACCTCGGATTGTCGCAGCTCACCCCCAGCCTGGAAGCCCGGGCCGTTGCGGCAGGCTGCCAGGTGGATGAGACCGGCCGCCTGCGCTTTCCCCGGGCGCTGGTCGAAGATGTGATCGCCCGTACCCGGCGCAAGTTCACCCTGCACGGCATCGACCCGGCGCATGACATTGAAATCGGCGGCCGCCGGGTGCATGCGGGCACGGGTGGCGCGGCGCCAACGATTATGGATTTCCACAGCGGCAAGTACCGCGAAAGCACCGTCTCCGACCTCTATGATGTTGCGCGGCTGGTGGACCGGATGGACAATATCCACTGGTATCACCGTTCGGTCGTGGCCCGGGACACGCATACGATCCTCGATCTGGATATCAACACCACCTACGCCTGCCTGTCGGGCACCGCGAAATCCATCGCCGTCAGCTACACCGACAGCGCCAGTGTCCGCGCCGTGATGCCGATGCTGGACGCGGTGGCGGGCGGCGAGGGCAAGTTCCGCGAGCGCCCCTTCTGCACCGCTGTCTGCTGCCACGTGGTGCCGCCGATGCGCTTTGCCACCGAAAGCTGCGACGCGCTGGAGGCGGCGGTGGAGGCGGGCATGCCGATCCTGCTTGTGGCTGCAGGCCAGGCCGGGGCGACTGCACCTGCCGCCTTGGCCGGGGCCGTGGCGCAGGCCTGCGCCGAAGTTCTGGCCGGTCTGGTTCTGTGCAACATCATCGACCCGAACTGCCGCGGCATCTTTGCCACCTGGCCCTTCGTCAGTGACCTGCGCACCGGTGCGATGTCGGGCGGGTCGGGCGAGCAGGCGCTGCTGTCTGCCGCCTGCGCGCAGATGGCCGGTTTCTACGACCTGCCGAATTCGGTCCCTGCGGGGATGACCGACAGCAAACTGCCGGACATCCAGGCGGGCGGAGAGAAGGGTTACACCATTTCGCTAGCCGCCCATGCCGGGGCCTCGATGATTCACGAATGCGCGGGTATGCATGGCAGCCTGATGGGCACCAGCTTTGAGAGCTACGTGCTGGACAACGACCTGATCGGCGCCATCCTGCGCACGGTCAGGGGGATCGAAGTCAGCGCGGACACGCTCAGTTTCGACGTCATCCGCGGCGTTGTACTGGGCGAAGGCCACTATCTCGGCCACCCCCAGACCTTTGCCCGGATGAAGACGGACTATCTGTACCCCGCGATCGCGGACCGGCGCAGCATCAGCGAGTGGGAGGATGCCGGCGCCCGCGACGCCCGCGAGGTGGCGCGGGACAAGGTGCAAACGATTCTGGCGGACCACTATCCCCGTCACATCCCCGAAGCCTTGGACCAACAGCTGCGCGACAACTTCAACATCATTCTGCCCCGCGCCCGGATGTTCGGCGGCAACGGCGTCTGGTGACCCCAACAGGAAAGGATTTCGTCATGCAGTCTCATGCAAAAGTGGTGATCGCCGGCGGCGGCATGATGGGGGTGGGCCTGGCCTATCACCTGGCCGAGGAGGGCTGGAAAGACGTGGTGCTGATCGAGAAAGGCGAGCTGACCTCCGGCTCGACCTGGCACGCGGCAGGCCAGTGCCCCAGCTTCATCGGCAATTACAACATGGCCAAGATCCACCATTATTCCAACACGCTGTACCCGCGGCTGGAGGAGATCACCGGCCAGCCCGCAGGCTGGCATGGCTGCGGCGGCATCCGGCTGGCCACCACGCAGGAAGAGGTCGATTGGTTCAACTATGTCGCCGGGTTCTCGGCCAATGTCGGCTTCCACATGGAAGTCATCGGCCCCAGCCGGATCAAGGAGCTCAACCCCTGGCTGGAGACCGACGGCATTCTGGCCGGTGCCTGGACCAATATGGACGGCCATGTGGACCCGTCGAGCGCCTGCAACGCCATGGCTGCCGGGGCGCGCCGGATGGGGGCCGCGATCATCCGGCGCAACCGGGTGACGGACATCCGCCAGCTGCCTTCGGGCGAATGGCAGGTGGTGACCGAACAGGGCAGCATCACCTGCGAACATGTGGTCAATGCCGGGGGCTGCTACGCCCGCGAGGTCGGGCTGTGGGTCGGGCTGGATACGCCGATCACCAATATGGAGCACCATTACCTCGTCACCGAAGCGCTGGACGCGTTCAAGACCTGGGAGGGCGAATTGCCGGTGATGCGCGACCCTGCCACCGCCGGGTATTACCGGCAGGAACAGAAATCGGGCCTTGTCGGCATCTACGAGCACTACGGGGCCAAGGAGGCCTGGGGTCATCGCGGCGGCTTCCCGGAATGGGGCAGCGAGAACGAGCTTTTCGAAGGTGATATCGACCGTATCGCGCCCTGGCTGGAACAGGCCTTCGAGCGGATGCCGGTCTTTGCCGAGGCCGGGATCAAGCGCATCATCAACGGCGCAATTCCGCACACGCCCGACGGCAATCCGCTGGCCGGGCCCGCGCCCGGGCTGCGCAATTTCTGGCAGTGCTGCGGCTCGTCCATCGGCATCGCCCAGGGCGCGGGCGTCGGCAAATACCTGGCGCAATGGATGGTGCATGGCGACAGCGAGATCAACATGGCCTGCGTCGATCCGCGCCGCTTCGGCGGCTTCGCCGATCAGGCCTATACCCGCGCCAAGAGTTTTGAGGACTATCACGAGATGTTCGTGACCCCCCTGCCGGGGCGTGAAGCCGCCGCCGGGCGCGATGTGCGCACGACACCGCTCTATGAGCCGCTCAAGGCCAAGGGCGCGGTCTATTCTCAGGTCTTCGGCTGGGAACGTCCAAAGTATTTCGCGCCCGAGGGCTTTGTCGAAGACCTGCAATTCCGACGCAACAATACCTTCGGCATCGTGGCCGGGGAATGCCGTGCGGTGCGGCAGCGCGTGGGCATCTGCGACCTGTCCAGCTTTGCCAAATTCGACGTGACCGGACCGGGAGCAGAAGCGCTCTTGCACAGGCTGACAGCCAACAAGCTGCCGAAGAAGCAAGGCGGTATCACCCTGACCCATGTCCTGTCCGGCAATGGCCGGATTATCGGTGAATGGACCATTACCCGTCTGGCCGACGACCGCTTCTACGTGCTGACTGGCGCGGGTGCCGAATTGCAGGCGCTGGACCAGCTCAGCGCCGCCGGGGAAGATGTGGCGGTGACCAATGTGACCGATGATTTCGGCATGCTGGTTGTGGCCGGCCCCAAGGCTCGCGACGTGTTGCAGCCCCTGACCGAGGCGGACCTTTCTACGCCCTCCTTCCGTTGGCTGTCGGGGCAGGAGATTACCATCGCGGGCGTCGCCCTGCGCGCCCTGCGCGTGAACTATGTGGGCGAGCTGGGCTGGGAGTTGCACGCGCCGATGACCCAGCTGGCGGAACTCTACTCTGCCATCTGGCAGGCCGGCGAACCCCACGGCATTTCCGATTTCGGCCTCCATGCGGTGAACAGCCTGCGGATGGAGAAAGCCTATCACGGCATGAACACGGAACTGACCAGCGAAATCACCCTGATCGAGGCCGGCAGCTCCCGCTTCTATGCCCCGGACAAAGGCGCGTTTCAGGGGCGTGCAGCAACCGAACTTGTCCGCCAGCAGGGGATCGCCACCAAACTGGTTTATGGAGAAGTCGATGCGGACAATTGCGACATCTACGGCGGCGAGCCGGTGATGCAAGGGGACAAGGTGGTGGGCGTCTGCACCTCGGGCGGTTTCGGCCATGCCACCGGCAAGAGTCTCGGCTTTGCCTATGTCGATCCGGAGGCTGCCGGCGGGCTGGAGGTGGTTATCCTGGGCGAGCGCAAGGCCTTTACCCTGCTTGACGCCCCGGTTTGGGACCCGACCAACGAACGCCAGAAGGCATGAGCCGGCGCAGAGCCCGGAAGATAAGCAGGAGGTGAACTAACTGCCCGCTGTCCCGTTCTGCCTGTTTGGGGGGTGATCTGGGGCAGCGCCTTTATCTGCATGACATGGCAGCCGAGCTGATCTCGCCGCTTCTGCTCCTTTTTCGATGAACCGGGCCCAAGAGCCACGCAGTTGCTCACGGCTGCTGAGGTTCGGACTTCCGCCGTTGGTTGTGAGCGCAACATTGAGCAAATTAGGCTCGAAGGGAGAGTTTGCTGCGGCCCGGGCGAAGGGCTGGTCCAAGATGATCCGCACTTAACTGCGCCGGTCCCGAGCTGGGGCAATGCGCGTGACTTTTCGAACCTCTGCCATCGTAGAATATGCAAGTGCAGAAAACCGAAGAATGAAGCGCGCGGTTGCGGCAACAAAACTTCGCCGGTGCGGCGAATTGCTCTCACCGGTCATTCAAATCTGTCAATTGCAGAGGATCGCAAGCTGCCTTTTTGCCGTGGCGGGTTTCAACAATCGCAATGCGGGGCAAACACGCCGTTCGCGGCGTATACACTATTGTGCCAAATCAGCTGGTGCTCCGGTAGCGGGGTAAACCCCGCAGCGTTTGAGCGCGGCGCGCAGGTCCGGGGTTTTGCCGAGATACCGCCAGACCGTTTGATAAGTTGTGATCTCATTGCCGGTTTCCGGCTCAGTCCCGAGGATCAGCCCGCCCAGCGTTGTGGTATTGTCGAAATCCCCGAGCGACAGCACGATGCAAGAGGTTGATTTCCGCATCTTGCTCTCCTGAATGACACAGAACAGACGCCCGGCCTGCTGCGTGGCGATGCCCTCGAATTTAAGCCGCTTAGGCAGGTTGATCTGGTCCCGGGGATAGCGGGCGATGATCTTGACTGCCGTGCCGCGGCCGCTTTGTGCCACCTTGACCAGATGGACGTAGACGTTTGAAGGATCTGCCGGGTCGGTGAGGTAGCCCTGGTAATAACCGGTCTGCGCTGCCGGTTTGCTCTGGTTCAGAAACAGACGCTGGGCAAAACCAGTGGCCGGGTCCCGCGCAGCCAGCACCGGCGGCCGCAGCCGGACCAGCTCGCGGAAGGCCTCTGGCGCCATGAAGATCTCATGCTCGTCGATACCGAAGAAATCACAGATCCGCCGCAAGGTTTGCAGCGATGGCTGGGATTGGCCGGCCAGGTAGCGGTTGAACTGCGTACGGTTCAGATTTGCGCGGCGGCAGATGTCGGCCACCGAATTGCCGTAGCTGGCGAGTGTGCTCAGGTTTTGTGAAAGGTTTGAGGGCATGGCCCCTCCTGACGCTAGTAGACGCTACTGTCGCCCAACCAGCGTCCGGTCGCAACGCTTATTCCGATTGCCCGGGATTTCCCGCGCGGCCTAGCCTGTTCCCAGGAAGACCAAGACGACAGGGAACAGCATGAAACACTTCAATCACCTCGCCTGCAGCACGGCGATCAGCCTTGTGTGCAGCGGATTTGCCGGAGCTGCGGTTGCGGAAACGGCTGATCTGGTCATTCAGCACGGCCGGATCCTGACGATGGACGAAAACCGTACAAGGGCCAGCGCGATTGCGGTGAAGGGCAACACCATTCTGTTCACCGGCGATGATGCCGCGGCAGCGGATTTCATTGGCGCGGATACCCGGGTCATTGATGCCGAGGGGCAGGTCATTCTGCCCGGGCTGCATGACGTGCATATTCATCCGCTGTTTGCCATTGATCCGGTCTACAGCGGCGAAAAATTCGAATGCAATTTCGAAGGCGCGTCGGTCGACATGGATGAAACCGTGGCCAGGCTGCGGGCCTGCCTGCAAGAGGCCGAGCTGAACAGCGATGGCTGGCTGATCGGCAAGTATTTCAACCCGCCGTCGCTGCTGAGCGTGACCGGGACCTACCCAAGCGTCATTGCGGCGCTGGATGCGGTGTCCGCCACAACGCCGATCCTGCTGGAAGGGTCCGACGGGCATGCATTCGGGGCCAATACCGCCGCTCTGGCGCAGGCGCACCACCCCGATACCGGCAAGCCGGCCCCGGTGACAGCCGCCAGCCTGAAAGCGGACTATGCCGCCTATGCCGGGTATTTCAACATTGATGCCGATGGCAATCCGGATGGCACGGCGAAGGATTTTGCGGGCCACATCATCGGTGCCCCCGTTGCGGGCCTCGAGAACTACAAGCCGGTGCTGGATGACCTGGCCGCGCTGATGGCGTCAAACGGGATCACCTCGGCCCAGGACGCCTGGGTTTTTGACGAGATTGCGGAGGTCTACGAATATATGGAGGCGCAGGACCTGCTGAAGTTCCGCCTGCGGCTCAACACCCATATCGACAGCAATGTGATGGGCGGGCGCACCCGCGAACTCGACCTGGATGCCGCCATGGCCCATGCCGGCGCCATGCGCGCGCAGTTCGAGGGGTCGGAGTATATCAAGGCGGACGGGATCAAGATGTTCGTGGACGGCGTGGTGGAATACCCGACCCAGACCGCGGCGATGCTGAACCCCTATCTTGAGCCGGTGATGGGCGAGGGGCTGGAAATCAAGGGCTATGTCGACCAAGACAGCGCAGTCTGCAGCGAAGCCCGCGCCCATCTGGCCGATTACGCGATCCCCGCGGCCGCCAATGCCTTCAGGGAGTCCCATGGCCATGATGCCTCGCAATGCGAGAAGCGCTACGGGCTGCTGGAATTCACGCCGCAGGAGCTGAACCGCGCGGTCACCGCCTTTGACGCGGCGGGCTTTACCGTTCACATGCACGCGCTTGGCGACGGAGCGGTGAAAACCGCGCTGGATGCCATCGAAGCCGCACGCCGCGCAAACGGCAACAGCGGGCTGCCGCATAACCTGGCACATATCCAATTTGTTGCTGATGAAGATATCGCGCGGATTGGCGAGATGGGGGTTCTCGTGACCCCGACCATGGCCTGGGCGGTGCCGTTCTGGGAATATGACACCACGGTCAACCCCTTCATCAACGAAGTGGATTCACTGGTGGACCTGGACAAGCTCTACCGCCAGGAAGGTCTTTGGGGGGATCGGGTCTACCCGTTCCGCAGCATCCGGGATGCCGGCGGTATTGTTGCGGCGGGCAGCGATGCGCCAGTGGATGTGCCGTCACCGCAGCCCTTCGTCAACATGGCGGCAGGGATGATCCGGGCGGACCTGCTGCCCGCCGACCCGCTATCGGAGGATGAAAACGGGGAAACCGTGATAGTTGCGGTCAACGCGGAGGAAGTGCTGGAGCTGGACGATGTTCTGGCCGCTTATACGGTGAACGGTGCGATTGCGATGGGGCAGCAGGATCTGACCGGGTCGCTGGAGCCGGGGAAACGGGCGGATCTGATCATGATTGATACCGACATCGAAGCACTGTCGCAGAATGTCGAGACGATCTGGGACATCGCGGAGACCAAGGTCCTGCTGACAGTCTTCGACGGCGAGATCGTCCACGACGCACGCTGAAGCGAGTTCAGTTTCCAATACAATAGCCCGGGCGGTTTCTGCCCGGGCTGTAAAGCCGGATAACCGGATCCAAACATGGGCTGGTCAATGCAGGCGGTAGCTTCGGGCAGACTACGGAGTCTGGAAGCGGCCGTTGGTCGCCGTGCCGGGAATGTTCACTTTGTCTGCGCAGTTCAGTTGCTGCTGGTCCGAACCGTGCTGCGGCTTGCATGAAGGGCTGCTCTACGCGTTGCGGCGCAGCGGTGGACTCAGCCGCCGCGCATCGTGGAATATTCCGCCAGCGCGCCTGGAATATGCCAGCCTCCCGCGGGGTGCGACCGAGCCTGCGCTATGGGAGCGCACAGGCATGGGCTTCGCAGAGGTTCGGGAAAGTTGCCATTTACCCGGCCGGGCCTTCGCGGCGTGTTTTGCGTGTTTCACGCCTGATACGCATTGTCACCCCCGGTCAATCCGCGCCTGGTAGCAGTTGTTGCGCGCCGAGCGGATGTGGATGTAGCTGACCCGCGCATCTTCGAAGATCGCCTCTGCCTGCGCCATCATCTGTGCCTGCGGGATGACAATGCCGGTGCCATAGACGATCCGGTGATCGCTGCCATAGCCCTTGATCAGGTAGTCGGGGGAGCGGGTGAAGATCTCTGGCAGAGCCTCGCCCTCGTGGCGCTCGCAAGGCTCCGCGCACAGGAAAACCGGCCCGGTCTCGGCATAGGGCTGCGCCTCTGGGAAAGGGCGGTGGGCGAGGATCAGCATGCCTGCGCCTGCGGGAATGTATCTCAGGCAGTGGCGGCAGGGGTTGCCGCCGCCATCCGACACTGTGCGTTCCGGCATCCGGCCGTGCGCGTCGGGGCCGCCGTCTTGCAGAATGCGGACAATTTCTGTGGGCAGGGCGGTGATCTTGGTCATGTGTTTCCTCCTGTGCTGACAGGATGATGCCGCCGTTGCCTTGGTTCAATCGACCCGGATCTTGCGCATCCGGCACAGGCGCCGGGAGCGGGCGCGAATCCGGGCGCTCCCGCCAGCCGCGCGGGCATTGAAATGCCCTCCGCCTGTTGGGCGTGGCGCCGCGCCGGGGCGCGGCGCGGGATGCGCTTGCGGCTGACGTTTTCAGCAAGACTCCACATAAGAACAAAACGGGAATATCATGCGATTCATGTTTGCCGAATTCGCCTGCCTTTCGAATTTCACCTTCCTCACCGGGGCGTCCCACCCGGAGGAATACGTGCAGCGTGCGCTGGAGCTGGGGATCGGCGCGGTTGCGATTGCCGACGAGAACTCGGTGGCGGGCATCGTGCGCGCCCATGCGCAATGCCGCGACATTGCCCGAAGGGTGCAGGAGCGGCGGGTCTGGGACCGGCGGAATGCCCCCATCGGCCCGCCGCGGCCCGAAGGCATCGCGCCGCCGCCCTCCTTCCCCGTCTATCAGGTGCCGCGGCTGATCCCGGCGGCGCGGCTGATCTTCGCCGATGCGCCGCAGGTGATTGCCTTGCCAGTGAACCGGGCGGGCTGGGGCAGCCTGACGCGGCTGCTGTCCATTGGGCGGCTGAGGGCGGAAAAAGGCAGCTGTACGCTCGGCCTGTCCGACCTGATGGAATTCGCAGACGGTCTCCACCTGCTGCTGCTGCCGCAGGCGGAACAGACGCCGGGCGGCGCGGGCGGATGGGGGCCGCATATGGACGGGCTGACGCGGCGCTTTGGCGGCCGCATGCATCTGCTGATGGCGCCTGCCTATGATGGCGGCGACCGGGCGCGGTTTGCGCAGCTCGCGGATCTCGCCCGGCATCTGGACCTGCCGCCGCTGGCCAGTGCCGCGCCAAAGATGCACCACGGCCGCCGCCGCCGCCTCGGCGATGTCCTCAGCGCCATCCGCCTGCGCAGCAAGGTGGAGGATCTGGGCCGCGCTGCCATGGCCAATGGCGAGCAGCGGCTGCGCTCCGGGGCGGAAATGCGCCGCCTGTTCCGCGGCTATGAAGACGCGGTGGACAATGCCGCCCGGCTGGCGGCGCAGCTGACCTTCTCGCTGGACGAACTGCGCTATGACTACCCGGACGAGGGCCGCGGCAGTGAAACCCCGCCGCAGCGGCTGCGGCGGCTGGCCGAAGAGGGTCTGCGCTGGCGCTATCCCGGCGGCGCGCCGGAGCGGGTGCGCGGCCTGCTGGAGCATGAGCTGGCGCTGATCGGCAAGCTGAAATACGACCCCTATTTCCTGACCGTGCGCGACATCGTCGCCTTTGCCCGCTCCCGCGGGATCCTCTGCCAGGGGCGCGGCTCAGCCGCCAATTCGGTGGTCTGCTACTGCCTCGGCGTCACCTCGGTCAGCCCGGAACTGGGCACCATGGTGTTCGAGCGTTTCGTCAGTGAAGCCCGCGACGAGCCGCCCGACATCGACGTCGATTTCGAACACGAACGGCGCGAGGAGGTGATCCAGTGGATCTATGAACGCTACGGCCGCCACCGCGCGGGCCTCTGTGCCACCGTGATCCACTACCGCGGCAAGCGCGCGATCCGCGAGGTGGGCCGCGCCATGGGGCTGACCGAGGACACCATCTCGGCGCTCAGCTCGCAGCTATGGGGGTTTTTCAGCGCCAAGGGGGTGGAGGCCGAGCGGATGCGCGAAATCGGCCTCGACCCTTCCAGCCGCCGCCTGCAGCTGACGATGCAGCTGGTCGAAGAGATCATCGGCTTCCCGCGCCACCTGTCGCAGCACGTGGGCGGCTTCATCATCACCCAAGGCCGCCTGGATGAGCTGGTCCCCATTGAGAACGCCACCATGGAGGGGCGCACGGTCATTTGCTGGGACAAGGACGACATCGACACGCTGGGCATCCTCAAGGTCGATGTGCTGTCGCTGGGCATGCTCACCTGCATCCGCAAGGCGTTTGACCTGATGCAGCAGCATCACCAGCTGGACTACAGCCTCGCCACCCTGCCGCCGGAGGATCCGGCGGTCTACAACATGCTGTGCCGGGCCGACAGCATCGGGGTGTTCCAGGTCGAAAGCCGGGCGCAGATGAACTTTTTGCCGCGGATGCAGCCGCGCAATTTCTATGATCTGGTGATCGAGGTCGCCATCGTCCGCCCCGGCCCGATCCAGGGCGATATGGTGCACCCCTATATCCGCCGCCGCAACAACGAGGAGCCGGTGCATTTCCCCTCCGACGCGCTGGGCGAGGTCCTGGGCAAGACCCTTGGCGTGCCGCTGTTTCAGGAGCAGGCGATGCAGATCGCCATCGTCGGCGCCGGTTTCACGCCGGAGCAGGCCGACCGGCTGCGCCGCTCGCTTGCGACCTTCAAAAAGCATGGCAATGTCAGCGAGTTCCGCAGCCTGTTCCTGCGCGGCATGGCGCGCAACGGCTATGACGCCGAATTCTCCGAGCGCTGCTTTTCCCAGATCGAGGGCTTCGGCTCCTACGGCTTTCCCGAAAGCCACGCCGCGTCTTTTGCGCTGCTGGTCTATGCTTCGGCCTGGATCAAATGCCACCACCCCGGCATCTTTGCCTGCGCGCTGCTGAACGCCCAGCCGATGGGGTTCTACGCGCCGGCCCAGATCGTCCGGGATGCCCGCGCGCACGGGGTGGCGGTGCGCCCGGTCTGCATCAACAATTCCTACTGGGACAATGTGATGGAGCCGGACGGCGAGGGCGGGCTGGCGCTGCGGCTGGGGTTCAGGCAGGTCAAGGGTCTGCGGGATGAGGACGCCGCCTGGCTCACGGCGGCGCGCGGCAATGGCTATACCGAGGTCGAGGACGTCTGGCGCAAGGCCGGCATCGCGCCGCCGGTGATCGCGCGGCTGGCGGAGGCCGATGCCTTTGCCGCCCTCGGCCTCAACCGGCGCGAGGCCCTGTGGGCGGCCAAGGCGATCACCGCCCGCAAGCCGCTGCCGCTGTTTGCCCGCGAGCTGGAGGGGGAGGGGCTCTGCGAGCCGGAAGCCGACCTGCCGCAGATGGGGCTGGGCGAGGAGGTGGTGGAGGACTATGTCGCCATGCGGCTGAGCCTGCGCGCCCATCCGGTGGCGCTGATCCGGCATCTGCTGACGCCGCAGAGCCCGGGCGGCGGCGCGGGGCGCGGACCGGGGAAGTGAGTATCTGGGGAAGGATGAAGCGGCGGATGCCGTCAGGCAGGGCCTCCGGACACCCGAGCCGCAGACGGTTTTGCCATGCCCGCGCGCCTGATAACGCCAACTGTGGCAGGAAAGCCGGTTCACCCCGGCGCGGCGAGGCGTTAGAAGGCTTGCGAACACTGCCTTGCCCCGGAGCTACCCCATGACCGCACCCAAACCCGTTGTCCTGTGCATTCTTGACGGCTGGGGCAGTGGCGAGCCGGGCAAGGCAAACGCGCCCTATCTGGCGCAGACCCCGGCCTTTGATGCGATCCTGGCCAAGGGGCCGGCGGCCAGGCTGATCACCCACGGGCCGGATGTGGGGCTGCCGACCGGGCAGATGGGCAATTCCGAGGTCGGACACACCAATATCGGCGCAGGCCGGGTGGTGGCGATGGATCTGGGCCAGATCGACCTGGCCATTGAAGACGGCTCCTTCTTTGAAAACGAGGCGCTGCAAGCCTTTATCGCGCGGCTGAAGGACAGCGGCGGTGCGGCGCATCTGATGGGGCTGGTTTCGGACGGGGGCGTGCATGGGCATATCAACCACATTCTGGCGGCGGTGAAGGCGGTGACGGAGGCGGGGGTGCCGGTCTGGCTGCATGCAATCACCGACGGCCGCGACGTGGCGCCGAAATCGGCCTTCCGCCACTTCCGCCGCTTGGAGGAGAAACTGCCGGAGGGCGCGCGGATTGCGACCGTCACCGGGCGCTATTTCGCGATGGACCGCGACAACCGCTGGGGCCGGGTGAGCGAGGCCTATGACGCGATGATCCACGCCAAGGGGCGGCCGGGGCTGAATGCCCACGGTGCGGTGGATCATGCCTATAACCAGTCGGAAACCGATGAATTCATCGCCGCCACCGTGCTGCAAGGCTATGGCGGAGTGAAAGACGGCGACGGGTTTTTCTGCCTCAACTTCCGTGCCGACCGCGCGCGGGAGATTCTGCGGGCGATTGGCGAGCCGGGCTTTGATGAATTCGACACCGGCCCCCGCCCGGACCTGGCCGCATTGCTGGGCATGGTGGAGTATTCCGACAGCCATAGCGATTACATGACCACCTGCTATCCCAAGGCGGCAATCGTCAACACGCTGGGGGCCTGGGTGGCCAAACAGGGCAAGCGCCAGTTCCGGCTGGCGGAGACCGAGAAATATCCGCATGTGACGTTCTTCCTCAACGGCGGCAAGGAAGAGCCGGAAGAGGGCGAAGACAGATTCATGCCGAAGTCGCCGAATGTGGCGACCTATGATTTGCAGCCGGAGATGAGCGCGCCGGAAGTGACGGAGAAGTTCATTGAGGCAATCGCGGCGGGCTATGACCTGATTGTGACCAATTACGCCAACCCGGATATGGTCGGCCATACCGGCGATCTGAAGGCGGCGATACTGGCCTGCGAAGCGGTGGACCGCGGCCTGGCGCAGGTGGTGGAAGCGCTGGAAAAGGCGGGCGGCGCGATGATTGTCACCGCCGACCATGGCAATTGCGAGGTGATGGTGGATCCGGAAACCGGCGGCGCCCATACCGCCCATACGCTGAATCTGGTGCCGGTGGCGCTGGTCGGCGGACCGGAGGGGGCACGCTTGCGCGACGGGCGGCTGGCGGATCTGGCGCCGACGATACTGGAGCTGATGGGGCTGGAGAAACCGGCCGAGATGACCGGGGAGAGCCTGCTGTCATGACGCTGCGGGCGGGCCTTTTTCTGCTGGCCCTGCTGGCCGCGCCGCTGCAATCGGCGGCGGACCCTGCCGGGGCCGCGCGCACGGCGGCGGCGCAGCTGGAGGGGGCTTCGGTGCAGTTGCAGGAGGCCGGCAGCTCGCGCGACCGGGTGAAGGCGCTGACCGCAACCGTGCAGGCCTTTGAGGCCGGGCTGGCGGCGATGCGCGACGGTTTGCGCCGGGTGGCGCGGCGCGAGGCGCAGCTGAGCGCCCAGCTGGCGGCGCGGCAAGAGGAGGTCTCGGGGCTTCTGGGCATAATCCAGACCATTGAAACCTCGCCGCCGCCGGTTTTGATGGTGCATCCTTCGGGACCTCTGGGGGCGGCACGTTCGGCGATGATGCTGGCCGAGGTGACCCCCGCCCTGCACGCCAGGGCGCAGTCGCTGAAGGCGGATCTGGACGAGGTGCAGTCCTTGCGGCTGCTGCAGCAGAACGCGGCCAGGACGCTGGAGGAAGGGCTGGCGGGCGTGCAGTCCGCGCGGGTGCAGCTGTCCACCGCGATTGCCGACCGCACCACCTTGCCCAAGCGGTTCACCGCCGATCCGGTGCGCACCGCGATCCTGATTTCCTCGACCGAGACGCTGTCGGGCTTTGCCGATGGTTTGGCCGAGATTGCCGGCGGTGACATCGCCGGGACCAGCGCCGACATCACCGAGCTGCGCGGCACCCTGCCGCTGCCGGTCGAAGGGCTGCTGCTGCGCGGCTACGGCGAGCGCGATGCGGCGGGCATTGCCCGCCCCGGCCTGCTGATTGCGGCCCGCCCCCGCGCCCTGGTCACGGCGCCGGCCGCCGCCACCATCCGCTACCGCGGGCCGCTTCTGGATCTGGGCAATGTGGTGATTCTGGAGCCGCAGCCGGACACCCTGTTTGTGCTCTCCGGCCTGGCCGAGGTGTTCGGCGAGGCGGGGCAGGTGATCCCCGCGGGCACGCCGGTTGGATTGATGAGCGGAGAAAATCCCAAGCCGGATGCAATTCTGTCACTTAGCGGTGAAGGGGGTGGAACTGACCGGACAGAAACGCTCTATATAGAAGTAAGAATGGACAACAGCCCGGTGGACCCGGAAACATGGTTCCGCACTGGAAAAGGTGGATGAAGGCTTGATGAAAAAATTTGCGATGGCGGCCATTGGCGGCACGCTGGCAGGGATTGTTGCAACAACCTATGTCGCGGGTCCTCTGCTGGCGCAGGAGGGCGCGGGCGAGGCCAATGTCTATGAGCAGCTGGACCTGTTCGGCGACATCTTCGAGCGCATCCGCGCGCAATATGTCGAGGAAGTTGACGAGAAAGAGCTGATCGAGGCGGCAATCGCCGGCATGCTGACCTCGCTGGATCCGCATTCCAGCTACCTGTCGCCGGAGGACGCGGCCAGCATGCGGGTGCAGACCCGCGGCGAGTTCGGCGGGCTGGGGATCGAAGTCACCCAGGAAGAGGGCTTTGTCAAAGTTGTCTCCCCGATCGACGGCACCCCGGCGGATGAGGCCGGGATGGAAGCCGGCGATTTCATCACTCATGTGGACGGCGAAAGCGTGCTGGGCCTGTCGCTGGACGATGCGGTGACCCTGATGCGCGGGCCGGTGGGGTCCGAGATCGTGATCACCGTGGTGCGCGAAGGCGAGGCGGAGCCGTTTGATGTCTCGATCATCCGCGACACCATCAAGCTGACCGCGGTGCGCAGCCGCATCGAGGGCGACACCGTGGTGATGCGGATCACCACCTTCAACGACCAGACCACCACCAACCTGGTGTCGGGCCTGAAAAAACAGATCGAGGAGGCCGGCGGCAAGGACAATGTGAACGGCATCGTTCTGGACCTGCGCAACAACCCCGGCGGGCTGCTGACCCAGGCGATCAAGGTGGCGGACAGCTTCCTGGAATCGGGCGAGATCGTCTCGACCCGCGGCCGCGACCCCGAAGATGGCGAGCGGTTCAACGCAACCCCGGGCGATCTGGCGGAGGGCAAGCCGATTGTGGTGCTGATCAATGGCGGTTCGGCCTCGGCCTCGGAGATTGTGGCCGGTGCGCTGCAGGACCACCGCCGCGCTATCGTCATCGGCACCAAGTCGTTCGGCAAGGGATCGGTGCAGACGGTGATGCCGCTGAAGGGCGACGGCGCGATGCGTCTGACCACCGCGCGCTATTACACGCCGTCGGGCCGCTCGATCCAGGCGCTGGGTGTCAGCCCGGACATCGTGGTTCAGCAGCCGCGCCGCAAAGCTGCTGCGGAAGAGGACGAGGACAGCCCGGCCCGCCGCTCGCGCTCCGAAGCCGATCTGCGCGGCCGCCTGAACAATGACAGCCTGAGCGAGGATGAGATCCGCCAGATCGAAGCCGACCGCGAGAAGGCCGAAAAGGCCGCCGAGCTGCGCGAAGAGGATTACCAGCTGGCCTATGCCATCGACATTCTGAAAGGCCTGGTGGCGCTGGGGCCGAACTGAGGCCCGCAGCAAACGGTTTTCAAAAGGCCGCCTTGGGGCGGCCTTTTTCATGCAGCAGATACAGCCGCCCGGGCGTATCGCCTGGGCGGTTCCATTCCGTTGCCGGTCTTTCTGGTGCAGCCTTGATCCCGTGAAGGATGGCGGCGCCGCCGGGGGGAGTTGGACAGACCCCGCAGGGCCCGCTCGGACAGGAGTTCCTGAACGACCCCCTTATTATCGGGGCCGGTCTCCGGGTGTTGCGCAGGCAGCCACACAGATGCCTGCGCCTTGTATCATGGCCCATATGCGGGGCCATGGCGGGTGATCGCGATCAGCAGGCAGTCTGGCACAGGGGAATGAGAAACGCGTGAAGGGGGCGTACGCCGGCTGCGCAACACCTGCCGGCCTATGTTTCCTGCGCATGCGGCAAATCTGTTGACTGCGCACCCTGCGTCAACCCAACGTACTGCCAGATTAAAAAACAAGGTATTTCGCGGGAACAGGCTGCCGGCCGTTCCCGCCTGAGGGGACGGAGAAATTCATGGACAGAATTCTGCTGATGATCGTGTGCGCCTTTGCCGGCGCCGCGGGGGTGTATTTTTACCTGCAGAGCAAACAGCCGGTCGTGGTCGGGACGACGCCGGTCATTTCCGAGCCGCGGCTGATCAACGCGCTGGAAACAACCGAGGCCTATTCCGCAAATGCCTTGGTTCTGGTCAAGGAACGCAGGCTTCTGGGCAGGGAAAACAACGCGGTCTATGTCTCTCAGTGGCAGCAGAAAGTGGTCATCGGGGTGGATTTCACCGGGTTCGACTGGAAAACCGTCAGCGGCATCGGGGAAGAACTGAAAGAGGGCGGCCATACCGTCAGCGGGACCATCCCGGCGCTGAAGGTGCTGCATGAATACGTTGTTAAAGGCAGCGAGAAGAATGAGGTCGCCAGCCGGATCGTGAATTTCGACGAAGACAAAGTTCTGGGGGCTGCAGCAGAAGAGCGCCGCGGCGCAGCTGATACCTGCAGCCGGGACATGATCCTGTACCGGGACGAGGTGGTGAAGCATGCGATGGAGACTGTGGTCCGCAACCTGTCTGCCGCCATGCCGGTTGATGCCAATGGTGCGCCTCTGGTGGCGTTTAACCTGCATTTCGAAAACGAGGCGGATCTGCTGGCCGGGATCGCGCAACGCAATTCGGGCAATCAGGGATCGACGTCCTGCAGCGGCGTTGAGTATGTCAACTGAGGCGGGGCACCGGCGCCTCCGCTGACCCCGCGTCTTCGTGACAATAAACGCCCGATCTCCGGCGTACTGACCGGGCAGGCTGGTCTATGCTCGCCTCATGATGTTTGACCTGCCTGATTCCCAGACGCTGTACCAAGCGCTGATCACCTGCGACGCGGCTTACGAGGGGCGCGCCTATGTCGGTGTGACCTCCACCGGTATCTTCTGCCGGCTGAGCTGCCCGGCGCGCAAGCCCAAGTTCGAGAACTGCCGGTTCCATGCCACACCCGGCGCCTGCATCGAGGCGGGGTTCCGCGCCTGCAAGCGCTGCAAGCCGTTGGCGGCGGCGGCGGCGGATGATCCGGTGGTGCAGGGCCTGCTGGCCAAGCTGGAGCAACGTCCGGCGTACCGCTGGGGCGAGGGCGATCTGGTGCGGATGGGGCTGGATGCGTCCACTGTGCGGCGGGCCTTCAAGCGTCATTTCGGCATGACCTTTCTGGAAATGGCCCGCCAGCGCCGCCTGCGCGAGGGCTTCACCGCGCTGAAGGCCGGTGAGCCGGTGATTGCGGCGCAGATCGATGCCGGGTTTGAAAGCGCCAGCGCCTTTCGCGCGGCCTTTGCCAAGCTGGTGGGGATTGCGCCGGGGGCGTTCCGCAAGGATGCGCTGCTCTTGGCCGACTGGATCGACACGCCGCTGGGCGCAATGATTGCGATCAGCTGCCGCCACCAGCTGCATCTGCTGGAATTTGCCGACCGCAAGGCGCTGCCGCGCGAGGTGGCCAAGCTGCAAAAGGCGCAGCCCGGCGGCCTGGGTTTCGGCCGCCCGGCGCCGACGGAGCAGATCGCCGAGGAGCTGCGCCGGTACTTTGCCGGTGAGGGGGCTGCGTTCGAAACACCGCTGGCGCTGCACGGCACTGCGTTTGAGCGCGAAGTCTGGCGCTATCTGGTGACCATCCCGGCAGGCGAGACCCGCAGTTATTCGCAGATTGCGCGGGAGCTGGGCCGGGTCTCGGCGGCGCGGGCGGTGGCGCGGGCCAATGGCCGCAATCAGCTGGCGCTGGCGGTGCCCTGCCACCGGGTGCTGTCGGCGGATGGATCGCTGACCGGTTATGGCGGCGGGCTGTGGCGCAAGCAGCGGCTGATCGAGATTGAGACAAGTTACAAACAGAGGATTTCTGCATGACATATTCCGAACGCGCGGCGGCATTTGCGGCGCTGCATCAGCCGGGCAACCCGCTGGTGCTGTATAACATCTGGGACGCAGGCAGCGCCAAGGCGATTGCCGGGGCGGGGGCCGCGGCGCTGGCAACCGGCAGCCATCCGGTGGCCGCGGCGCAGGGCTTTGCCGATGGCGAGCAGATCCCGCTGGCGTTTGTTCTGGGCAATGCCGAACGCATCATCGCGGCGACCGGCCTGCCGGTCACCATTGATTTCGAAGGCGGCTATGCCCGCGCGCCGGAGCAGCTGAGTGCCAATGTGAAGCGGCTGGCAGAGACCGGCGCGGTGGGGCTGAACTTTGAGGACCAGATCATCGGGACGGCTGATGTCTATGGCATCGAAGAGCAGGCCCGGCGGGTTGCTGCGGTGCGGGCGGCGGATGCGGATATCTTTGTCAACGCGCGCACTGATCTGTTTCTGAAAGAGAAAGATGCGTCAAAACACGCCGGGCTGGTGCCGGAAGCGCTGGAGCGCGGCGCCGCCTATGCCGAGGCGGGGGCCAGCGGGTTCTTTATCCCGGGCCTCAGCGATCCGGATCTGATTGCCCGGATCTGCGAAAGCGCCCGCTTGCCGGTCAACACGATGATGCGCGGCATCACGCTGGAAACCGCGCGGCAGGCAGGTGTTGCGCGGGCCAGTTACGGGCCGATCCCGCATGCCAGGCTGATGCAGGTGCTGGCAGAGCATTTCCAGACGCTGGAGTGAGCGCCGCTCAGGTGGTTTCCAGGCAGTGGCGGCGGAAGGCGCGTTTCAGCATGTCAAGCTCTGCGCGCAGCAGTTCGACTTCGGCGCGCAGATCGTCCGCCACGGCCTCGCCGGCGATCAGGGTGAAATCGCCCAGCCGGGTGCTGTCCGCGGCATCAAAGATCACAAAGGTCTGCACCCCGTCGGCCAATGCTTCGGCGGGGACCGGCACCGAGATCAGCCATTCACCGCCTGCCTGGCCTTCTTCCAGTTTTGTATCAGCGACCGGCTGATCCTGGAACATCACGGAAATATCCGGCCGCGCGCCGCTGGCGGGGGCGTTGCTGATCCGGCCCTCCCAGATGCCGTTGCGGAAGCGGATTTTGGTCAGTGACAGATCGCTCATGGGGCAGGGTCCTCAGATCGCGGCGCGGCGGTGGCGCGAGAAGGTCAGGTCGCGCAGGATCACCTGGTTCAGATCAGGCGCTTCGAATATCAGATCAAGCCAGATCTTCTCGATCCGCTTTTCGTTCAGCTTGGAATAGGCCAGGTCGAACTCCACCACGATGTTCTTCTGATCCTGCGGCAGTTCGCGCACGATCTGTTCGGTGTTGGGGCCGTGCTGGATGTTGAGCCGGGCGAAAATCTCGATCGGCTGTTCGGATTCGATGATGCTGTCGATCCGCAGCAGGTGCTGCCGGGTGATGCCATCGGCGGCGGCCGGCGGCAGATCGATGACCAGCGACAGGAACGAGCCGTCGAATTTGAACACGTCCATGCGCAGGCCGAAGGGGGCGAGGTCTTCTTCGCGGGTGTTGCGCAGCTGGCGCAGAGTCAGCTCGGAAAAGGCGCAATCGTGGAACAGCTGCACCTCAGCGCCCAGCCGGGCCTTGGCGGGCACCGAGGACAGCCCGCGTTCCGGCAGCGGGCCGCGCCACAGCTCCGGGCGCCAGGACCAGTCGGTGCCATGCGGGCGGGGAAAGAAGGACGAGCCGATCTGCGGCAGCGCCAGGCGGCCGTCGGCGGTGTGGATCAGCCGGTCCAGATGGGTGCGCAGCTGGCGGGCCTGATTGCGCTGGCGGCGCAATTCAGACAGCGGCGCGCGGGCCGACTCTTCGGCAGCTGCGCGCCAGCGGCGCAGGCTGCGCAAATGCAGCAGCCGGTCCATGATCCTGCCCATCGTGCTCTCTCTTGCCTGTTGCGCCGTGTTGCGGAGTCCGGCCCGCGCGGCAATGCGGCGGGCGCTGTCGCCAGTGTAACCGCTGGAGGCTATTGAAATAAACCGGCAATCCGCTGGCCAAGCCCGCGTTTTTTGCGCCGCGCAGGCGTGGCGGCTGTTTCCGGGGCGGCGGCGGCGGCCGCTGCGGGCCGTGCCAGGGGGCGCAGGGACTGCCGGGGGGCTTGGGGCAGCACCGCGCCGGCGGCCTCAAGATCCGGCAGGGTGGAGGCCTCCAGCGTGCGGTGGGTCAGTTCGTTCAGCAGCGCCGCACCCTGGCGGCCCAGGGCCCGGCTGCCCTCCGGTGCGTAAAGCGCCAGGGCGACCAGATGCCGGTCGAGCACAAAGGCGCCGCGCCAGTGAACCGGGCTGGCACCTTCGGCGACGGCTTCGGGGAATTCCAGCCGGACCAGCGGCAGCAGCTGGTCGTCGCGGGTTTCCAGCAGCCTGGCGCCGGGGAACATGGCCACGATATCAGCCGCTTGCGGCGCCGTGGCGTCCTGTTTTGCCGGGCCGATCGACGCGGTGAGCACGGCCGCATTGCGGGACCCGAACCAGCGGTTCCGGTTCAGCCGGCTGCACGGGGCCATCAAGGCAAAGCCGCCGCTTTCATCCGCGGTGCTGCTGCGCCGGTCAAAGCAGTAGGTTTCCGGCGCGGCCAGCAGCACACCGCCGCCGGCAAAGGACATGACCTGGCCGCGGGGCCACTGCGCCAGGCCGGCGTCGCGGGCGGCAAAAGACATGCTTTTGGGGGCGGGGCTGCATCCCGCCAAGGCCAGACCGGCCAGCGCGGCAGCGGCTGCCGCCCTGCGCAGTCTGAGCGTCTTTCCGCCGGGGCGCGGAAAAGACGCGGGTTTCCCGTTGCTTGATCTGGTCACTGCTGTCCCTGCCGCTCTTGTTTTTTGCCGATTTCATTACGGGCAGGCCTGCTGCGCGGCAAGTGTGAACCGCGCGCCGGGCTGTCTGCCTTGCCATGGCGTTGCAGCAATGCATAACGTTGGCGCAATTTGCCGCCTTTCCAGCCGGAGGACACATGCCGCACAGGCGCAGAGACGGGCACAGCGACGGACACAGGGACGGGCAGGGCTACAGGGCGCATGAAGCCCTGGTGCGCTTTGCCCGGAGGCAGCCGCAGCTGTGGCGGCTGCTGTTGGGGCTGGTGCTGGTGGCGGCGGTCGGCTTTGCGTTGACCGCGGCGCTGCAGGTGATGCTGGCAGGCCTGTTCCCCGGTGCCTGGCTGCAGGGGCTGGCCGACGGCAGCACGGCCGGCGCCATGCTGGTGCTGCTGGGCAGCTTTGCCTTTTTGACGCTGGGCGTTGCGATGGCGGCGCGGCTGTTTCACCAGCGCAGCTTTGCCAGCGTGACCGGGCATCTGCGGCCGCTGCTGCGGCAGTTCGCCAGGGTGAGCCTGTATCTGGCAGGGCTGAGCGCGCTGATCATGCTGCTGCCGCCCTACGGCATGGGGCCGCCGATGACCCCGAACCTGCCGGTCTGGACCTGGCTGGGTCTTCTGCCTGTGTCGATTGCCGCGGTGCTGGTGCAGACCTCCTCGGAGGAGATCCTGTTCCGCGGCTATATCCAGCAGGCGCTGGCGGCGCGGTTCCGCAGCCCGGCCGTGTGGCTGCTGGGGCCGTCGGCGCTGTTTGCGCTGGGGCACTACCTGCCTGCCGAGGCCGGGGAAAATGCGCTGATGATCACGGTCTGGGCGGGGCTGTTCGGGGTTCTGATGGCGGATCTGACGGCGCGGGCCGGCACCCTGGGGCCGGCAATGGCGGTGCATTTCTTCAACAATGCCGCGGCGCTGTTGCTGTTTGCCTCGCCGACCAGCCTGAACGGGCTGGCGCTGTATCTGATTCCCTTCGAGATGGCCGATGTCCAGGCGCTGCGCCCGTGGATGGCTGTCGACTTTGCCCTGATGCTGGTCAGCTGGCTTTGCGCACGGCTTGCCATACGCCGCTGATTGCAATTGCGGCAAATGCGTCTTATCTGGGGGGCAAACCGCGCCCCCGGAGAGGCAAGCTATATGAACTGGATCACCAACTACGTCCGGCCCAAGATCAACTCGATCTTTTCGCGCCGCGAAGTGCCCGAGAACCTTTGGCAGAAATGCGATGAATGCGGCACCATGCTGTTTCACCGCGAGCTGAGCGACAATCAGAACGTCTGCACCAGCTGCGGCCATCACATGCATATCACCCCGCGCGACCGGTTCACCGCGCTGTTTGACGGCGGTGTCTTCACCGAGGTCGCGGTGCCGGAGCCGCTGGCCGATCCGCTGAAGTTCAAGGATCAGAAGAAATACCCCGACCGGGTGAAGGCGGCGCAGAAGAAGACCGGCGAAAAAGATGCGATGCTGGTGGCCGCGGGCGAGATCGGCCGCACTCCGATTATCGCTGCCGCGCAGGATTTTTCCTACATGGGCGGCTCGATGGGCATGTATGTCGGCAACGCCATCATTGCCGCGGCTGAAGAAGCGGTGAAGCTGGGCCGCCCGCTGGTGCTGTTCTCTGCCGCCGGCGGCGCCCGGATGCAGGAAGGCATCCTGTCGCTGATGCAGATGCCGCGCACCACCGTGGCCGTGCAGATGCTGAAAGAGGCCGGGCTGCCCTATATCGTGGTGCTGACCCATCCGACCACCGGCGGGGTGACGGCGTCTTATGCGATGCTGGGGGATGTGCATATTTCCGAACCCAACGCGCTGATCTGCTTTGCCGGCCCGCGGGTGATCGAGCAGACCATCCGCGAGAAGCTGCCCGAGGGCTTCCAGCGCGCCGAGTACCTGCTCGACCACGGGATGCTGGACCGGGTGACCCCGCGCACCGAGATGCGCGAAGAGCTGATCACCATTGTCCGGATGCTGATGGGCCTGCCGCCGCAGGTGGTGGGCGACCTGCCCTCGCCGGAAGAGGAAGCACCCGCCAAGGCCGCAAATGCGCCGGCGGGCGACGCAGTCAGCGAAGAAGCTGCCGAGTAATCCGGAATAGAATACCCTGCCCGGCCGAAGGCCGGGCAGCGCCCGTCCCGCCCCCGTCGAACCGGAGGTTTGCCTTTGGCAGAACGGGGGCGGGCGCTTCGCTTCACCCCCCGCCGGGACGGGCCTGCCCTTCGCGTTTGAAGCAGCCCTCAGGAGTGCCCGGCTGAACAGGACCAGGCTGATGACCCAGACCTCCGACGCGATCCTTGCCCGCATGATGGCGCTGCACCCCAAGATCATCGACCTGACGCTGGACCGGGTCTGGCGGCTGCTGGCCGCCCTGGACAACCCGCAGGACAAGCTGCCGCCGGTGATCCATCTGGCAGGCACCAATGGCAAGGGCTCGACCCAGGCGATGATCCGGGCGGGGCTGGAGGGTATGGGGAAAAGCGTTCACGCCTATACCTCGCCGCATCTGGCGCGCTTTCACGAGCGGATCCGGCTGGCGGGGGAGCTGATTTCCGAGCCGCATCTGACCGAAATCCTCGACGAGTGCTATGCCGCGAACGGCGGTGAAAACATCACTTATTTCGAGATCACCACGGTGGCGGGGCTGCTGGCTTTTGCCCGGACCCCGGCGGATTACACGCTGCTGGAGGTGGGCCTGGGCGGGCGGCTGGATGCGACCAATGTCATTGATAAGCCCGAAATCAGCGTGATCACCCCGATTTCGATCGACCATGAGCAGTTCCTGGGCGACACGCTGACCAAGATCGCCACCGAGAAGGCCGGGATCATCAAGCGCGGCGTGCCGGTGGTGGTCGGCCCGCAGCCGGAGGAGGCGATGGAGGTCATTGAGGCCACCGCCGCCCGCCTCGGCGCGCCGCTGATTGCCTATGGCCAGCAGTGGCAGGTGCATCAGGAGCGCGGCCGGCTGGTGTTTCAGGACGAAAACGGCCTTTTGGATCTGCCGCTGCCGGCGCTGCTGGGGGCGCATCAGGTTCAGAACGCCGGTGCGGCACTGGCGGCGCTGCGCCACCTGGGCGCCGATGAGGCGGCCTGCGAAGCGGCGATGACAGCTGCGGAATGGCCCGCCCGGATGCAGCGGCTGAAAACCGGCCCGCTGATCGAGGCCGCTCCGGAGGCTGAGCTGTGGCTGGACGGCGGCCATAATGCGGCCGCGGGCCTTGCGCTGGCCGAGGTGCTGGCGGGGCTGCCCAAGCGTCCGACGCATCTGATCTGCGGCATGCTGAACACCAAGGACGTGAGCGGCTACATGGCCCCGCTGGCGCCGCATACGGCGGGCCTGACGGCAATTTCGATCCCGGATGAGGTGAACACGCTGAGCGCCGAAGAGACCGAGGCTGCTGCCAAATCGGTGGGCATCGCGGCCGGCACCGCGGAGAGCACCCTGGCGGCGCTGCAGGCGATCATCGCCAGCGACCCGCAGGCGCGGGTGCTGATCTGCGGCTCGCTGTATCTGGCGGGGCATATCCTGCGCGAGAACGGCTGAGGCTTGCGGCCGTGGCGGGGGAAGTTCTCCCGCCCGGCTTCGATCTGACGATCTCATCCCGTTGGGCCGGGCGCCGCTGGCGCGGCGCTGGCCGTTGTTGCTTTGTGCCGTCTGCTCCTAGTCCAGAACGTAGTTCACCGGCTCCAGCTTGGGCGGCACCGGGCGGCCCAGGGCGTTGCAGACCGAGATTTCCATCACCCGGCACATGGCGCTGAGGGGGACGGAGTTGGCCTGTTTGCGGAACGGGTGCTCCAGCTCATGCGTCACTTCGGCGAGGCCGAAGAAGACATAGGCCGCCACCGCCGCCACCAGCGGTTCGAACCAGCCGGCACTGCCGAGAAGTGCAAAGGGCAGCAGCAGGCAGTAAAGATAGGTCGTGCGCCAGACCAGCAGCGAATAGACAAAGGGCAGCGGTGTGGTCAGCAGCCGCTCGTTGCCGGCCTGCGCCGCGGGGAAGGCCGCCAGCCGTTCGGCCAGGGCGCGCTGGCCGAAGCCGTCGATGCGGCCGTCCTCGGCCATTTCACGCAGCCGGGCCGCGATGTCGCGCAGGGCGGCGTTCGGGCTGTTTTCCGTCTGCATCAGCAGGTCTGCGTCTTCCGGGCCGACCCAGTGCCGGACGGTGTCCGCCACGTCGTCGCCGCGCAGCTGGGCGCGGTGCAGGTGGTGAAAGGCCAGGATGCGGTTGAGGATATAGGTCTCGTCCGGGCCCTGGCCTGCAAAGATGTGCAATTCCTGCGCCAGGCTGCGCACGTCCGATACCATGCGGCCCCAGATCTTGCGCGCTTCCCACCAGCGGTCATAGGCGGCGTTGTTGCGGAAGCCGAGAAACAGCGACAGCGACAGGCCGAACACCCCCATCGCCCCGATCGGGATCTGCGGCACCGCCACCACATGGCGGTCCAGCATCAGCACCGCAGCCGCCCAGAGCGCGGCGCCGATGATATTGGGCAGGATGCGCGGCACCACCGACCCGTTCAGGATCAGGAAGATCTCCCACCGGCGGGGGGTATGGCGGACGATCATGGCGCTGCGGCTCCCCAGTCCTTGTCCTGCATCTCGCGCAGGCGGGAGGCGGTGCGTTCGAACTCAAAGGTGCCTTCGCCCTCGACATAGAGCATTTCGGGCTGCGCGGCGGCAGAGCAGATCAGCCGCACCCTGGCCTCGTACAAGGCGTCGATCAGGGTGACGAAGCGCCGGGCCTCGTTGAAGTTGTTGCGGCTGAGGCGCGGGATGTCCTCGAGCACCAGCACCTTCACGGCTTCGGCGATGGCCAGATAATCGCCGGGCCCCAGCATCTTGCCGCACAAGTCATAGAAGCTGGCCCGCGCCACCCCGTTGCGGAAGGCGGGCAGGGTGACGTCGCGGCCCTTCACCTTCAGCGTCAGGGGCTGTGCCGGGCCGCCGGAAAGATCCGCCCAGATGGCCCGGATCTGCGCCCGGGCCTCGGCGTCGACGGGGGCAAAATAGACCTGGGCACCGGTCAGCCGGTGCTGGCGGTAGTCGGTGGGGCTGACCATTTCATGCACCGCCATATGGTCCTTGATGAGGTCGATGAAGGGCAGGAACAGCTGGCGGTTGAGGCCGTTCTTGTAAAGGTCGTCCGGCACCCGGTTGGAGGTGGTGATCACGGTGACGCCGGCCGAGAACAGCGCCTCGAACAAACGTCCGACGATCATCGCATCGGTGATGTCGATGATCTGCATCTCGTCAAAGGCCAGCAGCCGCACCGACTCTGCGACCTCTGCCGCGGCGGGCGCCAGCGCGTCCTCGGCGCCCTGCTGGCGCGCCTCATGCAGCTTGGCGTGGATTTCCTGCATGAAGGCGTGGAAATGCACCCGGCGCGACGGGATGCCGTCGAGGCTGCCGGCAAAGAGGTCCATCAGCATCGACTTGCCGCGGCCCACCCCGCCCCAGAGGTAGAGCCCCTGGACCGGTTCATATTCCGTCTTGCGGAAAAAACCGCGTTTCACCGGCGGTGCCATCAGCCCTTCGGCGATGCGGTCGAAATGGGGCAGCACGGCCTCCTGGGCCGGGTCGGGCGTCAGCTCGCCTGCGTCGATCTTCTGCCGGTACAGCGTGGTCAGATGGGTCATGGGGAAGGGATAGCGCGGGGCGCGGGGGATGGGAAGCGGGGGATGTTCTTTCGGTTCAGAACCTCATGGCATTGCAGATGTTTAGACTGCCCGCCTGCTTCGCATCAAATTCTCTTGATGATCTGCGCAGAATTCCTGATTTGACGCCTGCGGCAATATCCCTGAGGGTTGCCCGGCCTGTCAGGAGAGACCGCATGGACCGTTCCGCCCCGTTGTTTACCCCCGTTCTGATCGTGGGCTGCGTCATCATCATGGTGAGCTTTGCGGTGCGGGCCTCCTTCGGGGTGTTCCAGATCCCGATTGCCGAGGAGTTCGGCTGGCTGCGCTCGGAGTTCTCGCTGGCGATTGCGATCCAGAACCTGGCCTGGGGCATCGGCCAGCCGGTATTCGGCGCCATTGCCGAGAAGATCGGCGACCGCAAGGCGATCATCATGGGGGCCGTCGTCTATGCCGCCGGTCTGGTGCTGAGTGCCGGGTCCACGACACCGTTTGAAATGCAGGCCTATGAATGGCTGGTGGGGTTCGGCATTGCGGGCACCGGTTTCGGCGTGGTGCTGGCGGTTGTGGGGCGGGCAAGCTCTGATGAAAACCGGTCGATGTCGCTGGCGGTTGTCACCGCCGCGGGCTCTGCGGGCCAGATTTTCGGCGCGCCGGCGGCGGAGTGGATGCTGGGCTTCCTGCCCTGGCAGACGATTTTCCTGATCTTTGCCGGTGTGGTGCTGGCGCTGATTGCGACGCTGCCGCTGATGCGCGCACCGGAAACGGCGGGCCGGGCAGAGCTGGAAGAGAGCATGGGCGCGATCCTGATCAAGGCGTTCAAGGATCCGTCCTACACGCTGATCTTCCTGGGCTTTTTCAGCTGCGGTTATCAGCTGGCTTTTGTCACCGCGCATTTCCCGGCCTTTGTCACCGAGATGTGCGGGCCGATCCTGCCGGGCGGGGCGCTGTATTCCATCGGCATCACCTCAACCTCGGCGCTGGGGGCGGTGGCGATCTCGCTGATCGGGGCGGCCAATGTGGGCGGCACTTTGCTGGCGGGCTACCTGGGCAAGCGGTACTCCAAGAAATACCTGCTGGCGGCGATCTATACCGGGCGGACCATCGCGGCGGCGGCGTTTATCATCTTTCCCATCACGCCGCTGAGCGTGATCATCTTTTCGGTCGTGATGGGGTCCCTGTGGCTGGCGACGGTGCCGCTGACCTCGGGGCTGGTCGCGCATATCTATGGCTTGCGCTACATGGGAACGCTGTACGGGATTGTCTTTTTCAGCCACCAGCTGGGCAGTTTCCTGGGCGTCTGGCTGGGCGGGCGGATGTATGACATCTACGGCGATTACACCACGGTCTGGTGGATCGGCGTGGGCATCGGCGCCTTCAGCGCGATTGTGCATCTGCCGGTGAAGGAACGGCCGCTGCGGGCAGCGGCCCCGGCGGCCCCGGCAGCCGGGTAAGGCCGGCGGTCCTCTGCGGGGCAGCGCAGGGAGCGGGGCGCTGCCCGCCGCCATCGGGTCTGAACCCATGGCGCAGCAATGCCGGACCCCGGAGTATTTTTTGAAAGATGAAAACGGCGGGGCGGGTCAGAGCAGGCCGCGGCGGTGGTTTTGGGCGATGATCTGCAGCACTTCCTCGGTGTGGGTATAGGGCAGGCCGTGGCCGGCGCCGGGGATTTCCTCCTGCCGGATCGAGCGGGCGTGTTCGGCCAGACGCCCCGGCGAATTCGGCGGGATCACCGCGTCCTCCTGGCCCCAGATCGCCATTACCGGCACCCCGTGGCTGTGCAGGCGGCGGTGGTCTTCGGTGAAATCCTCGTTCAGGATGCCGCGCAGCGAGGACAGCACGGCCGGGATGTAGCCGCGGCAGGCCAGCTCCCTTTGCTGCAGATCGGTGATGCCGGGGACCGAGGAGGGCAGTTTGCGTTCGGCGTTGGTGCCGCGGACGTGCAGGGCGGGGAAGAGCGCGTGCATCAGCCAGTCGCCAAGGCCCGGGATCTGGCGGATTATCTTTGTCAGACGGTCCGGGCTGTGGCCGAAACCGGCAGGGGCCAGCAGGATCAGCTCGCGCAGGCGGCCGGGGTTGGCGGCGGCAAAGGCGGTGGCGATGGCGCCGCCCATGGAATAGCCGATCAGGGTGAAATCATCGGCAACCTCCTGATCCGCCAGCAGCTCTTCGAGCTGGGAGATGAAGAAGGCCCGGTCCTGCAGGCCCGCGGGGCGGTCCGAGTAGCCGCGGCCGTAAAGATCGTAGCTCAGCACCCGGTAGCCCATGGCGGCCAGCCCCTGCGCCACCCCGTCCCAGACAAAAGACGGCGTGGTGAGGCCGTGGACGCAGACCGCGACGGGGCCGCGCAGCGGTCCGCTCCAGCGGTAGTGGGTCAGCCCGCCGGAGAGCTGGGCAAAACCGCCGGGGGCGGATTGCCGGGCCTTGGCGTTCATCGGTTTGCGCAGCCGTTCCCGCAGCAGCGGAATGAGGATCAGGATCAGGGCGGCGGCAATCAGTGCCAGCAGCCAGCTCATGATGCGGCCTTCCATTTCTGCAGGATGTGGTGGCTGGTCATCAGATCCAGATGGGCGCCGCCGCCGTTCTTGAACAGGGTGATCCGGTCCGCCCCGAAGGCGGGGAACCGGTCGAGGCTGTAGAAATCGGCCAGCACGTCGCTGCGCTGGATGATGCCCTGTTCCAGCGGGGTCTTGAATTCGCCGATGTGGTCCAACGTGGTGCCGAAGCTGTCGCAGTAGATCCGGGCGCGCCGCAATGCCTCGTCATCGGCCTCGCGCATGTCGGGGCGGTAGGCGCCGATCAGGTTGAGGTGCTGGCCGGGGCGCAGCCATTCACCCTTGATCACCGGGGCAGAAGACATGGTGCAGGTGACGATGATGTCAGCGGCGCGCACCGCCGGTTCCAGATCGGCTGCGTGCAGGGTGCCGGGGTATTGGGCGCAAAGCTCCTGCGCCTTGGCGCCGGTGCGGTTCCAGACCCGGATCTGGGCCTGCGGGAAACCGGCGCCGAACGCCTCGATCAGCGAGGCGCCGACGGTGCCGGCGCCCACGATCAGCACCTCCTGCGCGTCCGGATCGGCCAGCCGCAGCGCGCCAAGCAGGCTGTCGCCCGCGGTTTTCCATTTGGTGACCAGGTGGAAATCCACCAGCGCCTCCGGGGTGCCGTCCTGATCGGAGTAGAGGCAGACAGAGCCGTTGATCATCGGCTTGCCGGTGCCCGGGTTGCCGGGAAAGACGTTGGCAGTTTTCACCGCGATGCCCATGCCGTCGATCCAGGCGGCGCGGCTGAGGACCGTGTCCGGGTTCCGGTAGAGGAAGGTGTCGCCGATTTCCGCCTTGGGCAGATCGTGGCTGGAGGCCAGGGCCTTGGTGAATCCGACCCAATCGAGCAGCGCCCCGCCCTCTTCAAAACCGATATATGGAATGCTCATCCGTGCCTTTTCCTGTGTCTGTTGCGGGCCGGGTCAGGCGGCCTCTTGTTCTGTCAGCAGCCCCTCCTGCACCAGCCGTGCGGCAAAGGGGCCGGGGATGGTGAACAGATGGGTCTGCCAGCCGCGCAGGCGCGCGGCCGCGATGTTTTCGGGACGGTCGTCGGTGAACAGCAGATGCTCCGGCGCCACCCCCGTTTCGCGTTCCAGAATGGCATAGATTTCCGGCTCTGGCTTGATGGTTTTCAGATGTGCGGAGACACATGTGTGGTCGAAGCCACGCAGGAAAGGGTAGGCCCCGCAGGCGGTCTCAAAGGTCTCGGTGCCGAAGTTGCTGAGCGCGAAGACCGGGATGCCCTTGGCCTGCAGCGCCTGCATCAGCCGGACTGAATGCGTAATTGCGCCCGGCACCATCTGCAGCCAGCAATCATGCCACCAGCGGATTTCTTCGGCCCAGGCGGGGTGGGCGTCCGCCAGCGCATAGACGCTGCCGCGGAACGGCGCGCCGCGGTCGATCCCGAGGTTGACGGCATGCAGCGGAACCTCTGCAAACAGCTGCCTGCGCCGGGCCGGGCCGATACGGCTGTCGTAGAAACGCTCAGGCTCCCATTCGATCAGCACCCGGCCAATGTCGAAGACGACGGCATCAATTGGCATGCGCTTTATCCTTCTGCGCGCGGGCGGGGCCGCGGGACGGGGCGGTTGCGGCGGGTCTCGCGCCAGACCGAAACCAGACCGGCCGCGATGATCAGGCTGCTGCCGGCCCAGACCGCCGGACCGGGCCATTCGTTGAAGATCAGCACGCCCCAGAGCACCGACATCGGCATCGCGATATATTCGAAGGGGGCGGCAAGGGCGGCCTCGTTCATGCGGTAGGCCTGGGTCACCAGATAGCCGCCGATGGAGCCGGCCAGGCCGACGCCGATCAGATAGGGCCAGTCTTCGGGGGCGGGCCAGATCCAGGCGCGCAGGATGAAGTCCAGCGCCGGGCTGCCGCCATCCGCAAAGCGGCCGTTGCCGAACAGGATTCCGGCCAGCGCGCTGACAATCAGAAAGCCCAGCATCGGGTAAAACGCCATGGTCGCGCCGGATTCCACGCTGCCGGCGCGGCGGGTCAGCACATGCAGCGTGGCATAGCCGCAGGCGCCGAGCGCGGGCAGCAGCGCCGCGGCCTGAAAGGTGCCGGGACCGGGGCGCATGATGATCAGCACGCCGAGGAAGCCGATGGCGACCGCTCCCCAGCGCCAGGGGCCCGGCCGTTCGCCCAGAAACAGCGCCGACAGGGCGGTGACGATCAATGGGGTGGCAAACGCGATGGCCACGGCTTCGGCCAGCGGCAGGATGGCAAGACCGGTGAAAAAGCAGATATTGGCAAACAGCACCGCAAGGCAGCGGGCGAAATGCAGTTTCGGCTGGTGGGTGCGCAGCAGGTGGTAGCCGCCTTCCAGCGGCAGGATCACGGCGAGCATCACGCAGACCGCGACGACCGAGCGGAACAGGACAACCTCGTACAGCGGGTAATCGCCCGACAGGAACTTGAAGGTCATGTCGATGACGGAAAAGGCAATGCCTGCACCGGCGGCTGCGAACAGGCCGGGAACGCTGATCTTTATCTCTGCGCTCATTTGTGTCCCCCCATTGTGCTGCCCTTGATCAGTGGCGGATTTGATCAAGGCGGGCAATGGGGCGGGGGGCGGAAAAAGGCAATTTTTCCGGGTGAAGTTTGGCGCCGGTATCTTGGGCCGCAGAACGCTGCAGGCTTGGCTTGGGGAGAGGATGGGCGTTGTGCTGCGGCGCGGCTCAGGTCCGGACGGGCGCTGTCCTGCGTCCGAACGGGACGCCGGTGCCGCTGAAGGCCGCGATCGGGTGACCGGAGTTACCGGCCCGCCTTGGCCGCCCGCAGTTCGCGCTCCAGCGCATCCAGAAACCGCGAGCGGTCGGCCTTGGTGAAGCCCTTGCCGCTGCCGCCGGCGCCCAGCGGGTTGGCGGCGCGCAGATCGGCCATCAGGTCGCGCATCGCCAGCTGCTGGCCGATGTTGGCCTCCGTGAAGCGCTCGCCGTTGTGGCGCAGCACGCGGGCGCCGGCCTTGATGCATTTGGCGGCGAGCGGGATGTCGCCGGTCACCACCACATCGCCCGGGCCGCAGCGCTCGGCGATCCACATGTCGGCCACATCGGCGCCTTCGGAGACGATCACATTCTCCACCAGCGGGTTCTGCGAGGGGCGCAACCCGCCGTTGGAAACCACGAACATGCGCAGGCGGTGGCGGGTGGCGACCCGCTCGGCCTCCGCCTTGACCGGGCAGGCGTCGGCGTCGATGTAAAGCGCGGTCACTCTGCCGCCTTCTTTTCGGCCCCGGGCTTTGTCTCCGTCTCGGCCTCGGCCTTGGGGGCGGGTTTGGCCTTGCGGGCAGGTTTCTTCACCTTGAACTCCTTCGGGATCGGCATCCGGTTGAAGGCGTCGAGACCGGCGATTTTATACGCCTCGGCCAGGGTCGGATAGTTGAAGGTGTTCTGCACGAAGTAATCCACCGTGCCCTTGAGGTTGAGCACCGCCTGAGCAATGTGAATAAGCTCGGTGGCGCCTTCACCGACGATCTGCACCCCCAGCACCCGGCGGGTCTTCAGCGAGAACAGCATTTTCAGCATGCCGTGCTCCAGCCCCATGATGTGGCCGCGGGAGGTTTCACGGAAGCGGGCGACGCCGACCTCGTAAGGAATGCCGCGCTCCTGCAGCTCTTCCTCGGACATGCCGCAGGTGGAGATTTCCGGCACCGAGTAGATGCCATAGGGATACCAGGGGCTTTCCGGCAGCGTCGGGGTGTCGAGCGCATGGCAGGCGGCAACCCGGCCCTGCTGCAGCGAGGTCGAGGCCAGCGACGGATGCCCGATCACATCGCCGGCGGCATAGATGTGCGGCACCTCGGTCTGGTAGGTCTTGCGGTCGACGCTCAGGCGGCCGCGGTGGTCGGTCTTCAACCCGGTCGCGTCAAGATTGAGCGAGGCCGTGGCGCCCAGCCGCCCGGCCGCAAACAGCAGCATTTCGGCCCGGACATGGCGGCCGTTGTCGAGGATCACCTCGACATGCTCGCCTGCATCCTCGATGGTTTCAACCGCGGCGCCGAGCCGCAGGTCGACGCCGTTTTCGCGGATCTGGTGGGTGAATTCCTGAATCAGGGTCTTGTCGATGAAATCCAGGAAGCTCTCGCGCGGCTCGATCAGGGTGACGCGGACATCAAGGGCGGCGAACATGGTGGCATATTCCACCCCGATCACGCCGGCGCCGATCACCACCAGCGAGCGCGGAATATCCGCCATTTCGAGGAATTCATCGCCATCGACCACGGTGCGGCCGTTGAACGGAACATAGTCCGGGCGGTAGGTGCGGGTGCCGGTGGAGATCAGGAATTTTTCTGCCGTCAGCCGGGTGGTTTCGCCGGCTTCGGTGGCGACCTCCACCTCGTTCGGGCCGATGAATTTGGCCAGACCCATCAGCGTGTCCACATGGTTGCGGTTGAACTGGTGCTCCAGCACGTCAACCTCGTGGTCCAGTGTCTTGTGCAGGCGCGCCTTCAAGTCATCGGCGAGGATGTCATCCTTCACCCGGTAGGAGCGGCCGTAAAAGCTGCGTTCGCGCCAGCCGGAAAGGTTCAGCACGGTTTCGCGCAGGGTTTTCGACGGGATGGTGCCGGTGTGCACCGACACCCCGCCGAGACGGTCCTTGCGATCGATCACCAGCACCCGGCGGTGCAGCTTGCCCGCCTGAATGGCAGCGGCGCGGCCCGAGGGGCCGGAGCCGATGATGATCAGGTCATAATCAAAGTCTTCACTCATGGCCGCGTCCTTTGTTGCTTAGGTCTGGTACAGCGCGTCGGCATGGAAGGAGACGTGCTCCTCCATGAAGGTCGACACGAAGAAATAGCTGTGGTCATAGCCCGGCTGCATCCGCAGGGCGGCCTGCTGGCGGCGTTCGGCCACCGCGTGCGCCAGCGCCTCGGGCTTCAGGAGGTCGATGAACTGGTCGCTGGTGCCGGTGTCGATCAGGATCGGACCGTCAAAGCCTTTTTCGCGCATCAGGAGGGTGGCGTCGTGCTTGGCCCAGGCGGATTCATCGCCGCCGAGATAGGCGTTCAGCTGCTTGCGGCCCCAGTCGGAGGCAGTGGGGTTGCAGATCGGAGCGAAGGCAGAGACCGATTTGTAGCGGCCCGGCAGGTTCATCGCCAGGGTCAGCGCGCCGTGGCCGCCCATGGAATGGCCGGTGATCGCCTGGCGGCTGAGGTCGATGGCAAAGTTTTCGCCCAGCAGCGCGGGCAGTTCCTCGGCCACGTAGTCCCACATGCTGAAATGCGGCGCCCAGGGCTGCTGGGTGGCGTTCACATAGAAGCCCGCGCCCTGGCCCAGGTCGTAGGCGTCATCATCGGCCACGCCTTCGCCGCGGGGGCTGGTGTCGGGGAAGACGATGGCGATGCCCTGCTCGGCGCACCAGGCCTGGGCGCCGGCCTTGGTCATCGCGTTTTCATGGGTGCAGGTGAGGCCCGACAGGTACCACAGCACCGGCACCGGGCCGTCCTTGGCTTCCTCCGGCAGGAACAGGCCGAAGGTCATATCGCCGCCGGTGGCGGTGCTGGCGTGTTTGTAGACGCCTTGGGTGCCGCCAAAGGCACGGTTCTCGGAAACGGTTTCCATGGGTAAGGCTCCTTAATTCTGTTAGCTCTACCGCTATCCGCAGTTGGCCTCAGGGTCCAGCGGGAGGGCGGCAGCAATGCCGGTTTTTGCGGCACGGGGCTTGCGAAATCGCAAACATTCGGAATGCAGGCACGGGATGGCTGCCGCCCGTCGCAGGAACATGGCGCAGGAACATGGCGCAGGAACATTGGACATGCTCCGCGCCCGCAGGCGCGCCTGCGGGCGCGGGAGCGATCCGGGGCGGGCGGCTGGCGTGTCAGGAGACCCAGGCGATCACCGCAGGCACGGTGACGATCGACAGCACGGTCGAGATCAGGATGGCGGCAGAGGCCCGCTGCGGTGCAACGCCGTAATGCTGCGCCAGCATGTAGACATTGCCCGCCACCGGCAGCGATGCGGCGGCGATGGCCACCGCGGCGGAGAACGGCGCGGCGGGGATCAGCCACAGCACGGCGGCGGCGACGCAGGCCGGGTGCAGCACCAGCTTGGCAAAGCTGAGCCAGCCGGAAACCTGGACCCTTTCGGCAGATTTCGAGGCCAGCGAGGCGCCGATGGCAAACAGCGCGCCGGGGGTGGCGGCGCCGCCGAGGATGGTGAGAAAGTCGTTTGCGGGCGCGGGGATCGGCCAGGCAGACGCCGACCAGGCAAGGCCTGCGCAGATCGACAGGATCATCGGGTTCTTCAGCAGGCCCAGCCCCACCAGTTTCAGCGTGCCCAGCCGCATTCCCGATCCTTGGCCCTGGCCGCGGCCGGTGTTGATCAGAATGACGATCAGCGAGGAGAACACCACCAGATCGACGCTCAGCACCACCATCATCGGCGCCGCGGAGGCCGGCCCGAACAGGATCGCCATCATCGGCAGCCCCAGGAAACCGACATTGCCGATCGCGGCGCATTGCGCCTCCACCGCTGCGGTGGGCATGTCCAACCCGCGGACCCAGGCCACGGCTGTCACCAGCAGGTAGACCGCCAGGGTGCCGGACAAGTAGCCGAGAATCAGGGCAGGATCGAAGATCTCGGCAAAGGACAGGTTGGCGGCAAAGCCGAAGATCATCGCCGACAGCGGGAAGTAGAACACGAAGCGGGTGAGATAGGCGGTGGCGTCCTCGGTGAAGAAGCGGCTGCGCCCGGCCCAATAGCCAAGGCCGATGATTGCGAAGAAGGGAAGGGTGCGGAAGAAGATTTCGGCCATGGGGCGAACTGGTAACGGGATTTGACCAATTGGCAAAGAGCCTTTTGCGGGGGATGGCGGGAAGCTCCCGCCTGGTCCCGGGTCATTGCGGGGAAAGCCCGTCGCTGTTGGGTGTGGCCGCGTGCGCTGCAGGGGGGGGGGCAGGTTTTCCGCCGGGACGCGGTCTGCGGGCCGCTGCGCCCTGAACGCGCCGCCTCTGCTGCGAGGCCGTTCCGCAGCGCGCCAGCGCTGCCGGGCCCAACCGGGGAGGGGCAGGCTGCGGCTGCTCCGGAGCGGGCGGGAGTGCTGCCGTTGCCGTGTTTCAGCCGCTGCCGATCAGCGCGCCCGCCCCCAGCACCAGGGCACCGCCGAGCACAACCTGCATTGCGGCGCGCCAGAACGGGGTTTGCATGAAGCGGTTCTGGATCCAGGCAATCGCCCAAAGTTCCACGAAGACAATCAGCAGGGCGAGGGTGGTGGCGGTCCAGAAGTCCGGAATCAGATAGGGCAGGGCGTGGCCGAGGCCGCCGAGGGTGGTCATCACGCCCGAGGCCAGGCCGCGTTTCAGAGGTGAGCCGCGGCCCGAGAGTTCGCCGTCGTCCGAGGCCGCCTCGGTGAAACCCATCGAGATGCCGGCCCCGACCGAGGCCGCCATGCCGACCAGAAACGTGGTCCAGGTGTCCTGGGTGGCAAAGGCGGTGGCAAAGATCGGCGCCAGGGTGGAAACCGAGCCGTCCATCAGCCCGGCCAGCCCCGGCTGCACCCAGGTCAGCACGAACTGGCGGTGGGCGGCGCGGTCCTCATCCTCGCGGGTGCCGGTGTCCAGATGCGTGTCCTGCAATTCGCCTGCGCGCGCCTGATGCCCGGCCTCGGCCGCGGCCAGATCGCCGAGCAGCCTGCGGGTGGCGGCATCCCGGGTGCGGGCGGCGGCGGCGGTGTAGAATCGTTCGGCGTCGCGCTCCATCGCGCGGGCTTCGCCGCGGATCCGGTCCAGGCTGAGGTTTTCCATCAGCCAGACAGGGCGGCGGGCATAGTAACCCGCCACATGCTCGCGCCGGATCAGCGGAATTGCCGGTCCGAACCGTGCCTGGTGCAGGTCGATCAGCTGGGCGCGGTGCTCGTCTTCTTCCGCCGCCATGCCGTCGAACATTGCCGCCGACGCGGGATATTCGGCGCGCAGCCGTTCCGCATAGCCGCGGTAGATCCGCGCATCATCTTCCTCTGAAGCGATTGCCAGGGCCAGAACCTCTTGCCCGGTCAGCTCTGCAAAGCGCTTGCGCTGGGTGAAAAATCGCATCATCTGCCCTCAGTTTAGAATGGTTCTAACTATACCCCTTCCGCGAGCCGCCGCAAGTCGCCGCGGGTAATGCTGTTGCAAAGCGGCGGCGCGGATTACATTAGGGTCAGACCGTGCTGCCTGCAGCCTGCATCCCGAGGAAACCGCATGAACCAGCAAGCCAGCGTCCTGCGCACCGGCCGGAAATTCGATCAGGTCCTGGCAGGGGCCCGCGAGGTTTTCCTGGCTGACGGGTTCGAGGGGGCGAGCGTCGACAATATTGCCAAGGCGGCGGGCGTGTCCAAGGCGACGCTGTACAGTTATTTCCCAGACAAACGGGTGCTGTTCATGGAGGTGGTGCGTTCGGTCTGCGGGCAGCAGGCGGACAGCGGGCCGGACCTGGCAGCAGGCGATTGCGGCCCGCGCGGCGTGCTGCGGCTGGCGGCGGAACA
Organism: Leisingera methylohalidivorans DSM 14336; assembly: GCF_000511355.1. Classification (NCBI taxonomy): domain Bacteria; kingdom Pseudomonadati; phylum Pseudomonadota; class Alphaproteobacteria; order Rhodobacterales; family Roseobacteraceae; genus Leisingera; species Leisingera methylohalidivorans. Next base: position 3,655,487 of record NC_023135.1, on the reverse strand, counting down.
TGTTCACGGCGTTCTGATCGGGGGGCTCAGCCTGCAGCTGTTCCGCATCTTTGTGGCCGAGGCCGACCGCTTCCCTGAACTGGGGCCGATGTTTTATGAAAGCGGCCCGATGGTGCTGCACGGGCAGATCCGCGATTACCTGGAGGGCGCCGCAGAGCGGGGCGAGCTGGCTATTCAGGATGCCGACCTGGCCGCCGCGCAGTTCATCGAGCTGTGCAAGGCGGATGTTTTCCTGCGGTTCCTGTTCAACATCGACGATGATTTCACCGAGGCCGAACGCGAGCGGGTGATCGCCGGGGCAATCGAGACCTTCATGGCGCGGTTCGGCACCTGACTGCGGCGCGCGGGCCGGTCCGTGCGGGCCGGCGGCTGATGCCTGCCGGTCATCAGTGCGTGGTGAAGCTGTTGGGCGTGTTGCGGTAGGTCTCGTGGCAGCTGAGGCAGCTTTGCATCAGGCTGGGCAGGGTGCGGCGCAGGGCGGGCAGGGACCGGGTGCTGAGGTTGCGGGCTGCTGCCTCGGCGGTGTCTGCGCGGGCTTTGAAATCTTTCCAGGCGTGCCAGATCGAGGGCCGCGCATGGGAACGCGGATCCATCCGGGCCTTCTTGAAATGCTTGCGGATCGTGCCGGTGGATCTGATCAGCTGCCGCCGCGCCGCGCGGGCCCTGTCCCGGTCGAAAGAGCTGCGCCCGGCCATCATGCCGGTCAGCACATCCATTGCTGCCTTTTGCGAGGTCATCAGGGCCATTCTGCGCGTCACGTGGTTGCTGTCGCCGTCCCTGGCTGTGACCGGAGCGGTGGTGCCAATGGCAAGCGCTGCGAGGATCGCCATGAAGGCAATGGTTTTGAACAGGCGGATGCTCATCGGGAGGGCCCCGGGGGGATCGGCCGAATCGGATGACAGGAACAAAATAAGAACATATGCTGTGGAACTCCTGTAATCTGCCGCCTGCCGGCCCCTGTTGCCCGATCTGCCCATGCCCCATCGCCGCATCTTATCGCTTTGGTTTCCGCGCCTTGGCGCCGAACGTATCATGCGGGCAGAGCGCGGCGGCATTGCCGGGCCGCTGGCTGTTGCCGGGGAAGTGTCCAACACCCAGGTTATTTCTGCGTTAAACACGGCGGCTTCGGCGGAAGGTTTGCAGCCGGGCCAGCCGCTGCGCGATGCCCATGCGATGTGTGCGGGCCTGGTGGTGCGGCCGCGCAACCGGGCGGCTGAGGCGGCGTTCCTGGCCGCTCTCAGGCGCTGGGCCGGCAAGTTCAGCCCCTGGGTGGCTGAGGCCGGGGAGGACGGGCTGACCATCGACCTTACCGGCTGCGCGCATCTGTTCGGCAGCGAGGCGGCGCTGATGGAGACGGCGGGGCAGGACTGCGCAGAGATGGGCCTGAGCGTGCAGATGGGGCTGGCGGATACCCTGGGCGCGGCCTGGGCGCTGGCGCGCTACGCGGGCGAGGACGCCGCGCCGGACCGCTCGGGCGATGCCATCGACCAGGAGGCCCGGGCGACCCGGTCCCGGGCCCAGAAGCGCAGCCCGCGGCAAAGCGCCAAACGCCGCCACTGGACCCGCGGCGGTGCGGCGCCGCAGCTGCAGGCGCCGCCGCCGGAGCCGGGGCGGATTGCCGGAGCCGGGCAGGCTTACGGCGCGCTTGGGCCGCTGCCGGTGGCGGCTTTGCGGCTGGACGGCGCCACGGTGGCGCAGCTGAACCGGCTTGGCCTCAGGCGGATCGGCGATCTGCTGGGGCAGCCGCGGGCCGGCCTGGCGCGCCGGTTCGGCCGCGGGCTGGTCTTGCGGCTGGATCAGGCGATGGGCAGCGCGCCGGAGCCGGTCTCGCCCGCGCGCAGCCCGGATCATTTTGCGGTGCGGCTGACCCTGCCGGAGCCGATCGGGCTGATGGAGGATCTGCTGGCGGGGATCGACCGGATGCTGCCGCGGCTGTGTGCCCGGCTGGAGACGCGCGGCAAGGGCGCGCGGGTGCTGCGGCTGGAGGCGCACCGCTGCGACCAGGAGATGGAGGCCGTGACCCTGGGCCTGGCCCGTGCCAGCCGCGAGCCGGACCGCATCCGGCCGCTGTTGGAGATGAAGCTGGAGCAGATCGATGCGGGCTATGGCATCGACATGCTGCGGCTGGAGGTGCTGCAGGCCGAAGCGATCCACGCCCGCACCCCCGCGGGCCATATGCAGGCGGGGGCCGCGGCGCGGGCACGGCAGGAGGATGGCGCGGCGCTGGAGGATCTGATCGGCCGCCTGGGCGCGCGGCTGGGGCTGGAGGCGATCACCCGGTATCACCCGGCAGAGAGCCATATTCCGGAAAAGACCTTTACCGTGCAGGCGGCAGCCTGGTCGGAACCTGCGGCGGGCGCGTGGCCGCAGCCGCCGCGGCCGCGGCCGCTGCTGCTCTGGCGGCCCGAGCTGGTCACCGCGCCGGAGCGGCCTGAGGTGCCGGAGCGTTTCCGCTGGCGGGCGCGCGACTGGGAGCTGGCCGGGGCCGAAGGGCCGGAGCGGATTGCGCCGGAATGGTGGCTGGAGGACCCGGAGTGGCGCAGCGGCGTGCGCGATTACTGGGTGGTGGCGACCCGAAGCGGCGAACGGCTGTGGCTGTTCTTTGCCCATGGCGGCGCGCTGTCGCCGGGCTGGTTCTGCCATGGGTCGTTTGCGTGACGGGACACGCGGGGAACAGTTCGATGCGCGGCGAAGGGTTTTGCTTGGGTCTGGCTGCAGGGCGCGCGTAGAGTGCAAACATGATCACACCGCGTTTCGACATTCTGGGCCAGGCCATCAGCGACGCCAGCCGCACGCAGATGCTGTGCGAGCTGATGGAGGGGCGCGCCTATACCAACAAGGAGCTGGCGGCGGCTGCCGGGGTGACGCCGCAGACCGCCTCGGCGCATTTGCGGCTGCTGCAGGATGCCGGGCTGGTGGTGGCCGAAAAGCGCGGCCGCTGTGTCTATCACCGGCTGGCCGGGCCGGAGGTGGCGCATGCGCTGGAGCAGCTGGCGGCGATTGCGCCCGCAGACAGCCTGCACCGGGCGCAGCAGCGCAAGGCGGGGGATCTGGCACAGGTGCGCAGCTGCTATGACCATCTGGCCGGGCCTTTGGCTGTGGCGATGACCCGGGCGCTTCTGGACCGCGGGATGCTGCGGGAGGAACACGGCGCCTTTTGCGCTGTTCCGGCCGGCGAATGGCTGAAGCTTGGGGTTGTTCTGCCTGAGAAACCGGGCCGCCAGCCCTTTGCCCGGCCCTGTCTGGACTGGACCGAGCGCAAGCTGCATGTGGCGGGGCCGCTGGGGCGGCTGATGCTGGATCACGCCCTGGACAGCGGCTGGGTCAGGCGCCGCCGGCACAAGCGCGGATTGGTGCTGACGACGCCTGGCGCACGCGCGCTGGAGCAGATTCTGGGCCTCAGCTGCGGCGGGCTGGTGGCGGCCTGAGGCAGGCCGGAGCGGGCTGAAAACAGGGGGCAGAGCCTGTGCGCCTTCTGCATCACAGGAAAATTCGAAGGGGATAAACCTTGATTTGCCCCGGAAACGGCGCAACCTATACACTATGAGCTTTGATCAGGTGCAGCCTTTTCCCGGATCTTCCTACCCTCAGCAAGTCGCGTTTGACCGGCGGGAACTGTCGGTCATTATGACGTTGTACGGCCGCATGGTCGCGGCGGGGGAATGGCGCGATTACGGGATTGCCTGCCTGCGTGATCTGGCAGTTTTTTCCGTCTTCCGGCGCACCGCAGAGCATCCGCTATACCGGATCGAAAAGCGTCCCAAGCTGCGGCAACGGCAGGGGCAGTATTCGGTGGTGGGCATGGACGGGCACATCCTGAAGCGCGGGGCGGATCTGAAAACCGTTCTGCGGGTGCTGGAGCGCAAGCTGATCCGGTCTGTGGACTGACGGGTGCGGCTGCTGCCGCAGAGGGACCGGAAAACTCAAATTTTCCGGTCAGAAAACTTCGCAAGATTTTCACTGCCTGCGGTGGCTGATGCGGGTCACGCCAGCCGTTTATGTGCGGTGACCGGGCCGTCGCCCTGGGCCTGGATCCGCTCAACCGCCGCTTCGATCGGTTCGATCGCCACCGCCATATCGTGGGCGTTGGCGTGGATCAGAGTGCGGGCGTCCCGCACCAGCGCCACATGGCCTTTCCAGAACAGCAGGTCGCCGCGCTGATAGTCTTTGGAGGCGGCCGCCTCTCCCAACTCTGCCTCCTGCATGCCGCTGTCGCCGGGGCAGGGCATGCCGCAGGCCAGCAGCGCCGCTTGCACCAGGCCGGAGCAGTCGATGCCGAACCGGCTGTTGCCGCCCCAGAGGTAGGGCGTGCCGAGAAACAGTTCCGCCACTGCCGCCGGATCCGCGGCATGGGCGCCCAGCGGCGACAGGTGGCGGGCGGGAATGAACCCCAGGTTGGTTTCAAGAAACCGTCCGGTGCCGCCCAGGGCCTGCACCCGGCTGCCATGGCTGAGCGCCTGCGTCTCCGGCGATTTGAAGTCATCCGCCGAATAGCAGTGGGTCGCCGGGGCGCTGACCCAATGGGTGGCTTCAAACGGCGCTGTGAGGGCCGTGCCGGGCACATATCCGACGTAGGAATCCTTGGCCGCTTGCAGAAACGACCAGCCGTTGCGGTCCTCGTAGACGGTCACCGGCTCGCCATAGACAAGCTGGCGGTCGCGGGCGCCGTCCGGCGCGCGCAGGAGGTCCGCAACCGGCACGCCGATGCGGGCGGCAGTGCCCTCTACCAGGTCCAGGCCGGCGGGAGCATCCTTCAGATGCGCGGCGGCGATGCGGTCATTCACCGGTGTGCGGCGGCGGTCGGTCATGCACTCAAAGCTCCAGCAGGCCCGGCAGCGCCGCAAACAGCGCGCGGGCGCCCTGCAGGGCGCCGCCCTTGGGGCGTCCGGGGGCGGCGCTGGGGGTCCAGCCGTAGATGTCGAAATGCATGTAACGGGCATCGCCGGCAAAACGGCGCAGGAACAGCGCGGCGGTGATCGAGCCTGCAAAGCCGCCGGAGGGCGCATTGTCCAGATCCGCAATGCCGGGTTCGATCATGGTCTCGTAAGGGGCATAAAACGGCATCCGCCAGACCGGGTCGGCGGTGTGCGCGGCACTGGCAGACAGGGCAGCGGCATCGGTATCGCGGTCGGTGTAGAAGGGCGACAGGTCGGGGCCGACGGCGACGCGCGCGGCACCGGTGAGCGTGGCCATGGAGATCAGCAGGTCCGGCTCTTCCTCGGCGGCCAGCATCAGCGCGTCGGCCAGCACCAGGCGGCCTTCGGCGTCGGTGTTGTTGACCTCGACCGTCAGCCCCTTGCGCGAGGTCAGCACGTCGCCGGGGCGGAAGGCGGGGCCGGAGACGGCGTTTTCCACCGCCGGAATCAGCACCCGCAGTTGCAGCTTCAGCCCGGCGGCCATGATCATCCGCGCCAGGCCCAGCACATTGGCGGCGCCGCCCATGTCCTTTTTCATCAGCGCCATGCTGTTTCCGGGCTTCAGGTTCAGCCCGCCGGTGTCGAAACAGACGCCCTTGCCCACCAGGGTGAGCCGCGGCCCGGCGCTGCCCCAGCGCAGGTCGATCAGCCGCGGCGCACGGTCCGAGGCGCGGCCGACAGTGTGGATCAGCGGAAAATTCTGCGCCAGCAGGTCCTCGCCCAGAATGATGGAGGTCTCCGCGCCGAATTCCTCTGCCAGGGCGGCGGCGGCGGCCTGCAGCTCTGCCGGGCCCATGTCAGAGGCGGGCGTGTTGATCAGGTCGCGGGTCAGGCATTCGGCGGCCGCGAGGGATTCCACGGCGCCTGCATCCAGACCATCCGGCGCCACCAATGCAGCGGCCTGTGCCGCGTTTTCCTTGTAGCGGTCAAAGCGGTAGCCGGTCAGCAGCCAGCCCAGCGATTCGGTTACGGCCGCTTCCTGCGGCAGGCCGGAGGCGATCCGGTAGGTCCCGGCGGGCAGTTTCGCGGCGGCCTCGGCCAGCACAAAGCGGCGGCGCGTGCGCGCGGCATCATTGCCATAGCCGGCCAGGGCCATTTCAAAGGTGCCATCCGCCGCCGGCACGGCCACAGCCTGGCCGCAGGCGCCGGTGAAGCCCTGCGCCGTTGCCCAGGCCTGCACGCGCTGCGGCTGGCTGGAGAGCCAGCTGTCGAAAGTGTCGCTTGCGATGACATGCACAGGACAGGCGTCCGGGCTGGGCGCGGCAAAGACGGGCGGCATGGGCATACTCCGGTTGCGGATCAGGAATGATGCGCCAGAGTAGCCGCCGCAGCGCCGTCTGCAAGCCCTGCCGGCCGCCGACCTGTCAGATCGTCATGTCCTGCTGATCCCAGACCGCGGTCAGCGAGCGTTCGCCCACCCGCATCAGCCGGAACAGGATCGCGGCAACCGCCGGAGCATCCTCGGCATCAATGGCCACGGTCGCATCCCTGGCAATGGCTGTCAGCGCCGTCATGCCGATCTGATCGGCCATCGCGATCAGCGACCGGGCGCTTTTGCGCAGGCTGACCATGTCATTCTGCCGCCAAAGCCGCTCGCAATGCGTCAGCCGCACGGCCATTTCTTCGACTGCCCGGCACACCACATCTTCGGCACCGGCTTCGCCGAGCTGATCGTAAAGGGAAGAGAGTTTGTCAGGATCAAGGCGCACTGTTTCCGAGTGCATCACTGTTAAAATATTGGCCACCACATTCACCCAAGTTGTATGTACCCCCACGGCACAACTGCCAGTTTGAGCCCGACAAGTTTTCAAAAGGTTTCCATTGCGGTGATCAAATCCCTCGAATTTACTGACAATGCGGGGTAACACCTCCGGCAATGCGCAATCAATCGGAGGATTCGACAATGGAATTTGCCAAACCTCTCCCCAGTTATCTGGTGACCCGTTACCACGGCTGGAAAGCCACATCTTATAAGGATAACCAGGGCTGGTACCGCCGCCTGGCCACCGAAGGGCAGCGCCCGCGCGCCATGGTGATCTCTTGCTGCGACAGCCGGGTGCATGTGACCTCGATCTTCGGGGCTGATCAGGGTGAATTCTTCATCCACCGCAATATCGCCAACCTGGTGCCGCCCTTTGCTCCAGATGGCGATCACCACGGCACCTCGGCAGCGGTGGAATACGCGGTGACGGCGCTGAAGGTTTCGCATCTGATCGTGCTGGGCCATTCGCAGTGCGGCGGCGTGCAGGGCTGTATCGACATGTGCAAGGGCAACGCGCCGCAGCTGGAAGAGAAGACCAGCTTTGTCGGGCGCTGGATGGAGATTCTGAGGCCCAAGTTCGACGGCGTTGCCGGAATCGAGGATCCGGAGCAGCAAGCGCGCCAGTTTGAGCGCCAGGCCGTTGTTGCATCATTGGAAAACCTGATGACCTTTCCTTTCATCGAATCATCGGTGAAGGCCGGACAGCTGAGCCTGCATGGCCTGTGGACCGATATCGGCGAGGGCGGGCTGGAATGTTATGATCCCAAGACGGGCCTGTTTGCGCCGGTCTGACGTCATGCCGGGTTTTTGCTGATACCAAAAGCAGCTGCCAGATTGGCGGCTGCTTGCGTATAGCCGCCGCCGGCCCCATCGACAAAGTGGATGTGGTCGTCCTCCACCGGCGAGGGCACGATACAGGTGACCATGGCGGCGTCTTGTTCGTGCAGGCCGAATTGCACCAGCCCTGCGCCGGCGGCCTGCTGCAGGCGGCCGCGGATCCGGTTGCTGATGGCCGGGGTGCAATCCAGCGTCATCTTCAGGCCATCGTCAAATTTGCGAAAATCGGAATGGGCTTTGAGAACGGACAGGTAGTGCACCGGGTCAAAGCCGCCCGCCGGGCGCTTCAAGGCGAAAAGCACCCCGGCAAAGAGGCTGTGGAAGAATAAGTAGAATTTCCGCAAGATCACCGGCTGATTCCCGCGGGACGCCTGGGCTTCCAGCGCCAGGCCGGCGGGCGGAAAGCGCAGTTTCGGGCCGGAATCGGGCACCGGGTGGCCGTCTTCCGCAAGTTCAGAGGCCAGATCCAGCAATTCTGCCGAGAGCCGGGCAAAGGCCCGCGGGCTGGTGCCCGGCGCGGGCTGGGCCACCACCGACAGGATAATGCCGTTCCGTGCGGGGGTGTTGCTCCAGCGGCAGGACAGGCCGCTGAGGTCGGGCGGTCCGGCCTGCGGGGCGGCGGCCACCGCAAAGGCGCCGGCCTTCATTTGCGACTCGGCCCAGGCCAGGCCGCCGCCGTTGAACATGGCGAAATCCGCGTGCTCCGACACCGCATAGCGGGCAATCCGGACGTCCAGCCCCTCGGCCCGGATCCAATCCATCGGCAGCATCGCAGCCCGCAGGCTGACGCCGTATTCCGCTTTGGTCCAGCTGCGCAGACCCGCCAGCACTTTTCTGGCGGTGTCCTTGTGCCGGGCCGGCACCGCGAAGGAGGCGCCGTCACCGCCGAAGATAAAAGGGAACGGCTCGCCCTGCAGCGCATTGCGCATGGCGGCGATCACCGCGGTGCCGATCATGTTGACGGTCTTGTAGCGGCCCGCCGCCGCCAGCCCGGTGGAATTGACGATATCGGTGCAGCACAGGTGCCAGTCCGGCGGCAGCGGCACAAAGGCTTCTGGCGCGGCAAGGCTGTCGAAGGACCGGGTTTTCGGCAGGCCGGCATAGAAGCTGTCTGTCGTCATTCCATTCCCGCCCCAGTAACCCGCGCCAGTGACCTGCCGTTTCTTCCTAAACGAATTGTGTGTCAGGGCCAAACATGCAAGCTGTGCCGCGGAAACGGCAAGCCGGGGGGCGGGGAATGCAGGCAGGATTGATTTTATTGTGCCTGGCTTACGTGCTGAGCCAGTTTTTCCGTGCCTTTCTGGCGGTGCTGTCCAGCGTGCTGGCGCAGGATATCGGTGCGGCACCGGATGATCTCGCCTTTGCGTCGGGCATGTGGTTCCTGTCCTTTGCCGCAATGCAGCTGCCGGTGGGCTGGGCGCTGGACCATGCGGGGCCGCGCCGGACCGCGGCGCTGCTGCTGCTTCTGGGCGGCGGCGGCGGGGCGGCGCTGTTTGCCGCGGCGGCCGGGCCCTTGCATGTCAGTATCGCGATGTTCCTGATCGGCATCGGCTGTTCGCCGGTGCTGATGGCCTCTTACTATATCTTTGCGCGCCAGTACCCGCCTGCGCGGTTTGCGACCCTGGCGGCGCTGATGCTGGGGGTTGGGTCGGCCGGCAATCTGGTGGCCTCTTATCCGACAGCGCTGGCGGTGGATCTGTTCGGCTGGCGGCAGACGCTGGCGGGGCTGGCGGTGGTTTCCGCGGTGGTGGCGGCCGGGCTCTTTGTGACCGTGACAGATCCGGACAAGCCGGACGGGGAGCACAAGGGATCGGTGCTGGATCTGCTGAAGATGCCGGCGCTGTGGGCGATTTTCCCGCTGATGCTGGTGGCCTATGCGCCGTCGGGGGCGCTGCGGGGGCTGTGGATCGGGCCCTATCTGAACGACCTTTACGGGCTCAGCACCCAGCAAGTGGGGCTGGCAACGATGGTAATGGGAGCAGCGATGATTGCCGGCACTTTTCTATACGGGCCGCTTGACCGGATGCTGGGCACCCGCAAATGGGTCATACTGGTCGGCAACCTGCTGGCGTGCCTGGCGTTGGGCGGATTGGTTCTGGCGGCTGGCGCGCCGGTCTGGATGCCGGTCCTGCTGATGGCGGCGATCGGGTTCTTTGGCGCCTCGTTCCCGGTGATCATGGCGCATGGCCGCGCCTTTGTGCCGCCGCATCTGGCCGGGCGCGGGGTCACATTGCTGAATTTCTTCGGCATCGGCGGGGTGGGAATCATGCAGTTCGCCACCGGCCGCATCCATGCGGGAATGGCCGGAGCGGACCTTTCCCTGCCCTATACCGGGATTTTCAGCTTCTTTTTGGTCTGTTTGGCGTTGGGATGCGCCATTTATCTGCTGAGCCGGGACAGCATGGACTGATCCGGGACTTTAAACTTGTCCCCGGAGGCAGTATCACTCCGCCGCCGGCCATGGGGCCGGGCATTACTGGAGAAACAGACAAATGGGTTACCGCATCGTCGTCGTTGGCGCCACTGGCAACGTGGGCCGCGAAATGCTGAACATCCTGGCCGAGCGCCAGTTCCCTGTGGATGAGATCGCTGTGCTGGCCAGCCGCAAATCTCTCGGCACCGAAGTCAGCTTTGGCGATAAGACACTGAAGACCCAGGATCTGGACACCTTCGATTTCACCGGCTGGGACATGGCGCTGTTCGCCGTGGGATCCGCCGCGACCAAGGATTACGCGCCCAAGGCTGCTGCCGCCGGCTGCACCGTGATCGATAACTCGTCGCTGTACCGTTACGATCCGGACATTCCGCTGATCGTGCCGGAGGTGAACCCGGACGCCGTGCACGGCTATGCCAAGAAAAACATCATCGCCAACCCCAACTGCTCAACCGCGCAGATGGTTGTCGCCCTGAAGCCGCTGCATGACCGCGCCAAGATCAAGCGCGTTGTCGTCTCGACCTATCAGTCGGTGTCCGGCGCGGGCAAAAACGGCATTGATGAGCTGTGGGACCAGACCAAGTCGATTTACAACCCGACCGATGACAAGCCGGCCCGGCAATTCACCAAACAGATCGCCTTTAACGTCATTCCGCATATCGACGTCTTCATGGAAGACGGCTCGACCAAGGAAGAGTGGAAGATGGTCGCCGAGACCAAGAAGATCATCGACACCTCGATCAAGGTCACCGCGACCTGCGTCCGCGTGCCGGTGTTTGTCGGCCACTCGGAAGCCGTGAACATCGAGTTCGAGGACTTCCTGGACGAAGACGAGGCCCGCGATATCCTGCGCGAGGCGCCGGGCGTCATGGTGATCGACAAGCGTGAAGACGGCGGCTACGTGACCCCGGTGGAATGCGTCGGTGATTTCGCTACTTTCATCAGCCGGATCCGCCAGGATTCGACCATTGAGAACGGCCTGAACCTGTGGTGCGTCAGCGACAACCTGCGCAAGGGCGCGGCCCTGAACGCGGTGCAGATTGCCGAGCTTTTGGGCCGTGAGGTCCTGAAGAAAGGCTAAGCCTTATATCCTTTTGGTGAGGGGGCCGCTTCGCAAGAGGCGGCCCTTTTCTTTTGCGTGGCCTCCGGGCGGGGCGGCGGCTAGGCTCGGCATCGGGCGGGCAGTTTTGCGCCGCGGATATTTGTTTGAGAGATGCCAATGCGATTTCCCATGATGGCCTTTGCCTTCACCTCATTTGCCGTGGCAGCCGCACCCTTTGCGGCGGCCGAAACCATTCCGGTCAGCAGTTCCGTGTCAGAGGTGACGCTGTACCCGGGGCTGGCGGAAGTCACCCGCAGCGCCGCGCTGGCACTGCCGGAAGGCCGCCACCGGCTGATCCTGCAGAATGTTCCCAGGACTGCCTTGCTGGAGACCCTGCAGGTTGAAATTGCCGGTGCGCGCCGCGTGGCCACCCTGCTGCGCGAGGATTATGTGCCGCCGCGTAATGCGGAGGATCCTGAGGCCGAGGCTGCAGAGGCGCGGGTGCGCGAGGCCGAGGCGCGGATTGCAGCGGTGCGGGATGAGGCTGCGCGGGCCCGTTCCGGGGTGCAGGCGGCGGAGGCTTCGATTGGCTTCCTGCAGCAATTGGGCGCGAACGAAGGGCTGGCGGAAGCGGATGCCGCCGCGCTGAGCGCCATTGCCCGGATGATTTCCGACGAGGCCGCCGGAGCCAGCCAGGCGGCGGTGGCGGCAGAGGCAGAGGCCCGCCGGATTGAGCTGCAGCTGGAGGACCTGGAAGAGGAATTGGCAGCGGCGCAGGCGGCGCTGGCCGCGATCACGCTGGAGGATGAAGACCGGCTGTTCATCGCCGTGGATATCGAGGCCGGGCAGGCGGGCGAGGGCGCTGTCAAGGTCAGCTACTACACCGCGGGTGCGGGCAATACCGGCTGGCAGCCGTCCTACGAGATGCACCTCAGCACAGTGAACGGGGAGCAGGTGATCCTGAAACGGGCGGTGATGCTGGTGCAGGATACCGGCGAGAATTGGCAGGACGTGGCGCTGACCCTGTCGACCGCGGTGCCCGCCGGGCAGGGCAGCCCGTCGGCACTGCACCCCAGGCTGCGCCGGATCGAGGAGCCGCAGCCGCCGCGGGCGCTGAAATCAATGGGGCAGGACGCGGCGGAACTGTCTGCGCTGGCAGAGCCGGCAGCGGCGCCCGTTTTTGAGGAGGAGGCCCGCGGCGGCTGGGGCGCTGATCTGGGCGGCGCAGCAGCGGCCTACCGGTTCGGCCTGCCGGTCTCGATTGCCTCCGGCGCCGACTTGCTGCGGCTGGAAATGGACAGCCTGACCGCTGAGGCAAAGGTGCGGGCGGTAGCAGTGCCGTTGCGGGACAAGACCGCCTACCGGGTGGCCGCATTCGCCAACACATTTGGCGAGCAGCTGCTGGCCTCGGACGAGGTTCCGCGGTTTGTTGATGGCAAGCTGGTCACGGTGGAGCCTTTCGCCGGGCTGGCGCCGGGTGCGGAAATGGACGCCGGTTTCGGCCCTATCGAAGGCCTGCAGCTGCGCCGCGACGTGCTGGGGCAGAGCGAGGGGGAGCAGGGGCTGATCTCGCGCAGCAGCGCGCAGGTGCAGAAGGTGGAGATCACGGTGGAGAATCTGACCGCGCAGGACTGGCCGGTACGGGTGCTGGACCGGGTGCCCTATTCGCAGCAGGACGATCTGGAGATCGAGTGGAGCGCGAAACCGCAGCCCGCGGAGGAAAACGTGGAGAAGCAGCGCGGCATCCTGGCCTGGGACCTGGAGCTGGAGCCGGGCGAAAGCCAGACTATCCGCCTGGACACCGCACTCAGCTGGCCCGAGGGGATGGTGCTGCGCTGATCGCCGCCCGGGCGCGGCGCGGAGTCTGGCGGCTGGCGGCGCGCTCCCGCCCGTCGCCGGGTATTGAAAATACCTTCCTCCCGTTGGGCGTGGCACCGCGCCCCGCGCGGTGCCACGCCCAAGCCCGCTGCCGTTGCTCTGGCTCTGCCAGGGCGGCGGGCGGGCACGGGAGAACGTCCATTATCAGGGCCCCAAGGGGCGGTGTTACTCCGCCTTCCAGCGTGCCGCCAGCGCGCGGGCATTGCGGGCAAGCACCATCACGTCGATGCCGACGGCCAGAAATTGCGCCCCCATGTCCGCGTATGCCTGAACGGCTTCCTCTGTGGTTCCGAGGATGCCGGGCGCGAGGCCTGCAGCCCTGATCCGATTGATCGCATCGGCAATCACTGCGCGCACGTCCGGATGCGCGGAGTTGCCCTGATGGCCCATATCTGTCGACAGATCCGCGGGGCCGATGAAGACGCCGTCGATGCCCTCGACCTGCAGGATTTCATCCAGAGCGTCCATCCCGGCACGGTTTTCCACCTGCACCAGCAGACACACCTCCTGATCGGCGGTCTGGATGTACTCCGTCACCGTGCCGAACATGGTGGCGCGGGCCGCCGTGGCGCCAACCCCGCGCAAGCCCTTCGGCGGGTAGTGGCAGGCGCGGACCAGTTCACGGGCCTGATCTGCGCTTTCCACAATCGGCACCAGGACCGTCTGGGCGCCGGCATCCAGCACCTGCTTGATCATCCAGGTTTCGCCAACCGGCACCCGCACCACCGGATGGCTGGGGGAGGCCGCCAGGGCCATCAGCTGGTCGCGGATCGAGCGGATGTCGTTCGGCGCATGCTCGCCGTCGATCACCAGCCAGTCAAATCCGCAGGTGCCCATGATCTCGGCAATCTGACCGTCAGCGAAGCTCATCCAGCAGCCGATCTGGCGCTCGCCCTTGGCGAGGGCTTGTTTGAAGGTGTTCTTGGGCGCGGGCATGGGCAGGCCTCCTGTCAGGCGAAGGTGATGGATACTGAGCCGAAGGGGCCGAAATCGGCGGCGATTTCTGTGCCCGGCGGGCATTCGATTGGGCGGATGAAAGAACCTGAGAGCACGATATCCCCGGCCTCGATCTGTTGTCCATATTCAGCCATCCGCCGCGCCAGCCAGAGCACTGAGGTGACGGGATCATTCAGCACGCCCGCGCCGAGGCCGGTTTCCTCGACCGTGCCATTGCGGGAGGTGATGGCGCCCACCCAGCGCAGGTCGTGGGCGTCGGCCGCGTGGCGTTCTTTGCCCAGCACGATACCGGCATTTGCGGCATTGTCGCTGATGGTGTCGGTGATGATGCGGGCCTGACCGGTCTCCGGATCCGCGCGCAGGATGCGGGTGTCGAGGATTTCCAGCGATGGCGCAACATGGTCCGTGGCGGCCAAGACGTCCGCGCGGCTGCAGTCGGCGCCTGCGAGGGGGGATTTCATGACAAAGGCAATCTCGGCCTCCACCCGCGGCTGGATGAAGCGGCCAGCGGGGACGGTGGCGCCGTTTTCAAAGAGCATATCGTCCAGCAGCACGCCGCTGTCGGGCGTGGTGATGTTCAGCGCCTGCTGCATGGCGCGGCTGGTGAGGCCGATCTTCCAGCCGATCTTGCGCCGCCCGGAGGTCAGTTTTTGCCGTATCAGAGCCTGTTGCACCGCATAAGCGTCCTCCAGCGTCATGCCGGGATAGGCCAGCGAGAGCAGGCCGCATTGCTGGCCGGTTGTCTCAGCCTGGCAGAGCCTTTCGGCGGCTTCCTGATGCTGTTCAGGGGTCATGCCTCATCCTCGCCAAATTCATCCGCGACGGTGTTGCGCAGGGTTCCGATGCCCGCTACGTCAACCTCCACCACATCGCCGGGCACCAGGTATTTCGGCGGATCAAAGCGCGCGCCTGCGCCGGTGGGGGTGCCGGTGATGATGATGTCGCCGGGCTGCAGCGTGGTGAAGGTGGAGATATAGGCGATCTCCTCGCGGATCGGGAACATCATGCGGGCAAGGGTGTCGTCCTGGCGGATTTCTCCGTTCACGCGGGTGATGATGCGGGCATTGTCCAGCTGCGCGGCATCGGTGAAGGGGACCAGCCAGGGGCCGATTGAACCGGAATTGTCCCAGTTCTTGCCTTGCGTGACGTTGAACTTGGCATGGCGCACCCAGTCGCGGATGGTGCCTTCGTTACACAACGTCAGCGCCGCGATGTGGGCATAGGCGTCTTCCGGCTTGATGCGGCGGCCCGGTTTGCCAATCACCACCGCGACCTCGCCCTCGTAATCCAGCGTGTGGTTTTCCGGCGGGCGGATCAGCGGGCGCTCTGCCCCGGTGAAGGAGCGCGCAAACCGCGGAAACAAGGACATGTGCTTGGGCTGGGCCGAGCCGTCCTTGTACTCTGCGTTGCGGTCCGGGAAGTTGACCCCGACGCAGAGGATTTTCTCCGGGTTCGGCACAGGGATTTCATAAGTGAAATCCCTGTGGGTCACGGGTTTGCCCTCGGCGGCTTCTGCCAGCGCGGGCAGGCCGTCTGCCGCGATCACCTCGCGTAAGGAGGGCCAGCCGGGGAACTGCGGCGACAGGGCGATCATGCCGGCATCCGTCACTGCGCCATAGAAGGTCTGCCCATCGGCGGTGTAGGTGGCAAAGCGGGTCATTTCAGGTTCCTTGCGATTTCGGTGATGACGTCGAAGGCCATCATCACGTCGGCTTCGGTGGTCTCGAACTGGCCGGCCTGGAAGCGGATCACCAGATCGCCGTCGACGCGGGTCTGGGTCAGGTAGATGCGGCCGTCGTCGTTGATGGCATTGACCAAGGCGAGGTTCAAAGCGTCTGGATCCGTGGCACCTTGGGGCAGATAGCGGAAGGTCCAGAGCGACCACATCGGCGGCGTCACGATCTGGAAATCAGGCTCTGACTTGAGCTTTTCGTGCAGTTGGTTCGACCAGTTCACATGGTTGCGCAGCCGCTGGCGCAACCCGTCGAGGCCGTAGGTGCGGATCAGGAACCAGATTTTCAGCGCGCGGAAGCGGCGGCCCAGAGGCACCGACCATTCGGAGTAATTGATGATGCCGTCATGGCCGTGGGTCTTGAGGTATTCCGGGCTGATGGCGAGGGTCTGCACCAGATCGTCCGGGTTCTTCAGGAAATGGGCGGAGCAGTCGAACTGCACGCCCAGCCATTTATGCGGGTTGAAGACGATGCTGTCAGCGCGCTCCACCCCCGGCCAGTAGTGGCGGTATTCCGGGCAGATCATGGCGGAGCCGGCCCAAGCGGCATCCACATGGGTGTAGAGGCCGTGTTTTTCGGCCACATCCAGCACCTGGTCCACCGGGTCGGTTGCGCCGGTGCCGGTGCCGCCCACACACAGGATCACGCCGGCGGGCTGGTGGCCCGCGGCGATGTCGGCCTGAATGGCGGCCTCCAGCGCATCCGGGTCCATGCCGCGCCAGTCGCCCTTGATCGGGACCCGGATCAGGTTCTGCTGGCCGATGCCTGCCACCCAGATGGCGCGGTCGATGGAGGTGTGGACCTCGGAGGAGCAGTAGATGCGCAGCGCCTTCTGCCCGAACAGCCCCTGTTGGTTGCCCTGCCAGCTCAGGGCCTTCTCCCGCATGGTCAGCACCGCGGCCAGGGTGGCGGAGGAGGCGCTGTCCTGAATGACGCCCTGAAACTGCTCTGGCAGGTCCAGCGCCTGTCGCAGCCAGTCCATCATCCTTGTTTCCATCTCGGTCGCGGCCGGCGAGGTTTGCCACAGCATGCATTGCGGCGCGATGGCAGAGGCGAGGAATTCGGCCAGCACCGAGGGCGCGGCGGCGTTGGAGTTGAAATAGGCAAAGAAACGCGGGTGCTGCCAATGGGTGATGCCGGGCAGCACCTTGGTCTCGAAATCGGCAAAGATCGCTTCCATCCCCTCGCCCTGCTCGGGCGGGGTTCGGGGCAGGGCGTTCAGCATGTCGCCGGGGCGGGACTGGGCACGCACGGGGCGGTCGCCCACCGTCAGGTGATAGTCCTGCGCCCAGTCCGCGACCTTGCGGCCCCATGCGGAGAAGTCATCCCATTTCATCTCGTATTCCTTAGGTTTGTGCAATTGGCGCGGACCGTGCCTGACCTTCCCCGTCAAACCGTAGGATTGCCTCCGGCAAAACGGAAGGCGCTTCACGCCTCCCCAAGGTCAGGCGCCGTCCTCATGTTGAATCAGGGGGCAATAATCGGCTGCGAGTCCAAGGTGCTGGGTTTCGGGGTGGCGCCTTCGAACACCGAGCCTTCCTCGAACCAGCTGCGCGGGGCAGGGGCGCCCCAGAGGGTCTGGCGCTGCGGATCGGTGAGCGACCATTTGATCGGCTCCAGATCCGGATCAACGGTCTGGTAGTCGGAGCAGTAGATCTCGATCCGGTGGCCGTCGGGATCGCGCACATAGAGGAAGAAGGCGTTGGAAATGCCGTGCCGGCCGGGGCCGCGCTCGATGTTGCCGACGTAACCGGTGGTCGACATCAGGTCCAGCAAGTCGATGATATTGAGCGGGTTCGGCACCCAGAAGGCGGTGTGGTGCAGGCGGGGGCCAAGACCATTGGTAAAAGCGACGTCATGCACGCCGCCCTTGCGGTGCATCCAGGCGGCCCAGACACGGCCGCTGTCGTCATCCTCGGTGTATTCGGTGACGCGGAAACCCATCTCGTTATAGAAGGCGACCGCCGCGTCCACATCCGCACTGAACATGTTGAAATGGTCGATGCGCAGCGGTTTTACCCCGTTATAGAGCCTGTATTTCTGGTGAATCGGCTCCAGCCGGTCCATCCTGACATAGAACTCAAGCGGGATGCCCCAGGGGTCGCGGGTGCGTAAGGTCTTGCCCATGTGGGGGCGGTCGATCCATTCCACCGGCAGATCCCGGGAGGTGAAGAATTCCGCGGCCTTGTCCAGGTCCGGCTCATCGTAAAGCTTGAAGCCCAGAACCCCGACCGAGGCGGTCTCCGCCTTGACCAGCACGATGCAATGGTGGCCGCGTTCCTCCATCGCGCGCAGATAGATGCGGCTGTCGTCCTCGTGCGTGACCTGAAGGCCAAGCGTGTCCACGTAGAAGGCGCGCGAGGCGGCAAGGTCGGTGACGGCGTATTCGACGTGGGACAGCCGGACGATGTTGAAGGGCGGATAGAGGTTTGCGGCGGGGACGGGCATGGTCGGAACCTTTCGCGTGGGGCCGGGGGCGGGAGCGAGGGGCCGGCCCCTCGCGCTCCCCGGAGTATTTTTTGACCAGAAAGAAGCGGGCTCAGGCGCCGAGGCGCGGGATCTTGTGATGGCCGGTGGCAAAGCCGATGTGCTTTTGTTCCATATAGAACTCGAACGACCAATCGCCGCCGTCGCGGCCGATGCCGCTGGATTTGACACCGCCGAAGGGCGTGGGCAGGTGGCGGACGTTTTCCGAGTTCACCCAGATCATCCCGGCCTCCAGCTGATTTGTGAAGCGCAGGGCGCGGGTGAGGTCGTTGGTCCAGACATAGCCGGTGAGGCCGTATTGGGTGTCATTGGCCAGTGTCAGAGCCTCATCCTCGTCCTTGAACCGGATCGAGGTGAGGACCGGGCCGAAGATTTCCTCCTGGGCGATGGTCATATTGCTGGTGGCATTGGTGAAGAGCGTGGGGCGGACGAACCAGCCCTTGTCTCCGGCGCGGATGCCGCCGGCGGCGATGGTGGCACCGCCCTGTTCGGCGGTCTCAAAATAGGACGTCACCTTGTCGAAATGCACCTTATGGATCAGCGGGCCGACCTCTGTGCCCGGGTCCAGCGGGTGGCCGACCTTGATGTTGTTCACACGCTTGATCAGTTTGGCCTCGAATTCCTCGGCGATGCTCTGCTGCACCAGCAGGCGCGAGGAGGAGGTGCAGCGCTCGCCGTTCAGCGAATAGATCATGAACACCGCGGCATCCAGCGCGCGGTCCAGATCGGCGTCGTCAAACACCACAACCGGGTTCTTGCCGCCCAGTTCGAAATGCACGCGCTTGAGGGTATCGGCGCCCTGTTTCATGATCATCGAGCCGGTTCTGGACTCGCCGACAAAGGCGATGGCCTTGATGTCCGGGTGTTCCGTGAGGGCTTTGCCCGCGTCCTCGCCAAAGCCGTTCACCAGGTTCCAGACGCCGGGCGGCAGGCCTGCTTCCTGGGCAATCTCGGCCAGGATGCGGGCGGTGAGGGGGGAGAATTCAGCCGGTTTGTGGACCACGGTGCAGCCGGCCGCCAGCGCAGGCGCGATCTTCCAGGTCGACAGCATGAAAGGCGTGTTCCAGGGGGTGATCACGCCAACCGGGCCGATCGGCACGCGGGTGGTGACATTCATCAGGGTGGGGGATTGCAGTTGCTGGCCGTCACGGGCCGCTGTGGCCTTGT
Organism: Leisingera methylohalidivorans DSM 14336; assembly: GCF_000511355.1. Lineage (NCBI taxonomy): Bacteria > Pseudomonadati > Pseudomonadota > Alphaproteobacteria > Rhodobacterales > Roseobacteraceae > Leisingera > Leisingera methylohalidivorans. The sequence goes on along the minus strand of NC_023135.1, from coordinate 3,636,274 downwards.
CCGCGAAGAAGCGGAAGTTCTCGGCCCCGCGCAGGGCGGCCTTGGCCATGAAGCGGATCGGCTGGCCGGTGTCCCAGCTTTCGCACAGGGCGATTTCCTCGGCGCGGCCGGCGATCAGATCGGCGATGCGGTGCAGGATCTTCTTGCGCTCCAGCGCCGGCATGTCGCGCCAGGCGGGGAAGGCATCCTTGGCGGCCTTGGCGGCAGCGTCGATATCCGCGGCACCGCCCTTGGCAACAGTGCAGATCACGCTTTCATCCACCGGCGAAGATGTTTCAAACGTGGCACCGGAGGCCGCGGCCCGGCTTTCGCCTGCGATCAGGTTCTGAATGCCGCCGTCGCGGAAGCGGCTCAGGTGGCCGGTCAGCGTTTCGATGTTGGTGGTCAGATCGCGCATCACGGGTCCGCCTTTTGCATATGGTCGCGGATGGTGCCGCATTTCGGAGAAAGGTCCGGGTCGATGTCGCGCATCTCCAGCGAGAGCGCGATGGAGTGCTGCTGCATCGCTGGCGCAAGGAAGGCCCGGGCCGCTTCGAACACTGCCTGGGCCGCGCGTTTGCGGGTGTCTGGATCGCGGCCGGCCCGCAGGCGGATCGAAATATCGATGTAACCGTGCTGCGGGCCGCCATCCGCAATTGAGACGTGACTGGCGGCAAAGGCACGGACCCGGAGGCCCGCCAGAGGAAATACGCCGGTGTCCGCTGCAGCCTGCCGCAGATGGCCGCAGAGCGCGGCTATATCGGCGCGCTCCTCCATATTGGCAGAGTAGTCCAGGGTGATGTGCGGCATGTCCGGTATCCCTTCTGAATTACTTAACATGTTTAGCAAATTAATAGGCGCCAGTCAAGCAGAAGAAATTCAAGCGGTAATTGCGTTTAGCCGTAAGGGCGGTGATAATCGGATATGACCAAGATGATGCCGGCCACTGACCGATCCCTTCCCATCGCGCTGTTGCGGGCGCGTGAGCGTGTGATGGGGCCGATCCGGGCCTTGCTGAGCGGCGCCGGCCTGACAGAACAGCAATGGCGGGTTCTGCGCGTGGTGCAGGAGAGCGGGCCGATTGATCCGACCCAGATTGCGGATAAGGCCTGCCTGCTGCTGCCCAGTTTGACGCGGATCCTGCAGAAACTGGAGGAGAAGCAGCTGATCAGCCGTGAGCGGGATCAGCAGGACCGCCGCCGCCAGGTGGTGCAAATCTCTGAAGCGGGCACCCGGGTCATTGCCGACAACATTGACGAGAGTCTGGAGCTGATGAACCGCACCCGGGCCAAGATGGGGCCGGAGCGCTATGAGGCCCTGCTGGACCTGCTGAACGAGCTGGATCAGATCGATCTGTCCGAGTGAGTCGCCTTTGACGCATATGGCGCGAATGCTGGAGCGGGTGACGCAAACCGGGTGGGGGTTGCGCGTCGGCTGTATTTCCAGTTGATCACGCATTTTTCATTATAATTCAGTTTCTTGAGTGGTGTTTAGCGCAGGGGTTGCGCCGCATGCCATGCTGCGCCTGCATGGATGAATTCCTGATTGTGCCGCAAATGGCGCTGCCAGTGTCCGAAATCACTCTGTGAATTGCCGCATTTCTCAACAAATCTGTCGGTGACAGTTGGTGAGGACAAAATGCGGTACTCTGGCCTGAAAGTGATCAAGGAGGCCCTGACGGGCCACAAGGGATGGCGCCCGACCTGGCGCGATCCGGAACCCAAGAAAAGCTACGATGTGGTGATTATCGGCGGCGGCGGGCATGGGCTGGCAACGGCCTATTACCTGGCCAAGGAGCACGGTATCACCAATGTGGCTGTAATCGAAAAGGGCTGGATCGGCGGCGGCAACGTGGGCCGCAACACCACCATCATCCGTTCGAACTACCTGCTGGACGGCAACGAGCCGTTTTACGAGCTGTCGCTGAAGCTGTGGGAAGGGTTGGAGCAGGACTTCAACTATAATGCCATGGTCAGCCAGCGCGGCATTCTGAACCTGGTGCACTCGGACGCGCAGCGCGATGCGGCGCGGCGGCGGGGCAATGCGATGATCCTGAACGGATCGGACGCGGAGCTGCTGGACGTGGAGGGCGTCCGCGCCATGTACCCGTTCCTGAATTTCAACAACGCGCGTTTCCCGATCAAGGGCGGCCTGTTGCACCGCCGCGGCGGCACCGTGCGCCATGATGCTGTGGCCTGGGGCTATGCCCGCGGCGCGGATCTGCGCGGGGTGGACATCATCCAGAATTGCGAAGTCACCGGTTTCAGGATCGAGAACGGCAAGTGTCTGGGTGTTGAGACCACCAAGGGTTTCATCGGTGCCAACAAGGTGGCGAGCTGCGTTGCCGGGTCGTCGAGCCGGGTGATGGAGAAGGCGGGCATGCGCCTGCCGATCGAAAGCCACGTGCTGCAGGCCTTTGTGTCAGAGGGGCTGAAGCCGGTTCTGGACGGGGTCATCACCTTTGGCGCCGGTCATTTCTACTGCAGCCAGTCGGACAAGGGCGGCCTGGTCTTTGGCGGTGATCTGGACATGTACAATTCTTACGCGCAGCGCGGCAACCTGCCGGTTGTCGAGGACGTGATGGAAGGCGGCATGGCGCTGATCCCCAGCCTGGGCCGGGTGCGGATGCTGCGCAGCTGGGGCGGTATCATGGACATGTCGATGGACGGCTCGCCCTTCATCGACAAGACCCATGTGGATGGCCTCTATTTCAATGGCGGCTGGTGTTACGGCGGCTTCAAGGCGACCCCGGCCTCGGGCTGGTGCTATGCGCATCTGCTGGCGACGGACACCCCGCACAAAGTGGCCACGGCCTACCGGCTCGACCGGTTCCGCAAGGGCTGCATGATCGATGAAAAGGGCCAGGGCGCCCAGCCGAACCTGCACTGAGGAAAGGAGCAAACGATGATTATAGACCATCCGATCCTCGGGCCGCGGGACAGCCAGGAATTCACCTACCTGGGTGACGCGGCGCTGATCGACCGGCCCGACTGGCAGGCCGAGAACGCGGCGGATCAGTTTCACGACTATCTGTACCTGCGCGACAACCCGGCCGGCGAGCACCGCGAGCTGTGGTTCCATGAGCAGGGCGACCGGTCCTGGCTGGTGGTGACCCGCAATACCGTGACCCATGAAATCCTGACTGTCGAACTGGCCCGCGATGTGGCCCGGGCAAGGGGGCGCAGCAAATGACTGATGCAATACTGAATGCCGGAGCCGTTGCGTTCCAGGCCGATGGCAGCACCGGCACCCGCAAGGGCGTGCAGGTGAACCGCCTGGATGGCGGGCTGATCAAGGGCAGCAAGGCGCTGACCTTCACGTTTGATGGCAAGCGGTACAAGGGATTTGAGGGCGACACGCTGGCCTCGGCCCTTTTGGCCAACGGCGTGCGGCTGATGGGCCGCTCGTTCAAATACCACCGCCCGCGGGGTGTGCTGACCTCCGGGTCGGAAGAGCCCAACGCGCTGGTCGAACTGCGCAGCGGCGGCCGGCAGGAGCCGAACACCCGCGCCACCACCGCCGAGCTGTACGATGGTCTGGAAGCCAATTCGCAGAACCGCTGGCCGTCGCTGAAGCATGACTTCATGGCTGTGAACGACCGGTTCTCGAACTTCCTGACCGCCGGGTTCTACTACAAGACCTTCATGTGGCCTGCGGCGTTCTGGGAGAAGATTTACGAGCCGATCATCCGCAAGGCCGCGGGCCTCGGCAGCATCAGTTTTGAGGATGACCCGGACGCCTACGACAAGGGCTTCCTGCATTGCGATCTGCTGGTCATCGGGTCCGGCCCCTCGGGCCTGATGGCGGCGCTGACCGCGGGCCGGGCTGGCGCCCGGGTGATCATCGCGGACGAGGACTTCCTGCTGGGCGGACGCCTGAATGCGGAAACTTTCGGCATCAATGATCTGACCGGCTCAGCCTGGGTGGAGCAGGTGCAGGCCGAACTGGCCGCGATGCCGAATGTGCGGGTGATGCCGCGCACCTCGATCATCGGCGCCTTCGACCACGGCATTTATGGCGCGGTGGAGCGGACCGCCGACCATGTGCTGGCACCGGAAGCGGGCAGGCCGCGGCAGATCCTGTGGCGGATCTACTCCAAGCGGGCACTGCTTGCGGCGGGCGCCACCGAACGTCCGATTGCGTTCGAGAACAACGACCGTCCAGGCGTGATGCTGGCAGGGGCGGTGCGCGCCTATGCCAACCGCTGGGCGGTGACGCCGGATCAGACGGTTGCGGTCTTCACCAACAACGACGACGGCCACCGCACCGCGGCGGATCTGATCGCCAAGGGCGTGAAGGTGACGGCGGTGATCGACACTCGCCCGGATGCGCCCAAGGTTGACGGTGCCGAACTGTTCGCCGGTGCCCAGGTGACCGACACCCAGGGCCGGCTGGGCCTGGAAACGGTGCGGTTGCGTCTGGCCAATGGCGCCACCCGCGATGTGCCTTGCGGCGCGCTGGCGGTCTCTGGCGGCTGGAACCCGAATGTGCATCTGACCTGCCACCAGCGCGGCCGCCCGGCCTGGCGCGAGGACATTGCCGCCTTTGTCCCCGCAGGCGAGCTGCCGCAGAACATGTCTGTGGCGGGGGCCGCCAATGGCGATTTCTCGACTGCTGCCGCCCTGCGCGCAGGGGCCGAGGGCGCGGTTGCTGCGCTGTCGGACCTGGGGATCGAGGCCAAATCCGCCGATCTGCCCGAGGCCGAGGATGCGCCTGTCAACGTGACCCCCTTCTGGTATGTGAAAGAAGGCAAGGGCCGCGCCTGGCTGGACCAGCAGAACGACGTCACAGTCAAGGACGTCAAGCTGGCGCATCAGGAGAACTTCCGCTCGGTCGAGCACCTGAAGCGTTACACCACCCTGGGCATGGCCACCGATCAGGGCAAGACCTCCAATATGGGCGGTCTGGCGATCATGGCCGAGCTGGCGGGCAAACAGATCCCCGAGGTCGGCACCACCATGTTCCGCCCGCCCTATACGCCGGTGTCTTTCGGCGTGATGGCCGGCCGTTCGGTGGGCGAGGAGTTCCGCCCCACCCGCAAGACGCCCAGCCACAAATGGGCTGAGGAGCAGGGTGCGGAGTTTGTCGAGGTCGGCCAGTGGCTGCGTGCCCAGTGGTTCCCCAAGGCGGGCGAAACCCATTGGCGCCAGTCGGTGGACCGCGAAGTGTTGCAGACCCGCAACTCGGTCGGTGTCTGCGATGTGACCACGCTGGGCAAGATCGACGTGCAGGGCAAGGATGCGGCGGCATTCCTGAACAAGATGTACGCCAACGCCTTTGCCAAGCTGCCGGTCGGCAAGGTCCGCTACGGGCTGATGCTGCGCGAGGACGGCATTGCCTATGACGATGGCACCGCCGCACGTTTTGCCGAGGATCATTTTGTGGTGACCACCACCACCGCCAACGCAGTTCTGGTCTACCGCAACATGGAATTTGCGCGCCAGTGCCTGTTTCCTGACATGGATGTGCAGCTGATCTCGACCACCGAGGCCTGGGCACAGTTCGCGGTGGCCGGTCCCAATGCCCGCAAGCTGCTGCAAAAGGTTGTGGATCCTGAATTCGATATCTCGAACGAGGGTTTCCCCTTCATGGCCTGCGGTGAGATCACCGTGGCGGGCGGCTGCCGGGCGCGGCTGTTCCGGATCTCCTTTTCGGGCGAACTGGCCTATGAGATCGCGGTTCCGACCCGTTATGGCGACGCGCTGCTGCGCAAGCTGATGGAAGCGGGAGAGGAGTTCGGCGCGGTGCCCTATGGCACCGAGGCGCTGGGCGTGATGCGGATCGAAAAGGGCCATGCGGCCGGCAACGAGCTGAACGGGACAACTTCGGCGCTGAACCTCGGCATGGGCCGGATGGTCAGCAAGAAGAAGGACTGCATCGGCAATACGCTGAGCGAGCGGGAAGGCATGAACCGGGAGGATGCGCTGAAGCTGGTCGGTTTCAAGCCGGTGAACGCCGCCGATCCGGTGCCGGCCGGGTCGCATCTGATGAACGCCGATGGCGAAGTCAGCGCGGCCACCGATCAGGGCTATATCACCTCGGCCGCCTATTCACCGGTGCTGGGATGCGCGATCGGGATCGGCTTCCTGAAACGCGGCGACGCGCGCCTGGGCGAGGTGATCCGCGCGGTCAACCCGCTGGAAGGCAAGGAAGTCCAGGTCGAAGTTGTCAGCGCGCATTTTGTGGATCCGGAAGGGGAGCGTCTCCGTGGGTAAGTTTGATAATCATGGGCTGAAAGCCATTACGCCGCTGGGCGGGCATGAGCCGCAGGTCGATGCCTTTACCGGGCTGCTGATCCGCGAGGTCGCCGGCCGGGCGCTGGCCTCGCTGGCGGCGCGTCAGGGGCAGGAAGAGGCAGTGAATTCCGCCGCTGCCGCATATCTGGGCGGCGCGCTGCCCGGGCCAGCCGGCTGGACAGAAACCGGGGCATTCGCCACCTGGTGGATGGGGCCGGATCTGTGGATGGTCTCGGCACCGCATGACAGCCACGAACTGCTGGCGGGTGAGCTGAAGCAGGCCGTCGGCGAGGCTGGTTCTGTTGTCGAACAGACCGACGGCTGGTGCCGCTTCGATATGGAGGGCGCGCGCTGTTCCGATGTGCTGGAACGGTTGTGCAATGCTGATGTCCGGGGCGGAAAGGCGGGGAGTGCGGTACGGACCTCGATGGAGCATCTGGGCGTTTTCCTGCTGTGCCATGCTCCGGGGCAGCAGTATTCGATCATCGGCCCGCGTTCCTCTGCCGGCTCCCTGCATCATGCGCTGTTGGCAGCGGCAAAATCGGTGATCTGAGCCGGGCTGAAACAAAAGGGAGCGCCGCCTGTTCCAGTGCGGCGCTTTCCTATTGGTGTGCAGCGAGGCGCCGCAGGGCAGACAGATCGCAAACGGCAGTTCGATCAGTCCTGACCCGCCGTAAGCTTCAGCTGCCGCACTGCAGGCTGCGGGATCACCCTGGCGCCTGCCGGTGACGGCATCAGACAGACGGATAACAGGGACAAAGTCCGGCAGCAGAGCCTGTTGGTCCGCCCGGTGGAGGGCGGTGATCAGTTGTTCCTCCAAGCCGGAAGCGATTGCGGGATTGATTTCCGCCTCCACGCAGCTCCCGCAGGCCGCCGCAAGCGTGCCGCACAACTTGGCAGGCCGTTGCCGGCACGTGGCGATCGGGGGCAAGAAAGCCGAAGATCCTGTTGTTTTGCGAAAGCAGCGGCATGCTGACCTTTGCAATGCGGTGGAGGTAATCCAGGTGCACGCCAATCCGTCTTTCCGCGCGGCGGATCAATATGCGGCAATGGGGGGCAGACACGCCTGTTCCTCTCAACACCGCCCGTACCAATAGGGGGGCGTACCAATAGGGAGAGTAGCCGGGCGCGCATTTGTGTTAAGCCGGGAAAACCCACCGCTGCTGCCCGGGATGCGTCAGGCTGACGGAATGGGGCGGTTGTCCTGGACCCGGAACAGGTTCACCTTCCGGCGTTCCTCCTGCGGGGTGACGCCAAAGCTGTCGCGGTAGTGCTGCGACAGGGTGGAGGAGGTGGCGTATCCAACCGCATTGGCGATCGAGGTGATGGAATCCCGGGAGTACATCACCAACTGCCGGGCCGCGTTCATCCGCAGGGTGCGGTAGTAGATTGCGGGGCTTTGCCCGGTGGCGGATTTGAAGCTGCGCTCCAGCTGCCGCGGGGAGACGCCGATTTCGCTGGCGGCGTCGCGGATCGACACCGGATGCTCCAGATTGTCGGCAAAAAGCTCCACTGCCTTGGCGACCGGCGGCGGCAGGCTGTCGGCGGTGCTGTCGGTCTTGAAGGCGGGGATTTTCTGACGCACGCCTTCGGCCCGGACCATCGGGTGCTGGAACCAGCAGGCGACTTCGGTCATCACCGCGTCGCCGAGGGCCTGTTCAATCAGCTTCAGCGACAAGTCGAACATTGCCGCAGCACCGCTGGCGGTAAAACGGCGGCGGTCCAGAACAATTACATCGTCGACCGTGGCGAGCGATGGGAATTCAGCGCTGAAGGCGGCCTTGTAGCACCAGTGGACCGAGCAGCTGTGCCCGTCGAGCAGGCCGGAACGGGCCAGCGGGAACACCCCGCCTGACACCGCGCCCATGGTGGTGCCGTGGCGGGCCAGGTGGCGCAGCTTGCCGTTGGATCCTTTGGGGTCCTCGAACTTGCCTTGCGGGCTGGACAGCAGAAACAGCGTGTCGATGTCCTCGGCCTGGTCCAGGGCGCAGTCGGGCTGAAACGCCACATTGGCAGAGGCGTTCACGCCGGCGCCGGTTTCCGAGACCAGTTTCCAATGAAAGGTTTCAGTGCCGGCAATTTCATTCGCCGCCCGCAGCGGCTCGATAGCCGAAGTGAGGCAGGCCATTGGAAAGCCGGGGAAAATCAGAAAGCCGAGTGTCATGGTTTTATCGCGCTGCATAAGGTGGATATTAGCTTGCGAAGAGGGATTCGCACAGCGGCGAAAGGTGCCTGCGCCGCCCAGGAAGGAAAACGGCGCAGGCGGATCTGCTTAGTTTTGCAGATATACTTCCAGCGAATCGTCCAGGGCATCCTTCCACGGGGTGTGGTGGATAGGTGCCATGGTGCCGGTGATGACCGATTTGTAGGAATGGTTGCGGAAGGCCATGATGTCTTCGGCCTTGTGACCCTTCCATTCATAGAAGGCCTGGCAGGCGCCGGCCACGTCGAAGGTCGGGTAATCGGTCTCTTCGATCAGTTCCAGCACGTAGTCGCCCTGGTATTTGATCGCGTATTTGACGTCGTCCGAGGCTTCTTCGCGCTCTTCGCGCTCCTTCACGTCGGCCAGCAGGGTTGCCTTGTCCGAGGGGATTTCGATCTTGCCCATAATCGCATCCCGGACCCACCAGGCCTGGGCGTCGAACATGTTGAAGGTGAACCACTGATCCTGCATGCCGAGATAGAACATCTTGGGATTATGGGCAAAAACCACACCCTTATACAGGTCAGCCGCGGCAAGGCGGTTGGCGGTCTTCAGGCGCAGGTCGTCGGGCAGGAAGCTGAAGAAATGCTTGTAGCCGGTGCAGAGAATGATCGCGTCGACTTCTTTCTGGGTGCCGTCCGCGAAAAATGCGGTGTTGCCCTTGACCGCTTCCAGAGCCGGAACCTCGTCCCAGTTGTCCGGCCAGTTGAAGCCCATCGGAGCGGACCGGTAGGAGGTGGTGATCGATTTGGCGCCGTATTTCCAGCACTGCGAGCCGATGTCCTCGGCCGAGTAGGAGGCGCCGAGGATCAGGATGTCCTTGCCCTTGAATTCGCGCGCGTCGCGGAAGTCATGGGCGTGCAGAACGCGGCCGTTGAAGGAGTCGAAACCCGGGTAGAACGGCACGTTCGGGGTTGAAAAATGGCCCGATGCGCAGATCACATGATCGAAATCTTCCTTGTAGGTGCTGTCCTTGGCGTGGTCGTGCACGGTGACGGTGAAATTGCCGGCGTCCTCGTTGTATTCGACCCAGCGGATCGGCGAGTTGAAGCGGATCCACTTGCGCACATCGGCTTTTTCCACCCGGCCTTTGATATAATCGAACAGCACGGCGCGCGGCGGGTAGGATGCGATCTGCTTGCCGAAATGCTCCTCGAACGAATAATCGGCAAATTCCAGGCCTTCCTTGGGGCCGTTGGACCACAGGTAGCGGTACATCGAGCAATGCACCGGTTCGCCGTTTTCATCCAGGCCGGTGCGCCAGGTGTAGTTCCACAGCCCGCCCCAGTTGTCCTGCTTTTCAAAGCAGACGATCTCCGGGATCTCTTCGCCCTTGTTGGCGGCGGATTGGAATGCGCGCATCTGAGCCAGGCCGGAGGGGCCGGCGCCGATGATGGCAATGCGTTTCTTGGTCATTTGGCTCTCCCATTGGTATGGACCAATATTGTAGTTTGGTTCCTTTGGTCTGATCCAATTAGTCCAAAATGACGCCGCCGAGTCAACATATTTTCACGGAAGGAATAAGATTTTTCATTCAATGGACTGGCGGGACAGAGAATTATTGTTAGGATTCGAGCCATGAAGACAACGAGTTTTGTGCATCAGCTGACGGCCCGCGCAGCGCTGCCGCGGCTGTCGGTGGAAATGACGGAAACGGTGAACATCGGCTTTCTTGGCCCGCTTTCGGGCCGGGTAAAGAGCTGGGGGCTGCCCGGGCTGAATGGCTGCCGGATCTGGGAAGACGGGCTGAACAAGGCCGGCGGGGTGCTGATCGGCGGCCGCCGCTACCCGATCCGCATCCATTCCTATGATTGCGGATATGACCCGGAACGCGCGCTGGAGGGGGCGATGGAGCTGGTGCAGAAGCATAAGGTGAAGCTTATGCTGATGCTGGGCGGCGATACCTTTGCGCCGGTGCGCGATTTCCTGATGCGCAACAAGGTGCTGACCTCGACACTGCTGCCATCCGATTTGTCGCCCGATACGCCTTATCTGATCGCCCCCAGCGAAGCGCACCCGATCCAGAATGTGACCGGCGTGGCCTGGCTGGCGGAGAACAAACCGGGATTGAAAACCGTGGCCTTGTGCAGCCAGGCGGATCTGCTGGGGATGCCGTCGCAAGCGGTTTACCGGGCGGCGTTCAAGGCTGCAGAGAAAACGATTCTGCGCGAGGTGCAGTACGATCCGGGCTCCAGCGATCCGGGGCCGGTGGTGGACCCGATGCTGGAGAGCGGCGCCGATATCCTGTGCTGGTGCTCGTCTTATGCGCCGATGGTGCATGCGATGACGGAATATGCCTATGCCAAAGGTTTCAAGGGTCAGATCATCAGCTGCACCATGGACGGCTATGATCAGCTGGTGGAACGGACGTCGCCGGAATTCATGGAGGGCGTGGTTTTCCAGTTCCCGGATTTTGACGATCCGCTGCTGCGCGAAAAGGCGTTCTTCTTTAACCGGCCACATGTGTTTTACGAGGAGTACAACCGCCGTTTCCCAGGCAGCTGGTCGGCGGTAAGCTGGGAGTATGTGGCGATCCTCGACATCTGGCACAGCGCGGTGGAAAAGGCGGGATCAGTCGAGCCTCCATCAGTGCTGGCGGCGATGAAACAGTTGGGCCATGTCACCCACGCATTCGGCCATGCGGAATGGTGGGGAGAGGATATATTCGGCATTTCCAATGCCTTGGTTGGGGATTGGCCTGTTGTGACCATCCAGGAAGGCAAGGCGCGGATTGCCGCTTTCAAATCGATTCCCGGCTGGCTGGCGCAGCATTCCGATTTGCTTAAATCCGAAATGGCGGCTTTGGGGCAGCTGTGGCACCAGCGGCTGGAAAGCGATGCGCCGGGCAGTGAGGTCAGCTCCCGCGCAGTGAAGGTCTGATCGGGCAGGGTCCGGCCGGGTTCAGACCTCCTGCAGCAGCAGTTTCTGTTCGTCGATCAGATGCAGCTTGATGAATTCCACCGCGGATTCCACATCGCGTGAGGCGATGGCGTTGAACAGCGTGTTGTAGCGTTTCTGATATTCCTGGATCCGTTGCGGCGTCAGATGGCGGCGGCGCAGCGCGGTGCGGTAGGACAGGCGGCAGGCCTCGATTGTCAGCTCATAGCAGGAGTGCAGCAGCGGGTTTCCGGTGCCCTCGGCAATTTTGCGGTAGAGATCTTCCTCCGCCTCGATGAATTCCCCGGGATCGGTGCGCACGGCTTCGACGCGGGACAGGGTCTGGTCCAGCTCCTCGATCTGGCGCGGGGTCATGTTGATCACTGCAAGGCGCACAAGTTCCGGTTCCAGAATGCCGCGCACCACCAAATGGTCCAGAGGTGAAACTTCCCTGGCCAGTGAAGAATAGGATGTTTCGGGTTTGGGATCAGAGCGGAATTTGACAAAACTGCCGGACCCGGGGCGGCGGTGGATCACGTCCTGACCGGTGAGCACATCCAAGGCTTCACGCACGGTGTTGCGGGCAACGCCCAGTTCCGAGGCCAGAGTGCGTTCTGACGGCAGCCGGGTGTCCACCGGATAGGTGCCCGCCTTGATGCGGGCGAACAGCGTGTCGATCACGACTTGCACCGTGGCGCCAACCGAATGGGTGGTCAGGATTTGCGAGGTGGTGTCTTCCGCTGAGCTCATGGTCTGTATTTTCCGGGCCGGATGGGCGGGGGAATCCCCTGCGCCTGATCGCTGTGACAGAAGTGCAGTTACCCGTTTCGGCGGCCTTAATGCAACTGTCTGAAACAGCTGGGATTGGTCTTGAGGCTAACGATTCTTCGGCCCGGCGGCAAGAAAGTTGAAAGAAATTGGTTCTTAAATTGGTTGAGCGGGCGTCTTGTTGAAACATGCCGCAAGATCTTGTTTTTGTGTGGTTTTGGATGCTGCTATTGCCGCATTTCCGGGCACGTGGTTCCGGATTGGTGCTTTTTTGGTTCGTTATGTGACAGAAAATTGCTTTGCGGTGAACCAGATCGCTGTTGGACTTGGTCCGGGATGGGGCCAATTCACCCCAACCGGCTCAGTCATTTTGCGCTGACATCAAGGGGCGTCAAGGTCCGCAGCCGCATTCCGCATAAAACACCGCCGCTTAAAAACAGGCGGGTCCACCATGGGAGAAGAAAATGAGTTTTAAGATCGTGAAATCGGGCTGACCCGGAAAACGTTCCTTCAGTCGACGGCGGTTACCGCGATGAATGCCGGGCTGCCGGCCGCGTCGCTGACCGCAGGCCGCACAATCAAGATCGGTTTCTGGCGCCGCTGAGCGGAGCTGTGGCGGCCTGCGGCAAGCCCGGGCTGGACGGGTGCCGGATCTGGGCCGAGCGGGTGAATGCCGCAGGCGGGATCAAGCTGAGCGAGGGCAGTTATAACGCCGAGTTCGTGGCTTAAGGCAACGAATACGACCCGGCCAAGGCGCGCAGGGGGCCACCAAGCTGATCCGCGAGAACGGCGTGTGCTTTATCATGATGCTGGGCGGCGATACCTGGCCCGGTGTGCAGCCGGTGGCAGACAAGACCGGGATGCTGTTCTCGGCCCTGCTGCCGTCGGATCTGTCGCCCGATACCAATACGCTGATCGCGCCGACCGAGGTGCATCGGATCTACAACGTCACTGGTGTGGAATGGCTGGCCGAGAACAAGCCCGAGCTGAAGATCGCGGTGATGTGAGCGCAGGATGATGCACTGGGGCTGCCCTCGGTCGCGACCGATCTGGCAGCCTTTAAGGCGGCAGGGATTGAGATGCTGGATGAGCCGCTGCTATTCGATCCGGCAACCACCGGTTTTGCGCCGGTTGTCACCCGTCTGATCAGCAAGGACCCGGATATTGTCTGCCTCGATACCTGCTACAGTGATTACGTGCATCGGATTGCCAAACAGCTGTTTCAGCAAGGGTTCAAGGGGCAGAGCATTTCCTGCACCGCGGATTTCTATGACCAGATGATCGCCAAGACCTCGGAAGAGTTCATGGAAGGGTTCGTCTTCCAGTTCCCGGATTTCGATGAACCGGCGCTGAATGGCGAAAAGATCAATTTCACCGGCCGGAATGGGTTTTCTGAGGCATTCAACGCCCGGCACCCCGGCCAATTGGGCGCTGAGCTGCTTGGCATCGGCAGCGCGCTGGTCGGCGACTGGCCTGTGGTGGTGATTGAGAGCGGCAAAGCCAGGATCAAGAACTTCCGTGCGATTCCCGACTAATATGCCAAACACGGTGATCTGAACTTCAAACACATGCAGGCCTATGATCAGATGTGGGATCAGCGCAGCTGATCTTTCAGGCAGGTAATCCCGCGGCGCGGGGGCAGCTCTTCGCGCCGCAGACTGACTGAAAAAAACGAGACAATCCAATATATAGGACCTTCTGGCGCAGACAGGCCTGAACGCCGTGTATGCTGCGAGCTATGTTCCCGTTCCGCCTTAGGGCTTGTGCTGATTTTTGCGTCATGGGGGTGATCAATTCCGCCCATGGCGAACTGTTCATGGCGGGCGCCTATGCGATTGCAGCGCTGTATGCAGACCTGCATGTGCCGTTCTTTATCGCTATTGCAATCGGCCTGTTGTTTGCCGGCTGTCTGGGCCTGTTGATGGAAAGGGCCTTGTTCAGGCCTTTGAGGAACAACCCGCTGGGCGGGCTGGTCGCCTCGATCGGGTTTCTGATGATCCTGCAGGCGCTGGCTGTGATGGGGTCCGGTGTGCGGATGGAGCATAATTCGCTGGTGACGCAAGAGGTCATTGTGTTCAGCGAGACAGTACGGCTTCCGGTGGCGCGGCTTTGCGTGATCGTGGCCGCCGTGGTGCTGCTGCCGGCGCTTTGGACTTTTTATGCGGACCAGGTTCGGCTGGGCTTTGCGCGCGCCGGCGCAGGATCCGGAAGCGGCGGCGCTGCAGGGGATTTCGATCACCATGACCGCGCGGATTGCCATGTTCATCGGGGCGGAACTGGCGGGGATCGCCGGGGCGCTGGCGGCGCCACGGGCGCCAAGGTGGGGGCAAGGGGATTGCTCCGTTGTCAAATTTCCCGGCCTGATTCTATCAGTTCGATTTCTTTGAACCCACGTCCTACTACTATTTCGCTGGGGTCATCGTGGCGGTCTGCCTGTGGATCCTGTGGCGGATCGAGAAATTGCCGGTGGGCTGCACTCCACCTTTCATGCGGTGCATTGGCAGGGCAAGCTGGCGCAGGCCTCGGGTGTGAATGCGCGGGCCTAGCGGACGCCGGCCTTTGCCATCGCCTGGGGCTTTGCCGGGATTTCCGGTGCGCTGCTGGCGCTTTATGTCGGCGCCATCAACCCCGGTGCCTTTGTTATTGATCTGGTGGTCTATGTGCTGACCTGGGCCATCGTGGGCGGCGCCGCCGCATTCCAGGCCCGATTCTGGCCTGCAGATACATGAGGCGGCCCGGCGCGGTGCGGAGGTTTCAGCATTTGACGCTGTTTGCCGAGCTGACCGTGCTGGAGAATGCGCTGGTCGGCACCTATATGCCATTCCGTCCCAACATCTTTGCCGCGATCATCGGCTGGGACCGGGAGCGGCGCAGTAGCGCGCGCCAAGGAAGCGCTGGCGTTCTTCGGGCTGGAGCATGTGACGCACGAACCGGCCGGGGATCTGTTCCGCGGCCATCAGCGGGCGCTGGGCATGGCGGTGGAGAAGAGCCTGCGCACCGGGGCGTTCCTGCGCAAGGACAAGGAGGCGGTTGAAGAGGATCTGGAGGATGTCTTCAAGCGTTTCCCGCGTCTGCGCGAACGCCGTACCTAAATGGGTAAGACTATGTCGGGCGGCGAGCAGCAAATGCTGGCGATCGGCCGCGCGCTGATGTCCAAGCCGCGGTTGCTTTTGATGGATGAGCCTTCGATGGGGCCGGATCGCAGCGGAGACCGGGGAGGTCAGGCGGAAAACCAGTGGTGTTTGACGGCACGCGCTAGGTTCTGGGGGCCTGTTTGCTGCTGCTGGATGACTGACTTTATCCAGCTCCGAATGCTGGCAAGCGCAAATCCAGGCCGGATGACCCGGGTTGTGCTGTCAGCGTTCCTGCAAAGTTGGGCGGCTCAGCAACAAATTTCTTTCCTGTGGCGGTAAGGGCTTGGGAAAAAGTGGTAATGGCAGTAAAATAATTTTCGCGTGGTTTCTTGTGTCCGGAAAATTTTTGCGTACCGCCCGCTGCGCGCTTGTCAGAGGCTGTCCAGAAGGAAGATAACGCAGTGGCTAAACCCAAAGACGATAGCGACGCAGTGGCAAATAACCTTTCTCAAGATCCGCACCGGGTCCGCGACGGCGCGGAAAAAGTTCTGGAAGTGGCGATTGGCCGCGAGGTCCGGTCGTTCCGGCGCCAGCAGGGAATCACTGTGGCGGATCTTGCCACGCTGACCGGGCTGTCGATCGGGATGCTGTCGAAGATCGAGAACGGCAATACATCCCCGTCGCTGACCACGCTGCAATTGCTGGCCAACGCGCTGAGCGTTCCGATCACTTCTTTTTTCCGCCGTTTCGAAGAAACCCGTGAGGCAGTGCATACCAAGTCGGGCGAAGGCGTCGAGACCGAGCGTGCCGGTACGCGGGCGGGCCATCAGTATCAGTTACTGGGGCATCTTGGCTCCAATGCCTCGGGTGTTTTGGTGGAACCTTACATGATCTCCCTGACCGAGGAGTCGGATGTCTTTCCGACCTTCCAGCATGACGGCGTCGAGATGCTCTATATGCTGGAAGGTGAGGTGGATTACCGGCATGGCGACAAGGTTTACACGTTGAAGCCTGGCGATACGCTGTTTTTCGACGCCGACGCGCCGCATGGTCCGGAACAGCTGATCAAGCTGCCGGCGCGGTACCTGTCGATCATTTCATATCCGCAGTCGAGCTGAGCCGTGGCGGGATTGCTCCCGCCTGTTTCGGATCATCTGAAGATGCCCTTGACAGTTGGGCCCGGCGCCGCGCAATGCGCGGCGCGGCGGCACCCTGCCGCAAACCTCCCGGCTGCCGCCTGCAGCGCGCGAAGCCCGCCGCCCGGTCCAACGCTGCGAGGGGACAGGCGCAGCCTGCCGTCTGATGCGGGGGAATGTCCCGGTACACAAAAAAACTGCCGCGCCAGAGGCAGCGGCAGTCAGAGAGGCGGGCCTGAATGACAGGGGGGGAACGGCCCGCCGGGGTGGTTCGGGATTATTCGTCGGGCCAGATACCGTCCGAGGTCGGGCTGCCATCGTCGAACTGCGACAGGTATTCCACCATCAGCGGGCGGTTGTCGATGAAGCCTTTGTAGGTGGCCAGTTCTTCCGGCAGGTCGCGGATGACCCGGTGAAGACGGCGTGCCCATTTCGGCACCGTGACCAGGTCTTCAAACCGGATCAGGTAGCAGCGGATCGGGAACACCAGCGCGTTGGAGCGGGGCAGGCGGAAGAAGGTCTGCAGCTCGACCCGCAGGTACTGTTTCTCACCGATGTTTTCCATCGTCAGCCCCTGCTTCATGGTGCCCCATTTGTGGTAGTTCTCAGGGGAGGTGTCGAGCAGCGGATTGACTGTCATGGTCCAATTCAGACGGCGGGCCGGCTGGCCCTGCTGGATGTTCAAGAGGAATTTCAGAGCACGCACGAAGATGCCCATTTCATTCGCCTTGGGCACCGGTGCATGCCATTCAAAGAAGTTCATGCCGATGTCGAAGTCCAAGGACCAGTCCGCCTGGGTGGTGACCATGCCGGCATCCATCCACAGGTTGTCGTCGCGCTGGTCAAGCAGGGCGAAGTCGCCCTGGGTCTGGCGGGTGATGTATTCCATCGGCCCATAGGGCAGGGTGCTTTCATCGAGGAAGGTGAAGGTGTCGTCGATGCCCAGCGGCTTGTTGACCCAGCGCCAGCGGTTGCCGTTCTTGTGCAGTTCGAACAGGTCAGGGTATTCGGCGGCCTTGGCTTCCATGATCAGCTCGACCAGGTCCCAGCCGGCCAGTGTCATATGCGGCAGCGACTGGCAGCGCAGCGGATCGTTGGCCAGGACGCGGGCGCGGTCCTTCATTTCCGCCACATAATGCTCGTCCACGTCAAAGGTGCGCTCAAACACCGAGCCGGGGCGGTAGGACTTATGCGGCTCCATGTTCACGGAGTACATGTAGCTGTCTTCGTGGAACGGGAAGGGGAAGCGCTTGATCGCCCAGTCCGAGTTCTTGAAGGTGAAATCGCCGTAGAAGGTTTCGTCGTTGAATTGAATGGTCATTTTCTTTTCCTCAGCGATCCAGAACCAGGGTCTTGCCCTCAAAACGCGACACGCATGGCATGATATGTTTGCCGCCGGCCTTTTGTTCGTCGGTCAGCCAGTGGTCGTGATGCAGGAATTTGCCGTCATAGCCGATGACATTGGTCTCGCACTGGCCGCAGGCACCGCCGCGGCAGAGGTAGGGGGCGTCGACGCCCGCGGCCTCGATGGCTTCCAGCAGCGACTGATGCTCACCGACCTGGACCACCTTGCCGGAGACCGCCAGTTTTACCTCAAACGGTTTGCCGGAGGCAGGAGCCAGGAATTCCTCGGAATGCACGGCCTCGCGCGGCCAGCCCATTTCCGATGCGGTGCCATGCACCCAGTTGATCATGCCCTTGGGGCCGCAGACATAGACATGCGTGCCCAGCGGCTGGGTGGCGAGCAGGGTCTTGAGGTCGATCGCCTCTCCCTGGTCGTCATGATAGATATGCACCTTGCCCGGGTAGTTCGCCGACAAGTCCGCGGAATAGGTGCCGAGCGAGGCGTTGCGCACTGAATAGTGCAGCTCAAACTGGCCGCCCATCATTGCCAGCTGATGCATCTGGGCGATGAACGGCGTGATGCCGATGCCGCCGGCCAGCATCAGGTGCTTTTTGGCGCGCAGATCCAGCGAGAACAGGTTCACCGGGTTGGAGATCACCATCTCCATGCCCTCTTTCACCTGGGAGTGCATGAATTTGGAGCCGCCCCGGCCTTCATCATCCCGGCGGACCGAGATCGTGTAGGCGCCGCGGTCGGCCGGATTGGACATCAAGGAATAGGCGTTGAGCCGGGTGATGCCGCCATCCTGCATTTCGACCACGGTGTGTGCCCCGCCCGAGAAGGTGGGCAGGTCGCCGCCGCCGGTGCGGACGAATTTGAAACGGGTGACCAGATCATTGATCGGTTTGACCTCGGCCACGGTGACATTCAGTTTTGCGGTGCCAGCACTCATTTGAACAGCTCCACTTTCTCGGGGATATTGCCCGGATCTTCGGCATCCACCCGCACGCCTTGGAAGGCGGCGATGCGGCGCGAATAGTGGTCGCGCACAAACAGGCTGAGGCCGCAGTGGCTGCATTCGAAGGGATCGGTGGTGACGTCCTCGGTGATGCCCTTGCAGTGCACGCACTGCATGCGCCGCGCGGTCGAGCCGCGGTGTTCGGTCTGGATCGCTGTGTGCGGAACACCCGCCGTGGTGGCCTCGTACATTGCCTGGCCCATCAGGCTCTCGGTGCCGGTCAGGTAGACCTGGGTGCCCATGTGGCAGTTGTGCAAGGCGCGGCGGATGCGGCTTTGCGCGGCCTCATAGGAGGGGCCGGCGTAAAACTGGCCCGCACCCAGCTGTTCGAGCTGGCTGCTGTATTTGGTGCCGGTTTTCTTGGGGATGTAGATGATATGGGCCTTGGCCCAAAAGTCCTTGTCCACGGTTTTGGCCAGATCAAGGATTGCTTCGGCGCCTTCGGCGTCGGCGATCATCAGGTGGCCGCTGCCCGGGCGGGCTTCAAGCTCGCCGTAGACGGGGCGGCTGTTGATGGAGGGGGGGAATACGGTCTTAGGCATGTGAGTCGCTTTTCCTGCAGTCCGGGTGAACGAAAGCGGGCGCCCCCGAAGGGGACGCCCGGGGTCCGGCTCAGCCCTTTGCGGTGCGGATTGATTTGTCCTTGTCGTAGAAGGGCATTTCCTCGGCGGTGGCTGCAATCTCGGTGCCATCGCCATTCCGGACCGTCAGCTCGGTGCCCGGCTTGGCGCAGGCCACCGGCATCCGGGCAATGCCCACATTGTGGTTGTTGACTTCGGAGTACATGCCATAAGTCACCACGCCGACTTTCTCGCCGTTTTGCAGAAGATCGGCGCCTTCGTCCGCCGGAGTGGTGCCCTCCAGCATGACGCCGTAAATCTTGAACCGTTCCTTGCCTTTAGCGGCATAGTGGTTTTCGGCGCCGATGAAGCCGGTCTTGCCGGGGGATACGGTGAATTCCAGACCCAGCTCCCACAGAGTGTCGCCGCAGGTCTCATCCTCGAACGGATAGGTTTCGGAGTTGTCGCCCGGATAGAACAGCAGATAGCTTTCGGTGCGCAGCAGATCCAGTGTTGAGAATTGGACCGGCACGATGCCCAGGCCTTTGCCCTCTTCCAGAATGCTGTCCCACAGGTGAACCGCATCTTTGGATTGGCAGAAAATCTCATACCCGCGTTCACCAGTATAACCGGTGCGGGAGATCATCACCGGGCAGCCGAACAGCTTGGTCTGGATGATGCCGAAATAGGCCAGATCGCGGATGCCAGGGACATATTCGGCCAGAAAATCAACGGCGACAGGGCCCTGCAGCGACATGTCGTGCAGATTGTCGTCGAAGATCACCGAGCAATTCTTGCCTGCGGCAACCGCGTTCAGCTGTTCCATGCCGGTTCCGGTGCCGTGCACAATCAGCCAGCTGTTTACCGACAGGCGGTAGATGATGCAGTCGTCGACAAACTTGCCCTGATCATTCAGGATCGAGGCGTAGGTCGAGCGGCCCGGCATGATCTTTTCGACGTTGCGGGTGGTGACCCGGTCAATAACTTGCGCAGCGTGTTCACCGACAACATGGACTTTTTTCAAACCGGACACGTCCATGAGGCCGGCCTTGGTGCGGACCGCCTCATAGTCGGCCTTGGCGCGTTCGGGGCTGTGGTCATAAAACCATGCGGTTCCCATGCCGTTCCAATCTTCCAGCTCGCCGCCGATTTCCTTGTGCCGCTGAGCCAGTGCTGAAGTCCGCCAGATAATGGCCATGGTCTGTGTCTCCCAAAGATAGTGGTGGACCAAATTTCGCGATTTGGTTCCATTGGTCTGGTCCAGTTAGCCAAGAGAGTAGGCACTGTGTCAACGTTTATTCCTAACAGGAAAAAGATTTTGCCGAAAAGGCCGATTCCGAATGGATTTGCGGCATGGAATGGCCGGAAATGGTCTTTTAGGCAGTCTGTTTGAGGCTGCGTTGGCCTCGGAATGTCTTGTTTCGGGGGAGAATCGACACGTTGCGATGCCGGGGATTCGGTTGAATGCGTCGCAAATTCGCAATTATGCCGCGCATCCCCAAAAAAACCGGGCGCGAGCAGCTGCCGTGAAGGGAAAGCGGGCAGAGTGCCGTAAGCCCTTGGGAGGGTAGGTTTAAGGGGTTCTGCAGCAGCGCAGTTAAGCTGTGATTATGGCCGCGCCGGCTTTTCTGAGGGTAAACAAACTTTCACATGATTATTGACAGCTCTACCTCCTGAGACACAATAATAAATGAAAATAATATTCCCAAGAGGCAAGAAAGCCCGGGAGAACTGCCAACAGGAGGGCAAAACATTGGATGGAAATCTGAACGCGTTAACAACGGTGTTCACCGAGTTCTACTACTGGGTGACCGTTGTCTTCATGTTCCTCATTCACGTGGGGTTCTGCATGTACGAGGTCGGCGCCAGCCGCCACCGTAACCACATGCACACACTAATGAAGAACATCATGATCATTCCGCTGGTCACGGTGACATTCTTCTTCTTCGGCTGGTGGATCTACTGGTCATTCCCGAATTTTCCGTTTTTCGGCGGGCTGAACCACGATGCCGGTTCCGCAAACCTGCCGTGGTCGCAGAACATGGCCACCAACCTTTCCGACCGGATCACCGGTGTGTTTTGGGCAGCATTCCTGCTGTTTTCCTGGACTGCCGCCTCGATCGTGTCGGGCGCTGTGATCGAACGGATCCGCTCCTCGGCTTTGTGGGTGCACGCGGTGATGATCGGTTCGGTGTTCTGGATCATCGACGCAGCCTGGGGCTGGCACGCCGAAGGCTGGATGGTGAAGTATCTCGGCTACCACGATGCCTATGCATCCGGCGTGATTCACGCGGTGGCGGGCGGCTACGCGCTGGGGGTGATCATGGTGCTGGGCCCGCGGATCGGCAAGTTTGCCGCCGACGGCACCCCGCGCGATATCCCGCCGCATAATCCCTGGATGCTGACCATCGGTATCTTCCTGATTTATACAGGGTTCTGGGGCTTCTATGCTGCCTGCAACATTCCGGCGATCTCGCCAGACGGCATTGGCGGATTGCTGACTGGTGAAACCTGGACGGCCACCAATATCTACCTGGCGCCGACTTCGCTGTCTGCAATCACCTTCAACTTCCTGATGTCGATGTCGGGCGGGCTGATGGCGGCCTATCTGGTATCCAAAGGCGATGCATTCTGGACCTTCTCCGGCGGTCTGGCAGGGATCATCACCGCATCCGCCGGCAACGACCTCTATCATCCGATTCAGGCGATGCTGGTTGGCGCCGTCGGTGTAGTGATCGTGTACAAGCTGCACTACTGGGTGGAGCGTACCTTCAAGCTGGATGACGCGGTGGGCGCGGTTGCCGTGCACGGTTATTCGGGCATTGTCGGCCTTATCCTCGCCGGCTTCCTGCTGTGGGGCGCGCCGAGTTCGCCGTATGATGGCTATGCCACTGTCAATCCGGTCGGCCAGACCATCGGCGCGGTGATCATGTTCGGGGTGCTGGGCTGGCTGCCAGGATTTTTGATCTCCAAGATCCAGGCCGCTGCAGGTGTGCTGCGGATCCCGGTTGAGGTCGAACTTCAGGGCCTCGATTACGCAGAGCACCATGCCTACGAGGATGCCAAGGCGGCAATCATCGAAGCCGACAAGGCTGCCTTGACCGGCAGCTCCAGAGTCCCTGCGGAATAAGGAGAACGAAATGTCTACGATTGGATATGACAGCTGGGCAGTGGACCTGGCAGAGGTTGGGCCGGTCTACCCCTTCCAGGGATACGAAGTTTTGATGGTGATCTTGGGGGTGGCCTTCTGGATTGCCTGGCACCGGATCCAGTTTGCCCGGGAAAGCAAACACCTGGAGAAGGCTAGGCATATGGGTGATCAGGAAAAAATCCACGCTTTGCTGGAAAAATACTGACCTGAGTACATCGAAAGGCGCGCCAGCACGGCGCGCCTTGACTCACCTTCTTAGGAAAAAAAGTTTCACAAGAGTTGAACGGCAGATCGCAAACTGCTAGCGTTGATTCGAGATGAAAAGCAGGAGGCTTACCCATGTGCGGGATTGTCGGTCTTTTTCTAAAAGACAAATCACTTGAGCCGAAATTGGGCGATATGCTCACCGATATGCTCATTACAATGACGGACCGCGGTCCGGACAGCGCCGGTATTGCCATTTATGGTGCCGATACCGCAGGGCGGACCAAGGTCACGGTTCAGTCGGATTCGCCGGATGAGGCGTTTGACGGCTTGGACGGTGTGCTGGCTGAAGCCCTGAGCGGCGATGTGTCGATCCGGGTGATCGATACCCACGCGGTGCTGGACCTGCCCGCGGGCAAGGAAGAAGCAGCCCGCAGCGCGCTGGCCGAACTGCGCCCCGGCATGCGCATCATGAGCGCGGGCGACTCCATTGAGATCTACAAGGAAGTGGGCCTGCCCGAGAAAGTCGCCGAGCGTTTCGACGTCCGCGGCATGAGCGGCAGCCACGGCATCGGCCACACCCGGATGGCCACGGAATCGGCCGTGACCACCGAGGGCGCCCACCCGTTCTCCACCGGTTCGGATCAGTGCCTTGTGCACAATGGCTCGCTGTCCAACCACAACGCGCTGCGCCGCCGCCTCAAGCGCGAAGGCGTCCGCATCGAAAGCCAGAACGACACCGAAGTCGGTGCCGCCTATCTGACCTGGAAGATGCAGAACGGCTCCACCCTGGGTGAAGCCCTGGAAGGCACGCTGGAGGATCTCGACGGTTTCTTCAACTTCGTCGTTGGCACCAAGGACGGCTTTGGCGTGGTCCGCGACCCGATCGCCTGCAAGCCGGCCGTGATGGCGGAAACCGACCAGTATGTGGCGTTCGGCAGCGAATACCGCGCGCTGGTGAACCTGCCGGGCATCGAAGACGCCAAAGTCTGGGAGCCCGAACCCGCAACCGTTTACTTCTGGAACCACTAAGATGCAGACATATGATCTTGAAGCAAATGGCCTGCGCGGTCTGAACTCGGCCCTGCAGGAACTGAACGGCAGCTCCAACAAGACTGCTTGGGAAATCGTCAACCCCAAGGGCAGCCATGCGATTGCCGTCGGCCTGAACTCGCCCGTTGAGGTCACGGTCAAGGGCTCGACCGGCTACTACTGCGCCGGCATGAACCAGCAGGCGACCGTCAAGGTCGAGGGCTCGGTTGGCCCCGGGGTGGCGGAAAACATGATGTCCGGCACCGTGATCGTCGACGGCGATGCCAGCCAGTACGCCGGTGCGACCGGCCAGGGCGGGCTGCTGGTGATCAAGGGCAACGCGTCGTCGCGCTGCGGCATCTCGATGAAGGGCATCGACATCGTCGTGCACGGCAACATCGGCCACATGTGCGCCTTCATGGGGCAGGCTGGCAATCTTGTGGTGCTGGGCGACGCCGGAGATGCGCTGGGCGACTCCTGCTATGAAGCGCGGTTCTTTGTGCGCGGCTCGGTCAAGAGCCTGGGTGCCGATTGCATCGAAAAGGAAATGCGCCCCGAGCATATCGAGATCCTCAAGGATCTGCTGGCCCGCGCCGGTGCAGACGCCAAGCCGGAAGAGTTCAAGCGCTACGGTTCGGCCCGTCAGCTGTACAACTTCGACGTCGACAACGCGCAAGCGTACTAAGGACAGGGATCACAAACATGGATAACACTAAAATCCCCCGTACGGTCCCGATCCAGTCGGCGACTTTCTCCAACCCGATCAACGCGGAAATCCGCCGTGCTGCGGCCACCGGGATCTATGACATCCGCGGCGGCGGCGCCAAGCGCAAGGTTCCGCATTTCGATGACCTGCTGTTCCTTGGCGCCTCAATCTCGCGCTATCCGCTGGAGGGCTATCGCGAGAAATGCGACACCAAGGTGACCCTGGGCACCCGCTTTGCCAAAAAGCCGATTGAGCTGGATATCCCGGTCACCATCGCCGGCATGAGCTTTGGCGCGTTGTCCGGTCCTGCCAAGGAGGCCCTGGGCCGCGGCGCATCGGCTGCAGGCACGTCCACCACCACCGGCGACGGCGGCATGACCCCGGAAGAGCGGGGGCATTCCAGCAAGCTGGTCTATCAGTATCTGCCCTCGCGCTACGGAATGAACCCGGATGACCTGCGCAAGGCGGACGCGATCGAAGTCGTGGTCGGCCAGGGCGCCAAGCCGGGCGGCGGCGGCATGCTGCTGGGCCAGAAGATTTCCGACCGCGTGGCGCATATGCGCTGCCTGCCCAAGGGCATCGACCAGCGCTCCGCTTGCCGTCATCCGGACTGGACCGGCCCGGATGATCTGGAAATCAAGATCCTGGAACTGCGCGAAATCACTGACTGGCAGGTTCCGATCTATATCAAGGTTGGCGGCACCCGCCCCTATTACGACACCGCGCTGGCGGTGAAGGCCGGGGCTGACGTTGTGGTTCTTGACGGCATGCAGGGCGGCACCGCCGCGACCCAGGACGTGTTCATTGAGCATGTCGGCTTGCCGACGCTGGCCTGTATCCGCCCTGCCGTGCAGGCGCTGCAGGACCTGGGCGTGCATCGCGAAGTGCAGCTTGTGGTTTCCGGCGGCATCCGCACCGGCGCAGATGTGGCCAAGGCGATGGCGCTGGGCGCTGACGCGGTGGCCATCGGCACCGCAGCGCTGGTCGCGCTCGGCGACAATGACCCGAAATGGGAAAGCGAGTACCAGAAGCTGGGCACCACCACCGGCGCCTATGACGACTGGCACGAAGGTCAGGATCCGGCGGGCATCACCACTCAGGATCCCGAGCTGATGAAGCGCGTCGACCCCGTTGAAGCCGGCCGCCGCCTGCGCAACTATCTTAAGGTAATGACGCTGGAGGCGCAGACCATTGCACGCGCTTGCGGTCATAACCATCTGCACAACCTCGAGCCCGAGGATCTGTGCGCCCTGACAATGGAGGCCGCCGCCATGGCGCGTGTGCCGCTGGCCGGTACCGACTGGTATCCTGGCAAAGCAGGGTTCTAATGATTGGCAGGCGCGGCCGGGCAATGGCCGCGTCTTTTTCAACACACACTCAACAGGGAAAGGGAGTGGGACCATGACGACAGATCTGGCTGCTTTCGCAAAAGAAAAAGGCGTCAAATATTTCATGATCTCCTTCACCGACTTGTTCGGTGGCCAGCGCGCCAAACTGGTGCCGGCGCGGGCGATCGCAGATATGCAGGAGGACGGTGCTGGGTTCGCAGGTTTTGCCACTTGGCTTGATCTGACCCCGGCGCATCCCGACATGCTGGCGGTGCCGGACCCAAACGCCGTGATTCAGCTGCCTTGGAACAAGGAAATTGCCTGGGTCCCGGGCAATTGCGTGATGGAGGGCGAAGATGTCGCCCAGGCGCCGCGCAACGTGCTGCGCCGCCTGATCAAGGAGGCCGCGGACGAAGGCCTGCATGTGAAAACCGGGATCGAAGCCGAGTTTTTCCTGCTGACCCCCGATGGCGAGGAAATTTCGGACCCCTTCGATAACGCCGAAAAGCCCTGCTACGATCAGCAGGCAATGATGCGCCGTTTGGATGTGATCCGCGAAATCAGCGACTACATGCTGGAACTGGGCTGGGGCGCGTATCAGAACGACCATGAGGACGCTAACGGCCAGTGGGAAATGAACTGGGACTTCGATGATGCCCTGGCAACCGCTGACAAACACAGCTTCTTCAAGTTCATGGCAAAATCGGTGGCGGAGAAGCACGGCTTCCGCGCCACCTTCATGCCGAAACCGGTAGAGGGCCTTACCGGCAACGGCTGCCATGCGCATATCTCGGTCTGGGATGCTCCCGGCGCGGATTCGCGCAACAATGTCTTTGCGGCCGAAAAAGGCACAGGCGATATCGCTGAACTGGGGCTCTCCGAACAGGGCGGTTACTTCCTGGGCGGCATCATGAAACATGCCTCGGCGCTGGCGGCGATCACCAACCCGACGGTGAACTCCTACAAGCGCATCAATGCGCCGCGCACCATGTCGGGTGCGACCTGGGCGCCGAACACCGTCACCTGGACCGGTAACAACCGCACCCACATGGTGCGCGTGCCCGGCCCCGGCCGGTTTGAGCTGCGCCTGCCCGATGGCGCTGTGAACCCCTATCTGCTGCAGGCGGTGATCATCGCAGCCGGGCTTTCCGGCGTCCGCTCCAAGGCCGACCCCGGCCCGCGTCATGACATCGACATGTACGCCGAAGGCCACACCATCACCGACGCGCCGAAGCTGCCGCTCAACATGCTGGATGCGTTGCGCTTCTACGATAAGGACGATGGCCTGAAAGCAATGATGGGCGAGGAATTCTCTGCCGCTTACCTGAAGATGAAGCAGCAGGAGTGGAACTCCTTCGTCAACCACTTCTCCCGCTGGGAGAAGGACAACACGCTGGATATCTGACCCGGCAGTGATTCCCCCTGTCTGGCCTTCGGGCCGGACCTTGCATGGCCCGGGCATTGCCCGGGCCCTTTTTGTTTGCGTCAGCGCTTGCCGCATATGCGCCGTCTTCACCCGGGGTGAAATTCCGCTTGTTTCCGATGGGCGCCGGACGTGGTGAAAATGCCCTGTTTTTCAGGCGGATTCGGTCAGGAATGTGTTGACGAGCAGGAAAATAATTTGAGTAATAGGAATATATAGAGCCTCGCTATGGCACGCGCCTCGGGGTTTCAGCCAGAAGAGACGGCAAAAAGGGAGATAGCCATGAGCTACAAGAGTGACATCGAGATTGCGCGTGAAGCGCAGAAGAAACCGATCCAGGAGATTGGTGCGAAGATCGGGATTTCGGACAGCGATCTGCTGCCCTACGGCCACGACAAGGCAAAGGTGTCCCAGTCCTTCATCAACTCGGTGCAGGACCGCGAAGACGGCAAGCTGATCCTGGTGACCGCGATCAACCCGACCCCGGCGGGCGAAGGCAAGACCACCACCACCGTGGGCCTGGGCGACGGTCTGAACCGGATCGGCAAGAACGCGATGATCTGCATCCGCGAAGCCTCCCTCGGCCCGAACTTCGGCATGAAGGGCGGCGCTGCAGGCGGCGGCTATGCGCAAGTGGTGCCGATGGAGGAGATGAACCTCCACTTCACCGGCGACTTCCACGCCATCACCTCGGCGCATTCGCTGCTGTCGGCGATGATCGACAACCACATCTACTGGGGCAATGAGTGCGACATCGACACCCGCCGCGTCGCCTGGCGCCGGGTTGTGGACATGAACGACCGCGCCCTGCGGGTGATCACCGCGTCCCTGGGCGGCGTCTCCAACGGCTTCCCGCGCGAAGCCGGCTTTGACATCACCGTGGCCTCGGAAGTGATGGCGATTCTGTGCCTCGCCAACGATCTGAAAGACCTGGAAAAGCGCCTCGGCGACATCATCGTGGCCTACCGTCGCGACAAGACCCCGGTCTACTGCCGCGACATCAAGGCCGAAGGCGCGATGACCGTGCTGCTGAAAGACGCAATGCAGCCGAACCTGGTGCAGACCCTGGAAAACAACCCGGCGTTTGTGCACGGCGGCCCGTTCGCCAACATCGCCCACGGCTGCAACTCGGTGATCGCCACCAAGACCGCCCTGAAAGTCGCCGACTACGTGGTGACCGAGGCCGGTTTCGGCGCCGATCTGGGTGCTGAGAAGTTCATGAACATCAAATGCCGCAAGGCAGGCATCGCCCCCTCCGCGGTGGTGCTGGTGGCCACCGTGCGGGCGATGAAGATGAACGGCGGCGTTGCCAAGGCGGACCTGGGCGACGAGAACGTCGACGCGGTCAACGCGGGCTGCGCCAACCTCGGCCGCCACATCGAGAACATCAAATCCTTCGGTGTTCCTGTTGTGGTTGCGATCAACCACTTCGTCACCGACACCGATGCCGAAGTGGAGGCTGTCAAAGCCTATGCCGCCACCCATGGCGTCGAGGCGGTGCTGTCGCGCCACTGGGAACTGGGTTCGGAAGGCTCGGCGCCGCTGGCCGAGAAGGTTGTGGAAATCGTCGATGCGGGCCAGGCCAACTTTGCGCCGATCTACCCCGACGAGATGTCCCTGTTCGACAAGATCGACACCATCGCCAAGCGCATCTACCGCGCCGACGAGGTGCTGGCGGACAACAAGATCCGCAACCAGCTGAAGGAATGGGAAGAGGCTGGCTACGGCAATCTGCCGGTCTGCATGGCAAAGACCCAGTACTCCTTTTCGACCGACCCGTCGCTGCGCGGTGCGCCGGTGGGCCATTCGGTGCCGGTGCGCGAAGTGCGCCTCAGCGCCGGTGCCGGCTTCATCGTGGCGGTCTGCGGCGAGATCATGACGATGCCGGGCCTGCCGCGCAAACCGGCGTCGGAAACCATCCGCCTGAATGACGACGGCCAGATCGAAGGCTTGTTCTAAACGGCGATATGCGACATTCACGGCCCGGGTCCCATCCCGGGCCGTGAGAGTTTTAAGACATGAGCACACGCACCCCGCCAGATGCCTGCAGTGATATGGCAAGCCTCCGGCTTCAGATCGACCATCTCGACCGGGAGCTGATCGCGCTGCTGGCCGAGCGGGCCGGATACATCGACCGGGCGATTGCGCTGAAGCAGGCAAACGGCTGGCCGGCGCGGATCCCGGAACGGGTCGAGGAAGTGGTGCTGAATGCCCGCGCCGCGGCCGCGGAACAGGGGCTGGACCCCGATCTGGCCGGGCACCTGTGGCGGCAGCTGGTGGAGTGGTCGATTGCCCGCGAGGCGCGGGTGATCCGGGAAGAGTAGGCAGGTCTCAGGCCTGCGGCAAAGAGGAAGAGATCAAATGGCAGCAACATTGATTGACGGCAAGGCCTTTGCGGCCAAGGTGCGCGGCCAGGTGGCTGAGCATGTGGCGCGGCTGAAAGAGGAACACGGCATCACCCCCGGCCTGGCGGTGGTTCTGGTCGGCGAAGACCCGGCCTCCCAGGTCTATGTGCGCTCCAAGGGCAAGCAGACCGTCGAGGTCGGCATGAACTCGGTCGAGCACAAGCTGGATGCGGATACTTCCGAGGCGGATCTGCTGGCGGTGGTCGAGCAGCTGAACAACGATCCCTCGATCCACGGCATCCTGGTGCAGCTGCCGCTGCCGAAGCACATGAACGAGGATCTGGTGATCAATTCGATCGCGCCGGAGAAGGACGTGGACGGCTTCCACATCTCCAACGTCGGCCTGCTGGGCACCGGCCAGAAATCGATGGTGCCCTGCACGCCGCTGGGCTGCCTGATGATGCTGCGCGACCACCATGGTTCGCTGTCGGGCATGGACGCGGTTGTGATCGGCCGCTCCAACATCGTCGGCAAGCCGATGGCGCAGCTGCTCCTGGGCGACAGCTGCACCGTGACCATCGCGCATTCGCGCACCAAGGATCTGCCCGATGTGGTGCGCCGCGCCGACATCGTGGTGGCGGCCGTCGGCCGTCCGGAAATGGTGCCGGGCGACTGGATCAAGGAGGGTGCGACCGTGATCGACGTCGGCATCAACCGCATCGAGCGCGACGGCAAGACCAAGCTGGTCGGCGACGTTGATTTTGCCTCCGCTGCCGAGCGCGCGGGCGCCATCACCCCGGTGCCGGGCGGCGTCGGCCCGATGACCATCGCCTGCCTGCTTGCCAACACCGTCACCGCGGCCTGCCGCGCCCACGGCCTCAAGGAACCCGAAGGCCTGACCGCCTGACCCGGCGCAGACCGCTGAACGCCTGACAGATTTGCACCCGCCGGACGCCTCCGGCGGGTGTATTTTTGGGAAAGAGGGAATAACGAAGTGGGACTTCAGGCGCGCGGGGGCGGTCTCAATGGCCGAGATAGGCAATGCCGCCAAAGGTGACGGCCACGCTGATCCATTGGGCGCGGTTCATGCTTTCGCGCAGCACCAGCCAGGCCAGCACCACAGTAACCAGCCCGAAGAGCGACGCGCCGACCGAGGCGAATTCCGGCCGGGGCAGGCTTCCGGAATAGATCACCAAGCCAAGAGCAAAAGCGTCCAGCGTGCCCATCAGCACCAGCAGCGGCAGCATTTTGCGGGCGGGCAGTTGCACCATCCGGGCAAGCAGCGCCAGGCCCAGCAGCATCAGGATGGCGGCCAGACGGGTCACGATCAGCACTGGCCATTCGGCGCCGGCCAGGGCGGCGGCCTGGCCAATGGCAAAGGTAAGCGCAAATCCGACGGCGCCTGCCAGACCCCAAGCAGCGGCTTGCAGGTTGACCGGGCTGCCGTCTTCTTCGGTGGAAAAGACCGCAATGCAGCCGACGCCGCCAACCACCGCGGCAACCGCGAGCCAATGGCCCAGGCCAACCGGCTGCCCCTGCAGCATTGCCATGCCAAGCGACAGCACCGGATAGGAGCCCACCAGCGGCGCCACCAGTTTCACCGGCCCCAGGGCCAAGGCGCGGTAGAGCGCATAGGAGCCGAGGGCAAAGATGGTGCCCGAGA
The DNA here is from genome assembly GCF_000511355.1 of Leisingera methylohalidivorans DSM 14336. Lineage (NCBI taxonomy): Bacteria > Pseudomonadati > Pseudomonadota > Alphaproteobacteria > Rhodobacterales > Roseobacteraceae > Leisingera > Leisingera methylohalidivorans. The sequence goes on along the minus strand of NC_023135.1, from coordinate 3,605,226 downwards.
GACCTGCCAGCCGCGCGGCCGGGAGGGTCATCGCCTGCCAATCGCCAAGGGCCAGGGCCGCCCCGGCGACCAGAATCGCCCCGGTGCCAAAGACAATCAGCATGGCCGGCAGAATGCCGGTTCGCTGCGATACGAACCGTACGCAAAGGTCATGGGTTCCCCAGGCAAGAGCCGCGGCGAGGCCAAAGAGCAGCGAGTGCATGGCGAGCATCCTATTGTTTGCGGCATTCACCCCCAGGAAAGTGACGCATCCCGGGCATTTGCCGTTTTTCCGCAGAAAATCAACATGTTTGTTGATTAGAGTGGAGGAACGCAATATTCTTTTCAATAAATAAATATTCCGGCCGTGCAATATTTGGCTGGAATCCAGCAGGAGATGCACGATGAATGACATGAGCTTCCCTGAGGTTGTCAAAGGGCCGCCGAAGCCTTCCGGACTATATCAGCCATCGGTGTTTTCGCTGCCCAAGGGAACTGAACGCTATGTGGTGGAAGGGTGCGGCGCAATCCTGATCCGGGTGGAAACTGGTGATGCGGTGACGGTTGTCAACGACGAAGGCGGCCAGCCCTGCGAAATCGTTGCTGCCGGAAACAAGGGCGGCATTGATGCCGGGATTATCGGCATGGCGCCGAACAGCGACGCCGGCGGGCTGAAGGCGCTGCTGACCTCGGCGGACCAGTCCTTGCGCGGTCTGCGCATGGGAATGGAGGCACGCGGCATCAATCTGGGGCAGGGCGGTGCGGTGCGCTTCTTTGGATCGGACACTCCGGCCAAGACCGAAGAAAGTTTCACGGTTCAGCGCGACGGCGTGGTGATCATCGCAGCGCCGGGCGGGATCATGGATTTTGAACGGCAGGATACCGCCACGCAGCTGACGGTCATGGTCAAGCGCGCGGTGATCAAGCAGGTGGCACGGTTTGAGCTGCCGGACCCGCTGGCCGATCCGGTGCTGGACTTGCGGGTCAAAAGTGCAACCGCCGAAGCCTATTTCGTGAAGGCTGGCGACTACATCCAGGTGCTGGATGTCGATGGGCGCCAATGTACGGACTTTCAGTGTTTTGCGGCCCGCAAGCTGGACAAGGGGATCGAGCATGCGCTGGATGTAACCACAACACGGACGCTGATGGGACATGCCTATCCGATGCCGGGGCTGCATGCGAAATACTATGATCAGGATATGCTGCCGCTGGTCGAAGTGGTGCAGGACACTGTGGGGCGCCATGATGCCTTTGCTCTGGCTTGTGCGGCGAAATACTATGACGACATCGGCTATCCCGGCCATGTGAACTGTTCTGACAACTTCAACGGGGTTCTGGCTCAGCACGGGGTGACGCCGCGGGCGGGCTGGATGGCGATCAACTTCTTCTTCAACACCGGGCTGGATGAGCACGGTGTGATGTATGCCGATGAGCCCTGGACCCGGCCCGGCGACTATGTGCTGCTGCGGGCGCTGACCGATCTGGTCTGTGTCAGCTCGGCCTGCCCGGATGACACCAGCGCCGCCAACGGCTGGAACCCCACCGACATTCACATCCGCACCTACAGCGGCCAAGAGACCTTCAAGCGGGCGATTGCTTTCCGCGCGACCCCAGAATCGGAGCCGAAGATGACCAAGGAAACCGGTTTTCACGACCGCCTCAGCAAGATGACCCGCAATTTTATCGAGTACAACGGGTACTGGCTGGCCAATTGCTATGCCGAGTCCGGGCCGCTGGAGGAATACTGGGCCTGCCGCGAGAAATGCGTGCTGCTGGATCTGACGCCCCTGCGCAAGTTCGAGATCACCGGGCCCGATGCCGAGGCGCTGTGCCAGTATATCTTTACCCGCAATATCAAGAAGCTGGCGGTCGGGCAGGTGGTCTATACTGCGATGTGCTACCCGCATGGCGGCATGATCGACGACGGCACCGTGTTCCGGCTGGGCAAGGACAACTTCCGCTGGATCGGCGGCTCGGATTACGGCGGCGAATGGATCCGCGAACAAGCGGAGAAGCTGGGGCTGAACGTATTGATCCGCTCGTCAACCGACATGCAGCACAATATCGCCGTGCAAGGCCCCGAAAGCCGTGATCTGCTGAAGAAGATCATCTGGACGATGCCGCACAATCCGACGCTGGAAGAACTGGGCTGGTTCCGGTTCACGCCTGCGCGCATCGGCGGAGAGCATGGGGTCCCGGTTGTGGTTTCACGGACCGGCTACACCGGTGAGCTGGGGTATGAAATTTTCTGCCATCCGAAACACGCCGGAGACGTCTTCGACGCGGTCTGGGAGGCGGGACAGGACCACGGTATCCGCCCGATGGGGCTGGAGGCGCTCGACATGGTGCGGATCGAGGCGGGGCTGATCTTTGCCGGCTATGACTTCAGCGATCAGACCGACCCGTTTGAGGCAGGCATCGGCTTTACAGTGCCGCTGAAGTCGAAAGAGGATGACTTCGTCGGCCGCGATGCGCTGATCCGGCGCAAGACCACGCCCGCACGCAAGCTGGTGGGGCTGGATATCGACTCGGCGATCGACGTTGGGCACGGCGATTGCGTCCACATCGGCCGGGCGCAGATTGGCGAGGTGACGTCCTCGATGCGCTCGCCGCTGCTGGGCAAGAACATCGCGCTGGCGCGGGTGGATGTGTCCTGTGCCGAAGCCGGTACCGAGGTGGAGATCGGCAAACTTGACGGGCATCAAAAACGCCTGCCCGCAAAGATCGTACCCTTTGCCCATTACGATCCCAAGAAGACCCGGCCTCAATCCTGAGGCCGGCCGCTTCGGGGCTGGGAGGTACTCATGGTTCAGAAGCTGATAGAGCAAATCGGCGGCGAAGACGTGCTGCGTGCCTTGGTCGAACGGTTCTACGATATAATCGAAGAGACGGAGACCGGGGCACGGATCGCCCGGTTGCACACGCGCGGGCATGGATTAGACCATGCCCGCATCGAGCAGTTCAACTTTCTGTCCGGGTTCATGGGCGGACGGCGGTATTACGAGGAAAAGCACGGGCATATGGACGTGAAACTGATGCACGCCCATGTGCCGATCACCGGGGAAGACGCCGAGAACTGGCTAAGGTGCATGGATCAGGCGCTGGCGGATTTGTCGCTGGAAGGGCCGCATGTGGAACGGCTGCGCCAAGTGTTGCGGCGGGTGGCGCTGATGCTGGTCAATGATCTGGCAGAGTGGGGCGAGGCGCGCGTATCAGCCTGAACCCAGTGCTTGCAGCCGCTGCGGGATCCTCCGGCGGGAGTATTTCAGGAAAGTTGAAAAGCGGAGGCGGGCCAGGAGTTAGCCGGGGCGCCTCAGGAAGATCTGGACGTCGGCCACATTGGTGCCGGTGCCGCCGGTCATCAGCAGCGCATCCGCGGCTTTCAGCGCCGCGTTGCTGTCGTTGTTGGCGAGCAGTGCGTCCGGGTCCTGTCCGGCAGCTTTGATTGCGTTCCAGGTGGCAGGGGTGGCAATGCCGCCCGCGGCATCCGTGGGGCCGTCGCGCCCGTCGGTGCCGCCGGAGAGGAACAGCCAGTCGCCGCTGAGCCGCTCTGCGCCCAGTTTGGCGACGCGCAAGGCGAGTTCCTGATTGCGGCCGCCAAGGCCGGTGCCGGTGAGCTGGACAGTGGTTTCACCGCCAAAGATCAGCGCAACGGGTTTGTTCCCGGGCGCGGCTTCTGCTGCTTTTACTACGGTTTCAGCGGCCTCGGCCACGTCGCCCGTCAACCGGTGAGAGACCAGTTTGGGACCCCACTCCGCAGCTGCGGCGCTCATCATGGCTTTAAGGCTGTGGCGGTTGGAACCGATCAGCGTGTTGGTGGCCGGGGGCAGTGCGTCCGGAGCCTCATGAGTGGCGCTGAGGTGGGCTTTGACGGCCTCCGGAGCCCTGTCCCAGATGCCAGCCCGTTGCAGGGTCTCCCGCGCCTGTGCACGGGTGCCGATAGGCGCCACGGTAGGACCGGAGGCAATGGCGCGCAGGTCGTCGCCGATCACGTCCGAGAGGATGAAGGCCTGCACCCGGGCGGGTGCGGCATGACGCAGCAGGCCGCCGCCCTTGGTGTCCGACAGCTGCTGACGGATCAGGTTCATCTCGTTGATATCCAGCCCGGAGGCGAGCAGCAGTTTGTTCACTGCCGCCTTGTCCGCCAGTGTGAGGCCGGGGGCGGGGGCCACCATCAGCGCGGAGCCGCCGCCGGAGATCAGCGCAATCAGCCGGTCATCGGGGCCCAAGGCATGAGCCAGTTCAATGGCAGCCTGACCTGCGGCAGCGCTGTTTTCATCCGGCACCGGATGGCTGCCGCAGATCACTTTGGCGCCAGGAATCTCCGTGTGATTTTCCGGGTTTGTGATGGCCAGCGCCTGGGCGGTGCCGGGGATCAGATCCAGCGCTTCGCGCATCATCGGAACGGCTGCCTTGCCCACTGCCAGCAGCACGTTGCTGCCGCCTTCCGGCAGGGCAGGGAGCGGAGAGGCCGTCAGCTGTGCCCGCAGTGCCCGGGCCGGGTCGGCGCGGTCGACAGCGGCCTGAAACAGGGCCTTGGCGGTGGTCAGCAATCCGGTCATCTGCATCTCCTTGGCATAGCGGCGTACAGCCGCCCCAGTGGAACCGGGGCGGCGTAAGACTTTAAAAACAAACGGCGGCTTAGTTGCCGGCGATCTGTTTGGCTTTTTCCACCAGCACTTCTGCCTGACGGATCGAGGCATAGTCAATCAGGCGGCCGTCCAGCGACACCGCGCCTTTGCCGGCAGCTTCGGCTTCGGCCATGGCTTCCAGAATGCGGTGCGCCTTGGTGATTTCAGCATCCGAGGGCGACATCACCTCGTTGGCCAGCTCGATCTGGCTGGGGTGGATGGCCCATTTGCCTTCGCAACCCAGAACTGCGGCGCGTTTGGCGGCGGCCTTATAGCCTTCCTTGTCCTGGAAATCGCCGAACGGGCCGTCGATCGGGCGCAGGCCGTTGGCGCGCGCGGCAACCACCATGCGGGCCAGCGCATAATGCCACATGTCGCCCCAATGCACCTCGCGGGAGCCGTCTGCGGCCGGGTCGGTCAACACCGAATAATCGGGGTTCACGCCACCGATGATGGTGGTGCGGGCGCGGGTCGAAGCGGCATAGTCGGCAACGCCGAAATGCAGCGATTCATTGCGCTTGGAGGCTGCGGCAATTTCACTCACATTCTGCATGCCCAAAGCGGTCTCGATGATGTGCTCAAAGCCGATTCGCTTTTTCAGGCCCTTGGCGTCTTCGATCTGGGTCACCAGCATGTCGACGGCGTAGACATCGGCGGCGGTACCCACCTTGGGAACCATGATCAGGTCGAGACGTTCTCCTGCCTGTTCAACAACATCGACCACATCGCGGTACATGTAGTGGGTGTCCAGGCCGTTGATTCGGACCGACATGGATTTGTTGCCCCAATCGATATCGTTCAGGCCTTGGATGATATTCTTGCGGGCCTGGTCCTTTTCATCCGGCGCAACCGCGTCTTCGAGATCCAGGAAGATCACATCGACGTCAGATTTTGCCGCCTTTTCAAACATTTGCGGCTGGGATCCCGGGATCGCCAGTTCACTGCGGTTCAGGCGGCCGGGGGCTTGTTCAATGGTGTGGAATGACATGGGTTCGCTCCTCATTCGTGATAGGTTTTCGTCCTCTCCCCTCTAGGCATTCCTCACGAGGGTGTTTCCTGTCAAGAAAAAAATCTTCATTTAAATACATTCGCGCGCGTGTTCGTGGGCGCGACGCGCCCCCGCGTGCGTACGTGCCCGCGTGAGGCGCCCGCCGCCGTCACGGGATCATTCCTCGAGAAGGAAATCACCCTTGGCGGCGCGGTTGGCGTAGTAAAACGCAATCGCCTGGGCGCGGTTCTTGACCGAAAGTTTTTCGTAAAGGTTCGACAGGTGGAACTTCACCGTGTTGGTTGAGATCCCCAACTCCTTGCTGAGCTCCTTGTTGGTCAGCCCCTTCGACAGCGCTTGCAGCATCGTGCGTTCGCGGCGTGACAGCTGCTCAATCGGATCGGTTTGCAGGCCTCGGACGTCGAGGAAGGGGAAAACCATCTTGCCTTCAGCGACGGCTAGGCAGGTATCCAGAACGTCTTCGACAGCGCTGGAGCGCGGGGCGAAGCCGGCAGCGCCGGCGCTCATCGCCTTGCGCGGCACCTCGCCGCTCTCCTCGGCATAGACCACGAGCCGAGGCGCATTGGCCTGGTCGCGCAGCACTTCGATCAGCTTGGCGCCGCCAAGCGCAGGCAGATTCCAGTCGATGATTCCGACCTGAACCGGCACCCGCATCACCGTTCCAAGGAAGCCTTCAGCCGTTGCAGAGGTCGCGACCAGCGAGAATCGCGGGTCCTTGTCGAAGATTTCTGACATCGCCGATAGCACCAGTGGATTTGCGTCAGCCAGCATGACCGAAATCGGGGAAACTTTGTCGCTTATGGGAGCCATTTGGTGCCCTTTTGTGAAAAACTACCCAAGTGGGTAGGGGTGGTTTTGGTATGCAATGGTATTTTTACCTTTTTGGGCAGGTTTTTTACCACCCAATTAGATACCCAAAAGCAGGATATAGGTATGTTGCGTGTTTTGTCGACCTAGGGTTTCCTTGGGTTAACAGATGTTGCACGTCAGGAAACAAACCTTCCCGCAGTGAAGACCGCAGCGGAAGAGGCCCGTGACCTCCTGCACATCGGCGAACTGAAACCAGCGAGGTCTAACCCCGATGACTGAACCCATGATCTTCCCCAGCCTGGAAATTCCGGAAACCCTGGCCGCCGGCCCTGGCCCGGGCAATACCGATCCCCGCGTGCTGCAGGCCTTTGCCAACACCGGCTTGGCCGACCACATGCAGGCGGACGTGCTGCGCGGCATGATCGAGTGCAAGCAGATGCTGCGCGATCTGTGGGGCACCAGCAACACCTACACCTACGGCGTTGGCGGCACCGGCTTCTCTGGGCTGGACTGCATGCTGAACGCGATCCTGCCCGGCGACAGCGTGGTTGCCTTCCAGAATGGCACCTTCTCGGGCATCGACGCAATGACCATCCGGATGAAGGCCGCCACCCGCGCGGAGCTGGCCGCCGATGCGATGAACCCGCAGCCTGCCTCGGTCACCGTGATCGACGTGCCGCACGGCGAGTCGGTTTCCGGCAAGCTGGTGGAACAGGTACTGGCTGAGAAGAAACCGAAATGGGCCTTCATGGCGCATTGGGAAACCGGCTCGGGCCGCATCAACGACCTCAAGGGCTTCTCGGACGCGTGCGTGAAACACGGCGTGATGGGCCTGATCGATGCGGTGTCCTCGCTGGGCATCGAGGATTTCTCGATCGACGATTACCCGGGCGTTGCCGGCTGGGCTTCCTGCCCGCAGAAAGGCGTGCTTTGCCTGCCGCTGACCTATGCACCGGTGTCGTTCACTGACAGCTATATCCAGACCGTGCGCGAGAACGGCTGCCATTCCTATGTCCATAACCCGATCCTGGAAGCGCGCCACTGGGGCATCGTGGACGGGGAGGACGTTGCCGCCGGCACCTACCACCGCACCCATTCGGGCTATGCGGTTGCCGCCTTCCACGAGGCGCTGCGCATCACCCTGCAGCACGGCCGTGCCCAGAAGGCCCGCGACTATGCGTTCCACGAGAAAGCGCTGCGCGACGCCGTGACCGCGATGGGCTGCGATGTGACCAGCAACATGACCAGCCTGGTGGTTTTGAACCTGCCCGGCGATCTTGCAGGCCGCGAGAAGGAACTGGTGGGCAACTGCCGCGCCGTGGGCTTTGGCATCTGGCCGACCCTGTCGGAGCCGGTCCAGGTCCGCATCGGCATCCTGAACCAGATCACACCTGCCGCCATCACCGACATCGTCAACCGCTTCGGCAAGGCGATGAACGACATGGGGGCAAATGTCGACCTTGAGGCGATCAACGCCCTGCTCGACCAGCATTACACAGCAGCTCTCGAGCCCGCTGAGTAATAGATTTCCGCATCCATGAGGAGGAGAGGACCATGGATATCCACGAATACCAGGCCAAGGAAGTTCTTAGCAACTTCGGCGTGACCGTACCCCCGGGCGCGCTGGCCTACAGCCCCGAGCAGGCGGCCTACCGTGCACGGGAACTGGGCGGCGACAAATGGATCGTCAAAGCCCAGGTCCACGCCGGCGGCCGCGGCAAGGCGGGCGGCGTCAAACTGTGCAACTCGGAAGCCGAGATCTATGAGGCGACCGAGAACCTGTTCGGCAAGAAGCTGGTAACCCACCAGACCGGCCCCGAAGGCAAAGGCATCTACCGTGTCTATGTCGAAGGTGCGGTGCCGATCGCCCGCGAGATCTACCTGGGCTTTGTGCTGGACCGTTCCAGCCAGCGGGTGATGATCGTTGCCTCGTCTGAGGGCGGTATGGAGATCGAAGAGATCTCTGCCGAGCGCCCCGAGTCCATCGTGCGTTCGACCGTTGAGCCGGCCGTTGGCCTGCAGGACTTCCAGGCACGCGAGATCGCGTTCAAGCTGGGCATCGAGCCGGCAATGACGCAGCAGATGGTGCGCACCCTCAAGGGCTGCTACCAGGCGTTTTCCGAACTGGACGCAACCATGGTTGAGATCAACCCGCTGGTGGTCACCTCGGATAACCGGGTCATCGCGCTGGACGCAAAGATGACCTTTGACGACAACGCCCTGTTCCGTCACCCGCAAATCGCCGAGTTGCGCGACAAGAGCCAGGAAGATCCGCGCGAAAGCCGCGCCGCTGACCGCGGCCTGTCCTATGTCGGGCTTGAGGGCAATATCGGCTGCATCGTGAACGGCGCAGGCCTGGCGATGGCGACCATGGACACCATCAAGCTGGCCGGCGGCGAGCCTGCCAACTTCTTGGACATCGGCGGCGGTGCCACACCGGAACGGGTTGCCAAGGCGTTCCGCCTGGTGATGTCCGACAGCAATGTGCAGGCGGTGCTGGTCAACATCTTCGCCGGCATCAACCGCTGCGATTGGGTGGCCGAGGGTGTCGTTCAGGCGCTGCGGGAAGTCGAAGTTGACGTGCCGGTTGTGGTCCGCCTTGCGGGCACCAATGTGGAGGAAGGCCAGAAGATCCTGGCCCAGTCCGGCCTGCCGCTGATCCGCGCAACTTCGCTGATGGAAGCCGCTGAGCGGGCCGTCGGCGCGTGGAAAAACGACCTCGACCAAAACACTCGTGTGAGGGCAGTCAAATGAGCATCCTTCTCGATCGCGAAAGCAAAGTCATCGTCCAGGGCATCACCGGCAAGATCGCCCGGTTCCACACCAAGGACATGATCGAATATGGCACCAATGTCGTTGGCGGCGTGGTGCCGGGCAAAGGCGGCGAAACGGTTGAAGGCGTGCCCGTCTTCAACACCGTGAAAGAAGCCGTTGAAGCCACCGGCGCCAATGCCTCTCTGGTGTTCGTGCCGCCGCCGTTTGCAGCAGACTCCATCATGGAAGCGGCGGATGCGGGCATCAGCTACTGCGTCTGCATCACCGACGGCATCCCGGCTCAGGACATGATCCGCGTGAAGCGTTACATGTACCGCTATCCCAAGGACAAGCGGATGATCCTTACCGGTCCGAACTGCGCGGGCACCATCTCGCCGGGCAAGGCGTTGCTGGGCATTATGCCGGGCCACATCTATTTGCCGGGCACCGTGGGTATCATCGGCCGTTCGGGTACATTGGGTTATGAGGCTGCGGCACAGTTGAAAGAGCTGGGGCTGGGAATTTCCACTTCGGTTGGCATCGGCGGCGACCCGATCAACGGCTCCTCTTTCAAGGATATCCTTGAATGGTTTGAGAAGGATCCGGAAACCGAGGTTATCGCGATGATCGGTGAAATCGGCGGCCCGCAGGAAGCGGAAGCGGCGGATTACATCAAGAACCATGTGACCAAGCCGGTTGTGGCCTATGTCGCAGGACTGACCGCTCCCAAAGGCCGCACGATGGGCCACGCGGGTGCGATTATCTCGGCCTTTGGCGAATCCGCTTCCGAGAAGGTGGAGATCCTGTCGGCGGCTGGCGTGACCGTTGCCGAAAACCCTGCCGTGATCGGCGAAACCATCGCAAGCGTGATGAAAAAGAACGCCGCCTGATCCGGCCACGGAACAGGCGCGACGCTCCACCCCTCGCCTGGGGCAATGGCAGGGGTGGAGCGCATTAATAAAGCATAAGCACCACAGGGAGAAGAAATCATGGCAAAGCCAAAGGTTCTGGTGACCCGCCGCTGGCCCGCCGCAGTTGAGGCGCAGCTTTCTGAAGCTTTTGATGCTGTGCTGAACAGGGATGACAAGCCGCTGAGCGAAGCCGAGTTGCGTGACGCGCTGACGTCTTATGACGCGGTGCTGCCGACAGTGACAGACAAGATTTCCGCCAAGTCGTTCGATATCGCCAAGCCCCAGGCGCGTATCCTCGCCAACTATGGTGTGGGCTACTCTCATATCGATATGCCTGGTGCAGCAGGCCACGGCATGACTGTGACCAACACTCCCGATGTCCTCAGCGAATGCACCGCCGACATCGCCATGACGCTGCTCCTGATGGTCGCCCGCCGGGCAGGCGAGGGTGAGCGTGAAGTGCGTGCTGGCAAGTGGACCGGCTGGCGTCCGACCCATCTGGTCGGCACCAAAGTCTCCGGAAAGACGCTGGGCATCGTCGGTTTTGGCCGCATCGGCCAGGAAATGGCCCGTCGCGCGCACCATGGCTTTGGCATGAACATCGTGGTTCAAAACCGCTCCCGCGTGTCGCCGGATATACTGGCCCGCTGCAACGCTACTCAGGCTGACAGCCTAGAAGAGCTGATGCCGCAGTGCGATTTTGTGTCATTGCATTGCCCCGGGGGGGCTGCAAACCGGCATCTTATCAACACCCGGATGCTGAACCTGATGAAGCCGGACGCATTCCTTATTAATACGGCCCGCGGCGAGATAATCGACGAACTGGCTTTGTCCCGGGCCCTGTGGTTCGAAACCATTGGCGGCGCCGGGCTGGACGTATTCGACGGCGAACCGCGCATCAACCCGGACCTGATGGACTGCGACAACCTGGTGATGCTGCCGCATCTGGGCAGCGCCACCCGTGAAGCGCGCGAGGCGATGGGCTTCCGGGTGCTCGACAACCTGACTGATTTCTTTGCAGGGCGCGAACCGCGGGACCGGGTGATGTGATGGGAGATCCGGCCGAAAACACCCCCGAAGGAACTGAAGAAACCGGCTATGCCGCGGAACTCCGTTCTGAGCTGCGCACCCTGTGGTTGGACGTCCTGCGCCAGCGCGCGCCTGAAGTGGCGGAAAGAGCCATCGGCGAACCCGCCTGGGATCTGGCCGATGGCCAGCCCGAAACCGCGTATATGCAGGCCTTCAACATCTGGTTCCAGCTGCTGAAGATCGTCGAGGAAAACGCCGCCATGCGCGACCGCCGCTTGGCTGAAACCCAGGACGGGCCGGAAGTGGTCGAAGGCAGCTTTGCCCGCGCCCTCGATCTGGCCGGCGAGCTGGCTACGCCCGAACGGCTGCAGGAGGTGGCCAGCCAGTTTTCGATCGGCCCGACGCTGACCGCCCATCCGACCGAAGCCAAGCGGGTTACCATCCTGGAAATCCACCGCCGCATCTACCGCGGGCTGGTGTCGCTGGAGGCCAAGCGCTGGACCCCGCGCGAGCGTGCCGATCTGCTGGAGGATCTGCGCTCGGAGATCGATCTGTTGTGGATGACAGGCGAGTTGCGCCGCGAGCGGCCCAGCTTGCAGGACGAAATCCAGTGGGGTCTGCAGTTCTTCCGCGACAGCCTGTACGAGGCAGTGCCGCAGCTGTTTGAACGCTACATTGCCGCTGCCGAACCGCGGCTGGGCGCGACCGCGGACGCACCCTGCGTGAAATTCCACTCCTGGATCGGCGGCGACCGTGACGGCAACCCGAATGTGACCGTTGAGGCCACTGCCGAAGCGCTGACGGCCAACCGCGCGGCGATCCTCAAGCGCTACCAGAAGGCGCTGACCACCGCGGCTGAACGGATTTCCATTTCTGCAGATGTGTTTGCACTGCCGGACAGCGCCTCTGCCCGCCTGGCTGTTATCATTGAAGCGGCTCCCGGCATGGCTGGCCTCGCGGCCCGCAATCCGGGCGAAGTCTTCCGCCAGGCACTGACAGCCATCCTGGCCCGCATCAAGGCTACCGCTGCAGAAGACCCCGGCGCCTATCCGCACCTGGGTGACTTTATCAGCGACCTCACCCGGGTTGAGGAGGCGCTGGAGGAGATCGGCGCCAACCGTCTGGCGGCCCGCTATGTGCGTCCGATCCGCTGGCAGGCCGATGTCTTCGGCTTCCGCACAGTGACGCTGGATATCCGCCAGAATTCCACCGTCACCACCGAGACCCTGACCGAGATCTGGGCGCGCTCCGGTGAGGTGCCGGACTTCGGCAGCGCCGAATGGTCCGCCCGTCTGCGCCGCGAGCTGGGCAGCGCCTCGCTGGCCTATGTGATGCCGGATGAGCTCAGCCCGCAAAGCGGCGAGCTGTTGAAACTTCTGCGGCTGATGCGCGATGCCGGTGCGGGTGAAGACCCGCAGGCGATGGGTCCGTTCATTCTGTCGATGACCCGCTCCACTGATGACCTGCTCGGCGTCTATCTGCTGGCGCGCTATGCCGGCTTCGGGGCGGAGAAGGCGGCACTCAAGGTGGTGCCGCTGTTTGAGACCATCGGCGATTTGCGCGCAGCGCCCGGTATTCTGAATGGTCTGCTGGCTGTGCCCTTTGCCCGCCGCTCGCTGAAATCCGGCGACAACCGGATCGAGGTTATGCTTGGCTATTCCGACAGCAACAAGGATGGCGGATTCCTTTGTTCCACATGGGAGCTGGAGAAGGCGCAGCGCCTGATCACCCGCACCCTGGCGGCGCACCGGATGAAGCCGGTCTTTTTCCACGGCCGCGGCGGCTCGGTCTCCCGCGGCGGCGCCCCTGCCGAACGTGCGATCGCCGCTCAGCCCGCGGGCACCATCGCAGGCCAGATGCGGATCACCGAACAGGGCGAGGTGGTCAGCTCCAAATACGCCAACCGCGGCACCGCGCTGCACCAGCTGGAGCTGATGGCCTCTTCGGTCCTGCGTCATTCGCTGCAGGAAGACACGCCGCCGGTCAATCCGGAGCATGACGACGCCTTCGAGGCCCTCGCAGGCATGTCCCAGGCAGCCTATTCCAACCTGCTGAATGCGCCAGGTTTCCTGGATTACTTCCAGCAGGCCAGCCCGGTGGAAGAGCTGGCCATGCTCAAAATCGGCTCGCGCCCCGCGCGCCGGTTCGGCGCAGGCTCACTGGATGACCTGCGCGCCATCCCCTGGGTTTTTGCCTGGTCGCAGAACCGCCATATGATCACCGGCTGGTACGGCTTCGGCTCGGCGGTGGCCAGCTTCCGCAAGTTCCGCGGCGCGCGCGGTGATGCGGTCCTGCAGGACATGTTCAGAAACTCGCCACTGTTCCGCCTGGTGGTGGATGAGGTCGAAAAGACCCTTCTGCAAAGCGATATGGAGATTGCTGCGGATTACGCCACGCTGGTGCAGGACGCGGAAATCCGCGAGCGGATCTTTGGAACCATCCGTAACGAGTATCAGCTGGCTCGGGAGGCGATCCTGTTCCTCACCCGAGACACCGGTCTCGCCAACCGCTTCCCGCGCCTGCGCGCCCGCTTTGGCCAGGTCGAAACCATGCTGCGCGAAATTCACAAGACACAAGTGCGCCTCCTGCGGGAAGAGCGCGCCGAGAAGCCTTCAACAGTGCCGGTCCCGCTGATGCAGTCGATGAACTGCGTTGCCGCGGGGCTTGGCTGGACAGGATAGACAGGAGCCCCGAATGTCCAAAGATCTCTTTTTCACCCAAGCGCTGTCGGAGCGCGATCCTGAACTTTATGCCTCGATCACAGCCGAGCTGGGCCGCCAGCGCGACGAGATCGAGCTGATTGCCTCCGAGAACATCGTCTCGGCCGCGGTGATGGAAGCGCAAGGCTCGGTGCTGACCAACAAATACGCCGAAGGCTACCCGGGGCGCCGCTACTATGGCGGCTGCCAGTATGTCGATGTCGCCGAAAACCTCGCCATCGACCGCGCCAAGCAGCTGTTCGGCTGCGAATACGCCAACGTGCAGCCGAACTCCGGCAGCCAGGCGAACCAGGGTGTGTTCCAGGCGCTGATCCAGCCCGGCGACACCATTCTGGGCATGGATCTGGCCTCCGGCGGCCACCTGACCCACGGCGCCCGCCCGAACCAGTCGGGCAAGTGGTTCAACGCTGTTCACTACGGTGTGCGCGAAAGCGACAACCTGATCGACTACGACCAGATCCAGGCCCTCGCGACCGAGCACCAGCCCAAATTGATCATCGCCGGCGGTTCCGCCATCCCGCGCCAGATCGACTTTGCCAGATTCCGGGAAATCGCCGACAGCGTCGGCGCCTATTTCATGGTCGACATGGCCCATATCGCGGGTCTGATCGCTGCCGGTGAGCATCCCTCGCCGTTCCCGCACGCGCATGTGGCCACCACCACCACCCACAAGACCCTGCGCGGCCCGCGCGGCGGCATGATCGTGACCAATGACGAGGCGATCGCCAAGAAAGTGAACTCGGCGATCTTCCCCGGCATCCAGGGCGGCCCGCTGATGCATGTGATCGCCGGCAAGGCGGCGGCCTTCGGCGAGGCGCTGAAGCCGGAGTTCAAGGCCTACCAGAAGCAGGTCCGCGCCAACGCAGCCGCGCTGGCGGATCAGCTGATCCAGGGCGGGCTGGACATTGTCACCGGCGGCACCGATACCCACGTCATGCTGGTTGACCTGCGCCCCAAAGGCGTCACCGGCAACATCGCTGACAAGGCGCTGGGGCGGGCCCATATCACCACCAACAAGAACGGCATCCCGTTCGACCCGGAAAAGCCCACCGTGACCTCCGGCCTGCGTCTGGGCACGCCGGCAGGCACCACCCGCGGCTTCGGCGAGGCAGAGTTCCGCCAGATCGCCGATCTGATCATCGAGGTGATCGACGGGCTGGCCGCCAACGGTGAAGACGGCAATGCGGATGTGGAGGCCGCGGTGCGCGCCAAGGTTGCGGATCTCTGCGCCAGGTTCCCGCTGTACCCGAACCTGTAAGCCCTTGCAGGAGTGAAGAAACGAACCGCCGCGCGCCGGAAGGCCGCGGCGGTTTTGCTTTGATGCAGGAGGCGCCCGCACCGTGTGCAGGCGTGGCGCCCCCCCCCCAACGCTTTCAGACTGCCACAGGCAAGTCAGAAAAGGGGCAGGAGCAGCCGGAAGTTGGAGGTGATGGCGCCTGTTTGGCGGAAAATGCCCGGATATCCAGGGAAATGTGGGGATTTGTGGGTTGGCCTTGTATCCCGGAAGGAATTCATGCCTTATGCCTCCAGACGGTTAAATGCGAACAGGCTCATTCTTGTCGGACTCACTTTCTCTCTCTCATCGCGAATTGGAACTGGTGGACGCTTTGCGGCGTTTGGGCGGCTCGGCCCGCAGCGCAGAGCTTGCAAAAATGCTTGATGTGTCCGAGGAAACTGTGCGCCGCACCATCAAGGCGCTGAATAAGGTTGGAGCCGTGCAACGGGTGCATGGCGGAGCTTTTCTGCCGGGGCCGCAAAGCGCCACCAGCTTCGCCCGGCGGATTTCTGAGAATCAGAAGGAAAAAGCACGGATCGCGGCCCGGATCGCTGCACATGCTCGTGATGGCATGGCGCTGTTCCTGGATGTCGGTTCTACCACTGCATTTGTTGCGGAGGAGCTGCGGCAGAAGACCGGGCTGATCGTGGTCACAAATTCTATCGGAGCTGCGCAGGCGCTGGCAAACCACAATGGCAACAGGGTGCATCTGTTAGGTGGTGAATTGCAGAGCAATGAGCGCGGCACATTTGGTTTTGTGGCTGAGCAGCAAGTCCGGCGGTTTGCGCTGGATCTGGCGATACTGTCTGCGGACGCATTTTCTGCCAAACAAGGCGTGCTCTATCACAGTGCGGCCGAGGCCCAGCTGGCTGGGGTGGTTGCCGATTGCGCAGAGCAGGTGGCGGTGGCTGTCGTCCATCCCAAGTTTGCGGAATCAGCGCCGCATTGCGGCCCCGCTCCACGCAAGATCGATGCGCTGTTTACGGACCGCAGACCTGACAAGAAACTCTCTGCAGCGCTGGCAGACTGGGGGGTGAAGGTGGACGTTGCCCAGGGTGGCAACGATGACTGATATCCACCTGGCCTTGCCCGACAGGCAGTCTGAAAAGCAGGGTGCCTGATGGACGACCGCAGGAGATGCCCGCCGTGGGTGCATCAAGGCCGCGATCAAGCAGAATTGGCTGCGGCTGGGGCCGATACAAACCCGCTGCTGGCCGTAAACAGGAACTGACATGGCAATTTTGACTTTTCTCATCAGTCTGGCGGGAGCCACGATGCTGCTGCTTTATGCAGTGCGGATGGTGCGCACCGGAATCGAGCGCAGCTATGGCGCGTCATTCCAGCGGTTGCTGACCGGCCGGCAAAGCCATCTCCAGGCGGGCCTGATGGGGCTGGTGCTGGCGATCGTTCTGCAAAGTTCGGCTGCTGTGGCGCTGCTCACCTCCGGGTTCGCAGCAAGCGGCTATCTGGCCTTTCCCTCCGGGCTGGCCATCGTTCTGGGCGGCGACCTGGGCTCGGCACTGATCATTCAGATCCTTTCCTTCAAGCTCGATTGGCTGGTGCCGGTGTTGCTGGCGGCAGGCGGATATCTGTTCGTCAAGACCGAGGCCAAGAAGGTGCGGCAGCTGGGCAGGATCCTGATGGGGGTCGCCTTCATCCTGATTTCGCTGCGTTTCCTGCGCGAGGCGATGGATCCGATCCGCGACAGCGCCTTTCTGCCGGCAGTTGCAGGCTATCTGGCGCGGGATTACATCACGGCTTTTTTGGTCGGTGGCGCACTGGCCTTTGTGATGCATTCGTCTGTTGCCGCCATCCTGATGTGCGTGACACTGGTGCAGATTGGTGCCATTCCCTTTGCCGCCGGCCTTTCACTGGTATTGGGGGCGAATTTCGGTTCTGCTTTCATTCCGGTCTGGCTGAGCCGCGGGATGGATTTGCGGGCCCGCCGCATCCCTTATGCCAACCTGGCTTTGCGCGGCACCTGGGCGGTGATCTGCCTGTTCGGCGCCAATCTGGCGCTGCGCCAAGGGGGGCTGGGGGATCCGCAAGGCGGTCAGATGCTGGTCAACGCGCATCTGGCCTTCAATGCGTCACTGCTGGTGCTGGCGCTGCCGGTTTGCACGCCGTTGGGCGATGTCTTTGCCCGGCTGTTTCCCGAACCCGCGCAGACAGAGGGAAACCATCCGGGGCGGCCTGTGAGTGCGCTGGAGCAGGGCAGCTATGGCTCGCCTGCTGTGTCTGTTTCTAATCTTAAACGCGAATTGCTGCGGATGTCGGATCAAGTCAATGCCATGTTCCGCCCGATCCTGGAACTGTACCGATCAGGCAGCAAGGAGCAAATCAAGATCGTCCAGTCGATGGACGATGAGGTCAACGCTTGCCTGTCCGGTGTCCGGAAATATGTGGCCGCGATCCCCGAGGACAGATTTGACAAAGAGCAGTTAAAGACGGCCCGCGGCCTGATGGATTATGCCATCCGCCTGGAAACCGCCGGCGATGTGGTGGCGCGCCGTTTAACAGTCCTGGCGGGAGAGTTGAATAAAAGGAATTTGAATTTTTCCAGGGACGGCTGGATGGAGATCACCCGGATGCATGAGGCAATCATGGCCAATATGCAGCTGGCCTCCAATGTGCTGATCTCTGATGATCTGGAGAGCGCGCGGCTGTTGAGCCTGGAAAAAACCGAACTGAAGCGGATGGAGCATGATAGCCGTAAACGCCACCTGAAACGGTTGCAGAATGGCGCCCGGGAAAGCTTTGACACGTCCGACATCCATTTGGAAACGCTGCGTGCCTTACGTGAATTCAACAGTCACATTGCAGCTGTGGCCTATCCGGTTCTGTACCAGAATGGCCAGCTGCTGGAGACCCGGCTGATCAATGAAATGCTGCCGGAAGACGCAGACTGAGACTGGAAACAGCCGCCCGCCTAAAGACTTGCCGAGAATATGCCCCCTATTATCATCGCTATCATTCTGTCGGCTGCGGTATTGCATGCTGTGTGGAATGGTATTGTGAAAACGGCTGCGGACCGTACCACCACACTAGGGCTGGTCGCCTTTGGCCAGGTGATCCCCAGCGCCGTAATGATCACTGTCCTGCCGCTGCCTTCTGCAGAAAGCTTCGTTTATATCCTGCTCTCCACGGTGGTTCATTTCGGGTATTACTACATGCTTGGCCGCGCCTATCAGCACGGTGACCTTAGCGTCGTGTACCCGATTGCAAGGGGCATCGTGCCGCCGCTTGTCGGCATCTGGGCGATGATCTTCGCCGGTGAGCTGCTGCCGTTGCAGGCCTGGGGGGGGATTGCGGTGATTGCCCTTGGAATCCAGCTCAGCAGCTGGAAGGCGCTGCGCTCAGGTGTTGGGCGAGCGGCCCTCGGCTTTGCCGCAGGGACCGGAATTTGCATTTCGGTGTATTCAGTGACCGATGGTATCGGCGTGCGTTTGTCCGGCAACACACTCAGCTACTGGGCCTGGGGGGGCTTTCTGCACATCTTTATCGCTGGCTTCATAGCTGTGCGTAAGCGCCGAACCCTGGCGGCTTTGCCCAAGCGGGTTTGGGTGCTGGGAATTGCCGGAGGGCTGGTATCGATGACGGCTTACGGGCTGGTGCTTTATGCCAAGAACTTTGCCCCTCTGGGGGCCGTTTCCGCGTTGCGCGAAACTTCGGTGATCTTTGCTGCGCTGATCGGATTTGTCTTTCTCAAGGAAGGATACTGGATGCGGCGGCTCGGTTCAGCGGTCTTGATGGCCGCCGGTGTGGCCCTGATCGGGACGGCTGTTTAGATCCTTGGCGTCTTGATCTGCCGGCATTCAATGGATTTGGGTTGAGACTTCAGGCCCTGGCCCTGAGCAGTTGCTCAATGGGGGGAGTGTCTCTCAAAATTGATGCCAAAGTGTGCAGTAGAACTGCCTTTTTAACAGGCTTGGCCAGGAAGTGATCCATGCCTGCATCCAGACAGGCCTGCCGGTCGCTGGAAAAAGCGTTGGCCGTCAGGGCAATGATTGTTGGCTGGGGAATGGGCAGGCTGCGGATCTGCCGTGTAGCCGCAATGCCGTCCAGCTCGGGCATCGACATGTCCATCAGGATGATGTCCGGCAGCAGTTCCTTGAACATTTTCACTGCCGCACGGCCATTGCCGGCTTCAGCCAGCTCAACCGGCTGTCCGCGCAGGAATTTGCGGACCAGCAGCCTGTTGGTTTGGTTGTCCTCAGCTAGCAGAACCTTGCAAGGCCTGATCTGTGGCGCGGTGTCCAGAGAAAAGCCCGAGGCCGGGATTGCCGCCTGTTTGGCTGGCGCCATTTGCAGCTCCAGCCGGAAACATGAGCCCTGGCCGGGATCCGATTTGACGGAAATACTGCCGCCCATCCGCTTGGCCAGCATGCTGGAAATAGTAAGCCCCAGACCGGTGCCGCCAAATGCCTTTGTGGTCGCCGCGTCTGCCTGGGTGAAGCGGTCGAAAATATGGCGCGCTTGAGCCTCGGATATTCCGATCCCGCTGTCCTCAACTTCGGCAACAAGGCAACAAGGGTTGCCGCCGGCGTGTGAAACGCGGACGTCAATCCTGCCTTGCGGTGTGAATTTGACAGCGTTGCCGATCAGGTTGACCAGAATCTGCCGCAATCGCCCGTTATCGCCATGCAGCCGCTCCGGTAGCCCGTCCGCGTAAGAGACCTGCAGCGACAAACCTTTTTCCAGCGCTTTCGGACGGAAAAGCCCCGCTGCACCGCCAATGCAGTCACGCAGATCAAAGTCCTCTTCGGCTATGGAGAATTTCCCCGCTTCCAGCCGTGAAAGGTCGAGGATGTCATTGATGATTTTCAGCAGTGCTTGGGCCGAACTGCGGATGGTTTCCACATTCTGCTGTTCATCCGGCGACAGCTCGGCCTCTGCCAGCAGCTCGGCCATGCCGATGATGCCGTTCATCGGCGTGCGGATTTCGTGGCTCATGTTCGCCAGGAACTCTGATTTGGCCCGATCGGCCTGTTCCGCGGCTACTTTGGCCTCGGCCAGTTCCCGTTCCCGCAATTTGCTGTGGGTAATGTCGCGTTCAATGCCGATAATCAGGTCAACTGTGCCATCCTCGCCGGTCACCGGGACGATATTGGTGTCGAACCAGGCGACTTCTCCCGATTTGGTGTAGGTGAGCACCTCGTTGTGATAGGGGATGCCAAGGTCCTTGTGGCGGTCTATTTCCCGGATCACGCCGGGATCGGTGTCAGGGCCATTCAGCAGTTCTGCAGGTGTCCGGCCAATCGCTTCGCTGGCGGTATAGCCTGTGACGCGGGTAAAGGCCTCGTTGACCCAAAGGATCTGCCGCTCTGCATCGGTCAGGATAATACTGTCGGAGGTGTGTTTTGCGACCAGCGACAGACGGTGCAGCTCCGCCTGTTGTTTTTGCAGTGCGGCATGGGCGTCCTCCAATGCGCGTTTGCCGTGATTCAGTTCGCTGTTCCGCTCGGACAGCGTCTGGTTCGCGCGGATCAGTTCTTCGCGCAGATGGACATCCTCCGACACATTCCAGTTGACGCCGATCAACCAGTCGCGGCCTTGCGCATCTGTAAAAGGGCTGGCCATTGCGCGGATATGCTTGAAGGTGCCATCTTCCATAACAATCCGGAAATCGGAGGCGTAATGTGCCTTGTCCCGTTCTGCTGACTGCTGCGCTTCCGCCACCCGGTCCCGGTCGCCGGGATGCAGCATGGCCATCCACTTTGTCCCCTCCGGCGGCCCCTGATCCACGGGCACGCCGTAAAGCTCATGCATGCGGCTGTCCCAGCTCACCTTCTGGTTCTTCGAATCCCATTCCCAAATGCCAACACGGGATGTCTTTACCGCAACTTCCAACCGCCGGGAGACTGCCTCCAGTTCGGCTTCCCTGCGCCGCAGCTGGCCGATCACGGTTCGCCGCGCGGCAGACAGCCTGCCGGCCAGAAACGTTGGGAAAACGATCAGTGCCGCCGCCGCCATCAGCGCCAGCCTCAGCTTCCACAGGTTGCCGGGAACGCATTGCCAGCCGTCTCGGGGGCGGGCGGCCAATTTCCATGAACCAACTGGCAGGTTAATGTCCAGCAGCACAGGATCTCCGCTCAGCATGTCCGGCACGCCAAAGAACTGGCGGCCGGAAGGGCCCGTCCCGTCTTGACCTGTCAGCGCTATTTCCAGACCGCTTTTGTTGCCATTGATACCGGTCTCTGCATAAAGGGTGCCGGTTGCGACCACAGCCGAGAGAATGCCCCAGAATTGCCGGTCAGTCCCTGACCCGCTGAAAATAGGCAGCCGGTAGATGAACCCGGAGCCGCCCTGTAACAGGTTTACCGGCCCGGCCAGCACCATGTCACCGCTATCGCGCACCCGGTACGCCGCCGCGCGCTGGGCGGCATTCTGGTTGTAGTCCAGTCCGATGGCGGTTTCGTTCCCCTTTAGCGGGTGTACCAGAGAGACCACTAAGCCGGGAGCCGCTGCGATGTGCCTGATGGCGGTCTGTCCCTCAAGCACCTGTGCAGCCATCCGGCTGAACTGCGCCTGTTCCATGTCCGGTTGGGTGGCCAGCATCGCGGCCAGCCCGCGCAGCCGCTGATAGTCGCCATTGACTTGACCTTCCAGACGGGACTTGATCATCCCTGCCTGTTGCTGGACCCTGGCACGTTCAGACTGATGGTGAATTGTGGCGTTTTGCTTTTCAGCATAAAACCCTGCGGCACAGACTACCGCCAAGGCAAGCAGTGCGGGCAAGTAGGTCCGGTTGCTGAGAGCGCGCAGCCAGCGAGCAGAAAGTTCAGACACGGTCATCTTGCCACCTTTGCATTTGCGCGAAGCACTGCGGGCATCCGTGTCCAGAATGTATGCCAAGTGTTCGTTTTAAACCCAATGTCGTCATAAAGTCTGAAAATTTGGTTTTCACAACACCGGGGCTGTTTGAGCGGTGCTGCGGCCGCCTCCGCGGCGGCCGCAGCGGGCTGGTGCAAAACGGGTTCAGCGGCGCGGCTGTTGTCGTTGACTCGATGTGCCCCGCTCCAGTCAGGATCAGAAGTCCTGCCATTTTGCCAAAGCGGCTGAACCATCTGCAGCCGGAATGGCGGAAAGCGTCTCTGATGGAACATCCCAGCCCGAGCCGTGGACGGATGCCTGAATTGGCTCCGGCACCTGGCGGGGCGGAGGCGTCTCCATTCCGACATTGAAAATGTCCACCAGCCCGGCCAGCTTCGAAGCATCGCCGTTCAGAAGCTGGCCTGCTGCCGTCATTTGCTCCACCATCGCGGCGTTCTGCTGGGTCACCTGGTCCAGTTGCATAACGCCAGTATTGATTTCACCGATGCCAGTGGATTGCTCTGCTGCGCCCTCGGCAATTCCCGAGACAAGCCTCGAGATATGGGTGACCTGAGAGACAATGCTGTTCAGCGCCTCGCCGGCTTTGCCGACCAGATCCACCCCCTTTGCCACTTGGTCACCGGAATCGGAGATCAGCGTCTTGATTTCCATCGCCGCATCCGAAGACCGTTGTGCCAGTGCCCTCACCTCGGAGGCTACAACAGCAAAGCCGCGTCCGGCATCGCCGGCGCGCGCCGCCTCGACGCCTGCATTCAGCGCCAGCAGATTTGTCTGAAAGGCGATATCGTCGATCACCCCGATAATCTGCGAAATATGGGAGGCGGATGCTTCTATTCCGTTCATGGCAGAAACCGCGTTTCGCACCACCTCGCCGCTGGCTTCGGCTTCGTCGCGGGCCTCGTTCATGGCGGTTTCCACCTGGCGTGCGCCATCGGCAGCAGCCTTGACGCTGGCGGTCATCTGGTCCAGCGCAGCAGCGGTCTGCTCCAGCGTGGCGGCCTGGCTTTCGGTGCGCTGCGACAGATCATCCGAGGCCTGACTGATTTCCGAAGTGCCGTTGCGGATGCTGGTGGTGGCTTCCACCACTTCGCGCACCGTATTGTTCAATGTGTCGGCCGTTTGGTTGAAGTCCATGCGCAGGCCCTCATACGCTTCGGGAAAGGGTTCCGTAATAGGGTTCGAAAAATCCCCGTTGGCCAGATGCTTCAGGCCATTGCGCAATTCACCAACCACGAGATCCTGCTGGCGTTGCAGTTCAGCCCGTTCCTTTTCCGCCGTCTGAGCATTTTGCAAGTCAGTTTTGAACCCTTCGAGGATGCCGGCTATATTGCCGAATTCATCGCCGGTGCCATGGCCTGAGACCGGATGGTTGTAATCCTTGGCTGCGATATGCTCGACACTGTCGGACAGGGCCGAAACCTTGCGTGCAATGCTGCGGGCTGCCACCCAGGACAGCAATGCCACAGCCAGCGCCACGCCAACTGCCTGCAGCATGGCGGCGTTTGACAGGCTGTTCTGGGCCGCCAGCGCCTCGGCGCTGTCAACTTCCAGGACAATGCCCCAGGTCCGGTCTTCGAGGGCGACGCCGGCGGCCATGGCCTCGACCGGTTGGCCCGCCAGGCCCGGAGTGCCCGAAAAGCTGCTTTGCCCGCCGCCAAGTGCCGCTGCAATCTGCGTCAACTCAGGCAGACGAGACAGTGCCTGATGCCCTCCGCCGCGGTTTGAAGCAGTCAACGCCACTCCATCGCCGCGCACCAGGTAGGCCTGGCCGGTTTCCCCCAGCAGACTGGAGTGGGACAATAGTTTGGAGATGTCTTCGACCGGGACGCGCAGAACCAGCGCGCCCATCATTGCGCCTTTCTTCAGGATCGGAGCAGATATGAACATTGCCGGTCGGCCGCCATCGGCCTCAAAGGATGCCATTTCCGATAGGAACACCTGGCCGCGCTCCAGTTCCAGCGCGGCGCGGAATGCTACGCCCAGCCCGCTGTCCTGATACGGCCCATCCAGGTAGTTCAGTGCAAAGTCGTCGTTCTTTTGCACCGCATAGACCATGTTGCCCTGCACATCCAAAAGGTAAGCATCCATAAACCCCTGTTCTTCCAGGAAGGTGACAAATCCAGTGTGATTCATCTTGTGGCGGATCGACCAGGCGGATTTGTCTTTGGCATCGAGCAGTTTGTAGCGTTCGCCTGCAGGGTTGGGGTTGCCGTCCGCATAAGCGGCGCGAAGATGCCCGCTGGGGTCGTCACCCAAAGAATAGAAACCATTGGAAAAATCCCGCAATGCCGTTTCAACCGCCTTACTGGCAACCAATGTCCGGGTCTGCGATCGCAGGTCGGCCACCCAGTTCTCCAATGCCTCCTTGCGCTCTTCGAGCAGTGTTGCATACGCGGCTTCCCGGTTCGCCTTCAGTGCTTGTCCGGCGTCCCAGGCAAAGAAAAAGCCAGAGGCAAGGGTTAGAAAAATCGTCGGGGCGGCGATAGACAGCGGGAGCTTGCGGCCCAATGGCATATTCGCCCAGAATTTAAACAGTCGAGTCATTGCAGCGTAGTTCCCATCAAGGTTTGTGTCTGCCGGCAGCTTGGGAGCAGCCGTGAACGGGCCGGCTGGTTAGCGCCTGATGGCAAAACACTTGATGGGATTCATTTCAGCAGTGTTAAATTATGTGCGAATGCCTCTGATCTGCTGCGTTTGGCAGGTCAGATACAGCGAAAAAGGCACATACATTTTTATTTGTGGACCTGCGAGCGTATCGCGAATCGCCCGTTTGCCACTTAGCCATGCGGCTCTTCAGCCGGGTTTTGGGAAAACAGCGAATCCCTTGTGCCAGCTGCAGTAGCCGCCGCACAGGGCAAGCTGTGCCCAAGGGCGGCCTTAAAGGCCGGCTGGCAGGCAGATGGTGCGGATGTTCCTGTATTCACGGTCATCTTGCGTGTCTACAGCGGCCGTCTTACGGGGACAGTCCGCCAAAGGCTCGGCGCTTGCCACTCAGTATCTTGAAATCATTTAGTTTTTTGGAAGATGGTGCTGCTGGAGAGAATTGAACTCTCGACCTCTCCCTTACCAAGGGAGTGCTCTACCTCTGAGCTACAGCAGCGCCGGTGAGGGGGCTTTTAGGCATAAACGCTGAGGGGCGCAAGAGCATTCTGGACGGTTTTTTCGCACTAAGTTACAGAAGTCTTATGGCAGAGAAGAAAACACCGAAAAACGACAGGTCAGCGGTATCGCGCGAAGACCGGCTGAAGGCTGCGCTCAAGGCAAATATGGCCCGGCGCAAGGCTCAGGCCAAAGCGCGGGCGGAAAAGCCGGACCAGGATACGGGCAAAAATGGAGAGTAAGGGCAGATGGATTCGATTCTGGTAACTGGTAACGGCCCGCTGAACGGGCAGATTCCTATCGCAGGGGCCAAAAACGCCTGCCTCACCCTGATGCCCGCGACGCTCCTGAGCGAAGAACCGCTGACGCTGACCAACGCGCCGCGGCTGAGCGATATCAAGACGATGACGCTGCTCTTGCAGTCGCTGGGTGCCGAAGTGTCCAGCCTGCAGGACGGTCAGGTGCTGGCGATGTCGAGCCATGACCTGACCAGCCATGTCGCGGATTACGATATCGTGCGGAAAATGCGCGCCTCCAACCTGGTGCTGGGTCCGATGCTGGCGCGGCTGGGGCAGGCGGTGGTGTCGCTGCCTGGCGGCTGTGCGATCGGCGCCCGGCCGATGGATCTGCACATTCAGGGGCTTGAGGCGCTGGGCGCTGAGATCGAACTGAAAGATGGCTATCTGCACGCCAAGGCGCCTAAGGGCCTCAAGGGGGCAGAGATCGCTCTGGCCTTCGCCTCGGTCGGGGCGACTGAAAACGTCATGATGGCGGCAACCCTGGCCAAAGGCACCACGGTCATCAAAAACGCTGCACGCGAACCGGAGATCGTCGATCTCGCAGATTGCCTGCGCAAAATGGGCGCGCAAATCGAGGGTGACGGCACACCGGAGATCACCATTCAAGGTGTTGACCGCCTGCATGGCGCGACACATCAGGTGGTGACTGACCGGATCGAACTAGGCACCTACATGCTGGCCCCGGCCATTTGCGGCGGTGAAGTGGAACTGCTGGGCGGCCGCATCGCCCTGGTGGGAGCTTTCTGTGAGAAGCTGGAGGCAGCAGGCATTCAGGTGACGGAGACGGACAAGGGGCTTATGGTCAGCCGCAAGAACGGCCGCGTCCGGGCGGTGGATGTTGTGACCGAGCCATTCCCGGGCTTTCCGACCGACTTGCAGGCGCAGATGATGGCGCTGATGTGTACCGCTGAAGGCACCTCCGTGCTGGAAGAAAAGATCTTTGAAAACCGGTTTATGCATGCTCCGGAACTCACCCGCATGGGCGCGCAGATCGAAGTGCACGGCGGACATGCAACCGTGACGGGCGTTGAAAAGCTGAAAGGCGCTCCGGTGATGGCAACCGACCTGCGCGCCTCGGTCTCGCTGATTCTCGCCGGTCTGGCGGCGGAAGGTGAAACCAAGGTGAGCCGGGTCTACCATTTGGACCGAGGCTATGAGCACGTAGTGCGCAAACTTTCCGGGGTCGGTGCCAAAATCGAACGGATCAGGGAAGAGTGATGGCGGATGCAAGTTTTGAAGACGGCCGCGAGGCGCCGCTGAACCTGGGCGCGCTGGAGACCGAAGATCTTAAAATTCTGTCCTCGTTGCTGCAGGATGCGGTCTTTCCGGTAACTGAAATGAGCTGGCGCGCGGCTGAGCGCCGTTTCGCGTTGCTGGTGAACCGGTTTCGCTGGGAAGACCGCGATGCTGCGGAACGGCGCGGCCGGCCTTTTGAGCGTGTGCAGTCGCTGCTGGTGGTGGACAATGTGCTGGCTGTCGCATCGCAGGGCGTGGACCGCAAGGATAAGGACCTGGTTCTGTCGCTGCTCGCCCTTGATTTCGAGCCAGGTGAGGACGGTGCCGGCCACGTGCTGCTCACCCTGGCTGGCGACGGCGCCCTGCGCCTGGCGGTCGAGGCGCTGGAGGTGTCCCTGCGGGATGTCACCAGGCCTTACCGTGCGCCGTCGGGTCACGCGCCGGATCATGGCGTTTGACCCATGCAGAACAAGCGCGGCGTTTCGCAGGTCTTTGCCCGGCCTGCAACGAAGCTGCAGATCCGCCCTGCCACAGTCTTTGATGTATTCGCTATGAGCCAGGTGCTCATCGCGTCGATCCGCGATCTGTGCCGGGCGGATCACGGCGGCGATGCCGCAAAAATAGCGGATTGGACTGCGGACAAGTCGCCTGCGCATATCCGCAGCTGGATTGACGGCCCCGGACGCTACTGGCTGGCGGAACGGGGCGGCAGCGCCGAAGCGGTCGGCGGCTTGGATCCGGATGGGGCGGTCTCTTTGCTTTATGTTTCCCCCAATGCTGCCGGGCGCGGCTCCGGATCCGTTCTGCTGGGGCATCTTGAGGCGGAATTGCGCAGGGCAGACCATAGCGACGGGCGGCTGAACGCGACCCGCACAGCGCTGGGCTTTTACCAACACCATGGCTGGCAAAGAGTTGACGCGCCTGAGGGATGCTGCGGGACATCCGGTGTCCCGATGCGAAAACCCCTTCTCTGACGGCTGCGGCTTCTTTCTGGTCCCAAATACTCCGGGGTGAATTGGCCGTATGGCCTAGAGGGGCAGCGCCCCGTCCTTGCGTCCAATTGCACCGCCCCGCGCCATAGTTCTTGAGACCGCGCTGGCATAAAGCTATGCGAGGGCCAAAGGAGATCCCGATGCCGCAGTTTCTGAATACCGCCGATTCTGATTTCGAACAGTCCTTTGCCGCTCTTTTGGGTGCCAAGCGCGAGGATAGCCCGGATGTGGACGCTGTCGTGGCTGGGATCATCGCCGATGTGCGCGCCCGCGGTGACGCGGCGTTGGTGGAGCTGACAGCGAAATTTGACCGGATGGAACTGGACCCCGCGCAGCTGCGGATCACCGGTGCAGAGGTGGAGGCGGCCATCGCCGCGGTTTCTGCAGAGGAGCGCGAGGCGCTGGAAGTGGCAGCTGAACGCATCCGCGCGTACCACGCCCGCCAGATGCCGGAAGACGCGCAGTGGACGGACGAGACAGGCGCAAGCCTGGGCTGGCGCTGGTCGGCAGTCTCGGCAGCTGGTCTGTACGTGCCGGGCGGACTGGCCTCTTATCCTTCGTCGGTGCTGATGAACGCTATTCCAGCGAAGGTTGCAGGCGTGCAGCGGCTGGCGGTCACGGTTCCGACCCCGGACGGACAGATCAACCCGCTGGTGCTGGTGGCTGCAAAGATTGCAGGGGTGGATGAAATCTACCGGGTCGGCGGCGCTCAGGCTGTAGCGGCACTGGCCTATGGCACTGAAACCATCGCCCCGGTCGATAAAATCACCGGCCCCGGCAATGCCTTTGTTGCCGCCGCCAAGCGCCGGGTCTTCGGCAAGGTCGGCATCGACATGATTGCGGGCCCTTCTGAAATCCTGGTGATTGCGGATAAGGACAACAACCCTGACTGGATTGCGCTGGATCTGATGAGCCAGGCCGAACATGACGAAAGCGCCCAGTCGATTCTGATCACCGATGACGAGGGTTTTGGCCTGGCTGTGGCAGCGGCGGTGGACAAGCGTTTGGAAACGCTGGAGCGCCGTGCAATTGCCGGACCCTCCTGGCGGGACTTTGGTGCGGTGATCACCGTGCGGGATCTGGATGAGGCTGCGGCGCTGTCCAACCGCATAGCACCGGAACACTTGGAGCTCTGCGTCAAAGACCCTGCCGCGCTGAGCCAACAGACGGTGCACGCAGGAGCGATTTTTCTGGGGCAATTTACGCCCGAGGCTATTGGTGACTACGTGGGCGGCCCCAACCACGTGCTGCCCACCGCCCGGTCGGCCCGGTTTTCCTCCGGCCTGTCTGTTCTGGACTTCCTCAAGCGCACGACTCTCAGCCAGATGACGCCGGACTCTCTGCGGGCAATCGGGCCGGCGGCGGAAATCCTGGCACACAGCGAAAGCCTGCAGGCGCACGGTCTGTCTGTCACGGCGCGGCTGGATGCGTTGAACGGTTGAGACATTGAGGGGCGCTGCCCCTCTGCGCGCGGCGCACGCATTCACACCGGAGTATCTCGAACCGGAAAGAAAGCACTGGCCGTTCAGTAGTGCGAGGTATACCCGCCATCCACGGCCAGCACCTGCCCGGTGACGTATGAGGCCGCGGGCGAAGCAAAGAACAGGATGGCCGGAGCCAGCTCTTCCGGTTCGCCCCAGCGGCCGAGCGAGGTGGCATTTCTCAGTTTTACAGCGATTTCCGGATCGCTGGCCGCGGCCATGTTGGGGCTGGTTTTGAAGAATCCCGGGGCAATAGCATTCACGGTGATGCCATTGGGGCCAAGCTCGGCCGCCAGGGCCTTGGTCATGCCGTTGATGCCGGCTTTGGCAGTTGTGTAGGCGGCATCCCCTGATTGCGCGATGAGGCCGGCAATCGAGGAAATGTTGATGATGCGGCCATATCCTTTCGGCGCCATTTGAGCGGCGGCCAATTGCGCAAGGCGGAACGGGGCGACCAGATCAACATCCCATAACGCTTGTAAATCGGAGCGCGTGAATTCCGTCAGGCCGCGCCGGTCCCGTTGCCCCACGTTGTTGACCAGAATATCAAGCCCGCCTTCAGCGGCGATGTCCTCGAATGCCGCGGCTGCAGATCCCTCATCAGCCACATCCAGAACCAGTGGGCGGGCGATGCCGGGTATCCGGGCAAGCGCATCCGCAACCCGGTCCTGACTGCGTCCGTTCACCCAGACCTCGGCGCCCGCTTCCGCCAGAAGTTTGGCGGCGGCAAACCCCAGCCCCTCCGTGGAGCCGGTCACCAGCGCACGCTGGCCTTTGAGGGAAAATCGTTCAAGCCCTGTCATCATCCTGTCTCCTGTTGCAGGCAAGCTGTGCGTGCGGGCGTGGCCTGTCAAGCACTGCCGCAAATGGCTCAGGCTTTGACGCCCGCTGCTGCATTGCCCCAGGCGCGGCGGTGCGATACTCATGGCCGGACGCCTCAGCGCATTTTAGAGACAAAGACCCATGAGCCGCATCAGCCATATCGAACTGGACGACCGCAATCTGCCGCCTCCGACGCCCGAGATCGAGCAGGAGCGCAAAGTGGCGATTTACGACCTGATCGAGGGCAACAGTTTTGCGCTGCCGTCCCGCGAGGGACGCGATCTGCCCGCCGGCCCTTACCATTTGGGACTGGCGATCCGCGACAAGCGGCTGGTCTTTGATGTCAACACCGAAGCGGGCGAGAAAGCAGCAGAGTTCCACCTGTCGCTTTCGCCGTTCCGTCAGGTGGTCAAGGACTACTATCAAATCTGCGAAAGCTACTTCAGTGCAGTGAAAACCATGCCGCCCAGTCAGATCGAGACCATCGACATGGCGCGGCGCGGCATCCACAACGAAGGCAGCCGGGTTCTGCAGGAACGGCTGGAAGGCAAGGCCGAAGTCGACATCGACACCGCCAGGCGCCTGTTCACCTTGATCTGCGTCTTGCACTTCGGAGGCTGACCGGTGAAGGAGCTGCCGCAGTCCATTCTGTTCTGTTGCGACCACAATTCGGTCCGTTCGCCGATGGCGGAGGGCATCATGAAGAAATTCTATGGCACCGGCACCTATGTGCAGTCTGCCGGTGTCAAGAACGACATGGAGATCGACGGCTTTTCGATTTCCGTCTGCCAGGAAATTGATGTCGAGCTTTCGCGGCACCGCTCCCGGTCGTTTGACGAGATGGAGCGCTGGGGCGATGATCTGTCGTCCTTTGACCTAGTGGTGGCGCTGTCGCCGGCCAGCCAGCGCCGGGCGCTGGAACTCACCCGTTTTTTTCACCTTGATGTCGAATATTGGCCGATTATGGACCCTACCGGGCTGGGTGAGACGCGCGCAGCCAAGCTAGATGTCTACCGGCAAACCCGGGACCAAATCATCCAGCATCTGAAGAATCGCTGGGGCGAACCAACGGAGAAAACATGACCGACACCATCGCGCGTTATTTTGCAGCCTTCAACGCTGGCGACACTGAGACAATGCTCGATTGCCTTGACGAAAACATTGCCCACCACGTCAACGAGGGGCAGATCCGCGTAGGTAAGGAGAAGTTCGCCGCGTTCTGTGCGCATATGAGCCGCTGCTACAAAGAAGAGCTGACCGATATGGTTATTTTTTCTTCTGAGGACAGCTCCCGCGCAGCGGCGGAATTCATCGTCAACGGCACCTATCTGGTGACTGACGAAGGCCTTCCCGAAGCCAAGGGCCAGACCTACCGCCTGCCCGGCGGATCGTTCATTGAGCTGAAAGACGGGAAGATTTCCCGTTTGACCACCTATTACAACCTGGCGGACTGGATCGCGCAGGTGTCCGGCAAGCCGGCCCCCGCATGACGGCCCTCCGCATCGAAGCGATGACCGGTGCGGCTTTGGAGACCGCACTGGACGATGTCGCACGCCTGCGGATCAAGGTGTTCCGGGATTGGCCTTATCTTTACGATGGTGATTTGGCCTATGAGCGGGACTACCTGCAGCGCTACCGCGACAGCGCGAGGGCTGTTGTTGTCGGCGCGTTTGACGGAGACACTCTGGTGGGTGCCTCTACTGGTGCGCCGCTGGCCGACCATGCGGATGATTTCGCAACCGCATTTGACGGCAGCGGCATTGATCTGAGCGACGTTTTTTACTGTGCCGAATCCGTGCTGCTTCCGGACTACCGCGGACGCGGCGCCGGGCATGGTTTTTTCGATGCGCGCGAGGCCCATGCCCGCAAACACGGTTTCCGTAAATGCGCGTTCTGCGGGGTGCAACGTCCGGCGGACCACCCGCTGCGGCCTGCAGATTATGCGCCGCTTGACCCGTTCTGGCGCAAGCGCGGCTATCAGCCCCTGGATGGCGTCATCGCGCATTTTTCCTGGAAAGATGTGGATCAGTCTGAAGAGACAAAGAAGCCGCTGCAGTTCTGGGGCCGGGATTTGTAGCACTGCCGGAGCGGTCATGCAGAGGGGCTTTCCGCAGGACCGCTGCATGAGGGGTGCACAGGGGGGGCACGGAAGTCACCCCGTTTCCGGAGGCCGCCGGAAATATCCGGAAGAATGTATGGGCTGCATCTGTAAAAAGGGAAGACAGGATGAAAATCGCAACCGCCGCCTATACGCTCGACTGGCTCGACAGCTGGGCCCAGTATGAAGACAAATTGGCCGCCTGGGTGTCAGAGGCAGCTGGCAACGGGGCAGAGCTGCTGGTGTTCCCGGAATACGGTGCAATGGAGCTGTCCACGCTGGACGGCGCCGCGGTTGCTGGCGATCTGCAGCAGTCGATCCATTCCGTGTCGGAAAAAATGGAAGACGCCGCCGCCCTTCACCTGAAGCTCGCCGCCGAACACGGGGTGCATATCCTGGGGGCTTCAGCGCCTGTGAACAGCGGATCGGCCCAGCCGGTGAACCGGGCGGAGTTTTATGCGCCCTCCGGCAAACGCGGCCATCAGGACAAGCAGATCATGACCCGTTTCGAGCGCGAAGAATGGGGCATCACCGGCGGGGGGCCTCTCAAGATATTCAATACCGCGCTGGGAAGAATCGGCGTGCTGATCTGCTACGACAGTGAATTCCCGCTGCTGGGCCGCGCACTTGCAGAAACGGACGTCATTCTGATTCCCTCTTGCACCGAGGCGCTGGCCGGATACTGGCGGGTACGTATCGGGGCAATGTCGCGGGCGCTGGAAAACCAGTGCGTGACGGTGATGGCGTCGTTGGTGGGCCGCTACGACTGGTCCGAGTCGGTAGACGCAAATACCGGCATGGGAGGCATTTTCGGTCCGCCGGACAAGGGGTTCCCGGAAACCGGTGTGCTGGCTGCAGGCGGCATGAACCGGCCCGGCTGGACCTATGGGGAGGCGGACCTTGAAGCTATAGCACATGTCCGGGCTGACGGCGGGGTGTTGAACCGGCTGCACTGGGAAGAGCAAATGCCGCGGGTGAAATCGGTCACAAAGGCCGTCATAACCTGATTGAGCCCTTGAAATATTGGAAAAATGCCCCCATTTAAGCGCACGTCCCGCAGTTTGCGGGGTAACCCAATGATGGAGACAACATGGCCAAGGAAGATACGCTCGAATTTCCCGGTGTCGTGAAGGAACTCCTGCCTAATGCGACGTTTCGGGTCGAGCTGGAAAACGGCCATGAAATCATCGCTCATACGGCAGGCAAGATGCGTAAAAACCGCATCCGTGTTCTGGCAGGCGACCGGGTCCAGGTTGAAATGACACCTTACGACCTGACCAAGGGCCGGATCAACTACCGCTTTAAATAAGCAGTTGATCCGACAAGACTATCAAGGCCCGGCTCTTTGCCGGGCTTTTGTTTTTACAGCGGCTTTGCAGCCGCCGCCTGGGGCGGAAGTATTTTCGGCCAGAGGAAAGTGCGCGGTGCTTTCCCGCTGCCGGTATTCACCGTATGACAGGCGCAAACAGGTAGAAGGGCCACGGCATGGCGTTCATTCTGGGATCGGGCAGCCCGCGGCGGCTGCAGCTACTGGCACAGCTCGGGGTGCATCCCGACAGCGTGCGTCCGCCGGAAATTGACGAAACTCCGCTTAAGAATGAGCTGCCTCGGGCCTATTGCGTGCGGGTCACGAGGGAAAAAACTGAAGCTGTCCCCGCGGGGACAGGGGATGTGGTTCTGTGTGCGGATACGACGGTGGCCTTGGGCCGCCGGATTCTGGGCAAACCACGCAATGCGGGCGAGGCGGCAGAGTTTCTGCTGGCCTTGTCGGGCCGCCGCCACCGGGTGATTACGGCAGTCGCCGTGCGCCGCGGCGACCGTGTCTGGGAAAAGGACGTGGTCAGCCAGGTAAAGATGAAAAACCTGTCGGACGTGGAATTGAACGCCTATCTCGCGACGGGCGATTGGGAAGGCAAGGCCGGAGGGTATGCCATTCAAGGCCCCGCCGGGGCGTTCATCCCGTGGATCAGCGGTTCCTTCACGGGGATAGTCGGGCTGCCGTTGTCTGAGACCGCCAACCTTTTGCGCGCCGCCGGGCTGCCATTGTATCAGGAGGCTGCCGCATGAAGGGCCGCACTATCATCCTCGACCATATCCAGGACCGTGAAGCCGCTGCGTTGATGGTGGATGGAAAACTGGAGGATTTCCTGATCGACAGCGACGCACCGTCGCCTGGTACGATCTACCGCGCCCGTGCCGACCGGCCGGTGAAAGGGCAGGGGGGCATGTTCTTGACCACCCCTGACGGGCCGGCCTTCCTGCGTCAGGTCAAGGGGCTGGCGCCCGGACAGATGCTTCTGGTGCAGGTCTCCGGTATTGCCGAGCCGGGCAAAGCGATCCCGGTAACCCAGAAACTGCTGTTCAAAAGCCGTTACGCCATTGTGACCCCCGAGGCGCCGGGCCTGAATATTTCGCGCAGCATCCGAGACGAAGACGAGCGAGACCGCCTGCTGGAAATTGCCCATGAGGAAATGGGCGAAACCGGATATGGGCTGATCCTGCGCTCGGCCTGCGCTGGGGCGGACAGCGGGGAGATCGCCGAAGACGTCGCTGCCATGGCCGCACTGGCAATGCAGGTGATGCAGGACGAAGGGTCCGAATCTGAGGTGCTGGCCGAAGGCGACACGCCGCATCTTCTGGCCTGGCGCGACTGGGTGGAGCCTGCGGACATAGAACGCGGCTCCGGCGGCTTTGAGCGTCTGGGGGTGCTGGACGCGCTGGACATTGCTCTGGGCATCCGTGAGCCGCTGCCAGGCGGCGGCTTCCTGTTCATCGAGCCGACCCGTGCGCTGGTTGCGGTGGACGTGAATACGGGGTCCGACACGTCGCTGGCGGCCGGTGTCAAAGCCAATATGGCTGCCGCCAAAGCATTGCCCAGAGCCTTGCGTGTGCGCGGATTGGCCGGACAGATTGTACTGGATCTTGCGCCGATGCCGAAAAAGGACCGCCGCGGTTTTGAAACAGCGTTGCGGGCGGCTGTCCGGTCCGAGTCGGAGGAGACGGTGCTGGCCGGCTGGACCAATCTTGGCCACTTCGAAATGCAGCGTAAACGCAGCCGCATCGCCCTGCGGGAGGTTTTGAAATGAGTTGCCCGATCTGCGGCGGGGAAGCGCAGAGGGGACACCGGCCTTTCTGCTCCAAACGCTGTGCTGATATTGACCTCGGCAGATGGCTGAACGGCATCTATGCGGTGCCCAGTTTGGAGCCGGAAGATATTGAAAACGCTCCGGAAGAAGCGCGGCAGACATTGCCGGCGGACGAAAAAACACCTCAAACCCGGCATTAGTGAATTTCTTTCAAAAACCCTCTGGACACCGCTGCGCGCACGTCATAGAAGGCCCCCACCCAAGGCGACAAGCCTTCCCGTGCCCGGGTAGCTCAGGGGTAGAGCAGTGGATTGAAAATCCTCGTGTCGGTGGTTCGATTCCGCCCCCGGGCACCACTAAATCACTGAAATAGTTGATTTATTTGGTCCGTTGAGATCGTCAGATTTCACCCGTAAAAGTTACACACAGTTATACACTCCTCTGACGGGCTCGATTTGTCCCAAGATTCCAAAAACCGAATACTCAAGATCAAGCATCTCCGGAAAGGGCTGGCCATCGTGCTGACAGCCCGAAGCCCGTACTGGCTTATTCGCTTCAGAGACCCCCTTGCAGGGAAATACGTCCACCGGTCGTCCAAGGAGACATCCCGGCTGGATGCGATTGAAGTGGCCTATGAGTTTGCCGACTCATACCGCAGCAAGGCCAACAGCGACCATGCTCAGAAGAAAGCCACCAGTTTCGAGCACTATGCCAAGAAGCTGATGGGCATTCAGAAAGGCAAGTCCAAGTGGTCAGACGGCGACAACAAGCTGCTGAACCGATCCAAGGACGGGCTGATCTGCTACTTCGGCAAGTATGATGTCACGAAGATCACCACCGGCAAGGTTCGGGATTACCTGATTCATCTGGACGAGAACCGGCCAAAGCGTCTGGCAGAATCGACCAAGGCCAAGCACACAATCATCATCCGCAAGGTGCTGACCCTGGCGGTGGAAGACGGCATTCTGAACGTGCTGCCGGTGATGCCGAAGCAGAAGACCGTGGACACGCCACGACACACCTTCACGGACGACGAATACAAACGGTTCATGAAGGCTGCCGGTGAGTGTGCCAAACGTGGGGATATGGTCCGTGGCGTCCAGATCACCGGCCACCATGCCAAGATGTTCCGGTTTGTCGTTCACACCTTCCTTCGGCCTACTGAGGGCGAGCTGTTCGGGCTGAAGCACAAGGACATTCAGGTCAAAGGCGACCCGCCGCACTTGGAGATGAACGTCCGTGGCGGCAAGACCGGTGGGCGCACCAGCGTGACAATGCCGCTGGCTGTCCCCCTCTATCTCGGGACTCTGAATCCGTTCGACGAGATCGGCCCTGATCGGAACGGCTATGTGTGGATGCCGGAATATTCCAACCGCAGGACAGCCATCAACACCGCCCGGCGTCTGTTCAACCATATCCTTGAAAAGGCCGAGCTGCTGGACGAGGACAGGAAGCTGTCTCCGTACTCCCTCCGGCACTATGCCATCCAAGCACGCCTCAGAGGCTCCCAGGGTAAGGTGAACCTTTACACCCTGGCCAAGAATGCTGGCACGTCGGTGGACCAGCTGGAACGCTTTTATCTGAAGAACATGGCCCCCACGAAAGAGCTGATCGAAAACCTACAGACACGTGGGGATGACTAGCCCCGCAGGCCGTTGACTGGAACAGCGGCGTTGTCTGCGATTGGGATAAGGAGGACGCCTTTGGGGTAGCAAAGGAGACCCCAATGGCACTTGAGAAACAGTTCAAACTTGAAGCCGCCGAGAAGCCGAAGGCAAGCCAGCCGTCGAGCCAGCGCCGTCAGAAATTCATCGCCGCCATCGACAAGCAGTTGGCGGGTATGCCGGATGGTGATGCCAGCACGATCAAAAGCACTTGGGTGTGGAAATCGGATCAGGGCGATTGGTTCATCTCTCCCCGCTACGGGAAAGCTCCGCTTGAGCTGGCCCCTGGCCTGAACGCCATCAAATGCACCGATGCCAAGGACGTGGCCGAGAACCTTCAGAAGTTGAAGACCCTCGCCAGCGAAGGCAAGCTGGATGACGTGCTGGAAGGTGCCGCGTCGGCCATCCGGAGCCGCTTCGGCAAATGAGACGGCAGGCGGGCTGCAGAACCAGTTTGGCCAAAGGCCGAACTCTAAACTCAGCCCGCCCAGCCCAACCAGCGTGCAAATCCTATGGCACCTGCGAAGCACTTCACGAAGTGAAGCCATAGCCGATCTTTGGCCAATCGCTTGATCACTTCGTGATCAAGAACTGCGTTTGTATCTGTTTGGTATTCTTGGGTTTTGGACATACTTCTCCTATCCGTTAAGGAGAAGCCTGTAAGACCCGAAGGTCTGACAAACCATCCACACACGATTGCTTTCCAAAGCGCGGCTGGCGGTTATCCGGTCTCAGCCTACGTGCTGCTCAAACAGCGGACCGATGTGCTAGCTTTACGTGGACGGCAATTCGGCTAGCTCGGCGACGGCACTTCCCCGTCTCGTGATGACAATTGTTTTGCTCTGGCTCTCTGATGGGGGCTTTCACCTTTCCCCCGCTTTCGCTGTCCCCTGACCCTACTATTCGATGACGTCCTGTCTGCTGACCTACTGGATTCGGTTCGGCACCATCCGGCGGAGATTACCTTCTGATCGCATGACGCTTCGGGCTGTCTATGTGGTTGTCTGTATCGCGTTCCTGATACGAGAGAGCTGCGAGCTGTGTTCAATATGGCTGTGTGTACGGCGTGTTTCTGTGTGTGATGCTATTTATACGCTTAGGTCCCCGGGTTTCCCGAGTTTCATGGCGATTTGGTCAAAAAGGGAGAATCTCCCCCAGACACCCGGAAACGGGGCAGATTATCCCACAGCCCCGGCAGCTAGCCCTGGCTGCCGTCATAGCTGGCAAAAATAGTAATTGTGTCATATGGGTGTGGGCGAACGACTTTTACCATTTCTGGCAAGTCGGCACGCTCACCTAGATCAGGCTCCCATGCAAGACAGCAGGCACTTCCGCACTGACCAGTTCCTCCGCAAGAACAGCCCGAATTCCGGCCACCCTCGTTACCTGGTGATCGGCTTTGACACCGAGTACCAAAGGGAGACGGTTACCAACGCCGATGGACAGGTCGAGCTGCGGAACCAGGTGCTTTCCTATCAGTACAGCTGCCGAGTCATCACGCCGGATAACGCTGACAGCGAGCCGCACTGGTCCGGCATTGTGCTGCCCAAGGGACGCGGTGATGACAAAAGGCTGACAGTGACGGAATTTGTGGAACATGCCCTCACTGCCGGGTTCCGGGCATTACCGGATCTGAAGGTTCCCGTTGATGTTTATCTGGTGGCGCATTTCACCCGTGCTGACGTGCCGGGGTTCAGCGACTTCAAGGACGAGGCCTCCCGCAAGGCCATGAACCTCGAAAACGTCCGCAATCTGTTCATGAACGTCAGCAAGGACATCGACGTGAAACTGAAGCGGGCCGGTGGCAGCAGGCCTATCCGGCTGAAGGTGAAAATCCGGGACACAATTGCCCTGGCTCCGACGGGGGCAAAGAGCCTTGCTCAGCTCGGGGACATTCTGGGCTTTGAAAAGCTGAAGCTTTCCGATGACCCCGACAAGGAGCTGCATTACAAGCAGCACATGGCCGAGTTCATGGAGGCGAATTGGCGGCTGTTCAGGGAATATGCCATCCGCGATGCAGAGATTTGCGCCCAGTACACATCCAGGATCATCCGGCTGTACTGCGACAAGACCGGCAAGTTCAAACTGCCGGTTACCCTGACGTCCATCGGGGTCGACCTCATCCGGAGCTACTGGGAGGGGCAAGGCCTCGATCCGCTGGCGGTCGTAGCAAAGGAAGAGGTGGAGGAAACCTACTGGAGCAAGAAGCACAACCAGTCCAAAACACGGAAGAAAACTGTCTCCACGCAAAAGCTGCACTGGAACGAGGACTTTTTCACCGAGTGCTATCATGGCGGGCGCAATGAGCAGTTCTGGTTTGGCCCGGCACCGGAAGGTGTTTGGTATGACTATGATCTCGCCAGCGCATACCCATCGGCAATGGCGCTCATCGGCGCTCCGCATTGGGATACGATCAGGGCGATTGGCAGCACTGACGAACTCCTGACCCGCTTTGCGCCTGACGATCTGGCCTTTGCCAATGTAGATTTCGAGTTCCCTGATGGCGTTCGGTATCCTGTTCTGCCAGTACGAACAGAAAACGGCCTGCTGTTTCCCCGCAAAGGCAACAGCACGACCCACATCAGCGAAATCCTGTTGGCCAAGCAGCTCGGCTGCAGGATCAGCCTTGTCGAGGGGCGGCAGATCGACTGCGACAGGATCATCAGCCGGACGGAGGAATACGCTCCTGCGAAACGTCCGTTCATCGGCTTTGCCAGCAACTGCATCAACGAGCGGCTGAAGCACCCCAAGAAGTCCCTAGATAACCTATTCTGGAAAGAGTTGGTCAATTCGACCTACGGCAAGACCGCCCAGGGCCTGCGGGAACGGCGGATATACGATTTGCGGGATGCCGAGACAAAACCGTTGGAGCCAAGCAAGATCACCAACCCTGTCTTTGCTGCTTTCATCACTGCCTTCTGCCGGGGCGTCCTGGGGGAAATCATGAATGCCCTGCCGCCGGAGGTGCAGATCTTCAGCGTCACCACGGACGGCTTTCTAACTACGGCCACCGACAAGCAAATGCGGGCGGCTGCATTCGGGCCTCTGGGGCGCAGGTATCTGGACGCACGCCGTATGCTTGCCGGAGAATGGGGCATCTACGAGATCAAGCATGTCATTCGTCAGCCCGTTGGGTGGAGGACACGAGGCCAAGCGACACTGCAGCCTTCGTCTCCCTCCGATTGGGAAGGGACCGGAATGGTGCCCAAAGAGGACGAACGTGTGGTACTGGCCAAGGGCGGCATCAAGCTTGACGGCCTCTTGTCCAAGTCGGAGCAGAACGCTGAAATCACCCGCCTGTTCTTCGAGCGCAAGCCCACGGACAAGCTGCTGGTCACCATGGGTGCTGGAATTCGCGAGATGTATGAACAGGGTATGGATTTCGTTGACAAGACGATGGATCGGCGGCTGTCCATGGAGTTCGATTGGAAGCGGCGGCCTGCCCAGGCGGGCGAAGTGTCGGCGTCATACGGCAGTGGTAAAACCTGCAAGCATTTGGCGTTCTCGACCGGTCCCTGGGACACCGTGGAGCAGTTCAACACCGTCCGCGCGATCTGGTCCCAGTACAACAAGGAAGCTCCGCATTGCTTGAAGACCGTACGGGACTACCAAGCCTTCGCCTCCTATTTCGAAGGCAAGCTGGCCGCACAAGGGGATGCCGGAAGGTACTTGGCCAAGGCGGACGGCCCGCTGAAGCGGCTCCGCCGGGATTTGGCGATTGCTCACAAGCTGCGAAAGGCGGGCACCCATGAGCTGAAGCCGAATGCCTTTGGGCGGGAGCGTCTGGCCAAGGATTCGAAGCTAAAGGTGAAGGAGCTTGCCGAGTTCCTTGCCGATGCGCTGGATGTGCCGTGCACAAAGACCGACCTGGACAATGCTCGCAAGAAGACGGTGTTCACGCCGCATCAGGTGCCACGTACTGCCGAGGCGGTTTCGGTGCTTGAGGCTGTGCGGCGGGAGCTGTTTCCGCTGCTGGAGATTGATCAGTTCGTGACCCCGAAGGCTGCGTTCAGCTTGGATGTGGCGAGTGCTGATATGACACTGCCTCCCCGTGATCGGATGAAGGATTAGGGGGAGGAGCGATGGCCGGGAAGTTGTTCAGTTATCAAAACGACGATTGTAGAGTGGCCCATGACTAGTTTTTGATGTTACAAGCTATCCCAGTAAGTCAGAAGACCTTTCAAATATACTTTTCCTCGCGGCTGACCTGTTGCGCCGATCGCCTTTTTTAGAGCCATCACTCGCTCTCCTAAGGTGCCACCAGTAACGTCGTTATGATGGGCGCTCAAAAATCGAATTACCTCAAAATCGCCGACATATTCATTTAACAGAAAATCATCCAGCACCTTTGCGAATTTTCGGCAAGCCCTCATCGTGCTGTATAGACTTTTTTGCGACAACCGTTCCATTGGCTGAAGTTCACGCAATCCGTGGTATTGCGCATTCTCGATGTTTCTCCCGAATGCATGCCCCACATTATTCCGCAGCTTTCGAAGCCTTTCGAGGCTTGCGTGTTGATGTCTCAGCTCAAGAGGTAGTGGTCCAAATATCTTTTCTAGAGCTTCGAGTCTTTTGCTCCAGTCTCCCTTGGTGCAGGAGATGATGTAGTCTTTGGTGTCGAATGTCGGCGCTCCATATTTGAGAAGAACTGAGCCGTCCAGCGCGTGTTTTGTCCCAAAGAGAGAAGCTGGGGCGGACCTTATCGCAAGATCTATTACACCCACCATGTAGGTTT
Source organism: Leisingera methylohalidivorans DSM 14336 (assembly GCF_000511355.1). Classification (NCBI taxonomy): domain Bacteria; kingdom Pseudomonadati; phylum Pseudomonadota; class Alphaproteobacteria; order Rhodobacterales; family Roseobacteraceae; genus Leisingera; species Leisingera methylohalidivorans. Next base: position 3,563,761 of record NC_023135.1, on the reverse strand, counting down.
CCAAATTTGAAGCGCATGCTAACGCTGCGTTAAGATGCGTCCAGTTTGCGAAATCACCGTAAACATTGGACCAGTGGGTGATATCGTTAAACGAGTTGAGAAAACGGTCTCCTGTTCCAAGAGCGCTTTCAGCGCTGTCCTGCGGCTTCGTTCCGTTTCTACCAAGCGTTTTATATGTAAACTTGCTAGCATTTTGCTGGGCGGTGAGCATTACCCCCAGTTGATCATCGTATTGAGAAAATAATTGGTAAGACCAGGTTGATTGCTCAAATGCTTGCCATCTATCGAAATTTCTTTGCGATTTGACCAATTCTCTGTCCTCAAAATTTTTGGCAGCCAGCAATTTGTGAAAAGTTCATTACACGCCGTGGCCACCGAAATATAGCTATACCTGAAAGAACCTTGCAAGACTTGGCTCGATGCTATGTTTCACTGTACCGGTACTGACTGCCTACGTTGCATCAATCTTCGTACCTTGGAGTTCGCATGCTGAGCTGAATCGTCTACGCTCAAAGGCATCTCGCATGCCCCGCCACGGAAAGCGGTTTGTAGTTGCAGACTGTTTGCGGATACCACTTCCCGCCCTTGGCTGTCTTCACGCCACGGTCGTTCAGGAGCCGTGCAGCACCGGAAAGAGATCCCGCCTCGGCAACTGCCTGTTCGAACTCAGCGCGTATCGTTTCGAAGAAATCCTGCTTCTCTAGCCGCCGTTGCACCGCCAAGGCTTGGGCGTTCCGGCCAAGCTCCGTTCCCCGCTTCTTGGCGGCTCTGAGCGCCGCTCTGGTGCGTTCTGAGATCTGACGGCGTTCCTCCTCGGCAAAGCAGGCCAGCAGGTGCAGGAAGAAGATTGAGACGTTCGGGTGTTCGCAGACGGTCAGCTCTATGCCCTGGTCGATGATCCCTGATATGAACGACACCTTCCGGGAAAACCTGTCCAGCTTCGGAATCAGCAGCTTGGACCGGGTCTTTTTGACGAGGTTGATCGCGTTCCAAAGCTCGGTCCGGTCGTCCCGTTTGCCGGATTGGATTTCGGTGAACTCGGCGATCACGTTGTCGGCGGGCTGAAGGAACTGCTCGACCATCGCCCGCTGCGCTTCCAGCCCCAAGCCAGACCGCCCCTGCCGTTCCGTCGAAACCCGATAGTAGACAACATATTCAGCCATTCTGATCCCTTCGTAGCCGACAAACGTTGGTTTGTCGTAGACGGCGTCCGAAGGATTGTTAGCTATATCAACGCTGATGGGTGTTGTGATTGCCTGATCCTTCCTGACCTACTTGAGCTAGAACAGTTTCCCACAATCGGTCCCACTGGAAAATCGGTGGAGAACATCAATGGGCGCGCTGCAGCTATTGAATGCTACTTGGATCTGACCCGCGGAGGCTTACCAAATATGGAAGTCGAGTGGGGAGCAAAAAAACAACGCTCTCGGCCGATATCAAGGAGAACTAATTGGCAAAACACAGGCTATGAAAGACTTCCTGAACTACAAGGGTGAACCTGATAAACACGGCGCTTATAAAACTCAAAAGTTAGAAGCGATACTGGATGTGCTGCAAAACGCTTGTATATCGATTGCCAGCAAAAGCGAGTGCTCAGCCATACACAATCGTCCACGCTGATAAAGGAATAACTAGTAGGACACAGTGAACGCTGACCTATTCAAATTTCAATTCTCCCGAAGAGACTCCTTTCTCCACTATCTGATAGTACTCTTCGATTGACACTCCAGTGCCGCGACCTTCCGCAGTTGCTGCGAGTTCATAAAGGACGGCGTAGTCGATTTTAGCATTATCACTCTCCAATTTCACCAAGTCATAATCGGGGAAAATTGAATCCTGAAGCATACCACGATCCATGATCTCGCCTGTTGCCTCTAACCCCTTGGGAAGGCCTGAAGAATAGACAAACACGGTAGTGCTTGCTAGGATATCTGCGATTTGGACCGAAGGGTGGGCACGAGAGTCGACAAATTCAAGCGGTTTCGCGAAGTCCCATCCCAACCCTTGTGCACCTAGTAGAACTCTCGCTCTCTCAATAGCCGCATTGCGTCCTACATCATCCAGATCTCTTTCGATAGCGCGAAGAGGCTTGCTGTCGTCACAAATGACTGTGAGTGGCATTTTCTGCCGTCCCCAGTAGTTGAGATGGCTCCACAGGCCGGACGCAGAGAGATCAAGCGTCCAAGTGCCATTGTCGGTGGTGTGCTTCTTGATATTCGCGATGTCGCGAGAAATGGTTTCTTTATGGCCAGTTGCAAAGCGTTGAATCAATTCGAATGGATGAGGTTTCCCTGATATTGCTCCCCCTTTGAACTCAAATAGAAATGGTGCATCGCCTATGTCCTTGCTTCTCATGAATGCTTGGAACTGCACCAAGGCGTCCTTTGCGTTGGAATTTTCATCTTGGAACCAAAGATAGCAAAACATAGCAATGAAGCGGTGAAAATTCTTCTGATAGAAGATGCGCGGGTCATGTTGGTAAACAGGCTCAAAAATGTACTCAAATACCCAGCCGCAAAGCGCCAAAAGTTTGTCGTGGGCGTTGATGGCAAACTTCCCGTCAATCTTCTCTACTATATGTGAAATAAGCCTCCGACCCTGGTTGCTTTTCATGAGCTTCGATGCTTTGAGTTCCGGCATCTGGACTGGATGGGTTTGCCGTGCCGAAGAAATCAGCGCCCAGGCCTCTTCATCCGAAATATTCACTGTCGCAAAAGCAAAATATCTTTGGTCTTTTGCTAAAAGGTCAGGGCCGGTGTGTCCAGCTTCATCGCATGCAATCAACACTTCAACCGCTCCCGCAAGAAGTATTCTAGGGACTCAACCTTAGCGTGATCAACGAACTATGCAAGAGAACTGATCGCCACGTTGAAATAGATATATTCTTGATTGAAAAGGAAAATTGACCGATGCACATTGTTGCTCCGCTTAGCAGCATTACCTAATGGCTTGACTAGGTCATTTTTCGAGTATCATTTCCGAGCGGAAAACACTCCCTATGGTCATAGTTGCTGATCGCTCTTCACTTTTGAGCATGCTTCGGCCGATCTTGGCCTCCCACTCAGCGCCGGACTCAGAAATTGTCTCTTCGATAGTTGGCCTATCCTGCATTTCTTTTATTGCGTCCTCGTTGAGACCCTGCCTCACAACTACGCGAGAAACGGGAGTGTCATCAACTATGACGGAACGTGGCAGTGCGAAATGCTGCTCGCGACCCAAAAAGTGTTCGCCGAAAAGAGAGGTTCGCTCTCTGTTTTTTAGTTCGTCACGTGCGCGCTCATTGCGATCATTTACTTCTTGTACCCGCTGCTCTTCAAGCTTCTTGGAGTACCCGTATCGTTCGCTAGGCCTCCTCCCGAAAGGTGAAGCTGTTACCTCGGCAGAAGTTTCATAGCCGGAAAGGCGCAGCGCTTTAGACATTACGCACCGTGTCGCGGCGTCGTTCGCAAGCTCCAAATCTTGTTCACTTACCACGAAGGGTTTCTCTGGTTCCGGGTCGATGAAGGTTAAATGGCTTGGATTGCCGGCCTCAACACCAATCTGCAACCCACTGACAAGGCGCTGTCCCGTATAGCCAGCTGGGAAAAGGATTGACCGTTTTTGTGCCACCCCTCCTGTTGGAGGAGGCCCTGCGTTCCCCAACTGTCTGGCGCCATACTCGCGCCCGGACTGGGTGCCCTTGCACTCAATTACGTGCCATACGCCACTTGTGTCACGAGCTACAAAATCTGGCGACTTGTTCGGGCCGCGCTTTGCTGTCCTCCGTTGCGTTGCCCCCATTGAGGCCGCGACATATTCCACGAAGTACCGTCCATCCACTATCCGGTCCAGATCTAGGTGTTCATTCAGCCATAGCAGCGGGGCGCCCATACCAAAGTCATCACTTAGAATCGTCTTCTGATGCGCATCGAGGTCTGCGAAGCTACTAGTTAAGCGAAGGTCCGGATCTGGAGTGACGGCGGAGAGATATCTTACCCAGGCCCAAAACTCGCTTAAGGATACTCCCGTCGAAGATGTCGGCGTTGTAAGGTAGCCAATCATAAGCAGCATTGCGGGGAAGTTGATATCCCATATCTGGGTCCCTCTATGAAAGGACCGTGGAAAAGCTGGGACATTTCCAGGCCCAGGCCAAGTCGCGTCCATGACTTCAACAGAAATAGTTTTAATCACAAATCAATCCTTTAAAGGGCCTGGCCCTAGTTTCAGTACATTCCGTCCGAAACGAAGCTTACGGATTGGCTAGCAACCTTCAATGGGGGTAAGGGCTCTTTGCGTTTATAGCTTCATCACCGACGCAGTGCGTGGCGAGGTGCGTAGCTTCTATAAGCCCTTTTCGCCAGGGAATGTTTAGGCCACGCCAGAACGGTCCGGCGCGGCTGGTTGGTTATCGCACTAAGCGCAAAGAGGGTGCCTCTGGGCGCGAGGGCATGTGCCCTGCCAGATCGAAAATTAACGTTTCGACCTCTTCCCAAGGAAGGTTCAGCTTCTGTGCAATTTCAGATCGGGTGACCCCGTTTTTCCAGAGTGCGGCCAAGACTTTTCCCAGGACCGTGGACGTCTCGCGCTCCACACCTACAGGCTCGCCCTTCCGGTACCCTCGCTGTCCCAGTTCGATGATGATCGACCTGTAATTCCAATCACTCAGCATACCTAGGCCGTGCAGTCGCGTTGCCAACGCCATCGCAGACACCTTCCAGCGGTGCTTTGCCTGGATGATCTGTGAGGCACTGTAGACGTGCCCGAAACGGCTCTTTACGTCATCTTCTGGCATCAAGAAGGCAGACGCAAACTGGTCCGCCTGCTTTTCAGCGTCATCTATCTGCGCCGACTGCCGCGCTGCGTGGAAGTGGAGTACAAGGTGCCCGAGTTCGTGCGCGGAGTCGAAGTTCGAGCGCTCCGCCGTCTTGCGCTGATTCAGGAACATGTAGGGGCGTTCCGCGTGCCAGAATGAGTAAGCGTCAACGTTTGGCGTATTCTCCGACAGGGAAAGAACCCTGATACCCTTCGACTCATAGAGCTTGAGTAAGCTCCCTATCGGACGATCACCGAGCCCCCAGTGTTGGCGCAAGAGACGCGCGGCGACCTCGGGGCGGTCACGTTCTTTGCTCAGGTCGATCAGGTCCGGCAATGGCAGGTTGAAGTGTTTTTCGATCCAGTCATAGAAGGCGATCCCAATCGACCCTGCTGCCAAGGACGCGTTACGCTCGGCTGCGCTCATCTTCTTAAGGCTTCGGAACGAAACGGCTTTTGTTTCGAGGGTTTCCGGGGGTTCCATGAAAAAGAAATCGATGGGGTACTCTAGTGCATCCGCTAGCTTCTGCACCGTGGCTTCGTCAGGCTGGTGCCCGTTCTCTGCCTTGGACACAGTAACAGGAGTGAGTCCCGCAGCTTCTGCGAGTCCCTTTCCGGACAGCTTCCGCCTAAAGCGGGCCATCCTAAGTCTTTCTGCGCTGAACATCACGTCTTGTCTTTAAAGCTTACCGGCACGTCAAAGTCGTCGAGGGGCTCGCTATCAGGTTCAATCCGGTCTTCCCAGTCTTCGCCGGGGCGATCCACAAAAATGCGTTCCCGGAAGTCCGAGTATCTCTGGTTGGCAATGATGGGGCTGGACAGTTCAACGCTTCCGTCTTCACCCACCATTACAAAGTACGTCGCTACCTGATCCCCGTGGGGGTCTTTTACGTCATCGCGGGGAACCCTGTCATGGTCGGTTTCAAGGGTCATTCCGTAGTAGTCAAACAGGGGAAAGCTGCACATCTTTTCAGAAGCAGGACCTTTCACCGAACGCGGCATCGGCTTGAAAACGAGGTCACATGCCTTGTCGACATTCTGGTAACCGATGCGGATACCAAGTTCGCGATTGATCACGGCTTCGACGCCAAGGGTGCGATCTATCACCCACTCGCCGTCTAGCACCTGGGCGCGCAGTGCTTCGACCCCGCGGATGTACGCAAGCGTCCCAGGTGCGTTCAGGGGCATGAGCGGGCTTGCATCGTCTGCAGCAGCACGAGCGGAGTCTCGAATGGCAAGAATTTGCGTTGACGTCAGGCCGAAGTCGGCAAGGCGCACTTCTGCGTCAGCTGGGGTTTCGGAGATCGCGGTATTGAAAGCAGTCATGCCTACCTCGTTTAATATTTTGCCTCACATTAGAGGGGTGGAATATTAAACGCAAGGTCATACTTTCGGGTTGAGTATTTTGGGGCGATTGTACCATTTCACATGGCCCAAGCAGCTCCGTGTGGTGTACGCTGCAGGAGTTGAAGAAGTTGACGCTCGATCCGACAAACTCCGGAACATTCACCATGCGTAAATTTTCCTATCATTATCAGCGCGTTGCTGGAAAATTTCAAAAAGTTACACACGAAACTTCACACTCGCTCACAACTATCTGATTTTGTTGCTGGTAATGTGATTGAAAATCCTCGTGTCGGTGGTTCGATTCCGCCCCCGGGCACCATTTTTACCAAGTGAAAGCAATGTGTTGGCGAAATACCCGCTGTTGCACCTCTTTGGTTGTTTGCCCGGGACTGCACCGGGACTGCAAAGAGGTTATTCCAGGTTTGCGTTGTGGTCGAGACGGACAGTCTTCGCGTGAACCCGAGTTGTTCCAGGCCCAGTTGCGAATAACGGCTTGGCGGTCCCAGTGAAGATACTGAGAAAAAACTCCGGCGGTAATTACTCTGGGTTGAAGGTGGCGGAAAAACAGTGTGTTTTCACGGAAGTTGAAACAAGTGAGTCATCTCCATGCCTGATTGTTTTGCGTTTCGCCAAGTTGATTACCGGGACATCCCGACCTTCTTGGCAGATGGAGAAGTCAGATCCAAGAATCATGGCACACCCCAAAGGTGTCACCAAACAAGTCTACCCGGTCTGGTTGGTTTGCGCGGGACTGGCGCGTTCACACTGCCGCATGGTGGTGTAGTTAATGACTACGTTGCATTCTATTTCTCCCCTTTGACATCGTTCACCTGCTCAATCCATCGAGAGAGCGTGGAGGTAATCGACCCAAATGGCGTCAAATTGGGTATGTCCAAGATGGATGATAGAGCCTTCATCGTGTGCCGCACCGACGCTTTTACCGCCGTAGGTGCTGACCTGCCCCCCGCAAAATCCCTCACCATGAAGTAGAGTCTGCCCAACCTGTGCTCTGGTCCCCAACATTGGACCACCGGAAGCTGGAGTTTTCCGGCTGTGTCACGATGACGGGCTGGTGACGCCATCGGGATAATGCATGGCAATCGGGACGTTATACCCGATCGCACTGTGAGGTCGGTCTTCGTTGTAGTGTCTACGCCAAGCTTCCAACTTTTCGCGGGCGTCGGCAAGGCTCATGAACCAATGCGCGTTCAGGCATTCGGATCGGAACTTGCTGTTGAACGCCTCGATGAACCCGTTGTCCGTCGGCTTTCCGGGCCGTGAGAAGTCCAGCGTGACGTCATTGGCGTAGGCCCAGAGATCCAGATCGCGGGAGATGAACTCGCTGCCATTATCGACTCGAATGGTGTTCGGGTAGCCAATCCTGCCGCAAACCTGTTCCAGGGTCTGAACCACGTCCTCGCCGCGGTAGCTGAACCGAGGATCCACGGCAGGGCAGAACCGCGAATGCGTGTCGACCACGGTCAGGATCCTCAATTTCTTTCCCATGGCCAGCTGGTCGTGAACAAAATCCATTGCCCAGACGTCGTTCGGCCCGGTGGCTTCTTCGCGATCCTCGCGCAGCTTGGCTTTCACTCGCCGTTTCGGGTGCTTATTCCGCAACTGCAGACCCAACTCATTGTAAATCCTGCGTGTCTTCTTGATATTGATGGTCCAGCCCTCTCGCCGCAACAGAACATGGACGCGCCTGTAGCCATAGCGCACACGCGTTTCTGCAATCTCCTTGATCCGCCGCTCGACGGCAGCCTGGTCCCCTCTCGGGACATCGCTGGGCGATGCCCTGCCGGGCAGTGATCCGCCGGGACTTGTAGTGGTAGGTGGAGGTGTCGAAGCAGATGGCCCCACAGGCCCTCCGGATCGACACGCCCCAGTCGACGCACATCCCGGTGACGATCTCGCGCAAACGGCCAGGCTTCAGAGCTTTCGCCGAATGACATCCTGAAGCATTTCCCGGTCCAGCGTCAGATCGGCTACGATCTTCTTCAGCCGGGTGTTCTCATCCTCCAGCGCTCTCAGCCGGCGCATCTCGTCCGGCAGAAGACCCCCGTATTTTTTCTTCCAGTTGAAGTACGTCGCCTGGCTGATCCCCGCCTTGCGGCAGATCTCCGCGACCGGCGTGCCTTGCTCGCCCTGCTTCAGGATGAAGGCCTTCTGCGCCTCCGTGAACTTCGATGCTTTCATGCGATTCCTCTCCTCTCCCAGCCAGGGAAACTTAGCGGAAAACTCCAGCTTCATACGGTCCAGTTTTCAGGGGGCAGAGCAACCTATGTAGGAGCAGACGAATGCGTAAGAGCCGTTTCACCGAGGCGCAAATCATCGGGATGATCAAAGAGCAGGAGTTCAAGCGTTAAGCAATTGATCCAGTGGATCAATTGTAGTGCCGAACGGGATGCCGACGGCGGAGGTGTGCCGTCGGCATGGGCTGAGCCCGGCGACCTTTTACAAGCTGAAGTCCAAGTCTGGCGGCATGGAGGTATCGGAGGCGGCGCGGCTGAAGGCGCTGGAAGATGAGAATGCCAAGCTGAAGCGGCTGCTGGCAGACACGATGCTCGACAATGTGGTTCTGAAAGACCTGCTGGGAAAAATCTGACGGCACCGAAGGAGCGGCGAGAGGCAGCGCTCCCTGCGATGCGGGATCATGGCATCTCGCAGCGCAGGGCCTAAGAGGTCTTTACGACGCGTTCCCTGATCACGCTGCCAACCTCAACTTGCCAAGGGTGTTCGATGATATCGAGTTGCACGAACTGAGCTGGTTCTGCCAGTTTCGGCAAGCCAATGTTGGGCTGAATTCCTTTCAGATTTGGAACCAAATTTTAAAGACTGAAACGAGCTTTGAGACGGGTACCTGAAGGCACACCGCACCGCGACCAGCATGGGCGTCAAAAAGGGGGGCGTGGACGCCTGATTGGTCGAACGAAGGGCGGCATGAACACCAAACTGCATGCCATCTGCGACAGCCAGGGGCGTCCGTTGAACCTGTTCGTCACTGCTGGTCAGCTCAGCGATTACATCGGGGCACGGGCTTTGCTGAGCAGCCTGCCGAATGTCGATTGGCTCCTCGGGGACCGCGGGTATGATGCAGACTGGTTCAGAGAAGCGTTGAAAGACAAAGGGATACGCGCGTGTATCCCCGGTCGGAAACAGCGGAAGAAACCGGTCAAGTACGACAAGCGCCGGTACAAGCGGCGAAATCGCATCGAGATCATGTTCGGCAGGCTCAAGGACTGGAGGCGCGTGGCAACCCGCTATGACCGTTGTCCGAAAGTCTTCCTCTCAGCCATCGCCCTCGCCGCACTCGTCATTTACTGGCTATGAGTCCTGACCCTACTCGCCCCAAGCTTCTTGAACTCCTTCCCTTCACCGCGCTTTCGTCTGGTCCTTCCTGCTCATACTGGCCCTCTGGCAGGCCAGCCTTCTCGAAAGGATTGTGCTCCCAAGCATCAACCGGCTTATTAGCGATCTGAACAGCTTTTGCTGCAACTTCCATAGTTGTTCTTCCTAATTCTGACCCATCGGGTCGTGGGATTTGCGCCGCAGATCAAAACAGGGTATATTTAGGTCACAAACACTGACCCACACCTGCGATCTGCAGCATGGTTAGGCCTCCCCCGCACCAACGGGCGGAGGCATTTCTTTCGCGCAATAGCAGCGCATGCTCTGGTGAATGTTCCTGCCGTCTTACCCATCGGCAGGTGGCCCTCATGCAGTCCGAAAGCCTCGAACTGAAATTGTGTGCGACTCCCGCACGGACAGGGCGATGGTCTACCCATCTGAGCTGGCTTTATAGCGGATAAGGTCCGAGAAGTCAACAGATCTCTCGTGTAACCTGCTGCTACGCAACACAAATTCGTCTTTATGACGAATTTCATGTAATTGGTCAGAGCGGTCGCGTGAGGGCCTAACTGCACGCAACTGACGTAGCTGTTCAACAGGGCGGTCTGAAGATCAGGCACGAAAGCCAAAAGATGCCGCTCTCCTGCTTCGGCGGGATCAGTCCTGTTGCGTGAAATGCCTTGAAGGGGACCGACCCGTTACCGAAGTCCCGAGCCTAAAGGCCGCCCGGAGGCGGAGGCGCCGCTTGCCTTGGGCGGCGGCCGGGCGGTTGGAAGGCGTGTTTGCGGTCTTGGACCGGCGTAACGCCATAAAGCTTGCGGTAGTGCAGAGTCAGCGTCGAGGAACTGGCATAGCCGACAGCATGGGCAATATCTGATACCGGATCCCAGGAATAGAGCACCATTTGCCGGGCGGCCTTCAGGCGCTGGCGCCGGTAGTACTCGCCGGGGCTGAGGCCGGTTGCGGTGCGAAAACTGCGCTCCAGCTGGCGCGGGGAAATGCCGGCCAAGCGGGCCACGTCTCGGATGCAGACCGGGGTTTCGAAGTTCTCCGAGAAGATTGCCATTGCCTCCTTTACCGCAGGCGGCATCTGGTCGACGGTGCGGTCGCTTTGCAGCACTGGGATTTTCTGGCGGGCACTGCCGTTGCGGATGACGGGGTGCTGGAACAGGCAGGCGATCTCGTTCTTGGCGTCCGGGCCGAGAGCATTGCCGATCAGTTCCAGCGACAGGTCGAACATGGCGGTTGCACCGGAGACCGTGTGAATATTGCCGTCCCGCACAATCAGCCGGTCAACGGCTAGGCAATCGGGAAAGGCGGTTTCAAAGGCGCTGCGATAACACCAGTGAACGGCACAGCGCCGACCGGACAAAACCCCGCTGCGCGCCAATGGGAAGACACCGCCGGACACTGCGCCCAGTGTTGCACCGTGCCGCGATAGATAGCGCAGCCGCCCATGCCCCGAGACAGGATCTTCGAATTCACCTTCCGGACCGGACAGCAGAAACAGGCAGTCCAGTCCGTCGGTGCCGGCAAGGCTGGTTTCTGCTGAAAAGAGGACCCCGGCGGAAGCTGCTGTGTCCGCGCCGGTCTCCGTTACCAGGGACCAGGAAAACACCTGGTGCCCGGCAATTTCATTGGCGGCACGCAGCGGCTCTATCGCCGAAGTCAGACAGGCCATAGGAAAGCCTGGAAACAGCAGAAAGCCGATGCGGGTACAGGGCGCAGGGCCAAAGTCGTTGGAATGGAAGGTCATGTTATCACTCCAGTCCCAGCGCATCTTTCTTGGATTTCGCCCAGGTGGTGACCAAGTGGTCGACCATCAGCCCCATGAAGGCGACGGCAAGGCCAAGCACCAGCCCTTTGCCCACATCTGTGGAGGACAGCGCGCGCTGCATTTCCTGGCCCAGGTCCTGGGTGCCGATGAAGGCGGCAATGATCACCATGAACAGTGAGAACATCACCGACTGGTTCACCCCGACCATGATGGTAGGAAGCGCCATCGGCAGGCGGACCTTCCACAGCGTTTGCATCCGGGTGGCGCCGGACATGTCGGCGGCCTCGATCAGGGTTTCGGGCACCTGGCGCAACCCCTCGATAGTGTAGCGCACCAGCGGTACCGCGGCGAAAAGGACAACGGCGCCGATCACCGCCACATCGTTCACTCCGAACAGCATGACCACTGGGATCAGGTAGATGAAGCTGGGGAAGGTTTGCAATGTGTCGCAGATCAGCAGGGCCAATGCGGCGCGTTTCTCGTGAAACGATCCCCAGATGCCCAGCGGAAAGCCCAGCACGGTCGCAATAGCGACGGCGACGACGACGGTATAGACTGTGATCATCGCCCGGTCCCACCAGCCGGACATGGCGATGAGGCCGAAGAAGGCTACGCAGACGAGGGCGGACCGCAAACCGCCGATGGCCCAGCCGGCGGCCGCGAGCAACGCCAGAACTGCGGTATAAGGCATCCATAGGAAGGCATCGCGGATCGGGATCAGCACCCAGGTGATCAGGAACCAGCGCAGCCACTGGGTGACCGGGTCGATTAGCACGATGAACCAGTCTGCTACGGCATCAATCGGCTTGGAAATAGTGAAGGCTTCGCGGCGGCTGATCTGGTCCATCAGCGGGATGAACTGCGCAAGAACGAGGCAGGCAAGGGAGAGGCCCGCACCGATCAGCAGAAATTTGTTGCGGACTGCAAAGGAGATACCTTTCTCAAAGTGCTCAGGCTGCTTGGTCGCCCAGGCTTTGGTGCAGCGGTCCAGCATGACTGCCAGGAGCACGATGGTGATGCCGATCTCGACCGAGCGGCCGATCTTCAGAGCTTGCAGCAGTTGCAGCAGTTTCTGGCCCAGCCCGGGCATGCCGATGAAGCTGGCCAGAACGACCATCGCAAGGCATTGCATGATTACCTGGTTCACGCCCACCAGGATCTCTGTCCGGGCGGTGGGGATGCGGACGTGGCGCAGCAGCTGCCAGCGGGAGGAGCCGCACATGTGGCCGCTTTCAATCACCTCATGCGGAACCTTGCGCAGGCCCAGCAGGGACATGCGGATCATCGGAGGCACGGAAAAGATGATGGTGACGATTGCGCCGGCCTTGGGGCCAACGCCGATGAAGACGACAACCGGAATCATATAGGCGAAATGCGGCAGGCTTTGCGCGATGTTGAGAACCGGGTTCAGGAACTTTTCGAAGGTTTTTGAGCGCCAGGCGAGAACGCCCATGACCAGCCCGAACAGAATCGAGAACGGGGCAGCGACGACGATAACCGAAAGGGTTTCCATCGCCCATTTCCACTGCCCCATGACCGCGATCCAGACAAAGGTGCCGCCGGTGAGCAACGACAACCGCCAGCCTTGCAGCGCATAACCGATGACAAAGCCGATGCTCGCAATCACGGTCCATGGAATGGGCCCCAGACGGGGCCAGCGGTTCTTGCCGTAAAGCAGGTTGGCGGTCACATCGAGCAGCCATTCCACCCCGTCGGCAAAGGCACGGGTCAGGTACAGCAGGCCCAGGTCATCACGGAGAAAAGCAAAGATGGCATTGATCCAGTCAGCGAAGGGCAGGATCAGCCACTCTGGCGGCCGCACCAGCCCTGCGGGCAGGACGGAGTTTCCCACGGCCAGCAGGCAAGCTGCTGCCAAGATCGTCCAGCCGGTCTTGGCGCGCGTCCAGCCGTGGGACTTTCCAGCAAGTATCAGGGTCTGGTCCGTCATGACGCCTCTCCCAACAGAACGTCGAGCGCCTCCTGGCGGCTCATCGCTCCGATCAGGCTGCCTGCGTTGTTGGCAACGGGCAGAAAGTCGCGGCTGTCATTGACCAGCAGGCGGGCCAGTTCGGAGATGGTCTGTTTCTCGCCGATCGGCGCCCCGGTCAGGCTGTGGCCGTTCACCTCCCGTGCCAGAACGCCGGCATGCACGACGCGGGATTTCTCAATTTCTTCAGTGAATTTGGCAACATATGCGGTGGCGGGGTTCAGCACGATCTGATCGGGGGTGTCGCATTGCTCGACAACACCGTCCTTCATGATAGCAATCCGGTCGGCAAGGCGCAGGGCCTCGTCAAAGTCGTGGGTGATAAAAACGATGGTTTTGCCCAGCATTTCCTGCAAGCGCAGAAATTCGTCCTGCATCTCGCGGCGGATCAGCGGGTCGAGCGCCGAAAACGGTTCGTCCAGGAACCAGATATCGGGCTCGATTGCCAGGCTGCGGGCAATGCCGACACGTTGTTGCTGGCCGCCAGAGAGTTCGCGCGGGAAGTAATCCTCGCGGCCCGACAGGCCGACCAGTTCAATCACTTCCATAGCACGGGCGCGGCGAGCGTGGCGGTCCTGGCCGCGCATTTCCAGTGGAAAGGCCACATTGTCCAGCACGGTGCGGTGCGGCAAGAGGCCGAAGCTTTGGAAGACCATGCCCATCTTATTGCGGCGCAGCTCGATCAGTTCCTTCTCGGACATCTCACCAATGTTCTGACCTTCGACCCGGACCTCTCCGCCGGTGATATCAATGAGACGGGACAGGCAGCGCACAAAGGTCGACTTGCCGGAACCTGACAATCCCATGATCACCAGCATTTCCCCCTTGGCGATATCCAGGGAGACGTCACGCACAGCTGCGATGTAGCCAGCGTGGCGGATCTCATCAAAACCCGGGTTGCCGGTCAGGGACTTCAGATACTGTTCCGGTTGGGCGCCAAACAGCTTCCAGACGTTTTTGCAGGAAATGACAGGGGAGGCGGCGGTCATGGCTTATCTTTCATTGATAGGGAAACCGGGGCGGCGCGCCGCCCCGGAACAAGGGTCTGAATGTGGGTTTAGGAACCAGTCCAGGGCTTCCAGAGACCCTCATTCGCGGCCAGCCATTCCGCTGCGGCGTCCTCGGGCTCCATCTCATCGATGTCGACCAGCTTGGCCATTTCCGCAATTTGCGGATTGGTGAAGCTGATTTCAGTCAGCGTTTTATAGGCTGCCGGCCATTTTTCTTTCATGCCGTCCCAAGCGGCCTTCTTCAGATAGCCGTTTGCCGGGTTGCCGCAGTCATAGGTGGCATCCGGGTTCGGGCCCACGGAAGGGTCCTTGTCACAGCCCTCGACCCACTTGGGGAACTCGACAAATTCGCCTGGCCAGACGGCCTCGGCAAAGTTCGGGGTCCAGTTGAAGATCACCACCGGTCTTTTGGTCTTCTCCGCAGCTGCAACTTCGGCCCAAAGCGCCGAAGCCGAGCCCGCGTTCACCACGGTAAAGTTCATGTCCAGCGCCTCCACGCGCTCGGCGTCATGCTTGAGCCAGTCGACGGGGCCGCCCAGGAACCGGCCCTTGTCGCCGGTTTCGGGCGTGGCAAAGACGGCGGCGCAGTCGTTCAGTGCTTCCCAGGCCGGGAGGCCGGGGCAGGCTTCTTTGGTCCAGGCCGGATACCACCAGTCTTCGCGGGTGACGGCATTGTGATCGCCGGCGTCATGCAGGCCGCCCTTGGACACCGCCTCATTGAAAGATTTGCCAAAGGCGCCTTCCCAGACTTCCAGCTCCAGGGTCACATCGCCAAGGCGGACTGATTCATAGACGGCCTGGCTGTCGGTCGACACATATTCGACGCTGTTCCCCATCGATTCAAAGATTTGTCCGACAACGTGGCTCATCACGATCTGGCTTGACCAGTTGTGGATCGGAATGACGATGGGGTCCGGGGAATCTTCGGCCATCGCCATCGGGGCCGTCATCATTACGGCCGCTGCACTGGCCAATAGGTATTGCCGGTATTTCATGTGTTTCTCCCTGTTGTCGCAGCTCTGGTCCTGAAGGCCTGAACTTTTTCGCGTTTTGAAAGCCGGGCTTTCGAGAAAAGAAGTTAGGCAGCAGTTGTGAACAGGTCAGCCCGGCGGGATGAACAGGCTGGTCAGTCATGTTAAAATTTGTTAACCGGCGGGAATAATCGCGGGGACGTTAAAATCATGGCGCATATTCTGATAATTGAGGACGAACCCGTCACCCGGGCCACTCTCGCCAGTTATCTGGACGCCCAAGGGTACAAAGTTTCACAGGCTGAGACTGCCGAAGACGCGGAAAGTATACTTGAAGAACAGGATGTTGACCTTTTGCTTGTCGATATCAATCTGCCCGGAAAAGACGGGCTGCAAATAACCCGGGAACAGCGTGCCAAGTCCGAGTTGGGGATCATCCTGGTGACCGGCCGGGACGATGAGATTGACCGGATCGTCGGGCTTGAGCTTGGCGCGGATGATTATGTCTGCAAGCCCTTCAACCGGCGCGAATTGCTGGCAAGGCTGAAAAACCTGCTGCGGCGGACAGAAGATGTCCGGCGTTTGTCACGCCGGATCTACAGATTCGGGAAATTTCAGTTCGACGTTGCGGCGCGGCATCTGCAAACGGTGGAAGGTGGCAGCATTTCTCTGACCCGGGCCGAATTCGAAGTGTTGGACATGCTGGTCAGCCGGGCAGGGGAGGTCGCCTCGCGCGATGCGCTGATGAGCCGGGTGACCCACCGGCAATACGGCGCGAATCCCCGTACCGTGGATGTGCTGATCCGGCGCCTGCGCGGCAAGCTGGAAGAGGATCCCGCCAATCCGCGGGTAATCACCACAGTGCATGGCGAGGGCTATGTGTTCACGGCGCCTTTGAACTGACGGTTTCACATTCCCGCAGCACCGCGGCTAGCGCGTGCAAGATGTGCGGGACCATGTCTGTCAGCCTTTCCAACTGGTCCTTGGCAGCGTTCCTTTCACCTTTTTCGGCGAGTGTTTCCAGCGCAGCCAGCAGCGCAGCAAGATCCTGCTGGCCAAAAGTGCTGGCAGCTCCTTTGGCTCGGTGCGCTTCCACTGCAAGAGTTGCGAAGTCTAGCGTTTTCAAAGCCGCAGTCATCCGGGCAAGGCCTAGTGGAAGCTCCTGTTCAAATATCCTTGCGATGTCCAAAGCTTGCCTTTCGCCAAGATCACGCATGTTTTCCTGCATCTGTTTTTGAAGGCTGGCGCGGCGGTTCGGCTGTTCCAGGGCAGCCTGGCGGTCGGACAAGTAAATTGCGCCCTCGCGCCCCTGCATAACGCTGTCTAAAGCCTTGGCCAGGCGTTCAGGAGAGACCGGTTTGGCGACAAAACCGTTCATGCCAGCCTGCAAGTGCGTCTCGATCTGGTCCTTTTGCACATGCGCTGAAATGCCGATGACCGGCAATTCGGCAACCCGCCGGTCGGGCAGGGCGCGCAGGCGGCGGGTGGCTTCGGTGCCGCTGATGCCCGGAAGGTTCACATCCATCAGAACCAAATCAAACCCGGAACCGGGTAGCAGTTCCAGCGCGTCTTCGGCGCTGCCGGTGCAGTGGCAGCTGTGTCCCATACGCTCCAGGTACCCCTGTGCCACCATCTGATTGATTTCGTTGTCTTCGACCACCAGCACAGACAGGGGCCGTTCGGCTTGCTTTGTCGGGACTGGCGGCTCTTCACACTTCAGATCGGCGGGATTCCCCGGTTCCAGCTCCAGGGCCAGTGTGAAAACCGAACCCACACCAGGGGTGCTTTCCAGCGACAGCCGGGCACCAATGGTTTGGGCGAAGTGCCTACTGATTGCGAGCCCCAGCCCGGTGCCGCCGAACTTGCGGGCGGTATCTGTGTCCTCTTGTTCAAAGGCCTCAAATATTCTGGACTTTGCTTCCGCCGATATGCCCTTGCCGGTGTCACTGACTTCAAAGGTCACCCGGTGGCGGCCGCTGGCAGTCTCGTTAATCCGGATCCGCAGAATGACCTCGCCGTCGTCAGTAAATTTCAGGGCGTTGGACAGCAGGTTGAACAGGATTTGCCGGAGCTTGGCGGCATCGCCCTGCACTGCCTCTGGCAGATTGCCGGGGGCATCAAGCCACAGGTGGACGCCTTTGCTGTCCGCGCCGGGCCGCAGCAGCACGACGATGTCGGTTACCAGTTCCCGCAGGGAAAATGTGCTGATTTCCGGCTTCAGTGCACCGCTTTCGATTTTCGAGTAGTCCAGAATGTCATTCAAAATCTTCAGCAGATTCTGGCCGGAGACCAGCGCTGCCCGAAGCCGCTCCATCTGCTTGGCAGACAGGCCATCGTCCGAAAGGCTGCGCAGCATGCCAAGCACGCCATTCATCGGCGTGCGGATTTCATGGCTCATCATGGCGAGGAATTCGGATTTAGCACGATCGGCGCTTTCTGCCTTCCGACGGGCCTCGTCATGGGCTTCGACTTCCTCCTGCAGCCGCTCGGTCTGTTCATTGACCAGGACCTGGAGATTGTTGCGGTGTTCGCGCAGTTCCTGCTCATTGCGATCCCGGACACTTTCCAGTTCCAATTTGTCGATGGCTTGCTGGCGGAAAACCTCGACGGCCGCCTCCATACGGGCGATTTCGTCATGCCCCTGGGGGCGCACACGGTGGTCAAGCTGGCCGCGCATCAGGGCCGCCATTGTCCCCGACAGCTGGTTAAGGCGCCGGGTGATGCTTCCGCGCACATAAAACCACAGGACTGCAAGCGACAGCACAAGCCCTGCAATCGCCGCAAAGCCGTTGCGCAATTGGGCCCGCTGAACGTCGAGAGCGGCTGCGTTGCCTGATCGGATCACCCGTGCTTGGGCCTGATCTGCCACGGCTGCAGCCTCGTCGCCAAGCCGCAACGCGGTATCCTGCAAGCCCTGTTGCAGCGCGGTTATGCGGCCTTCGGTGGTCAGAATCCTGTGGCGCAGCACAAACAGCCCAATGTCCTGCTCTGAGACGGTACGTAATTGCACGGCAAAGCTTTCGGCCTGCTGGCGCCGTCCAGGGTCGCGGATCGCCTTTATCCGGCGGGAAACTATGAGCAACCGGCTGGTCAGAGATGTCTCGATCTCACCCAGTTCGGTTTCATCGCGCGCGTCTTCGATCCGGTTGATCAGCAGCCCGATTTCGGCGGTTTGCGACCGCAATTCGAACATCAGGCCCAGTTGGAACAGGTCAACCTCGATCAGCTTGTCCAGCGTATCGGTACGGGCTTTCTCCTCAATTGGGGAGGAGCTGTGACCATAAAGGCTTGATATCACTGCAGTGGTCCCCATCTCGGCATTTGCCACCAAAGTGTCGGCCATGCTGAGCAAGTTGTTTGCAGCGGAAAGATTCTGCCCGGCCAACTGGTTGAATTCGCTGTGCAGGGCAATGCGGGTCTCAACCAGGGCATCAAGCAGCGGCAGCACGCGGGACGCCTCTGTCACGGTTTCACGCAGCCGGGCGGACCCGGTGCTGCCAGCTGTCTCCAGGGCTTCAAGTCTCCGGGTCAGTGCTTCGACTTGAGCTGACAGGAATTCCGTCCGCTTTTCCCGTTCGGACTGGGTGTCGACTGCGGCCAGCTCCGGAGCAATAGCGATGATACGGGTGCTTTCCTCGGCCATGCCGCGGACTTCGGCGATGGCCGGGATGGTTTGACTGATGACCTCTGCCTGGCGGCGTGCAAGCACCCGCAGTTCGATCAGGCCAAGGATGCCCGCAAGGGTGGGCAGCCCTGCAATGACGACGAATGCGAGGCTTAATTTCCCGCCAAGACCAAGCTTTTTTAACATGCCTGAACTGTCGCGCGCATTTGTCTGTTGTGCAATTTTGAATTTCCCTTTTGCGTTCTGCTGCCTATCCTCGGTGCCTGGAAGGAAATTTAATGCGCGCAATCTGGTTTCTGGTCTTCTCAGTGCTTTGCACCACAGCCGCCGCCGACAACTGGCGCCTGCAGAATCCGCGAATCCCGTTCGACTACGAAAGCGGGTACGAGACCGCCGTTTATCAGCCGTTGAAACGAGCCTCGCAGATATGGCGGCTGTGCATTGCATATCCCCATCTGAAGGACGCCTATTGGTTGAGCGTCAACTACGGAATGGTGGCTGAGGCGGCACGTCTGGGGGTAGCTTTCAAGCTGGTTGAGGCCGGCGGGTATCCGAACCTGCAGCGGCAGATTCGCCAGGCTGAAGACTGCGTGGAGGGAGGGGCAGATGCCCTGATCCTGGGGACAGTCTCCTTTGCGGGTCTTACCGGAACTGTGCAACGGATTTCGGCGAAAGTTCCGGTAATCGCTGCTGTGAATGATATCGCCGATGCAGGGATCACTGCCAAAGTCGGTGTATCCTGGATAGAAATGGGCGCTGTAGCCGGGCGTATCATCGCTGCACGGCATCCCAAAGGCACGCCGCCAGTGAAAGTGGCCTGGTTTCCCGGCCCGGAGAATGCGGGCTGGGTGAAATTTGTCGAGCAAGGGTTTCGCTCGGCGCTGGCGGAAAGTTCCGCGGTGGTCGCAGTGACGAAATACGGAGACACCGGACGGGAGATCCAGGTTCGCCTCGTAGAGGAGGCGCTGGATGAGGCGCAAGATCTGGACTACATCGCCGGGTCCGCGCCGGCTGCCGAGGCGGCGGTGTCGGTCCTCCGTGCCCGTGGTTTGCAGGGAAAGGTTCATGTTGTGTCTGACTACATGACCCACGCCGTCTACCGGGGGGTTCTGCGTGATCGCATCCTTGCAGCCCCAACGGATTTTCCTGTTCTGCAAGGACGGCTGGCTGTTGAAATGGCGGTTCGGGCTATTGAGGGAAAGCTGAAAACCAAGCATACCGGGCCGGAAATCCAGGTATTTGATCAGAGCTCGCAGCGCGGGGATATGCTTGAGCAGTCCCTGGCGCCGGCAAGTTTTGTACCGGTGTTTGATTTTCATCCGCAACGGTGACGATGCTATGGCAGGGCCAGACCGGCAGCGGCAGCTTTGTTGACCGGCGGCGTATGATCCACCATCCTTAACCAAATATTGCGGGAAACCAACAGGCGGCCGGCGGACTTTCTCCGGCAGTCATGGAATATGAGGCCTGCCCCATGCAAAAAGCGCAGCGAAAGGGATATGTTTTGGACACCCACCGGCTGTGCAATCCGGCGCAGACGCTGGCAGCCGTCCGGCCGCATCTTGCCGGCATGGGCATTACACGGATTGCAAATCTGACCGGGCTGGACCGGGTCGGCCTGCCTGCCGTTATGGTGACGCGGCCGAATTCACGCTCCGTCGCGGTGGCGCTTGGAAAGGGACTGACGCTGGAAGCGGCACAGGCCTCGGGGGTGATGGAAGCGATAGAGACCTGGCACGCGGAACGGATCACACTGCCCTTGCGGGCAGCCAGCTATCTGGACTTGCGGCAAGAGGCATTGGTCGCGGATGTTGAGCGGCTGCCCAGTGTGACCGGCGGCAGCTTTGATCCTCACCATCCGATGCTGTGGATAAAAGGGGAGGATCTTGCGTCAGGCCAACCGCATTGGCTGCCCTATGAGATGGTGGACACTGACTATACCGCCCGGCCTTGCGGCGGACAGGGGGCGTTTCCGCGCACGACCAACGGTCTTGCCTCCGGCAACAGCCTGGCAGAAGCCACTTGCCACGCCATTTGCGAGTTGATCGAAAGGGATGCAATCACGCTTTGGCATCATGCACCGCCGGGCCCGAGGATCAATCCCGGGACCATCGAAGACCTGCGTTGCCGCGCGGCGCTGGAGCGGTTTTCCGCGGCAGGATTGGACGCCGGAGTTTGGAATATTGCCTCGGACACTGGGGTGGCGGCGTTCCATTGCATGGTTTGCGAAGCAGGCAGCCGGCCCGGCCATATCGGCATCGGCAGCGGCTGCCATCCGGACCGGGCAATCGCGCTGCTGCGGGCGCTGACCGAGGCGGCACAGACGCGGCTGACCTACATCTCAGGTGCGCGCGACGATCTGGACCCGGATGAGTTTACAGCCGAAGCGTCGGCAGAACGCGTGCAGTATGTCCGGGCGCTGTTTGATCGGAGCGAACCAACGGCCCGGATGCAAGATTGCCCTACCTACTCGTCGCCGTCGTTCGAAGATGACCTGGCTTGGCTCCTGAGCCGGCTGGGGGATGCAGGGATTGAGCAAGTTCTGACAGTCGATTTGTCGCGTCCGGGTCTGGGCATCTCTGTGGTGCGCGCGGTGATACCGGGACTGGAAGCGCCGCATGACGATCCGGATTTCATACCGGGCCCGCGGGCCCTGAGCGCAGCGGGGGCGCAGGCTTGACGGCGGTTGTTTTTGCAGGCCCGACAATCAGCGCTGAGGAGGTCCGGACCTTGCTGAATGCCACTGTTCTGCCGCCAGCTGGTCAAGGCGACATTTACCGCGCCGCCCGTCAAGGGGCAACCGTCATCGGCTTAATCGACGGGTACTTTGAAGGCGTACCCTCGGTCTGGCACAAGGAAATCCTGTGGGCAATGGAGCAGGGGATCGCGGTATTCGGCAGCGCCAGCATGGGCGCGCTGCGGGCGGTTGAGCTGTCTGCCTTCGGGATGATTGGCACCGGAAACATCTACAAGGCGTATGCTGCTGGCGAAATCTGCGACGATGACGAAGTTGCTGTCCTGCACTGCCCGGCAGAAATGGGCTTTGCTCCGCTAAGCGAACCAATGGTCTCGATCCGGGCAACAGTGGCGCGCGCGGTAACTGATGCAGCGCTGGAAGCGGATCAGGCTGCTGAGCTGCTCAGAACGGCCAAGCGACTGTTCTACCAGGACAGGACTTGGGAACAGATCCTTGCGGGGGTTGCGGACGCATCCTGGCTTGGCAGGTTCTCGGCCTGGCTGGAAACCGGGCGGGTGGATGCCAAGCGCGATGACGCGCAGATGATGCTGAACCGCATGGCGGCCGTTCTGCAGAATGGAGCTATGGCCGCTTGCATGCCGGCACAGAGGGTTGAACGCTCGCTTGCCTGGCAGGGACTGGTACGGCGTATCGAGGCGGAGGCGCAAAGCCTGCCGGACGCGGATCTGCGGGTGCTGGATGAGTTGCGCCTCGAGCCGGAGCGCTTTGGTGAATTCCGGACCCGCGCTGCGTTGCGCTGTATGGCGCTGGAGGATGCCAGGCGAACGGATCTGAGTGCGGACCGGCAAGAGATTTTGGAGCAATTGAACCGCCATCGGGAAACACTCAAGCTTTTCCGCAGTCACGACCTAAAGCAGTGGCTGGCAGAAAACGGTCTGACTGCTGACGGGTATGAAGCTTTGCTTGGGGAAACAGTGCTGGCCGGCACCGCTGTGAACGCCCAGGACAGGGATTTGGACCTGCACTTGCTGGCGGAGCTACGGCAAGCAGACGCCTATGCGCAATTGAAATCCCGAGCCATTTCCAAATCGCAGTGGCTGGCTGAGCGGGGCAGCGATCAGCCTGAACAGGACCGGTTGCGCTTGACCGTCTGGTATTTTGAAACGCGTCTGCAGCGCGAAATTCCGGATGACCTGGGTAAGTATGCTGCGGGCATCGGTCTTAGAGCCCTTGATGAATTCTATGCGCTGATCCGGCGTGAATTCATGTATCATCAAAAGGGAAGAACACAGTCTGCACCGGAATGCAGCGACTAGGCAGGGCATATACGGCGAAACCTCCGCAAGATTGGAGGGCACATGGATGACACCTTTGGGATGGCGGAGGAAGCGCCGGGAACGCGGTTTCTTTTATTTCCGCAATCGCCGTTCCGGACTGCGGATCCGGAACTGGAACTGATCGAGATTTCCGCGCCGCCGGGTTCAATCGGGCCGGGCCCGTCGGGACCGCGGATGTATGCGGTCAACCCTTTGGGCAAAACAATTCCGTTTGGCGCCATCGTTCCTGGCCCGTCGGGGCCGGGTATGTATCTGCCGCCTTGGCTCGGAGAGATCCAAGAGCCTCCTGCGCCGGATGAAGATGGGCATTTTGTTCACGTTCAGCCTTCAGATCCCGGCTTTGAAGCGGTGCATTTGTTTGCTGCTGCCCATTTCACGCTGGATGTCTGGGAGGCGTATTTCGGGCACCCGATCCCCTGGCATTTTGAACGCGATTATGACCGGCTGGAGCTGTCGCTGCTGCCGAGCCTGGACAACGCGCATATCGGCTGGGGGTTTCTGGAAACCGGCGGCACCAGCGAACATGGCGGCGAATACCGCGCTTACAGCCTGAATTTTGATGTGGTCGCCCACGAGATCGGCCATGCCATCATCTACAGTGTTGCGGGAATGCCGGTCTCGGACGATGTGCCGGGCGAATACTTCGGGTTTCACGAATCTGCAGCCGATTTGGTGGCGCTGATAGCGTCGCTGCACTTCGGGTCGGTTGTGGAGGAGCTGCTAGAGAACACGAAGGGCAATCTTTACACGTTAAATCAGTTGAACCGCTTTGCCGAACTTGCCGGGAATGCGCAAATCCGGATGGCGGCAAATACCCGGACGCTTCAGGAGTTTGTGTCCGGCTGGAGCAGTGAGCACGCGCTGTCCGAACCTCTGACGGGGGCGATGTTCGATATCCTCGTCGATATTTTTCACGAGCGTCTGCTGGTTCATGACCTGATCACACCTGAAATGGAGGACCTGTCCGACCAGTTGGAGGAAACACCCTATTACAGCGATGTCATGCAGGCCCTGTTTGATGCGCGCTATGCTCTTGATCCCGAAGGGTTTCGCATATCTCTTTTGGAAGCACGTGATTTTCTGGGCGCCTATCTGGCGGCAGCGTGGAGCATGCTGGATGCCGAAAACCTTACCTATGCAGCAGTGGAGAAAGCGCTGTTGATCGTTGACCAGGAAACAACCGGAGGCGCCTTCCGCACTATTATTGAAGGCAACTTCCGCATGCGGGGAATTGGCTTTGCCCAGGCTGGTCCGCGACTGGCTGAAGCGGATGAGGGCAGCCACGCCCACTCAGTGAGAACAAGAATGCCCGGCGGCTGACTGGCTGATTGTCTACAAATTCTATTCATTTCGTGCTATTTTACATTTCAGGGGGCATTGAAGGCATCAGAACCTGCAGAAGTTCCAGACCTGTCTTTTTTTGAACTGTCATCCTGAGTTGTTTCCATAGCCACAGGAGTGTGTACAGTGGCCGAGTCTTTGCTGAGTTTTTCTGAAGTGTTGTTATTTGGGCGTCTCCTGAACGATCTGCAAATTGTCAGGTCCGATATCAAGAAAACGGTCCGGGTTGCGACCGTTGAAAAGGTGAATCTGAATAATGTCGATACGGAATTGGATGGGGTTGAGCTTGCTGAAGGCGACCTGGTCCTAGTGCGGCGCAACAACGCAAATGAAAATGGCGTGTACAAAGTCACCGCCGGAGCCGGAAGCGCTTTCAAGTTGGCGGTCGAGAAGAAAATTTCCGCAGACGATCGCGTAGCCGTTCTGGATGGCATTGAACATGGGGATACGGTCTGGACGCAGACCAAGGATATTCCAAAGCAGAACTACAAGCAGGCGGGGCTTCGGGGGCGCGGGCGCAACAATCTGTTGGATGCCCAGCTCAGTTTGCATGCGAAGTTTGCCCGGATCTATGGCTTCGCTTACGAAGGAACCTATCACGAGTTGCCGGAACCGGCCTTGTTCCTGGTGCATGGCGAGGGCAAAAGTGCGACAGACAATATGCCCGCCAATCAGGGTGCCCGGGCGCCTCAGAATCCTTCCATAACCGGTGTCGCCTCGGCAGAGTATCAGATCGCAAACGACATCCGGGTCTGGGATTATGACAAGGCGGATTACTCGATCAGGATGGACGTGATGACCGGCATGCTGGAACAGGTGCTTTTGGATGTTTATTTCGGTGGCGGCGGGCCTTCGGTTAGCGGTGCCAAGGTCAGCGGTGCCAAGGTCAGCGGAGCCAAGGTCAGCGGAGCCAAAGTAAGCGGAGCGAAAGCACGCGGATCCGGCGACTAAGCCTGAGAATGGCGCAGAGATATGCTGTGAAGTTTCAGGGAAGGACTGGCATTAATAACCGGGGCGGCGGTCTTCGTTAAAACCCGGCCTTCTTCAAGCCCTCGACAAAATGCAGCGTGTCTTCTTCCAGCCGGTCAGGCTGCACTTTGGTCCAGCGTTCCAGTGAAAAATTCGGATGTGCTTCGCGGTGCCGGGCGGCCATGTCCCGGGCCAGCTCCATTCTGCCCAGCTGCGCATAGCTGGCGGCCAGCATCCGCTGTCCCTCGGTCGGGTTGTTCATTTTTGTGAGCGTTTCGATGACGGCCTCATAGTGTTTCAGGTTGTAGTAGGCGCCGCCCAGATGCCAGAGATATTGATCGGGAAAATAGGGGTTCAGCCGCATCGCTTGCTGCAAGCTTGCGATGGCTGTTTCATTGTCGCCGGAATGTGCCAGCGCGTCAGCGTAATCCGACAGAAGGTCGGCATCGTTCGGATTAAGCGCAAGGGCGCGCCGGTAAGCGCCGATCGCTGCGTCATGCTCCTTCCGGTATAGGTGCACGAAACCCAGTTCGCCGAAACCGCGGGCATCGGTCGGATCCAGCTCCACTGCTTTCTGGGCATAAGACAGGGCTGTGTCCAGCGCGTGCTCGGCGTCCTTGGCCCAGGAATAGCGCCAATCTATGTTGAGGGTCCGTGAAATTGCAGCCGAAGCCCGGGCATAATCCTGGTCCCGGGCAAGGGCCCGTTCATAAAGGGTCTGGGCTTCGCGGTTATCCTGCCGGGTGTAGCGGAAGATAAACTGCTGCCCGCGCAGCACAAAGCCATAGGCCGCAAGATCTGCCGGTGCTGCCTGTGCCATCCGTTTGCGTTCCTGGGCTTCGATCAGAACAGCGGTTGCCGCGACAATTGCGTCGGTTACCTCGTCTTGGATGGCAAATATATCGTCGATGTTCCGGTCGTAGCGTTCGCCCCAGATCGTTCTTCCCGAATCCGCATCAATCAGTTCTATGGCGATGCGTACCCGTGCTCCAGCCCTGCGGACGCTGCCGCGCGCGACGTAGCGTACCCCTAATTCACGCGCGGCTTCTTGAGGCGGCATCGAACGGGTCTTGAAGAAAAAGGCCGAGTTGCGGGCTATGACAAAGAGGTTTTTGAATTTGGACAGGTTCAGAATGATGTCTTCTGTCAGCCCGTCCGCAAACCAGCTGTCGGACTGATCGCCGCTCTGGCTGACAAAAGGCAGCACGGCGACCGACGGGATGCCGGGGGGCGGACGGCCTGCCGGCTGAGCTTCCGGAGGGCGCAGGGTGGCGGCCATGGCTGCTCCGGCCACTTCGCTGCGGACACAATAGGACGGCACCGGTTCCGCAATATTCTTAAGCCGCTGCGGGCCAAGAAATTCAAAGCCGAAACGCAACCGGTTGCGGATCTGCTCATAAACGGGACCGCTGACATAAACCCGGCCCGGTTCGGCGATTTCCTGCAGCCGGGCGGCAATATTGACATTGTCGCCGTGAATGCCGCGGTCATCGACCAGGATTTCGCCCATATGCACACCAGCCCGAAACCGTAGCTGCTGTTCCTCTGGCCGTGCACTGTTGTTCTGCGCTGCAATGCGGTGCAGTTCGACGCCGAATTTCACCGCGTCTGTCGCTGTCTCAAACAATGCCAGAACCCCGTCGCCGCGGACAGCAACAACCTGTCCGTCATGCGCATTGCATGCTGCTTCCAGCTCTTCCAGCAGGGATTTCAGGGCGCTGTATGTGTCGATTTCGTCATTGCCCATAAGCCTGGCATATCCGACGACATCGGCAAACAGCACTGCTCCCAGCTGGCGCCGGACCGTTGTTGTTTTTTTATGGCCGCTCACAAGCTGTCCTCCTCCTGTGAGTGTCGGCAGGAAATGCCGGAGAAGCCGGCGCTGCCCGTATGCTTTGTCGCTTAGCCTGCCTGCGGATCTGCCGGGCCCGGCGGCCAGGCCCAGCCTGTAATCTCCGCGCCGTGGAAGCTTGCTTGCGCACTGGCATCAAGCGCCTGCGCCAGGACCCTGCGGCTGGCCTCCCATTCCTCCCTTAAGAGGCCCACTGTGATCATGTCGAAGTACCGGCCTTCTGCGTACCAGGCTGCTCGCATCCTGCCTTCGGTTGCGAAGCCGGCGCGCGTGGTGAGTTCCTCGCTGCGGGTGTTGTCGGCACGGTAATAGGATGTAATGCGATTTAGCCCGATCTGACGGAATGCAAAGTCCAGAAGCAGCGCAAGCGCCCGGATGCCGATACCCTGCCGGCGTCTGGACTGCTCAATGAAAAGCGCAATTATGGCGTCACGGTTGACCATGGAGATGTTTTCCAGACCGGCAATACCGCAAAGCGCATCGGTTTCTGTAACAATTGCAAACCAGCATTTGCTGGTATCCGGCACTGCATCCGCCGAAGAGCTCCAGGCCTGTTCGGTCTCTGGCAAGCTCAGGGGGGAACGGGCAGAGCGGTCGAAACATGCCAGATCAGCCACATTCTGAAACCAGCCGGCCAGAGTAGCCAGGTCTTCTGCTTCCAGCGGCCTCAGGCGAAATTCTGCGGACTCCCGGTCCGGCATTTGCGGTCCCCTTTTTCCTTTTCGATATGTTGCTTCCCTTGGCTCCAGGGCGGTGGGAAGAACGTCGCTTTTGCCTTATATCACATTTAGCCGGACTGGGGTTGCGGAAGCGGGCAGCACTCAACCAGCCTGCGCGCTTCCGCCGGGAAAGCCATTTCTGCTTGCGTGCGGCAAGGGTGACCGGGTCACCGGGCGTCCTGCAAGTCAGGCACCAATTTCAGGCGGGAAAGACAGGCAAGAAATACGGGCCGAGCCTTCTTTTGGGGGTTGCGCCCGTGCGGTGCTATGATTAAACCCCGCCGCAGTGGACCGATAGCTCAGCTGGATAGAGTACTTGACTACGAATCAAGGGGTCGGGGGTTCGAATCCTCCTCGGTCCGCCACCTTAAGAATACTGCAAGCCGAGCAAACCTGACATTTCCGTCGGATTGCTGACCCAATCAACATCACATGGCGCTGCGAGCATCTACTCCCCCCTTTCGGTGTTAATTTTCAACATCAACGCTCGCGCCCTCTGTCCCGCCAGTGCCGAATTATCCCTGATTTTCACATTGGAAGACCCCGAATCTTACGGAAGACAAGGCAGGGTGGGCGCAGCTCGGACTGCGGCCGGGAGGTCATCTTACTCTCAGGTTCTGAGCAGTGAAATAGGAGGGGCCCGCGCCGGGTGCGGGAGGCTGCGGGTTTCTCCGTGAAGGCTGACACGCAGCTGCTTGAGAGCTGGTGTTCATATCGCGGGCCGGATGGCAGGCGGGCCAATAAAATGGGAATCTTCCAGGCGCGCCACAGCGGAACGGGGCGTGGCGGAATTCCGTCCAAGCGATCGCCGTTACTTTGTTCCCATTCTGAACTTTAGCAAGAAGTGCAGGGGAAGAGCGGCCGGGCATAGCTGCCACAAAACCCGCGGGGTACATCCGTCCTGGGAAAGGGGAGTTCCGCCCAGGCTCCGAATTTTGCAACACGGATATTGAAATCGTTTCGATTTGGTTAGATATGTTGAGAGTAATTTAAGTTGGATTTTTGGAACAGGTCCGACGCCGATTCAGCATTCAGGGATTGCCTGCACGCCATTGCAAGATCGGCGGCTTCGGGTAGCGAAAATTTCTGACCCATTGTCTTCATGCCTTTTCAGGGCTGTTAAAATTTATTCTTCCGGAGTTTTTCGTTGGATAACAAATTCGACCATCCCCCTATATATAGTTCGGCTTCTGGCCAGGCCGCTGACGCGGCTGCGGAGGTGCTGCCGGATGATGGGTTGCACATGTTGGAATTGGCGCTTCAAAGAGCGGGAGAAGGTTTGGCCCGATGGCAGACCGTCTGTATTGAACAGATCAGCACCGTGCCCTTGGCAAGTGCGGAGATCACACTCCTGCAGTTGATCGGCAAGGGCGGCCGGTCCAAAACGATCAAGGAGCTTGCCCAAACCACCAACCGGACCGACATTCCAAACATCCAGTATTCCTTGCGCAAACTGGCCTCTGCCGGGCTGACCCGCAAACAGGGGGCTGGCCGCTCAGGAGTCACCTACCGCTTGACTGAGGAAGGCAGCCAGTTGGCAGACAGACTGCAGGATACCCGTGAACGTCTGCTGCTGCAGGCATTGGCGGGGTGTCCGGATCTGGCCAGGAGGTTGCACAGCGCTGCGGAAGCACTGGAGCACTTGACCGAACTGCTCGGCGCCGCTGTTCGTCAGGCTGAAGCGCACAGCGGCCCCTGAGGACGCAGCAGATCCCATTGCGCGGCCCGGCAGGGGCAGCGTATGGTTTGGTCATGATCGAACTTAAAGACCTTCAGCTGCTGACTGCGCTGGCGCGGCATCAGCACTTTGCCAAGGCCGCTGCCGATTGCGGTATTTCGCAGCCCGCGTTCTCCATGCGGATCCGCAATCTGGAGGAACGGCTTGGTTTGTCGATCGTGCGACGGGCCAACCGGTTCCAGGGGCTGACTGAAGAGGGCATGATGATCGTGCGCCGGGCGCGCTCGATCCTGGATGATGCCAAGGCGCTGGAGCAGGAGATTGCTGCCGCCCGCGGCGAGGTGACAGGCACATTGGTGCTTGGGGTGGTGCCGACCGCCACCGCTTGGGCCGCGCAGCTGGTGGATCAGGTGCATCAGGCCTATCCGCGGGTTCTGGCCCGCGTCGAGGTCACAACATCCCTGGCTATTCAGCAGCGGCTTTATGATGGTACAATTGATGCCGGGATAACTTATTCCGACAGCATGGGCCGGGATCTGGTTACAGTTCAGCCGCTGTACGAGGAAAGCTATGTGTTGCTGGCGCCGGAAGAGATGGTGGCGGGCCGTGGCGATGCGATCAGCTGGGCGGAAGCGGCAGAGCTGCCGCTCAGCCTGCTGGATCAGCAGATGCAAAACCGCCGCATTTTGGACCGGATTTTTGCTGATCTGGAACTGAAGCCGGAGATCGTGTCCGAATCCAACGGTTTCATGGCCTCGATGGTGCTGGCACGTGAAGGTTCGGTGGCGACGATTCTGCCGCGCGCGCTGATGCAGGCTTTAGGAAACCTCGGCGGAACCCGGGTGCTGATGCTGATTAAGCCGGAACAAACCCGGCAGATTTGCATCGCCACTCTGGACCGGACACCTGAACTCACAACTTTGCGCGCTTTGAAAGAGGTAGTTGCGACGTTTGTGAGTGATAGGATGCCGCAAATGGCGTGATAACCATTGCTTATCGTGCAATCGGTATTCTAGATTTGACGATATTCATTCTTGATGGCATTTCGAGCTGGATTACGTGCTGACTGGAGGACCCCATGGCACCATTGGATGATAGCAAGGGCGTATGGAAGTCCGGCAAAGGCAAAGGGCGCAGAACGCCCAAAGGCCGCCAGGTTGACGACATTGCGCTGAGCGAGGTTCAGGAGCTGCTGGGTGACCGCCCGCGCAACCGCGACCTGCTGATCGAGTTTCTGCACCTAATTCAGGACAAATACGGCTGCCTCAGTGCCGCGCACATCCGGGCGCTGGCCGAAGAAATGCGCACTGGCCAGGCGGAAATCTATGAAGTTGCAACCTTCTATGCCCACTTCGATGTGGTGAAAGAAGGCGAGACCCCGCCGCCAGCGCTGACCATCCGGGTCTGCGATTCGCTCTCTTGCGAGCTGGCCGGCGCCCAACAACTGCAAAAGGCACTGGAAGACGGTCTGGATGCCTCCCAGGTCCGCGTTCTGCGCGCGCCCTGCATGGGCCGTTGCGACACCGCGCCGGTGCTGGAGATCGGCCACAACCACATCGACCACGCCACACCCGAAAAGGTGCAGGCAGCGATTGCGGCAAATGACACCCACGCGCATGTCCCAGACTACGAAACATTCGCCGCTTATGAGGCCGAAGGCGGCTATGCCACGCTGAAAGACCTGCGTGCAAACGGCGACTGGGAAGCTGTCCAGGCCAAGGTGAAGGAAGCCGGTCTGCGCGGTCTTGGCGGCGCTGGTTTCCCGTCGGGTACCAAATGGGGTTTTGTCCGCGCCAATGAAGGCCCGCGCTATCTGGCAGTGAACGGCGACGAGGGCGAACCGGGCACCTTCAAGGACCGCTATTATCTTGAGCGCACCCCGCATGTTTTCCTTGAAGGCATGCTGATGGCCGCATGGGCGGTCGAGGCCGAGAAAGCCTTTATCTATATGCGCGACGAATATCCGGCGGTGCTGGAGATCCTGGCAACCGAGATCAGGGCGTTGGAAGACGCAGGCATTGTCGAGGAAGGCTACATCGATCTGCGCCGCGGGGCAGGAGCCTATATCTGCGGTGAAGAAAGCGCGATGATCGAGTCGATCGAAGGCAAGCGCGGCGAGCCGCGCCACCGTCCGCCGTTTGTGGCGCAGGTGGGCGTCTTTGGCCGCCCGACTCTCGTCCATAACGTGGAAACCCTGTACTGGGTCTGTAAGATCAACCGCGAAGGGCCGGAATGCCTGAACTCGGTTGAAAAGAATGGCCGCAAGGGCCTGCGCAGCTACTCGGTGTCGGGCCGAGTGAAGAACCCGGGCGTGCACATGCTGCCGGCTGGCTCCACTATCACTGACATCATCGAAGCCTGCGGCGGTATGATCGACGGTCATGCCTTCAAGGCATACCAGCCGGGCGGCCCGTCTTCGGGCCTGCTGCCTGCGTCGATGAACGACATTCCGCTCGACTTTGACACGCTGCAGCCGCATGGCACCTTTATCGGTTCTGCTGCTGTTGTGGTTCTGTCCGATCAGGACTCCGCCCGCGACGCCGCGCTGAACATGCTGCGCTTCTTCGAAGACGAAAGCTGCGGCCAGTGCACCCCCTGCCGGGTGGGTTGCGAAAAAGCTGTGAAGCTGATGAGCGAAAAGAAGTGGGATCAGGGCCTGCTTGAGGAACTGAGCACGGCGATGGTCGATACGTCGATCTGCGGTCTGGGCCAGGCGGCGCCGAATCCGATCCGACTGACCATCAAGCACTTCCCCGAGGAGGTATAAGCCATGAGCGACAAGATTACTTTCACACTTGATGGCGAACAGGTCACGGCAGAGGCTGGCCTGACCATCTGGGAAGTGGCCAACGGACGCGGCCTGAAGATTCCGCACCTGTGCCACAAACCGCAGCCGGGCTACCGCCCGGATGGCAACTGCCGCGCCTGCATGGTGGAGATCGAGGGCGAGCGCACGCTGGCCGCCTCCTGTATCCGCGAACCCGCCAACGGCATGGTTGTCACCACCAACAACGCGCGGGCTGAGAACGCCCGCAAGATGGTGATGGAACTGCTGCTTGCCGACCAGCCCAAACGGGATGAGGCGCACGACAAGTCCTCCCACATGTGGGACATGGCAGATCTGAACGGCGTTACCGAAAGCCGCTTCCCTAAGCTGGAAGAGGGCCGCATTCCGTTGCTGGATGACAGCCACGTTGCCATGAAGGTGAACCTGGACGCCTGTATTTCCTGCGGTCTGTGCGTGCGCGCCTGCCGCGAGGTTCAGGTCAACGACGTGATCGGAATGGCGGGCCGCGGCCACGATGCCTATCCGACCTTTGACATTGCCGACCCGATGGGGGCCTCAACCTGTGTTGCCTGCGGTGAATGTGTGCAGGCCTGCCCGACCGGTGCGCTGATGCCTGCAACTGTGATGGATGACAACCAAGTCGGCGACAGCAAGGACTACGATTCCGAAACCGAAAGCGTCTGCCCGTTCTGCGGCGTGGGCTGCAAGGTGTCGCTGAAGGTGAAGGAGGGCAAGGTCAAATATGTCGAAGGCATCAACGGCCCGGCAAATGAAGGCCGCCTGTGTGTCAAGGGCCGCTTCGGGTTCGATTACATCCACCACCCGCACCGTCTGACTAAGCCGCTGATCCGTCGCGAGGATGCACCCGCAAAGGGCCTGAACGTCGATCCGGGCAACCTGTCGACCCACTTCCGCGAAGCGACTTGGGAAGAGGCGATGGATCTGGCCGGCAAACGCCTGATCGAGCTCAGGGATGAAGACCCGAAATCGGTTGCAGGCTTCGGCTCGGCAAAATGCACCAACGAAGAGGCTTACCTCTTCCAGAAGTTCATCCGTCAGGGCTTTAAGCACAACAACGTCGACCACTGCACCCGTTTGTGCCACGCGTCCTCGGTTGCGGCGCTGATCGAAAACGTCGGGTCCGGTGCGGTTACCGCGACCTTCAACGAGATCGAAAACGCCGATGTGGCGATCATCATCGGGGCCAACCCGATTGAGAACCACCCGGTTGCGGCGACCTATTTCAAGCAGTTCACCAAACGCGGCGGCAAGCTGATCGTTATGGATCCGCGCGGGGTCGGCATGCGCCGCTATGCAGATGAAATGCTGCAGTTCCGCCCCGGTGCCGACGTATCGATGCTGAACGCGATCATGAATGTGATCGTCGAGGAGGAGCTGTACGACAGCCAGTACATCCACCGCTGGACCGAGAACTGGGAAGCCGAGAAAGAGCACCTGAAGCAGTTCACGCCCGAGAAAATGTCGGAAATCTGCGGCATTGAACCGGAGCAGCTGCGCCGCGTGGCCCGCCTGTTTGCGGGTGCCGACGCCGGCCTGATCTTCTGGGGCATGGGCATTTCCCAGCACATCCACGGCACCGACAATTCGCGCTGTCTGATCAGCCTCGCGCTGATGACTGGCAATGTGGGCAAGCCGGGCGCCGGCCTGCACCCGCTGCGCGGCCAGAACAACGTGCAGGGCGCGTCTGACGCAGGCCTGATCCCGATGTTCCTGCCGGACTATCAGACCGTAACCTCGGATGATGTCCGCAAGAGCTTTACCGACGTTTGGGGCGGCGGCGACTTCTCGAACGAGAAGGGCCTGACCGTGACCGAGATCGTTGATCAGGCCTATGCCGGCAATATCAAGGGTATGTATATCCAGGGTGAGAACCCGGCGATGTCGGACCCGGATGCCGATCACGCACGGGATGCCTTTGCCAAGCTGGAACTGTTGATCGTGCAGGATATCTTCCTGACCGAGACGGCAAACTTTGCCGATATCATCCTGCCGGCCTCGGCGCTCTATGAAAAGAACGGCACGGTCTCCAACACCAACCGCCAAGTGCAGCGTGTGCGTCCTGCCGTGGCGCCTCCGGGTGACGCGCGCGAGGACTGGAAGGTCACCGTCGAGCTGGCGCAGCGCATCGGCCTGCCCTGGGACTACAAGGATGTCAGCGAAGTCTTTGCCGAGATGAAGCTGAACATGAAGTCCCTCGACAACATCACCTGGGAGCGTCTGGAGACCGAGACCATCACCTATCCGTCGCTGCATGAGACCGACCCCGGTCAGGCGATTGTGTTTGGTGACGGTTTCCCGCGTCCCGAAGGACGTGCCCGCTTCACGCCGGCTTCGGTGATCCCGCCGGATGAGGCGCCGGATGCGGAATACCCGATGATCATGACCACCGGCCGCCAGCTGGAGCATTGGCACACCGGGTCAATGACCCGCCGCTCTTTGGTGCTGGACGCGGTGGAGCCGGAGGCGAACTGTTCGCTCAACCCCAAAACCCTGCGGGCGATGGGTGTGGAGCCGGGCGAGATGGTGCGTCTCTCAACCCGCCGCGGCTCGATCGAGATCATGGCGCGCGCCGACCGGGCGATTGCCGAGGATATGGTGTTTGTACCGTTTGCCTACGTTGAGGCGGCGGCCAACATCCTGACAAACCCGGCGATCGACCCCTATGGAAAAATCCCCGAGTTCAAGTTCTCGGCGGTACGGGTCGAGAAGGCGGAAAGCAAGATTGCCGCCGAATAAACCCGGTTGCGCATGAGTGAAATTATGGCGGGCGCGAAGCTGATGGCTTCGCGCCCGCTTTATGTTTCGGACGGCCGGATTATCCATCAGGATTTTGAGACTGGCCGACTGTCTGCTGTGCGCCGAAAGTTAAGTTCAGTCAGCTATGGCGGGCCAGAAAGCGGTCCAGATCCCGCTGTGAGGGCGGCGTGCCGGTGAAAACCTCGACCCAGCCGGGCATAAGCGAAATCCGGTAGCCGGTGCTTTCGCTCACTTGCATGGAGATATAGCCGATTTGGGTGTAGATCATGGCCCTGGCGCGGATCAGTGCGACGCCTGGGCTGAATCCAAAGCGGATGAACATCTCTGTTAATGCCTGCTCGCGCCGGGTATCGGCTTGGTCCAGCCGTGCCTGCAGGCCGGGATCGTTCCGCGCCCAATTGCGGATGGCCAGATCCAGCCGGGAATCGAACAGGTCGGCATCAATCCAGCAGTCAAACAGGTTGAACAGCGCCTCGGCAATGGTTTCGGCATAAGCTTCGGACCGGGCGATCAGGTTCCCGGTGTTCTTTTCCTCCCACCGCCGCACCATCGCTTCCAGCAACGCCTCGCGGTCTTTGAAGTGCCAGTAGAAACTGGTGCGGGCGACGCCAAGCCGCTTTGCCAGCGGCATCACTTTCACTGCTTCGACGCCGCTCTCGGTCAGTACTTCGTAGGCGGCTGATAGCCAGTCTTCCTCCCCCAGCCGGGTGCGGGTAATGTCCTGAGTGTCCATGCGGCAGACATACCAGCAGGGCAGGACAGGTGCAACTTTTCTTGACAGGTGTGATAGGTTGAATGACACATGTGTCGAGTGCACTTGGCGACTCGCCGGACCCGCATTTGTCCAGACACCGCTCCAGGAGACCCGCACCATGTCCAAGGACCCGCTGCTGCAGCCCTTCAAACTAAAACACCTGACCCTTAGGAACCGGATCATGACGACCAGCCATGAGCCGGCCTACCCGGAGGACGGGATGCCCAAAGATCGATATGCTGCCTATCACGCGGAACGGGCAAAAGCCGGTGTGGCGCTGACGATGACAGCGGGATCGGCGGCGGTCAGCAAGGACAGCCCGCCGGTTTTCAATAATATCCTGGCCTACAAGGATGAGGTGGTGCCGTGGATCCGCAACTTGACCGATCAGGTGCATGAGCATGGCGCAGCCGTGATGATCCAGCTTACCCATCTGGGCCGCCGGACTGGCTGGAACAAAGGCGACTGGCTGCCTGCGGTGTCCTCCACACGCCACCGCGAACCTGCACACCATGCGTTCCCCAAGCTGGCGGAAGACTGGGATATCGCCCGCATCATCACGGATTTCGCGGCCGCGGCGGAGCGGATGAAAGAAGGTGGCATGGACGGCATTGAGATCATGACCCATGGTCATCTTCTTGATCAGTTCATCTCCCCATTGACCAACGATCTGGAGGGCCCATTCGGAGCGGGCAGTCTGGAGAGCCGGATGAAGCTAACCTGCGATGTCATCGATGCCGTGCGGCAGCGGGTGGGAAATGACTTCGTGATCGGTGTCCGCTTTGGTGCCGATGAAGCGCAGAAAGGCGGGATCACTCCGGAAATGGGGTTTGAAATGGCCCGCATTCTTCAAGCCACAGGGCAGGTGGACTTCTTTAATGTGAACCGGGGCAGAATCCACACCGACCCTGCGATGACCGACATGATCCCGGTGCAGGGAATGCGCAGCGCGCCGCATTTGGATCTGGCTGGGGCCGTGCGCGCGGAAACCGGGATGCCGACCTTCCATGCGTCCCGAATCCCGGATGTGGCAACCGCCCGCCATGCGGTTGCAGAAGGGCTGTTGGACATGGTCGGCATGACCCGCGCCCATATGGCGGACCCGCACGTGGTAAAGAAGATCATTGAGGGGCGCGAGAATGACATCCGCCCTTGCGTTGGAGCTACCTATTGCCTCGACCGGATCTATCAGGCGGGGGATGCGCTGTGCATCCACAATGCGGCAACGGGCCGTGAGCTGACCATGCCGCACGAGATTGCACCTGCAGAGACCCGTAAGAAGATCGTGATTGTCGGAGCCGGCCCCGCCGGGCTGGAGGCCGCCCGCGTGGCCGCAGAGCGGGGCCATCATGTCACCGTGTTCGAGGCCGCGGCAGAGCCGGGCGGCCAAATCCGTCTGACAGTGCAGAACCCGCGCAGGGCCGAGATGATTGGCATCATCGACTGGCGCATGGCACAATGCGCCGCCCGTGATGTTGAGTTCCGGTTCAGCACTTGGGCTGATGCCGCGGATGTAACCGCGTTGAACCCGGATGCGGTGATCATCGCGACGGGTGGCATGCCCAATACCGGACTGTTCGAAACCCGCCGGGATATTCCGCATGCGGTCTCGGCCTGGGATATCATTTCCGGCGATGTGAAACCGGCAGCAAATGTGCTGATCTATGACGAGACTGGTGACCACCCCGGCCTGATGGCCGCAGAAATTGCTGCCAATGCCGGTGCCGCAGTCGAGGTGATGACCCCGGACCGTACCTTTGCTCCGGGTATCATGGCGATGAACCTTGTGCCCTACATGCGGGCGCTGCAGGACAAGGATGTCACCTTCACCGTGACCCGCCGCCTGCTGGAGGTCGAGCGAAACGGAAATAAGCTGACCGCGGTAATCGGGACCGACTACAGCGGCCATGTGTACAGGGCCGACTATGATCAGGTGGTTCTGAACTACGGGACGCTGCCGCTGGACGATCTGTACTTCGATCTCAAAGACCTCTCGTCCAACCGCGGCGAAATCGATCAGGATGCGTTGATTGCGGGCAACTCGCAAAGAATAGCGTCCAACCCGCCAGGACAGTTCCAGTTGTTCCGCATCGGTGACGCGGTTTCCGCCCGCAATACGCACGCGGCGGTCTATGATGCGCTGCGCCTGATGAAGGATATCTGATATGCGTTTGGGTTTTTTGGGATGCGGCACCATTGCTTCTGCCGTGGTGCGGGGCCTGGCTGGCAAGGGGCACCAAATAACGGTGTCGGAGCGTAGCAAAGCTCACTCCGCGATGCTTGCCAAGGCGTTCGGAGATGTCACGGCGGCTGGCAATCAGGCGGTGATTGATGCCAGCGATGTGATCTTCCTCGGCCTGTTGGCAGAGACCGCTGAGGGCATTCTGAAGGAGCTGGCCTTCCGTGAAGACCAGCGGGTGATCTCGTTCATGGCCGGTGCGGATCTTTGCCGGGTGGCTGAGCTGACCGCTCCGGCTGAAGCCGCTTCTGTGATGATCCCTTTTCCGGGCATAGCCCTGGGCGGCTCTCCAGTCATGGTGTTGGGCGACACCGCGCTGGTGGGCTGGATCTTCGAGCCGGACAACAGGGTCTTTGCGCTTCAGGACGGGGCGGAACTGAATGCCTATCTGTCGGCGCAGGCGGTGCTCTCGCCAGCGGTGCGCCTAGTGGGGGACGCCGCGGAATGGCTCGGCAATCGGGTCTCGGACAAGGCGCAGGGAGAGGCCTTTCTGCGGATGCTGGTGTCGACCAGCCTGCAAGCATCCGGCTGCGCGGAATTGATCGACGCGCTGAATACCCCTGAAGGCTATAACCAGCGGCTGCGGCTGCATATGGAGAAGGCCGGTCTGCGCACCAGCCTTGCGGAGGGTTTGAGTGCGATCGAACACTGAGGGATCTGCTTGAGTGGCCTAGCCGGCGGGTGTTCTTTCCGTCTTTTGTTCGGGGCTTTGGCCGCATCCTGTTTTTGGCGGCCTTGGCGGGGGTATTTTTGTCCGGACGGAAGCGGGGGGATTGCTTTTTGGGGCTGTTTGGAGCGATTCCGGGGACGGTTCTGTGGATAAGGCGGGCCGGTCTGTGGGTAAGTCTGCCGGTTCCCGGGGCGGCGGGGGCCGGGGCGGGATCCGGCGGTTGCGGCGGCGGTTGCTGAGGGNGGCGGGCGGGGCAGGGGGCNNGAGTTTANTNCNGCGTAAGCCGTTGATTTTGTTGGCATTGCGGTTTTTCCGGGCAGAAAGTTTTGTTTTTTGCGATTTTGGGCTTGCGGGTTCTGGGGGGTAACCGTAAAAGCCCCCTCACCGGCGGCGCTGAGGCGCAGCGGGGCACACCGGACGGGGCGGCGGCGACGCAGGAACGGACGGGAGACACGGCGGAGAGACGCCGGGACGGGCCGGAGAGACGGCAGGACGCCCGGGAGAGACCGGGGCATTTTGATGGATTTGGCAGGCGGGCGCGCTGGGAGAACTGGCGCATCGGTCCTGTTTTTGACCTCGGGATGTTTGCTCTTTGACATTGATGGATAACTGAAGAGATATGTGGGCGGTTTGGTTCGTTTCGATGGATCAACGTCTGTATATCAACGCTCTTAGGAAGTTCGCTTCCGATGATTGAGTGTCAGCTTCACTGTCTTGTTCGGCTTCGGTTTCTTTTGAAACCAAGCACAACAGACAGAGAATAATTGGTTGCAGTTCCGGTTCCTAGCCGGGTCGGATCGCAAGGCATTTCAGACCCCCGTGTTTGAGTGTTTTGTTAAAGCAACCAGTGATGTGCAGAGGTTCGAACGTCAAGGATACGCTGGCAACGGCGTTTCAACTTGAGAGTTTGATCCTGGCTCAGAACGAACGCTGGCGGCAGGCCTAACACATGCAAGTCGAGCGCTCTCCTTCGGGAGGGAGCGGCGGACGGGTTAGTAACGCGTGGGAACGTGCCCTTCTCTAAGGAATAGCCACTGGAAACGGTGAGTAATACCTTATACGCCCTTCGGGGGAAAGATTTATCGGAGAAGGATCGGCCCGCGTTAGATTAGATAGTTGGTGGGGTAACGGCCTACCAAGTCTACGATCTATAGCTGGTTTTAGAGGATGATCAGCAACACTGGG
Source organism: Leisingera methylohalidivorans DSM 14336 (assembly GCF_000511355.1). Classification (NCBI taxonomy): domain Bacteria; kingdom Pseudomonadati; phylum Pseudomonadota; class Alphaproteobacteria; order Rhodobacterales; family Roseobacteraceae; genus Leisingera; species Leisingera methylohalidivorans. The sequence continues at coordinate 3,523,894 of NC_023135.1, read as the reverse complement.
ACTGAGACACGGCCCAGACTCCTACGGGAGGCAGCAGTGGGGAATCTTGGACAATGGGCGCAAGCCTGATCCAGCCATGCCGCGTGAGTGATGAAGGCCTTAGGGTCGTAAAGCTCTTTCGCCAGAGATGATAATGACAGTATCTGGTAAAGAAACCCCGGCTAACTCCGTGCCAGCAGCCGCGGTAATACGGAGGGGGTTAGCGTTGTTCGGAATTACTGGGCGTAAAGCGCGCGTAGGCGGACCAGAAAGTAAGGGGTGAAATCCCAGGGCTCAACCCTGGAACTGCCTCTTAAACTCCTGGTCTTGAGTTCGAGAGAGGTGAGTGGAATTCCGAGTGTAGAGGTGAAATTCGTAGATATTCGGAGGAACACCAGTGGCGAAGGCGGCTCACTGGCTCGATACTGACGCTGAGGTGCGAAAGTGTGGGGAGCAAACAGGATTAGATACCCTGGTAGTCCACACCGTAAACGATGAATGCCAGTCGTCGGGTAGCATGCTATTCGGTGACACACCTAACGGATTAAGCATTCCGCCTGGGGAGTACGGTCGCAAGATTAAAACTCAAAGGAATTGACGGGGGCCCGCACAAGCGGTGGAGCATGTGGTTTAATTCGAAGCAACGCGCAGAACCTTACCAACCCTTGACATCCTCGGACCGCCAGAGAGATCTGGTTTTCACTTCGGTGACCGAGTGACAGGTGCTGCATGGCTGTCGTCAGCTCGTGTCGTGAGATGTTCGGTTAAGTCCGGCAACGAGCGCAACCCACATCCTTAGTTGCCAGCAGTTCGGCTGGGCACTCTAGGGAAACTGCCCGTGATAAGCGGGAGGAAGGTGTGGATGACGTCAAGTCCTCATGGCCCTTACGGGTTGGGCTACACACGTGCTACAATGGCAGTGACAATGGGTTAATCCCAAAAAACTGTCTCAGTTCGGATTGTCGTCTGCAACTCGGCGGCATGAAGTCGGAATCGCTAGTAATCGCGTAACAGCATGACGCGGTGAATACGTTCCCGGGCCTTGTACACACCGCCCGTCACACCATGGGAGTTGGGTTTACCCGAAGGCCGTGCGCCAACCACTTCGGTGGGGGCAGCGGACCACGGTGAGCTCAGCGACTGGGGTGAAGTCGTAACAAGGTAGCCGTAGGGGAACCTGCGGCTGGATCACCTCCTTTCTAAGGATGATGCTAGCATCATGGAGCCTGCTCCTGATCGTGCATCACTTAGCATGGACAGCAAACAAAGCTGTCCGCATCGGGGCATCGCAAGATGCCCTCTGGACCGGACCGTCCTCATATCTCTTCAGGAAAACACGCGGCAGCAGCCGTTACTGGCAGCTGTCGGTGACATAACCACTGAGTGCTGCTCTCGGGCATTGCCTTGCAATACCCTGTCGCACACCGGTTTTGTTTTGCAGAGCAGAACGAAAACCTGGGTCGGTAGCTCAGGTGGTTAGAGCGCACGCCTGATAAGCGTGAGGTCGGAGGTTCAAGTCCTCCTCGACCCACCATAATCCCTCGGGATATATTTGGGGCCTTAGCTCAGCTGGGAGAGCGCCTGATTTGCATTCAGGAGGTCAGGAGTTCGATCCTCCTAGGCTCCACCATCCCCCGCGGGGACGCCGTAAGGAAGAACATATCTTCAAGCAGTTTCTGACTGTTTGAACGTCTGTTCTTCAGACGAAAATTGACATCGTTAAGAGAGATACAATCAACAAGACTGTTGGCCGCCCGAGTGTGGGACCGGTCTCAGTCAGGTGCTGACTGTCCTTCGGGACGGGATGCGAGCTTCAGAATACGTCATGTTTCCTCAGACGTCCTGAAGTCTGCCTGATTGAAAAGACAGTGTTGTCCAAGTCAAGTACACTAACCCGCATGATCTGAGGATCATGCAACAAGTTCCTGGTCGCAGATGTGGCCGGGAGCGGGATAGTTTGCTTTTTGGTTCAGAATAAAGGCGCCGGTTTCTTACCAGCTTCCGGAGCCGCGGAAGGTAACACTTTCTTTTTCTGGATCAAATCAAGCGCGAGAAGGGCGTTTGGTGGATGCCTTGGCAGTAAGAGGCGATGAAAGACGTGATACCCTGCGATAAGCTTGGGGGAGCCGGGAATAGGCTTTGATCCCAAGATCTCTGAATGGGGGAACCCACCTGAAAGTTTGTTATAATAGCCGCCGGTTTATTCCGGATGGCTGCTTATAATGGGCTTAACCAGGTACTTATAGACTGAATACATAGGTTTATAAGAGCAAACCCGGGGAACTGAAACATCTAAGTACCCGGAGGAAAGGACATCAATAGAGACTCCGTTAGTAGCGGCGAGCGAACGCGGACCAGCCGAGCCTGATGAGTGAGAAGAACATGCTGGGAAGCATGGCCATAGCGGGTGACAGCCCCGTATTCTAAGCTCTGAGGGACGTATTAAGTAGGGCGGGACACGTGAAATCCTGTTCGAAGATCGGAGGACCACCTCCGAAGGCTAAGTACTCCTTACTGACCGATAGCGAACCAGTACCGTGAGGGAAAGGTGAAAAGCACCCCGGCGAGGGGAGTGAAACAGTACCTGAAACCGAACGCCTACAATCAGTTGGAGGCCCCTTGAGGGCTGACAGCGTACCTTTTGTATAATGGGTCATCGACTTGGTCTCACGAGCAAGCTTAAACCGTTAGGTGTAGGCGCAGCGAAAGCGAGTCTTAATAGGGCGCATGAGTTCGTGGGATCAGACCCGAAACCGAGTGATCTAGGCATGGCCAGGTTGAAGGTGCGGTAACACGCACTGGAGGACCGAACCCACATCCGTTGAAAAGGATCGGGATGAGCTGTGCCTAGGGGTGAAAGGCCAATCAAACTCGGAGATAGCTGGTTCTCTGCGAAATCTATTTAGGTAGAGCGTCATCCGAATACCCCGGGGGGTAGAGCACTGGATGGGTAATGGGGCCCCACAGGCTTACTGATCCTAACCAAACTCCGAATACCCGGGAGTACTGGATGGCAGACACACGGCGGATGCTAACGTCCGTCGTGGAGAGGGAAACAACCCTGACCTCCGGCTAAGGCCCCCAATTCATGGCTAAGTGGGAAAGCAGGTGAGACGTCCAAAACAACCAGGAGGTTGGCTTAGAAGCAGCCATCCTTTAAAGATAGCGTAACAGCTCACTGGTCTAATCAAGATGTCTTGCGGCGAAGATGTAACGGGGCTCAAGCCATGAGCCGAAGCCGAGGATGCACATAGTGCATGGTAGCAGAGCGTAGTGTGACATAGTTCCATGCGTCCTTACTTTCCTCCGGGAAAGATTGGACGCAAGGAGCTTTCGATGAAGCGGGCGCGTGAGCGATCCCGTGGAGAGATCACTAGTGAGAATGATGACATGAGTAGCGACAAAGAGTGTGAGAGACACTCTCGCCGAAAGTCCAAGGGTTCCTGCTTAAAGCTAATCTGAGCAGGGTAAGCCGGCCCCTAAGCCGAGGCCGAAAGGCGTAGGCGATGGGAACCACGTTAATATTCGTGGGCCAGGAGGATGTGACGGATTGTGAAGGTAGTTCATCCTTATCGGATTGAATGGGCTGCTGATCAGTCCCTGGAAATAGCCCTCCGTCAGACCGTACCCTAAACCGACACAGGTGGACTGGTAGAGAATACCAAGGCGCTTGAGAGAACGATGTTGAAGGAACTCGGCAAAATACCTCCGTAAGTTCGCGAGAAGGAGGCCCGGGTCCTACGCAAGTGGAATCCGGGGGCACAAACCAGGGGGTGGCGACTGTTTATTAAAAACACAGGGCTCTGCGAAGCCGTAAGGCGACGTATAGGGTCTGACGCCTGCCCGGTGCCTGAAGGTTAAAAGGAGGGGTGAGAGCTCCGAATTGAAGCCCAGGTAAACGGCGGCCGTAACTATAACGGTCCTAAGGTAGCGAAATTCCTTGTCGGGTAAGTTCCGACCTGCACGAATGGCGTAACGACTTCCCCGCTGTCTCCAACATCGACTCAGCGAAATTGAATTGCCTGTCAAGATGCAGGCTTCCCGCGGTTAGACGGAAAGACCCCGTGCACCTTTACTACAGCTTCGCACTGGTATCAGGATTGTGATGTGCAGGATAGGTGGTAGGCATCGAAACCGTGACGCTAGTCGCGGTGGAGCCTCCCTTGAGATACCACCCTTCGCACTCTTGATATCTAACCGCGGTCCGTTATCCGGATCCGGGACCCTGCGTGGCGGGTAGTTTGACTGGGGCGGTCGCCTCCTAAAGAGTAACGGAGGCGCGCGAAGGTTGGCTCAGAGCGGTCGGAAATCGCTCGTTGAGTGCAATGGCAGAAGCCAGCCTGACTGCGAGACTGACAAGTCGAGCAGAGACGAAAGTCGGCCATAGTGATCCGGTGGTCCCGAGTGGAAGGGCCATCGCTCAACGGATAAAAGGTACGCCGGGGATAACAGGCTGATACTGCCCAAGAGTCCATATCGACGGCAGTGTTTGGCACCTCGATGTCGGCTCATCTCATCCTGGGGCTGGAGCAGGTCCCAAGGGTACGGCTGTTCGCCGTTTAAAGAGGTACGTGAGCTGGGTTTAGAACGTCGTGAGACAGTTCGGTCCCTATCTGCCGTGGGTGTAGGATACTTGAGAGGAGTTGCCCCTAGTACGAGAGGACCGGGGTGAACGAACCACTGGTGGACCTGTTGTTGCGCCAGCAGCAGTGCAGGGTAGCTATGTTCGGACAGGATAACCGCTGAAGGCATCTAAGCGGGAAGCCCCCCTCAAAACAAGGTATCCCTGAGGGCCGTGGAAGACCACCACGCCGATAGGCCGGAGATGTAAGTGCAGCAATGCATTCAGTTGACCGGTACTAATCGCCCGATAGGCTTGATTTGATCCAGTAACAGACAGTGTTACTCGAACCAAAGCAAACACATCCCAAACTGACTTGGACAACCTTGATTGTAACGCCTTCCGCTTTTGGAAACGTCCCCGTGACGTAACAGACCAGCGGCAACGCATGTTTGCTTTGCAAACACGCTGCCTGCCGCCAAATCCAAAAGCCGGAGGCTTTTGGATTTTCCTCGGTTTGGTGGCTACAGCACAAGTGAAACACCCGGTCCCTTCCCGAACCCGGAAGTTAAGCACTGTCGCGCCGATGGTACTTGGGCTCAAGCCCTGGGAGAGTAGGTCACCGCCAAACCTAGTAAAATCCAAACCTCTCATAACGATATCAAAAAAAAACACCTGACGCGGGATGGAGCAGCCAGGTAGCTCGTCAGGCTCATAACCTGAAGGTCGCAGGTTCAAATCCTGCTCCCGCAACCAGCGTTTCCGACCAAGCCTCCGCCAACAGCGGGGGCTTTTTCGATTCCGGGCTCCCCAAAGCCATGATCCCGGCCAATTCCCCAACAAGTTCAAGCTCATGCCCGCCCGGCGCATCAGCGTCCGGAACCATCCGAACCTGCGAAATCAGCGCCCGCAGCGCTGCTGTGGCTTCCCGCTTCACCTCCGGCGCGTTCAGCGACCGGGCGAGATCTTCGACCATCTCGCCGTAGCGCTGCGAAAGGCTGGGATGCAGCCGCAGGGCAGGGGGCCCAGGGCTTTCCTTGATGATGGCCTCCAATCCGGCTTTCTCCGCTTCCAGTTCCGACATCTTGGCCTTCAATGACGCATGGTACATGGCTGCGAGCACGCCGGGCCGGTCAGGGTGGCATGGCTCATCGACCAAGTTGGCGATCAGGTGACGGTTGCCGACGTGATTGCTAAGATGAAATGCACCAGGTGCAAGCAGCGGAACATCAAGCAGTATTCGATCACCTTTGCAGGGGCTTCCATGGAGGCCATGCGCGGGGCTGATCAGCGAAGATAGACGGCCAGCTGGCATTCAAGTTTTTCAATGCGCTGGCGCAGCCGTCTTTGGAAGCGCCAGTCTTCTCTCCGTTGTCTCGATGCGGCTTTCCGGAACAATACATGTGCAGCTTGCGGGGCCGCCTATCGCACTGCCGCGACATGTGGGGGTAACACGTCGTAACCGTATTCGTCTCTGCCCAATAGCAGCGGTCTGGCACGTGTACCGTCAAAGACATCGGATCGGCGCTTTACCAGAAGGGCGACGACATGGAAGAGTTCTTTGAGAGTGTGGCCTCATGGCCAACGCGGCGCACCAGAGCGCCTATCGGAAGCAGAAGTCGAAATAGGAGAATGATGTAATGCCACTTACGTTTTCGGGAGAGCGGGAAGGCTCTCAGGAGTTTGAGACGCTGCTTGAAGCGTTTGATGGAGAAAAGCGCGTGGTCATTGTTACCTCCAGCGAAGCTATCGAGGACCACGGGCTCCATGCTGTGCAGTCAAGGGCTGAGGAAAAGTACGACGCTGGGCTGTTTGGTAGTGATGGGCGCGTGCGGGTGTTAACAACGGATTTCTAGCGCTGGGTGTTTCGGTCGTCCATAAGAGGAGAATTAGGCGTGGAAGTATCAATATGGCAGGGAATAGTCGTGGGGGCAGTCGGTGGCGCCTGTGCTAGTTTGACGGTCGCTCTGGTTTCTTGGGCGGCGCGACTGGCAGGTGAGCACAGGGACCGGAAAAAATTTACTACTGGCTGAAAGGCGAGAGGAGCGGCGGCGGTCATAGCTTCCGGTCCACGCGCGCTATAGCGAGCTGGAACAACCTTACAGAGGACCGCGTGCGCCATCTCCGCTCGCACGACAAGAGGATTTTTCTTTCAACGGGGGAGCGAGGAGATATGTGGAGCATTACGAGCCGCGAACAGTCTCCCAATATTAGGTCCACCTGATTCAGAAAAGGAGAAGTCGGCCGTGGATCAGTTCGTGGTTTCGAATATCGGCATTTTTTCTCAAATTGCAGAAGATGCTTTTGCGGATATGGAGCAGGCCGAAGGTAAAGCTCGCACACCGCGCCTCGGTGGAGTTGGCGACATCGTTAAATTTGACCCTCAGCGGAAATCGTTTAAGGCAGCACTTGTTTATATCACCTTTTCGGCAATGTGGTTGGAAGCGAGACTGCATGTTGAAATCGCAGAGCGCTTCAGCAAAAGCAAGGCTCGTGAGTTCGACAAGAAGAAGTACGAGTGCAGGCTAAAGTTTCTAGGGGTCTTGGATGAGAGCCTGCTGAGTCGCGTTCACCAATTCAGGTTACTTAGAAATGACCTTGTTCACGAAAAGGCTCACTGTAACCAAAATACAGTTCACGTTGCTCAGAAAGAGGCGCGCAAAGCCAGGGCACTGATGCAGGATATTAGTCGCCGGTTGGCGGATCAAAGTGTCATTACGTAACGGAAATCCGGAAAGGGAGCGAATTTTGAGGAAGTTGAATGAAGTACAGCGGGTGGAAGTGCTGAACGACTACTGCAGGTATTTGCTCGAGATATTTAATCGTCTTTGGGTCTGTCACCACACACTTAACGCCCTCTCGAAGGGGGCGGCGGTAAATGTCTATCGTCCCGTCGATATAGAACTTTGTTACCTGCAACTCAGGAAAGTCTTTGAGTTAATGATGTTTGGGAGCTTGCTGGCCCAGTCAACCGAGTTGCCTGCGCTCGGGAAAAAGCTAAGGAATACCTACAAGGCCACACAAATTGTCGCTCATGTTCGAAAGAGAAACCCCAAATTCTTCCCCATACCCAGGGCGCCAGACGCAGACACTATACCTCATAGGGCGCAGTCTAATTCTGATCCACATTTGGAAGAGAATGAGTTTAAGGTTCTGTATCAACGAGCATTAGACCATCACCTACATGCCAATCGCAATTTTGGCATGTGCGCTGATCAAGACACTTCTGCGGTGCTCGAAATTCAGGCCGTGGTTTGTAAGATTAAGCGGCTTCTGAAAGTGCATACGCTCGAGCTTTCAACAGGCGACCTTATTTTGGCGCAGTTGATGAACAAGGAAACTGAGAAGCCTCATGCACAGTTTCTTATGCGTGTCACAGGTCCAGTCTGAATGATCCAGAAAAGGAGCAGGGTATGATGGGCGATGGCAACAATAACAGTCGAGGGTTTCAGGACATGGAACCGTTTCGTGTTGAACTCTTTTCAGCCAGCTTTACTATTCCTTGGGCATCAATGCGAAGTGAAAACAATCTGTTACTCGCCGCCTTTGTCGTGAACCGTATTCAGCCCCGGATAGAAGATGCTCTGTCTCGGCATTTTCCCCGCGCAGTTGAACAGCCTGACGGGGGATATCTTGATATTAAGTTGGAAGAATTCTTTTTTCCTGAGGTCAAGTTTGAAGAAGGCTCGATAAAGATTACTTTTACCGGGGCCGTTTTTATAATTTGGTTTGCCTATCAAGGCGTCGCTGCCTATCCAGGCTTCAAGGAGGGCGCTTTTGAGATGTACAGTGATGTACGCGCTGCTATTTCGGCTGTGCAGCAGCAAATTAAGGGGTCAGACGCGGAAGAGCATGAACCTATCCCGCAATTTTTCGATACGGTTGAGTTTTGGTGCCGCGATCCCGAGGACATTGAAAGAGAGTTACTGACGAATTGGAAAAGCCGAGACCCAAAAATGCACTAAGCCGCTTTGCAATGAATTATCCGCATTGCTGAGCTTTCGCTTTTATCTCCTTGCGTTGGCTATCTACAGTGTCCGTCCTATCCAACAAAGGAGTGTCATGCGGCTTCCTCCATTTCATCAATGTTGCAGAGGTGCGGGCGGAAGGTGATCGCCACGACCTTCGGATTGGCTTCCCAGCTGATGTCTGGGCCGTCTTTTTTGCGGGGGGAGCCGTTGATGCTGTCCCAGAGTGCAGCAAAGGCTGATACCGGGCTGCCATGCCGGGTGTCACCTTCGAAACCCCAGTTGCAGCCATGATCGACGGCCAACTGCCCCGCCCACGGGAGCTGAATGAGGCCTTCGGCCTCGGCATCGTCCGGCGAAATATCCTGCAGGCGCTGGAAACGCACGTCAGTCACCTCCAGCGTGATCCGGCTGGCCCAGCGGGGCTTATGGATCGAGGGGCGCCAGCGAAGCCCGCCGGTGCTGCGGTCAAAGCAGGCGCGGTAGACGGCGGCGTCGTAGTCGTTGGCGGGGTTGACGCGCTGATCTACGCCGACGCTCAAGCGGTAAGCGTGCTTGTTGGTCAGAGCGTGTGTCTCGCGCACCCAGATGTGGTCGCCTACGCAGTATTGCTGCGGCTCTGAAGCCGGGATCGGGTTTGTAGATCCGCCGCGTCTGGGTTTTCCCGGCTCCCGGGGTCTCAATTTCGCGCAGGATCGCCCTGACCATCGGCGCGGCGAAAAGCATGGGCTTGTCGGTCATTTGCAGGCCTCCCGGAATGAGGTGAGGCCTTGTCACAGGCCAGCCGTGCGCGCCGAAGGTCAGCAAACACACGCTTGCATTCACCAGCCGTTGCTCCATCCCTGTGCAGAAACCATTCTGCTAGGAGGCAGTGGACCTCCCTGGAGGCTTCGAGGCCTGCCGCCAGTTCCTGCGCCGCAATGAGCGCACGCATCATCTGGCGGCGGGGCGGCTCCTTCATTGCGTTGCCATCGCCGCCGTGAAGGTCGCGGATATGCTGTTGGATGCTCGCCTCTTTGTGCGAGCGCTTGCCGCAGCGGGAGCAGAAAAAGACGCCTTTCCCTGCTGATCCCTTGGCCCCGTTGCCGGGCGCCCTGGCTGCTTTGATATGGTCGAGGATGTTCACGCGGCTTCCTCCTCAACTTCGGCAGGGAAGTAGTAGAATACCGGGTCAGTTCTCAGTGAAATTCAACAATCCAGTCTCTGACAGCCTCAGCGATGAACTCCGGGCCATTGTCTGACCGAGTGCAGCCTGGCACGCCGCGCAGGATGAACAGGTCAGTCAGTGCATCAATGACTTCGGTCGGGTTCAGCTTGCGTTTTACACGGATCGCCAGACATTCCCGGCTGTGCTCGTCCAAGATGTTGAGCGTCCTGAACGCCCTGCCAGCGTCGGTTCGATGATGCACGAAGTCATACGGCCAAACATGGTTGCGATACCCGGGTTGCAGACGGACGCACGATCCATCGTTCAGCCAGAGCCGCCCCTTCTTTGGTTGTTTCATTGGCACTTTAAGCCCCTCACGCCGCCCCAAGCTGTCACGGTTGTAAACTAGTTGTTTGATCCCACGGTTTGATGGTGCGATCCTTTCGTCGGAATGGAGGGAGATGGGGATCACGTCCGTCAAGCTGGTGTAATTTCCCGGATGGCCTGAGGTCATAATCAGGCGGCTTGGGTTGAAAGGCTGAGACTGGGGTCTGTCTCCTCTGCGTCGGTTTCGGCGAAGGCCTCAACCATCATGTAGCGGCTGGCGGCCTGCCATTCGTCGTTCTGTTCGAACAGCACGGCGCCGGTCAGGCGGGTGATGGAGGCCTCATCCGGGAAAATACCGGCGACATCGGCTCGGCGCTTCAACTCCTTGTTCAAGCGCTCGATCGGGTTGGTGCTGTGCAACTTCGTCCTGTGCTGGCGCGGGAACGCGATGTAGGCCAGCACGTCGTGCTCGCTCTCATCCATGAGGTTAGCCAGCTTGGGCCATCGTCCGCGGAGCTGATCCGCAACGCGTCGCCAGGTTTATCCGGCGGATGCGCGGTCGGGCTGGTCGAAGGCCTGGCGGATCGCAGCGGCGACTACGGTGTGCTGGCCGCGTGGGACATGTGCCAGAGCATTGCGCATCCAGTGAACGCGACATCGCTGCCAGGTTGCCTCGAAGACCCGCTCGATGGCCGCCCTGAGGCCGCTGTGCGCGTCGCTGATCACCAGCTTGGTGCCGTCCAGCCCTCGGGCCTTCAAGCCGCGCAGGAAGTCCGTCCAGAAGGTCTCGGCTTCTGACGGACCAAGCCCCAGGCCAATGATTTCGCGCCGCCCATCGGTGTTTGCGGCGACGGCTATTATGGCCGCGACGCTTACGATCCGGCCGCCCTGGCGCACCTTGAGATACGTTGCATCCAGCCTGACGCAGGGCCATCCGCCGCAAAGAGGGCGGTTCAGAAACTCGCCGACACGCTCGTCGATGTCCTTGCACAGCTTCGATACCGTGCTCTTGGAGATGCCCTGCAGCCCCATCGCCTGGGCCAGCTCGTCGACCCTGCGCGTGGACACCCCGCCGATCCAGGCCTTCTGGATCACCGCGCCCAAGGCCTTCTCCGGGGTCTTGCGGGGCTCCAGGAAGCCGGGGAAATAGCGGCCCTGCCGAAGCTTTGGAGCCTTCAGGTTCAGCGTGCCCAGCCGCGTATCAAATGCGCGCTCCCGGGAGCCGTTTCGCCAGGTCGTGCGCTGATCGGCGCGCTCATGCTTGCCGGCACCGATCAGGCCTTCCACGCCGGCCTCCATGATCAGCTGTAAAACTGCCTCGGCGACGGCATGCAGAAAGTCGCCGCCATCCTGCTTTGCGAGAAGCTCGGAAAGGCCCATGTTGGTCTTGGTCACCGGGGTTGCTGTGTGGTTCGTGGTTGAAGCGTCGAAACTCCACCTCGGCCATACACCTCGATAGGGTGTTGTGAAATTATTGGCTGGACAAATGCAGCAAAGTTATGTCAGCAATGCGCTACTGTTTTGGTAGCGCATTGGAGAGCCCAATGGAAAATCCCTTAAGACCGGCCGAGGAACCATTTTCAGCCGAAATCCAAATGCTCCTTGAAGGGGTTCCCCGGCAAAATGGTTACTTGCTGAAATTATTTCGCGTCTTCGCCAATAGCCCAAGGTTCCTGAAGAAAGGAGTGTCAAATCACCTTGACAAGCAAAGCCCGATTTCCAAACGGGAGCGGGAAATTGTGATCCTGCGGGTCACCGCCAACCTTGAGTGTGAATACGAGTGGGGTGTTCATGTCGCAATTTTTTCACGCCACGTGGGCCTTACCGAAGAGCAAGTTCGAGCCACTGTGCAGTGCGCAAGCACTGCATCATGCTGGTCGGAGCCAGAGAGTTTGCTTCTTGAAGTTGTGGACCAGATGTGCCTCCAAGGCTACTTGGACCAGGAAGAATTAAACCGTTTTCAGGAAATGTGGACAGTCGAGCAACAACTGGAAATATTGGCTGTGTGCGGGACTTACCATACTGTCAGCTATGTGGCTAACGTGTCTGGGATTGACTTAGAAAGCTTCAGTGCAAAATTCCCAAGGTCTGTTAGTTCATGTTGACGGCATGAGTGCCGCGCAAAGTAAAGGCCGCTAATTTTCCCCCAAGGAGTTATTTTGGAGCCGGCAATCCAAAACCAGTTTTTAAGGCGAAGCGAAACAACAAAATTCTCGGATTCATTACCGGGCTTACCATGGCAGGACAAGGTCGCGGGGGCTTTGTTTCATAAATCTGCTGAAGGCCGTGCTTCCCCTTTCTCCGGACAGACTTATCCTGCGGCCAGGGTAGCCGCGCTGCCGGATCAGCATGTTAGAATGACGCACCAACGTCGGGTTGGTGTCGTGGCAGGGCGTGGTGGATCGGAGGGCCTATCATGCCCATTGCCAATTTACCTGCCATTCGCGCGTGCCGCCCAGCTTGGAACAAGGGGCGCGATGCCGGTCAGAAGCGGCCGCTCTTGCCAAAACACGTCTGGGCCATTCGCGTCCGCCTGGAGATCGCCCGGAACCACAGGGGTCTCGCCCTGTTCAATCTGGCTATCGACAGCAAGCTGCGTGGCTGTGACCTGGCGAAACTGAGGGTCGCGGATGTCTATGCCTCGGGCCGGGTCAAGGAGCGCGCCTCGATTGTTCAGAGCAAGACCCAGCGACCGGTGCGCTTCGAGATAACAGCGGGCACGCGCAAGTCGCTTTTGCGATGGATGGAGGAACCGGTGATGGTCGGCTCAGAATACCTCTGGCCCGGCCGTTTTCACGAACGCTTGCACATCTCTACCCGGCAGTACGCCCGTCTGGTGCGGGATTGGGTAAGGTCCATCGGGCTGGATTCCACTTCCTATGGGACGCATTCCATGCGCCGGACAAAAGTGGCGCATATCTACAGAAAGACTGGCAACCTGCGGGCCGTACAGCTGCTGCTCGGACATACCAAGATGGACAGCACCACCCGCTATCTCGGCATCGAGCTGGAAGATGCTCTCGCGATCTCCGAAAGCGTGGAAATTTAAAGAATTTGGGCCGCTTGCAAGAGCGGCCCTGAGCGGCCGTCCACCCTGCATTTGAAATGCTGCGAGGCGGCCCCGAAGGAGACATTCGCTGCAACTACGTAAGCAGAGGACTGGGCGAGGCGAGCACAGCGGACAAATCAGCCGCTGCCGTCTTTCAATGACAGCGTTCATGGCTCTCCTGTCATCCCTTGTCATTGACCTGTCGCCTCTTCCTATGGGCCGCTACCTTATGCCGGTTGCCGCAGGTTGACATATTGCACCACCGCCGCCCCCGCCCCCGCCCCGAGTTCAGAAAGAACCAACTGCACCGTTCGCACTGACGCAGCTTTGCAGCTTCGGGTGATCTGATAAAACCATCCACAAGTAGAACGAAGCGATCGATCCAGTGGTGGGCGGGGACTTTGGTGGCGATCCATGGGGGCGGTGTGACGGTAAGGTCCAGGTGTGCGCGCCCCAAGGCAGACTTAATGTGCGCCTCGAATGCTTGGATGTCGTCAGGTTCGGGTGTTCTATTGCTCACGGAGGCTGACAGAACGCGGTGGGTCAGTTCTCGAAATCCGATCAGCGCGTCTACGTCGTCTTGTAACGGCGGCGTGACTTTTGCGTCTCTTCCCTCCGTGCCGCTCACTGCGAGCCAATCAAGCAGAGCTTCCGGCGACGTGAGAAGATTGGCTGACCTTGACTTATCAGTATCCCCAACGGTGTTGAGGAAGTCCAAGGCTAGATGCCCCCCGACAAAGCTCTCTTCCGACCACATTGTAACCTCATATGTGAAAAATAAGGTTACATACAGTGGGCCGCAGTGTAACCGTATATCCAGCATAAAGCATTACAGGGGATTCGCCATGCTATCGCTACCCGAACGTTACGATCACAACGGACAATCGATTGCCTGGGGTGAAATCGGGTCTGGTGATCCTTTGGTGCTGGTGCATGGGACGCCCTTTTCATCGCAGGTCTGGCGCCGGATCGCTCCGCTGCTGGCCCAGCGGTGGACTGTCTATTTCTTCGATCTCATTGGCTACGGTCTGTCAGAGAAAAAAGACGGGCAGGATGTGTCCTTGGCAGTGCAGAACGACCTACTGACCGCCATGTTCAGCCACTGGGGTTTGGAGCGCCCCGAAATCCTGTGTCATGACTTCGGTGGAGCGACCGCATTACGGGCCTACTACCTTAATGATCTGAGATACAAGCGTATGACTATTTTTGACCCAGTCGCGGTCGCCCCGTGGGGGTCGCCGTTTGTTGCGCACGTCAGGCAGTATGAAGCTGCTTTTGCGGGTCTTCCTGCATATGCGCATGATGCGCTCCTGCGTGCATATCTGCAAAGCGCAGCGCATAAAAAGCTTACGGAAAAAGCGCTACAGGTCTACATGGCGCCTTGGCAGGGAGAGGTGGGGCAACCGGCATTCTACCGGCAGATCGCACAGATGGATCAGAAGTACACGGATGAGGTCGAGAGCCAATATGCATCTCTTGATTGCCCCACCACCTTGCTTTGGGGCGCAAAGGACGACTGGATTCCCCTAGAGCGTGGGCACAAATTAGCTGGCATGTTAACCGAGGGCCAGATCACTGTGATCCCAGACGCCGGTCACTTGGTGCAAGAAGACGCGCCAGAAGCCATCGTCGCTGCAATGTTCCAGCATGGCCAATAGATCGAAAGCAAGCACTGATAAGCAAACAAACCTCTTCAGACCCGCTACTGCAGCCGCTCAAATTGAAGCATCTGAATCAACGCAACCGCGTGATAAGTACAGCGCATGCTCCAGCTTATGCTGAGGATGGTCATCCCAAAGACCGATACCGCCTCCTTCACGAGGAAAAAGCCAAGGGTGGCATCGCTCTGACGATGATCGGAGGTTCGACCAATGTAGCGCCCGACAGCCCTTCAGTCTTTGGTCAGCTGTACGCTGGGGATGTTTCCAGTGTTCCTTGATTTAAAAAACTAACTGCTGGGGTATCCGTGAGTTGGATCGGCTCGGAGAGGACCTTGCCGTGCTCGATCGCAACATCGCCCAGAAGGCGCTGGAAGACGAAGCCATCCAGCGCCTTCTAACCATCACCGGTGTCAATCTGGCGGTCGCAGCCGGGCTGATGGCCGTGGTCGGCAGCATTGAGCGGTTTAAGTCGCCGTAGAAACAGGTGAGCTATTTCGGGCTGAACCCGCGGGTGCGCCAACCCGGTCTGAGGCCCGCTCACCGCGGCCGGATCAGCAAGGCTGGACGTGACCATGCCCGCGTGGCTGCAAAGGCACCGGACCCGCTCCACGCTTTCTTTGTCCGCCTCCGCTCAAGCTGTCGAGATTATGCACGGGGCGACCATGGTGCGGCTGGATGAGAAGACACCACCTGCCGGATCGCAGAGATTGTTCATGCCTTGAATGAGGACTCATGATCTTCCTGAACCGCTCCGGCTTGCGCAGCGAGCATTTTGTTCAACCCGTTACGCGACCGTATCCATCGCTTCTGCTTGTGTAAGGTATCGCCGCTCGGCCTCGGCTGGCGGCATGTAGCCGATTTAGCTCAGAAGCCGGTCCTGAATGCAGCAATCGACCCAGTGCATGGTTCCCCATTCGACGTCATGCATTGTTTGCCAGTGCCCAAGCTGCTTGATGACTTTGGCCTTGAACGGAGCAATCACGCTTTCGGCGAGAGCGTTCGGCGCCTTTGAATGATCCCCCAGATCATTCAATCCGCTGGTGCGGACCAGCTTGAACTCATGGCAATCCCCGGCTGTCCCGACTGATGGGTCCACCGGGCGGCTGGCCGCCGAAATCCAGATTTGCATTGCCATTATGAACCGCTTCTCCGCCCTCGGCAGGGACGGGATCAGAGCTATTGCCTGACTTCAGGGGAAAGGCACGATTATCCTTCAGGCTGCATTGTGGAGTATCGGCTATCAGTGTCCACTTGATTTAGTACAGAAAGTGTAGCATGTGTATTCCCTGTTTTCAGGGCATGTCTAGAGAAAGAAGAGTACCGTTGAAAAAGCCAGGGGAGAAGGTTCGAGGGTCGTCATCAGGCCGACCGGTTATGGTGCTTTTTGATGTCTTGGGGCAGCGGTGGACTATGCGGATTTTGTGGGAGCTTCGAAACGAAGAGCTGTCCTTTCGAAAACTTAGGGAACGTTGCGACAATATTTCCCCTTCAATCCTGAATGGTCGCCTGACTGGTTTAAAAGCTCTTCAATTCGTTGAACGAGGCCAGTCGGGTTACCGCTTGACAGATGTGGGAAAAGAGCTCGCTCAGCAGCTAATTTCGCTGTGTGAATGGGCTGATAGGTGGGGGCAAAGCTTTCAGTTCAAAGAACGATAACGTTATTTTTCTTTTGGTTGAATAAAAGGTTGTTCGAGGTTGACTGATAATGTCTGTCAATAGAAACTGAACGACTACCGGCTGGCGCCGGTAGGATCGGCAATGTGATTTTCCAGGCTTTGTTGCATAAACCGGGTTTTGAGGGCTTTGTTGCACAAATCTGGATGTGTCCAAACTTCCCCATTCCCCGGACGGTTTTCCCCTGCGGGCTCGGCAACAGGTATGCCAAGAGCAGCATCGCGATTGAGGACGGCAATGCGGACCTGGATGTCCGCCACTTGGCGGTCGAAGCCCCGCGCCATGAGGCTTTGGCCGAGCAGTTTGATCGAGCAGTTTGATACAGTGCATCCAATCGCCGGGAAAATGAACCCCCGGATCACTTTCAGGCCTCCTCATATCCCGGCGCGGCTGCGGCGCTGGTATCCGCTCCATCGTCGCCATAGGGCACGGTCCGAATATCGCGATGCATTGACGGCCCCGTTCCGGGCGATGGCCCCTGCGCTCGCAGGCTTCCAGGGTTTGGCGTTTTTGCGCGGAGGAATGACGGCATGCGCGCCACGCTCGGCAATCGCGCCGCGGCACTTCCGGGTGTCGCAGGTACCATTTTCGGTCACTGATCCGATGTCTTGATCGGGTGGAATTTGGTTGAGTAGTCCGGGCCGCATGGGCGCATCAGCGATGTTGCTGGTGGTGGCCTCGACCGTTCGAACCTCCAACGTTTCTGCGCCGATCCCGATGTGTATTTTGCGCCAGATGCGCCGCTTGGGGACGCCGTGTTTGCAGGCGTTCCACGCGCCTTCACCCTCAGCCTTCACCCTCAGCCTTGATGCCGGTGCTGTCCGCTGCCCGGCAGTGGTTTGCTTGCAAGCCATGAGAGGGGGGGGAGCAGGTTCAGTGGACCGCTGCCGCCGCGATATGGCAGGCTGACGTTCAACGTTTGCTGGCGGCGGCGCAAGGTACTGAAATCCGGTGCCGCCCAGTCCAGCCCGGCCAGCCGTAACAAGCATTGCACGACGCCGGTGGTTTGCCGCAAAGGCATGCCAAACAGGACCTTCAGGGTAAGGCAGGCCTGGATTGCCGCATCGCTGAATTGGCATTGGCGGCCAGGCTTGCCTGTTGGCGGCGGCGGCCAGGCCATCTCGGGATCAAACCAGATCGGCAGCGATCCGCGTTGCTTCAGTGCTGTGTTGCAAGACGGCCAGTTCGTGGTATTGCACTTCGCCGGGGCCCGACGGCTCATGGCCTCCAGCTATCACGCTGGATGCACGCAGTGAATCCTTCACGCAATCTGTGCAGCAAAGCCCCTTCGCGGCGTATTTTCTGAACGGGCAGTAAGGCCCGTTCAGTCCGGCTGGGGCCCGGGGTAAAAGGTCAACTGTTCATCAGCTTGAGAAGGGCCGCGTGGAGTTCCGGCGATGCGGCTGAGACCACAGCCCCGTCCGATTCCAGGGTCAGTGGCTTGCCTTGCCAATCCGACACGACGCCGCCTGCCGCTTCGACAACCGCTGAAACCGCCAGGAAATCATAAGGTTTCAGATCGTAGTCGATCACCGCGTCGACATGACCGGCGGCCAGCAGGGCATGGGGGTAGCAATCATATCCGAACCGCCGGGTCTGTCCGGCCTGCAGCAGCCGGGCGGTGGCGCGCGGATGATCTGCCAGCAACTTCTCGCCTTCGTTGATGTAGATTACCGCCTCGTCCAGGTTGCGCTGGCCAGACACCCGGATGGGATTGCCGTTGCAGGTCGCCGGAACACCAACGCCGCCGCAATACACTTCGTTCAGCGCTGGCATGCTGATGGCGCCCGCCTGCAGCCGGCCCTTGCTGAGAAACGCAATCAGCATGCCGAACAGCGGATTGCCGGAGATGAACGAGCGGGTTCCGTCGATCGGATCGATCACCCAGAGGCAATCCTTATCGCCTCCCTCGATGCCGGTTTCTTCGCCGAATATCCCGTGATCCGGGTATTTGGCGTTGATCGCCGCTTTCAATTCCTTCTCGACGGTCTGGTCGGCGAGGGTAACCGGGCTGAGGTCTGCCTTGAAATCAACAGCGGTGCCCTGCCGGAAGAACCCAAGTGCAGTTTCGGCAGACATTACAGCCCACGTCAGGCAATCTTTGAGGATCGCGTCTACTGAAAGCTGTTCTGATGGGGAAGAGGTCGGTGTCATTGGAGTCTCTTTCAGGATCTCATGAGGAGATTGAAGCGGCCTCTGCAGCGCTAAGAGATTTGCGCAGGGCGGTTGGGGTTGTGCCGTAGACTTGCTGAAAAGCCGAGGCAAAGCTGGAACTTGTGGAGAACCCCGCCGCAATCGCCACTTCAAGCAAAGTCATATTGGTTCTCAGCAGCAGTTTTCGGGCATGGTCGAGCCTCATCTGCCGATAGTAG
The DNA here is from genome assembly GCF_000511355.1 of Leisingera methylohalidivorans DSM 14336. Lineage (NCBI taxonomy): Bacteria > Pseudomonadati > Pseudomonadota > Alphaproteobacteria > Rhodobacterales > Roseobacteraceae > Leisingera > Leisingera methylohalidivorans. The sequence continues at coordinate 3,505,156 of NC_023135.1, read as the reverse complement.
CTGCAAGGGGTGATGCCGCAGTTCTGTTTGAAATGCCGTTCGATGCAGCGGGGGGAGGATCCCAGGATGCGGGCGACCTTGGCCATCGAAAGCGGATTTTCCAGATGGTCCTGAAACAAGGCGATTGCCTTGTTGACCAGGCCGGAGCCAGACAGTGCCGCATGCATCACCTCGCCGTTTTGAGTGCTGCGGGTGTCGCTCAGCCGGGTATGGATAAAGGCTTGCGCCAAACGGGTGGCTGCATGCTTGCCGTAGACTTCGGCGACGACATGCAGCGCCAAATCCAGCGTTCCGGTTTTTCCGCAGGACGACCAGTCGCCTTCGGTGACCGAGCAGACTTGATCTGTTGGATCTACCACACTCATCAGCCCGCTGAACAATTCCCTGTTCTGCCAGTGAACCGCACAGCTGTAGCTGTCGAAGATCCCGGCCTTGGCAAGTGTGAGCGCCGCGCCGCCAACCGCTGCAATCTGGCAACCGTTGCGCCGGAGCGTCTGCAGCGCCGCCCGGAAGCGCTGGTTGCTTCCGGGCGCAGCCTTGTGGCCGCCAAAAACCACCAGATAGTCCAGCCCATCCAGCAATTCCGTCAATGGCCTGGTCTGAACTGCCGCGCTGCAGCTGCCCCGTACAAACCCGCCGTTAAAGGACAGCACATCAATTTTCAGGCGGTTCCCGCAGGTTTCGCCCGCATCATGCAGAGCGGCAGCAAACAGCGCGTACTCCTCAATCGGAAATCCGGGAAAGACATGCAATCCAGCCCTCACAGTTTTTCCAGATCGCTCGCTGGCGGGACGCGGGCCGCGCCGTACCGGCGTGTGGTCGCAAAAACTGCTCTGTTTCGAGTGCTGCATTGCCGTAACTCCTAATTCCCTGCCGATTGAGAAATCTAGGTTCAGGTTTTCACCCGGCTCATCGACGGGTCGAACAGCGGGCTCAGCTGCACATTGCAGGGCACCCGTTCGGTGGCCACCTCCAGCTCGTAATCGCCGCTCAGCACATAGTCCGCATCCACACCTTCCGGGTCGCGGATGTAGCCGTAGCCGATGGATCGGCCGACGGTGTAGCCATAGCCGCCCGAGGTGAGCCAGCCGACACGCTTGCCGTTGCGGTAGATGGTCTCGCGGCCCAGCAGCACCACGCCGGGATCGGTGGTGAAGCAGGCGAGCATCTTTTTCACGCCGCCGGCCTTCTGCGCCTCGGCGGCAGCGCGGCCCTTGAACGGAATGTCCTTCTTCAGCTTCACCGCCCATCCCAGCCCGGCTTCGAACGGGGTGTGGTCCGGGCCGATGTCCGCGCCCCAGGCGCGGTAGCCTTTTTCCAGCCGCAGCGATTCGATCGACCGGTAGCCGGCATTGATCAGCCCGTGGGGTTTGCCTGCCTCCCTCAACGCTGCATAGACAGTCTGGGCGTATTCCACCGGCAGGTGCAGTTCCCAGCCCAATTCGCCGACGTAGGTCACTCGCAGCGCCTGCACCGGGCAGCCGGCAATGCCGATGGTGCGGATGGTGCCGAATTTGAAGCCATCGTTCGATACATCGTCTCGGGTGACCGCAGCCAGGATATCGCGTGCCTTCGGTCCCATCAGCGACAGCACCGCGTTGGAAGAGGTAATGTCGAACAGCTGGCAGTTCATGTCCTCAGGGATGTTGCGGCGGATCCAGTCAAAATCATGGGTGGCATAGCCGGTGCCGGTGACGATGTAGAACTCGTCATGCGCGATGCGGCCCACCGTAAGATCGCATTCGATGCCGCCCTTATTATTCAGCATCTGGGTGTAGATCAGCGATCCCACAGGCTTGTTCACGTCATTGGCGCAGATCCAGTTCATCGCGGCCAGTGCATCCGGGCCTTTCAGCGCGAATTTGGCAAATGAGGTCTGATCGAACAGCACCGCCGCCTCGCGCGCCGCCTTGTGCTCGCGGCCCACTGCTTCGAACCAGTTCTGGCGCCCAAAGCTGTAAACATCCTTGGGCGTCTCGCCCTTGGCGGCATCGGCAAACCAGTTCGGGCGTTCCCAGCCGAGTTTCTCGCCAAAGCAGGCGCCCTGGTCCTTGAGGGTGTCATAGAGCGGCGACTTGCGGCAGGGGCGGCCAGAGTCGTGTTCCTCATGCGGCCAGGCCATGGTGTAATGCTTGCCATAGGCCTCGACGGTGCGGGTGCGCACCCAATCGGTGTCGAAATGCGGCCGCCCGAAGCGGCGGATATCGGCGGACCACAGGTCAAACGGCGGCTCGCCGTTTTTCACCCATTCCGCCAGCGCCATGCCGGCACCGCCGCCGGCCGCGATTCCAAAGGCGTTGAAACCGGCGCCGACAAAGAAGTTCTTCAGCTCCGGTGCCTCGCCAATGATGAAGTTGCCATCCGGGGTAAAGCTTTCCGGCCCGTTGGTCAGCGTCTTGATGCCGGCATGTTCCAAGGCCGGCACCCGGCCAAGCGCCAGCTCCATCAGCTGTTCAAAGTGATCGAAATTGCTGTCCAGCAGCGAATAGTGGAAGCCCTGCGGGATGCCGTCCTTGGCCCAGGGGATCGGGTTCGGCTCATAGCCGCCCATCACCAGGCCGCCGACTTCCTCCTTGTAATAGGTCAGCCGGTCCGGGTCGCGCAGGGTCGGAAGGCCGGAGGGCACCCCCTCGAAAGGTTCGGTCACCATATACTGGTGCTCCATCGGCACCAGCGGCACGTTGACGCCAAAGCGCCCCGCAAAGATTCGGGTCCACTGGCCGGCGCAGCAGATCACCTTCTCGCATTCGATGCGGCCGTGTTCGGTGATGACAGCGCGGATCTTGCCATCCTCAATCTCGATATCAGTGACCTTGGTGTCCTCGAAGATCTTGGCCCCGGCCATGCGGGCGCCCTTGGCCAGCGCCTGGGTGATGTCGGAGGGGTTGGCCTGGCCGTCGGTCGGCATGAAGGCGGCGCCAATGACGTCGGAGATATCCATCAGCGGCCACAGATCCTGCGCCTCCTTTGGGGTCAGCAGCTCCATTTCCAGCCCGAAGGAATGCGCGGTGGTGGCCTGGCGTTTGACCTCGGTCCAGCGTTCCTCGTTACAGGCCAGACGCAACCCGCCGTTCATCTTCCAGCCGGTGCCGAGGCCGGTTTCCGCTTCGATCTTGTTATAAAGGTCGACCGAATAGCCCAGCAGCTGGGTGATATTGGCGTTCGAGCGCAGCTGCCCGACCAGCCCGGCGGCATGAAAGGTGGTGCCCGAGGTCAGCTTCTTGCGTTCCAGCAGCACCGTGTCGGTCCAGCCCAGCTTGGCCAGATGATAAGCGGTGGAGCAGCCGATGATGCCGCCGCCGATGATGACTGCCTTGGCAGTGGAGGGAAGTTCAGTCATGTCAGTCCTCAGGTGTTTTGAAAGTCGTCGAAGGCCGCGCGGAACCGCGCGAGGTTGCTGGCGGTGTAGGCCGCATAGTCAAAGTCGATTTCGGAGGTAAGTTCCGAGACCATGCTCCACATGGTTTCGCGCAGCAGCGAGGCGCATTTCATGGCGCTGTAGCGGTGCAGCAGGTCATCGCTCACCGGTGCTTCGAAATAGCTTTCCAGCAGCCATTGCTCCTGCTGCTGCGACAGTGCGTTGTTGGAGGCGAGGCCGCCAAGGTCGAACAGCGGCGAATTGAAGCCGGCATAATCAAAGTCGATCAGCCAGAGCCGCTGGCCATCATCCAGGAAGTTGCCGCACAAGAGGTCGTTGTGGCCAAATACGATGTCAAACGGCCCGGCTGCCTGTTCCAGCGTGTTGCCGGTGTCCACCAGCCCGGAAAGCAGCGCCGCATGCAGGCTGCCCTGTTCCTGCAGGGTGGCGGCATAGTCGCGGATCACATGGAACACCCAGAACACCAGCGCCGGGCCGCGCAGGTGGTTCGGCACATCCCGGTGGCAGGATTTCACCAGTTCCAGCACCCGCGGCAGCATCGCCGGGTCGCGCACATCCGCTTCGCTCAGGGTGCGGCTTTCGATGAACTCCAGCACCGTCAGATCGCCTTCGGCATGCACCACGGCAGGGGACAGGCCAGCGGCATGGGCGGCGCGGCCAGCGGCCAGTTCATTGAAGCGCATCACCTGGTGCAGTGGAATGTCGTCGCCTGCGCGGACCACGTATTTGCCGCCTTGGTCCGTGACCAGATAATTGACGTTGGTTATCCCGCCCGTCAGCGGTTCGGCGGTGATTTCCCCCTGCCAGATCGGCAGGGCGCGGATTTGGTTCAGAAGATCGGATTGGCTCATGGTCAGCTCTCCAGCCCAAAGCGGATACGGGCACCGCGCGCGCTGGCATTGACCAGCCGGTCGGCGATGATGGCAATGAAGGCGATGGCTAGACCCGCCACCAGACCGCGTCCGGTGTCGGCCTTGGTCAGCGCGATATAGACCTCCTGGCCAAGATCGCGGGTGCCGACCAGCGCGGTGATCACCAGCATTGACAAGGCCAGCATGATGGTCTGGTTGACGCCCAGCAGGATCTCCGGCAGCGCCAGCGGCAGGCGCACCAGGCGCAGCAGCTGCCATCTGGTGCAGCCCGAAACCTGCCCCGCCTCGATCAGCTCGCCGCTGACATTGCGGATGCCATGCGCGGCATAGCGGACCGCCGGCGCCAGCGCATAAAGGACGATGGCGATCATTGCGGTGAAATCGCCGACCCGGAACAGCATCACCACCGGGATCAGATAAACAAAGCTGGGTAGCGTCTGCAGCGTGTCGATCAGCAGGTTGATGGCCACCCCGGCGCGCCGGTTGAGTGCCGCGAGCAAGCCCAGCGGAACGCCGATCAAAGTGGCGAGGATCACCGAGGCGCCGCAGAGATAGACGGTGACCATGGCTTTGGCCCACAGCCCGCTCACCGCGATCAAAGCCGACATTCCGCCGCACAGCAGCGCCAGCTTCACACCGCCCGCGCGCCAGCCGAGCAGGGTCAGCATGGCAATCGCCCAGGCCCAGGGGATACCCAGCAGGGTCTTCTTGATCGGCAGCAGGAACCAGTGCAGGAAGAAAACCTTCAGCGCCTCAAAGGCATCGAAGAAATTGACGTTCAGATATTTGACGGCATCGCTCCAGAAGGCGCCGGTGGTGATGGTCTGGCCGGCCGGATACTCCAGCAGCAGCGGCGAGAACCGTCCCAGCAGCCAGGTCACCGCCAGCAGAGCCAGCACAAAGGCGGTGCGCTTGTGGCGGGCCGCCCAGCTGCGCCCGGCGGCCGGCGCGGTGACCTGGCCCAGCCGTTCGGCAAAGGCCTGGCTCAGCCGGTCGACGGCAATGGCCAGCACCACGATGGCAATGCCCGCTTCAAAGCCGGCGCCGATATCGAGGCGGCGCAATGCGGCCAGCACATCAAAGCCAAGCCCGCCGGCGCCGATCATCGAGGCGATGATCACCATGTTCAGGGTCAGCATGATCACCTGGTTGACGCCGACCATCAGGCTTTGCGACGCCGAGGGCACCAGCACCCGCCACATCAGCTGCCGTTTGGTGGTGCCGGCCATGCGCCCGAAATCCAGGATTTCAGGATCCACCGCCTTCAGCGCCATGGTGGTGATGCGGATCATCGGCGGCGTGGCATAGATAATCGTCGCCACCAGCGCCGAGATCGGGCCGAAACCGAACATGAACAGGATCGGCACCAGATAGGCAAAGATCGGGATCGTCTGCATCAGGTCCAGAATGGGAGAGAGGATGCGCTCGACATGCGGGCTGCGATAGGCCCAGATGCCGACCATCAGCCCGCCGCCTGCGCCGATCGGCACGGCAATCATAACCGACGCCAGGGTGACCATCGCACTGTCCCATTGGCCGAACACCGCGAGATAGGCGAAACAGGCGCCAACCAAGGCCGCAAGGCCCCAGTCGCGGCAATATTGGCCCAGCGTGATCACCGCCGCCGTCACCGCGATCCAGCTCGCCGCGGGCAGTATCGTATGTGCTGTGGCACCCAGCCCGGAGACAAAGCCGTTGGCCAGCAGCGAGAGGGCAAACTGGTAAGGCTGTTCGATCATCCAGGCGATGGCGCGGGTGACATCCGTAAAGGCGATGGGGCCGATGGCCGCCTCCTCGACCAGCCATTGCATCGCCGCCGAGATCTGAGACTTCACCGGGATCACCCAGGCCGAGGGGAATTTGACCAGCCAGCGCATGTCCAGCTCCTTGGCGATATCCCGCCCGAACCATCCAAGCAGAAGGGTGACCACAATCAAGCCCCAGACCGTCGCGGTGCCTTTGTTGATGCGCCAGGTCATGCCGCATCCCCCGCGCCGAACAGAACATGGGCAATTGCGGTCCGGTCAATGGAGCCGACGATCTGCCCGGCCTCGTCGGCAACTGGCAATGCGTCTTCGGCCGAGATGATGCGTTCGGCGACCTCTGAAATGCGGGCCGATTGCAGAACCGGCTCGCCAGAGCACCCGGCTCCGGGCGTCATCAGTCCGGCCACCGTCAGCACCTTGGAACGCGGAATGTGGCGGGTGAATTCAGCGACATAACCGGTGGCCGGGTTCAGCACCAGTTCCTCCGGCGTGGCGACCTGGATGATTTCGCCGTCCTTCATGATGGCGATGCGGTCGGCCAGGCGCACCGCCTCTTCAAAGTCATGGGTAATGAAGACGATGGTTTTGTGCAGGCGGGCCTGCAGGCGCAGGAACTCGTCCTGCATCTCGCGGCGGATCAGCGGATCAAGCGCGGAGAAGGGCTCGTCCAGGAACCACAGGTCGGGTTCGGTCACCAGCGAGCGGGCAATGCCGACCCGCTGCTGCTGGCCGCCTGACAATTCGCGCGGGTAATAATCCTCGCGGCCCTTCAGGCCGACCAGCTCCACCACATCCCGGGCCTTGGCCTCGGCTTCCGCCTTGGGGGCGCCCTGCACGGTCAGCGGGAACATCACGTTCTGCAGCACGGTCAGATGCGGCAGCAGGGCAAAATGCTGGAACACCATCCCCATCTTGTGACGGCGGATCTGGATCAGTTCGCGCTCGCTGGCGGTCAGCAGGTCAACACCGTCAAACAGCACTTCGCCGCCGGTCGGCTCAATCAGCCGCGACAGGCAGCGTACCAGAGTGGATTTTCCGGAGCCCGACAGCCCCATGATGATGAAAATCTCGCCTTCGGCAATATCGATGCTGGCATTGCGCACGGCGCCAATGATCCCGGCACTGCGGATTTCCTCGCCGCTGGGCGAAGGGTTGTCTTTCAGAAATGCTTCCGCATTGGCGCCATAAAGCTTCCAGACATTACGGCAGGATAGTTTGGTTTTGGGTGTCATCGAAATCGGCTCCGGCACGGTCCGCACAGGGCGGCCAGGCAAAGTAGCAAGGCAGAAAGGAAGCCGGGGCTGTTGGAGAGCGGAAAACAGCCCCGGCTGATCGGATCAGTTAGCGATCCAACCGGACCAGCGGTCCTTGTTCGCGGCCATCCAGCCGGAGACCACAGCATCGATATCAGCGCCGCCGAGGTCCACTTCGCTTACCATGGCGCTCATCTCGCCGTTGGAGATCCGGTAGGATTGGATGATCTCATAAGCGCCCGGCCATTTTTCCGGCAGACCGGCCCAGGCGGCTTTCCAGATCGGGCCGCGCGGCTTGCCGCAGTCATAGGCCATGTCCGGGTTCACACCCACAGCGGGGTCGGCGTAGCATTCCGGTGAATAGGCTGGGAACTCCACGAATTTGCCCTCGTATTTCGACGGCGCCCAATGCGGCGTGTAAATCCACAGAACGATCGGATCCTGGCGCTGGTAGGCGGATTCAAGTTCAGCAAACAGCGCCGCATCGGTGCCTGCGTGGACAACTTCGAATTCAAGCTCCAGCGCCTCGACGCGCTCCTCGTCAAAACCACCCCAAGTTACCGGGCCGCCAACATAGCGGCCGTTGGGGGCAGTTTCTGCAGTGGCAAATTCTTCGGCACAATTCTTCAGCGCCTGCCAGTCAGGCAGGCCCGGGCAGCGGTCCTCCATGTAGGCGGGATACCACCACTCCTCAATCGCCATCAGGCCGGTTTCGCCGGCATTGACCACCTTGCCCGAGCCAGTAGCTTCGTCCAGCGCCTCGCGGCCGGTGGTTTCCCAGATCTCCATGGCGAGATGCAGATCACCGGTCTTCAGGCCGGCGAACTGGGCGATGTAATCGGCCTGGACGTATTCGATATTGTATCCCGCCTCGCCCAGGATGCTGCCCATGATCTTTGTATTGATCAGCTGTCCGGACCAGTCGTGCAGTGTCAGCCTGATCGGATCAGCAGATTCGGCGGCCCAGGCGGGGGCGGAGGAAGTGGCAGCTGCAAGTGCCAAGGCCCCCAGAATATTGAATTTCCGTGTCATGGTCATTTCCCTATTGTGTGGCATTTTGTGCGATTCTTAGCGTCGCGTGACTGCATTGTGTTCTTGAAATTGAGTTTGGTCAACGTAAACCACAATAAGCCACGATCATTCTCGAAATACGTCAATCTTCACACCAAAATGCGAGTCTTGACGTTGCTTTTTGTGGCTTTTGGCTATACGGCTTGGAGCCGCTTCAGGTGCAAAAAAGCTGGATGTGATAATGAATCAGAAGACAACCAACCAGCGTGAAGAAGAGATTCTGCGCGAACTTTATCGCGTCGGCGGTTCCTGCCGAGTGAGTGTTCTTGCCGAACAGCTGAAGGTCTCCAACGAGACTATCCGGCGCAACGTCAAGGCGCTGGAGGAGCGCGATATCGTGCGCAAGGTGCATGGCGGGGTACACCTGAATGGAGACGTCAACGAGCTGCCCTTTGAGAACCGCCTCAGCACACAGGCGGATGTGAAGGAGGTCTTGGCCTGTGGCGTTGCAGAAACAATCAGCGACGGCGATTCTGTGTTTCTCGATATCGGATCGACGACAGCCTATGTCGCCCTCGCCCTCCGGAACCACAGAAACCTCTTTGTCGTTACCAACTCTGTCTTTGTTGCCAGCACTTTGGCGATGCGGAACAACAACCGGGTGTTTCTGGCCGGCGGCGAGCTGCGCGCCCATGATGGCGGCGCTTTCGGAGCCGAGGCGCTCGACCTTGTGCGCCGTCTCAATTTTCAGCTCGCGGTGTTTTCGGTCGGTGCGGTGAACAGCGAGCTGGGGTTCATGCTGCACGACTTGGAAGAAGCCAATATCGCGCGCATCGCTGCTGACAATGCCCAGGTCAGAATCGTTGTTGCCGACAGCGGCAAATTCAACAAGCGCGCACCGGTGTCGTTCGACAAAATGTCCATGATCGATGTATTCTTCACTGACAGCAACCCGCCTGAAGGCATCAAGGCCATCCTGGAGAAGCACGAGATCGAAACCGTGGTCGTCAAAGGCGAAGGCCGCTTAGTTGGTCAGGCAGAAGCGTCGGCGAACAATTGAGGGTGTGAACCGCTCCGGGTTTGCCGGAGGCTTCAACTCCTGAGTAGGATGAAGCCACAATGAGCAAGACAACAAACAAGTATTCCCCTGAGGTCCGCGAGCGTGCGGTGCGGCTGGTGCTGGACAACCGGGGCCAGCACAGTTCCCGCTGGCAGGCGATCATGTCGATCTCCGCAAAGATCGGCTGTTCGGCGCATACGTTGAATGAGTGGGTCAAGAAGGCAGAAGTCGACAGCGGCAAGCGGGCGGGCGTCCCGACAGATATGGCCGATAAGATGAAGGCGCTGGAGCGGGAGAACCGCGAGCTGCGTCAGGCGAACGAGATCCTCCGCAAAGCCTCCGCGTATTTTGCGATGGCGGAGCTCGACCGCCGGTCGAAGTGATGGTGTCATTTATCCGCTGCCCGGCAGCGCATGCCAGCATGCGCGAGAGGGGACATGCATCGCGCGGAGCATGGGGTCGAGCCGATCTGCACTGTCCTGCCGATTGCCCCTTCCACGTATTATGAGCACTTGGCGAAGCGGGCTGATCCGGCCCGGTTGTCGGACCGTGCCCGGCGTGACCAGGCATTGCGGCCCGAGATCCGGCGGGTTTTCGAAGAGAACTGGCGGGTCTATGGCGTTCGAAAGGTCTGGCGGCAATTGCAACGGGAAGGCTTTAACGTCGCCCGCTGCACGGTTGCCCGGCTGATGAAGAGCATGGGTATTCAAGGCGCTCGCCATTGTCCTCGGACCAATGGCGGACAAAGGCTCGCTCCGGGGTGAGCCGCTCAAGACGACGGTTCCCGGCAAGAAGGCGCCATGCCCGCTGGACAAGGTGAACCGGCAGTTCCGTGTGCCCGCGCCCAACATGCTTTGGGTCAGCGATTTCACCTATGTCGCCACTTGGAATGGGTTCGCCTATGTCGCCTTCGTTATCGATGCCTATGCCCGCAAGATTGTTGGTTGGCGTGTCAGCACCTCGGCGCATGCCGGGTTTGTACTCCACTCTCGGCAGCATGCTGCGCATGTGCCTGCCGGGCAATGGATGTTCTGGAGCAAGCTGTTCACAAGCGGCGGCCGACAAAGGCGATGGGGCTTGTTCACCACTCCGACCGCGGCAGCCAATACCTGTCGATCAAATACACAGAACGGTTGCGCGAAGCCGGTATCGAGCCCTCTGTCGGCAGCGTTGGAGACAGTTACGACAATGCCCTGGCCCAGACGGTCAACGGCTTGTTCAAAGCCGAGGTCATTCACCGCCGCGGCCCTTGGCGCAACTTCGAGGCGGTGGAATACGCAACACTCGAATGGGTGGACTGGTTCAACAACCGCCGTCTGCTTGAGCCTATCGGAAACATTCCGCCGGCAGAAGCAGAGGCCAATTTCTACGCGGCTATGGAAACTGAAGACATGGCCGCGTAACTAACTGAAATCAGCCTCCGGCAAACCCGCGGCGGTTCACAGTGCCTTCGACGTCGCCCCCGTGTCCGGGTGTTGGCTGGCCCAAGGCGGCAGTGTTTCTATACAGTGCAGAAGTATCAGGCTCATAGTGGTTCGGGCGCGTTTCGGTGTTAAGGGCTGCTTGTTTTCGCTTCATGACTCAACTGAACACCGACGCTCACGTCGTTTGTCGCCGGTCTCGCACCGGCCAATAGAAATTTCCCTTTGCCTCACAAAAAACCAAACCTAAGCGACGGAATGCGTTTCGATGACCGTAACAGAAGAGGCACAAACACCGAAGTGAACCTCTTCATGACAAAACTCTCCGACTTCCCAGACTGATTTTAGCCATCGCTTGGCAATTCTTTGTTCGGCGCGACGGCGTTCTGACGCGTTAGCCCGATTAGCAAGAACTACGACGACGTGTTCGCATGGACAGCGCCCCTCAGGAGCCAAGAAGAATTTGAAAAAATTAGTTTTCACCGTTTTATCCCTTATCATCATTGTGAGCGCCTATGGCATCGCTTTCGGTATTCCTGAGCATGTCACTCAGCTCTGGGGCGGCAGCGCGACCGAAACAGCTGATGCTGCTCAAGACGCAGGACCAAGACGCCGGGGGCAAGGCCGAGCGACGGGGGTTGTTCTCACCCCGCTTGAAGCCCGCGAGTACACGCTTGTTCTGCGGACCGTTGGCAGTGCTGTCTCGCTGCGCCGTACCGAAGTAACCGCAACCGATGCGGGCGAAGTGGTCGAGACTGCGCTGCAGGCTAATCAGATGGTGGAAAAGGGCGAGGCTCTTTTGCGCCTGGATGATCGCACGGAACGTCTGGCGCTGGAGATTGCTCAGGCCAACCGAGATCAGGCACAGGCCACTGTCACCCGCTATGAGGGTCTGCGCAGCAGTGGCAGTTCAGTTGTGACGGACGTGGCGCTTTCCGATGCGCGCATAGCTTTGCGTTTGGCCGAAGCCAATGTCGGGCTGGCCGAGATCGCGCTGGACGACCGCACGATCGTGGCCCCGATTTCTGGTCAATTGGGCCTCAGCAATGTCAGTATGGGGGACCGCCTGTCGAGCGGGGATGCCATCGTGACGATTGACGATACCAGCAGCCTGCTTGCCACATTTGAAGTACCGGAACGCTCCATCGGTCTTTTGACCGAAGGCAAGCCGGTCCTCGTGTCGACGCCGAACTATGCGGGGCGCCTTTTTATGGGTGAAGTAACTGCCTTCGATAGTCGGCTCGACAGCGTGACCCGCAGCGCGACCGTGCAGGCTGAAATTGCAAACCCTGAGGGATTGTTGCTTGCTGGCATGACCTTTGCAATTCGCATGACCGAAGAGACCGATCCACTGCCCGTCGTACCCGCAACAGCAATCACATGGGACCGCACCGGAGCAGGCATTTGGGTTGCCGAGGGCGGCAGCACACGCCGGGTGCCCGTTACCATCCGCTACCGCGAGGGGGATCAGGTTTGGGTTGAAACAGAAGCCCGCTTGGGTGCGCAGATCGTGGCCGAGGGGGCATCCAAGTTGCGAGAAGGGGCGAAAGTCACGGCCGATGGCGCACTTAAAGGGCCAGGGGCATGAGTTTCGAAAAAAGAGCACAAAAAGCCGGTTTCGCCGACGTCTTTGTTGCGCGGCCAATTTTGGGGATCGTACTGAACCTGCTAATCATCATCGCTGGACTGGCGGCGTTCACCAGCGTCGATATCCGGGAAATGCCGGACGTGGACAGGCCTGTGCTCTCCGTCAGGACCACCTACGAAGGCGCGGTGGCCAGCACGGTAGATACAGAGGTCACGCAGGTTCTCGAGGATGCGCTGAGCGCGCTTGGGGGCATGGCGTATATTGAGTCCACGTCCAGCGCGGGGTCGAGCCGTATCACCATTGATCTGTCTGACGGTACGGATGTCGATGTCGCTGCAAACGAGGCGCGCGAGATCGTGTCGGGCACCCTGCGTTCTTTGCCGGATGATATCGAGGATCCCGTTGTCAGCAAAAGCGACAGCAACGCTGACGCGATCATTCGCCTTGCCTTATTGGGTGACGCGAGCCTCGATGCGCTGACTCATCTTGCTGAGAACATGGTTTATGAACGGCTATCGCTGATCGACGGCATTGCGGAGGTCACGGTGCGGGGCGACCGGGCCAATGAATTCCGGGTATCGGTGAACATGCCTTCGCTGCTGAGCCGCGGCCTTACGATCTTTGACGTCTCCACCGCGCTTGCGCAGCTTCGCGACGACACCGCCCTCGGCGCGCTTTCAAGCGAGTCCCAGACTCTCTCGCTCCGGGTCGGCAACGAAGATGTCACTGTCGAGAACATCAACCAACTTCCGGTCAACGACACGACGCAAGTGGCCGATATCGCCTTTGTTCAACTGATCCCGGAAGACACAAGCGTCTACACCCGTGTGAACGGCGAAACGGCCATTGGCCTCGATATCACCCGGCAATCGGTTGGCAATACGCTGGAAATCTCACGCGACGTCGCAATCGCGGTCGAGGAATTGCGCGACCAATTGCCCGTAGGCGTTCAACTGCTGGTGACCTCGGACGACGGTATTTTCATCGAAGGGTCGATCAACGAGGTCGTCAAATCCATCCTTCTGGCGACCGGCATCGTGGTCGCTGTAATCTTTCTGTTCTTGCGCTCACTGCGGGCGACCTTGATCCCCGCGGTCACGATCCCGGTGGCCTTGATCGGCACATTGGCCGCGATCTGGATCACCGGGTTTTCCGTCAATACAATCAGCCTGCTTGCACTGGTTTTGGCGACGGGCATGGTTGTGGATGACGCCATCGTCGTGGTCGAAAACATTGTGCGCAAGCGCAAGTCAGGCTTGGGGGCCTTCGCCGCGGCAGCATCGGGCACCAATGAGGTCTTTTTCGCCGTCATTTCCACCACCGCGACGCTCGCTGCGGTCTTCATCCCGATTTCGTTTTTGCCCGGCCAAGCGGGGGGTGTCTTTTCGGAATTCGGCTTTGTGCTGGCTTTCGCGGTCACCTTGTCGTCGTTCACCGCCCTGACCCTCGCGCCGGTCCTGTCAGCCCTCTTGGATCCGGGTAAGCCGCAAACCAACGCGGAGCAAAGCCAACCCGGCGCCCTGGCACGCAGCTTCGACTACGTCATGGATTTCGCTATCCGCACGCCCGTGCTGGTTCTCTCAATCGCGACCGGTTTCGCCATCATCGCTATGGGGGCCGCGATGACGCTGCCCTCCACTGTCACACCCGAAGAAGACCGTGGGTTCTTCCTCGTGCAGGCGCGCGGAGCCTCTGACACGACGATTGACTATCTGGATACGCAGGTTCGGTTGATCGAGGACATTCTCGCTCCTTACCGAGACAGCGGGCAGATTGAGACTGTCCAAAGCATCATCGGCGTCGGGGGCGGCACCAGCGCATTTATCGTCGTGCGCTTGCCGGACTGGGCCGAGCGCGACTTCACCCAGCAGGAGCTGATTGCACAGATCAGCGGCCAATTGACGACAGTCCCCGGTGTGCAGGTCAGCGCCCGTTCCACCAACAGCCTCAACATTCGCGGCGCAGGCGGCGGCCTGAGCTACGCAGTGACCGGCACGAACCTTGCCACCATGACCGAGGCCGCCGAAGCTCTTGCCGCGGCTATGTCGCAGGATCAGACGTTCCTGAATCCGCAACTGTCTAACAACAGCATTAATGCACAGTTGGAAGTGAGGATAGACGACAGCGCCGCGGGGGGCATGGGCCTGAACAGCGCGGATATTACCGCGCTCGTGAGTGCTATGGTTCAAGGCGATGTTGCCGTCAGCGTCTTTTCCGATGATGTGGAAATAGACGTCAACGTCGTCCCCGGTGGGCCGCCGATTGATGATCCCTCCGACCTTGAAACCATGTCCATCCGGCTCGACACTGGGGCCTATATCCCATTGTCCACCGTCGCATCGCTGGACATGGTGGTGAGCGATGCTCAGATCGAACGTTTGGCTGGCGCCTTGTCCGTTTCGATGCAGGCGAACCTTGGGGAAGGCGTTGACTTGTCGACAGCGATGGAACGTCTGCTCGCAATTTCAGATGAAATCCTGCCCGACAATATGGGCATTGCCTTCACCGGAGAGGCTGCAACGCTCGACGGTTCCCAAGGCGGTATCTACATTGTCTTCGGCGTCGCTCTGATCGTCGTGCTGCTGGTACTCGCCGCCCAGTTCGAAAGCTTTGCCAGCGCGGTTGTCATCATGATGACTGTGCCCTTCGGCCTTGCCGCGGCACTCCTGGCGATCTCGATGACCGGCGGTTCGCTGAACTACTACAGTCAGATCGGCCTTGTCATGCTGATCGGGGTCATGGCGAAGAACGGCATCCTGATCGTCGAATTTGCAAACCAGTTGCGCGAAGCGGGCGAGGACATCGACAGCGCGATCCGCAGCGCACTTCGGCTGAGGATCCGCCCGGTGATGATGACGATGGTCTCAACGGTCCTTGGTGGCCTGCCCCTGATCCTGACCTCCGGTGCAGGGGCCGAAGCGCGCATCGCCGTAGGCTGGGTGATCGTCGGCGGCTTAGGGTTCGCCACGGTGTTCACCCTGTTCCTCACACCGATCTTCTATCGCTGGATCACCGTCTGGGGCGCCGCGCCCGGTAGTGCCGCGCGCAGGCTTAGGTCAGAGGTGAAAGCGGCTGCGAGCGTGTAGTGTAAAAACTTGCAGGATCCGGAAAGAGGGCTGTCGAATGCGGGCTGGAGGCTTTGTTGCACAAATGTCATTGGTGATTCATCTTGCGAATTCAGCATGATAGCTGGGGGTCATGAGCAGTTGGGCCCCTGCGAAGTACAAGACCGGGAACTGGCCGTCTTACAACACCGCGCTGAAGCAGCGCGGATCTCTTTCGAATTGGTTTGATCCGAATATGGGCTGGGAGCCGCCGCCGAGCGGCAAGCGCGGCCGCCAGCAGAAGTTCAGCGGCGCCGCGATCCAGACCTGCCTGACGATGAAGGTCCTGTTTGGCCTGACGATGCGGCAAACTACGGGTTTCGCCGAGCGCCTTTTGCGGTTGGCCGGGTTGGACTGGGCGGCACCGGATTTCAGCACATTGTGCCGTCGCCGGAAGACGCTGAAGGCAAGCCAGCCATATCGCGGCGGCAGCGGCCCGCTGAACCTGCTCATCCCCTCTCATGGCTTGCAAGCATGGTGGCCCTAAATGGCGGATCTGGTGTAAGATGCACATCGGGATCGACGCAGAAACGTTGGAAGTTCGCACAGTCGAAGTCACCACCAGTAATGTTGGTGACGCGCCCATGCTGCCGGAGCTGCTTGACCAATTCCCGCCCGATCAAGACCTCGGCAGTGTCACGGCAGACGGGACTTATGACACCCGCAAATGCCGCGATGCGATTGCCGCGCGCGGCGCGCATGCCGTCATCCCGCCGCGCAAAGACGAAAACACCCAGTTTGCGCAGTTCGTTGGAGGTACGGGCCTGGCCGTAAGCCGGGAAATCGGGGCCCGGCTTGGTCACTGCCTGCTCGGTCGCGTCGTCCGCCGGGTTCGCCAGATTGGGCTTGTACCGGGTGCGCTCAAAAAGGGCTTCGACGCCGCCGTCTTCAACCGCCGATTTGTAACGGTGGAACGTGTCCCTGCTGTTGCCCATCACCTGGCAGGCCTTTGAAACGTTGCCCAGCTCCTTGGCTAGGTTCAGCAACCCGGTTTTGTGTTTGATGATCTTGTCAGTAGAATTCAACATCGTGGTTTCCTCGTTTTGGGGTTGGTCAGCACCACCATCAAAACGGGCAATCATCATCTCCATCAAAAGAAGCGCCGTCCTCATTTCAACTTGCTGAGAAGGGGGCTGTGTCAGATCGCATCGAGACTAATTCATCAAAGATGCCCCTTCGCCGCGAGGCTCGACAACTCGAAGGTCGAGGAACAAGAGCGCATTTTACCATGCTGCGGATGCAGGTACGGAAATCGCTCGCATTTGTGGCGTGGTTCGTTCGGCAGCGCAGCGAACCCCCTGTTGAGGTCGTTCAACAGTACCGATCCCGCCAGATTCCAGACCGCCCTTTCGCTGCGCCGAGGATGGACGGGCTAAGTGCGCTATTCCCCCTGCCAATCCGCTTGGGTCATCGCAATACGGCCCAGTGTTTCCGGCTCTTCCACATTTCGCGCCACGACTACGCGCATGGACGTGCAGGTAGTGATCTGTTCAAAACCCCAAGTCGTGAACGTCGGGTGTTCGTCGATTTCGCCGTTCTTGAACGCCTCCGGCTCGAACACATGCTGCGAAAGAAGCGGGTTCGGCAGAGCCTGAGAAAACGCATCAAGCGCCACAAAGGACAAGATGGTCTGCGGCAGAGGCGAGGCTTTCACGCGGTCTTCGCAGAAGATGCCGACAAAGAAGTCGACCCGGTTCACATCCGAATAAGCATCCTCCAACATCCGTTGCACCTCCGGATCGGAGCTGATTTCCTTGAACGTTTTCACCCGTTCCCGCCCAAGATACTCGCGATAGTCGTTGTACGAGGCAAGTTGGCAGATCCGCCCCTGCCGGATCGAATCCTTCTCTATATCCAGAAGTTCATCCGTGGTGTTGCGCGCTCCAAGCTCCGCAGCCACCTGCGCGCTCATGTCCTCGAACGCGCGTTTCACACCCACGTTCAGCAGCGGCAGGTTGTTCAGAAGGTAGGACTTGTCTACCGGCAAGTCCTGCCCGCCCCAGGTGATCCGGTCCGGGATCAGCGCGTGCCAGCGGTACAGCAGGCTGAATTCCGTGGTGATCCAGTTCGACTTGTTCCATGGCGCGTTCCAGCACACTTTCGGATCGGCAATCAGCGGCATGGCAACCGGGGCGATGTGGTTGATGTAGTCCTCCACAACGATCTTGATAAATTCCACGATCAGGATGTTGCGCGCGGTCTGGAACACCCGTTCGTCATCCCAATCCTCGTGCCGCTTGCCCAGCTCTCTGGCAAGACGGTTGTGTTCGCGCAGCCAGATCGTGTTCAGCATGGAAACCTGAGGCACGGAGTTAACCCGGTCCCCGCCAACCGCAAATAGCGCGTCGCGCATCAAGACCGCCCCGGCGGCGATCTGCGGGTTCTCGTCCTCGCATGCCGCCAGCAGTTTGTGCAGGCCAAGCGGCCAATCGAGGCTTTGGAACTCCGGGGCAATTTCGCCATCCCGGAACAGGAAGGGCGGGTATTCCTCGCCCTTGATGATCTGCGAGCGCAGGTGTCCCCGCCGCTCCTTACCCGGCTTGTCCTCCCGCAAGGCCTGAACCTGCTCCGGCGTGCGGCCGTAGAGCGTGCACATGTCAATCTCGTGGTTGGAATTGTTGCGCTTGCGGTTATTCCCATCCATGATTCCGGTTCGTGGATCCTTTTCCGGCACCGTGCGCAGGAATCCGTCCGTCAGATACTGGGCAAAGGCCGGAAACAAGCAGGTTGATTTAGGGCACATTCTCTGGGTGCCGTCGGGGCGTTTGAAAAGATTCTTGAGATCGTCGGGATCGGGTAGCAGGTCCGGATCAATTTCCGATACGCCAAGGTGCCGTCCGGACCATGTCCGGTCCGTCAGGCTTGACCACGACGAATAGGCGGACATGGTCGAAAACGGATGCGGCCGATACCGTGCCTGACCGACGATCTTGTTAATGATGATCCTGTTGATCCACCGGTGGAGCGGTGGAACCGCAACGATCAGGTTGGCCACCCATCGGCGGTTGAGCAGGGCCATGGCCTTGTCGCCCAGCCTGCCCAGCCAGCGGCGTCCGAACTGTGCCAGCCACCTGGATTTCTTCATCCCGGGGTAGAACGGCAGGAACACGGCAGAGAACACGATATGCGGCGCGACATGGTGCTGCCAGATGTCTTCGAGAATGAAGATGAACCAATAGCCCACCAGAAAGTTCAGCACGGTGAACACCCACCAGCCCACTTTCAACTCGCGCCACATCAGAAAGATGCCGAAGACTCCGCCAAAAAAAACCGGGCCCAGGGCCCAGCGTTCCCAATAGGCCGGCGTCCGGCAGACATCGCCCAGAAGCGGCACGCCGGGGAACAGCGGGATCCAGTCGCTTGGATAGCCAAAGAAATTGAGCAGCCCGCGATAGAACATCATGGCACCCACCAGAAGGCAGGTCAGCTGCAACAGGGGCCTGCGGTATTTTTTCCAGCTCCAGCCCGAGCCCGCAGAGGTGACAGCGGATCCAACATGCGCCATTACTGTTACCTTGTTCATAATTTCTCGATTTATAGCAAAGATTGTGACACACTCAGGCGTGTTGTGTCTAATTCTATTCCCGGTATGGTTGCGGCATGAGGAAATTGATTTTTGCGGTCTTCTTTGTATTGCTTGGAGCGGCGCTGTTCCTTGAATTCAAGCGCCTGACAATTAAGCCATGGCCCGCGACGCATTTCGCGGACATCGACGAGCATTTCAAATACGGTTCCATCGGGGCCGAGGTGGACGGCTTCCCCTATTCCATCTGGCGCGAGCTTCCGACGATCTTTGCCGATGATCTGCCCAACGGTTTTGCCGAGTTCGGTTTCCTGACCGAGGAGGGTCATGACCTGCCCATCGGCGTTTCGGTCCGCCGGATCGGGGTCCCGCGTGTCGGCTTCAACTGTGGCACCTGCCATGTCTCGGCCTATCGATTGAACGGCGAAGAGCATCTGGTCATGGGTGCCCCGGCCAATGCGCTGAACCTCCAAGCGTACATCACCTTCCTGACCACGGCAGCCACAGATGACCGGCTGACGGCGGATGCCGTGATTGAGGCCGCTGAAGCCAATGGCCGCCCGCCCGGTTTCCTGGAGAAGATGGTGTTGCGGTTCGTGGTCTTTCCGCGCCTTGGCGAGCAGGTGGCAGGCCTCAAAGACAGCCTTGCCTGGCTGGGCACCCGCCCGGCTCATGGGCCGGGGCGCACGGATGCGGGCAACTTCTGGCGCGAACGCTGGGGGCTGGAGCCAGACAAGGACAGCCGCGTTGGCACCGTCGATTTCCCCTCGGTCTGGAACCAGCGCATCCGGCTTGACGGCTGGTTCCACTGGGATGGCAACAACGCCTCTCTGGATGAGCGCAACATCTCCGCCGCCCTCGCCGGAGGGGCGCAGGAATGGTTGCTGGAGCGGCACTCCATCGACCGGATTTCCGACTGGCTGATGGATTTCCCGCCGCCCGCCTTCCCTGTGCCCTATGACGAGGCGCTGGCGACGGAAGGCCGAGTGATTTATGAGCGTGAAGCCTGCGACAGCTGCCACGATCCCGGCGCCGCGAAACTGGGCCAGGTGACCTCCTCAGACATCCTTGGCACAGATCGGGAGCGAACCGGGCTTTTCGATGAAATCATGGTCCGTTATTTCCGCACCGTGGGCGAGAAATATTCTTGGCAATTCAGGAATTACCGGGTGACGGACGGGTATGCCAACATGCCGCTCGATGGCATCTGGATGCGCGCGCCCTACCTGCACAATGGCTCGGTCCCGACGCTGGCTGATTTGCTGGCCCCGCCAAATCAGCGCCCTGCGAGCTTCTTTCGTGGCTGCGGCGATTTCGACCCCGTGACAGTCGGATTCATCTGTTCGGACGGTTTCCAATTCGACACCAGGCTTACCGGCAACGGCAACAGCGGGCATGTCTACGGAACGGGGCTGCCCGAGGCGGAGAAGAACGCCCTGCTCGAATACCTCAAGTCACTTTGACCGGGGGCGGGATGAAGCTTGGCGAGGAAAGAATTCCGCCCGACGAGGCCGAGGTTTTTGAAGCTCTCATTGCAACAAACCTGAAGACCGTCTGGATGGAAGGAACCACCGCGAAGCGTGGCCAGCATGGCAAGCATCACGGGCTGGCCAAGGGCACCTTCCAGGTGTCTTCCGATCTGCCTGAGGGGTTTGCAGTGGGCGTGTTTCAGCCTGGTCGAGAATACCGCTGCCAGCTCCGCTTTTCGAACGGTGGAAAACTCGATGATACCGACGAAGACGTGCGCGGCATGGCGATCAAGCTTTTTGACGTCGAAGGCAAAAAACTTCTGGCAGGTCGTGGCCCATCCACCGAGCAGGATTTTCTGCTAGTCGATCACCCGACCTATTTCACTGCGACCATGGCCGAGTACCTGGCGTTCAATCGACATTTCACACCGATACAAGACATGCGCGGCAACGGCATGCTGCCGCTCAAGGTGATCCGCGCACTTTGGGGGCTGGCCATGCTTTCAATCTTTCACAGAAAGACACTCAAAGCAGCAAGGATGTTTGCCGGGAGACAGGTTCACTCGATCCTGTCGTTGACGTTTCACAGCACCACTCCTTATCTTTTCGGCGAGGGCCGCGCGGTAAAATACAAGGCTGTGGGCCATGGTCCGAAGGGCGGCACGCTTGATTGTGATAACGGACTTGGCCGCTCGCTCCGCGACACTCTGAGACAAGCTCCGGTGACGTTTGATTTTGGTGTGATTGTTCAGACGGATGCGATCCGTCATCCGATCGAGGATCCGACCGTCGATTGGGAAGCTAATGGAGCAAATTTCATCTCACTCGCCAAATTGACCTTGGAGCAGCAAGAAAACAGTTCCGAAAAGGACGCATTGGCTGAAAAGCTGCGTTTTAATCCATGGATGGCTTTGCCCGAACATCGACCGTTAGGTTTCATCAATCGCGCGAGAGGTGAGATCTACCGAGCTATGTCAAACCTTAGAGGCCGGAAAACGCGCTAGTTTTTAAACTGTGTGCCAGTTTCACGAATATGCGGACAAACTGAAATCTGAACTGTGACCCGGTTAGTTGGAACAGTTTCAAGCTGGCTTGCAGAGGAGTTCCCTTGCAGATGGCTTTGTTGCACAAGCACCATCCAGGGATTCATCTCACGAATTCAGAATGATAGCTGGAGGTTATGAACAGTTGGGCCCCTTCGAAGTACAAAACCACGACCTGGTCGGCTTACAATGACGCCCTGAAGCGACGCGGATCGCTGTCGATCTGGTTTGATGCTAAGATGATCTGGACGCCTCGACCTAACGGGAAGCGCGGCAGGCAGCAGCGCTTCAGCGGCGCCGCGATCCAGACCTGCCTGACGATGAAGGTCCTGTTTGGCCTGCCGCTTCGGCAGACGGCGGGGTTTGCCGAGAGCCTCCTGCGGCTGGTTGGGCTGGTTGAGTAGGCGGCACCGGATTTCAGTACCTAGTGCCGCTGCCGACAAACGTTGAACGTCAGCCTGCCATATCGCGGCGGCAGCGGTCCGCTGAACCTCCTCATCCCCTCTCATGACTTGCAAGCAAACCACTGCCGGGCAGCGGACAGCACCGGCATCAAGGCTGAGGCTGAAGGCGCGTGAAACGCCCGCAAGTATGGTGGCCCTAAACCCCGGATCTGGCGCAAGATGCACATCGGGATCGGCGCAGAAACGTTGAAGGTTCGCGCAGTCGATGTCACCACCAGCAATGTTGGTGACGCGCCCATGCTGCCGGAGCTGCTTGACCAATTGCCACTCGACCAAGGCATCGGATCAGTCACAGCCGATGGTGCCTGTGACCCCCGCAAATGCCGCGATGCGATTGCCGCGCGCGGCGCGCATGCCGTCATCCCGCCGCGCAAAAACGCCAAACCCTGGAAGCCTGCGAGCGCAGGAGCCATCGCCCGGAACGAGGCGGTCAATGCCTCACGATATCCCGGCCGCGCCATCTGGCGAAGGTGGAGTGGATACCATCGCCGAAGCCGCGCCGGGATATGAGGAGGGTCTGAAAATGATCCGGGGGATCATCTTCCCGACGATTGGATGCACTGTAACAAACATCCCGGCCAGCCGCTCATGGCGAGGGATTTCGACAGGTAGGTCGCCGAAATCCAAATCCGCATCGCCGTGCTCAATCGCTGCTCCGCTCTTGGCATACCCGTCTCAGAGGCCGTAGGATAAGTCCGTCTCGGGTAAGGGGAAGTCCGGGCCTCAGCCGATTTGTGCAACAAAGCGCCACAACCTCGCCTTCCTGGGCTGTTTCTTGGGCACTTTGAGCCCCTCACGCCGCCACAGGCGTTCGACACGCTTGCCCTTGATCAGCCAGCCTGCGTCCCTCAACAGAGCCGCAATCCGACGATAGCCGTATCGACCATACTGGCGGGACAATTCGATCATGCCTGCGACCAGTCGATCCTCATCGGCTCGGCCAACAGGCAAACGCCTCTGCGTGGAACGGTGCTGCCCCAAGACACGACATACCCGCCGTTCCGACACCCTGATGTGACTGCGAATGTGGTCGATGCTGGCGCAGCGGCGCGAGCGGCTTAGTCGTTTTCCCGTGCTGCTTCCGGCAGGATACGCTTGTCCAACGTCAGGTCAGATACCGCTCGACGCAGCCAGAAGGTGCCGCCTGAAATCTTTACGACAACTTGAACCAGAGGCCAGACGTCGCCGGGCCGCCCCGCCGCCTACTTCAGCAGGCCTTCGAGATAGGCGCCATAAGCGTTCTTGGCGAATTTTTCCGCCCGCGCCTTGAGCTGGTCCGCATCGATCCAGCCCTCACCGTAGGCGATTTCCTCCAGGCAGCCGGTTTGCAGCCCTTGGCGCTCCTGCAGGGTGCGCACGAAATTGCCCGCATCCAGAAGCGAGCCATGGGTGCCGGTATCCAGCCAGGCATAGCCCCGGCCCATGGTTTCAACCCGCAATGACCCTTCTTCCAGGTACATCTGCAGCAGATCGGTAATCTCCAGCTCGCCGCGCGGCGACGGTGCAACCCGCCGGGCCCGTTCCGGCGCTGTGCCATCCAGGAAATACAATCCGGTCACTGCATAGTTCGAGGGCGGCACCTCAGGTTTTTCGATGATCTCGCGCGCGCGGCCCTCATCGTCGAACCCGACCACGCCATAGCGTTCCGGATCCGCCACGTGATAGCCGAACACGGTGCCGCCCCCGGTTTGCGCATCGGCGGCGGCCAGAAGGTCCGGCAGACCATGGCCAAAGAAGATATTGTCGCCCAGAACCAGCGCCGAGGGGGCGCCGGCCAGGAAGTCCTCGGCCAGGATAAACGCCTGCGCGAGACCGTCGGGAGAAGGCTGCACCACATACGTCAGCTCAACCCCCCATTGGCTGCCGTCGCCGAGGAGGCGGGTGAACTGCTCCTGGTCCTGCGGCGTGGTGATCACGCAGATCTCGCGGATACCCGCCAGCATCAGCACGCTGAGCGGGTAATAGATCATCGGCTTGTCATAGAGCGGCAGGAGCTGTTTTGAGACCGCCATGGTGATCGGATAGAGCCGGGTGCCGGAGCCGCCCGCGAGAATGATGCCTTTGCGGGCGGATGCGGTTCCTGTGCCGGGCTTGCCATCTGTCATGCCAATTCTCCCAATTCTTTCAATATGTCGTTCAGTCCTGCCCGCCAGTCCGGCTGCGGGATGCCAAAAACTGTCTCCAGCGATGTGCAGTCGAGACGTGAATTCAAGGGGCGCGCCGCAGGCGTGGGATAAGCCGAGGTTGGAATATCCTTTACCGCACAGGCAATGCCGGCCCGGGCAAAAATTTCTCTGGCAAAGCCTGCCCAGCTGGTTTGGGGGGCGCCTGCCAGATGATAGATGCCGGATTTTCCTGGATCCGCCTGCAACTGCCGCGCCATTTTCAGGCAGGCAGCCGCGATGTCCCGGGCTGGAGTCGGCGCGCCGGTCTGGTCGCTGACAATGGTGAGCCGCTCGCGCGCACGGCCCAAACGCAGCATGGTTTTCACGAAGTTGCCGCCATGCGCCGAGACCACCCAGGAGGTGCGCAGGATCGCATGGGCACCGCCCGCTGCCCGCACAGCCTGTTCGCCCGCCAGTTTCGAGCGGCCATAGGCGTTCAGCGGGCCGGGCGCATCGCTGGGCTGCCAGGGCGCCGTGCCGCTGCCGTCGAACACGTAATCGGTGGACACTGTGACAAAGGGGATGCCCAGATCCGCGCAGGCCTGCGCCATTGCGCCGGGAGCGGCGCCATTGACCACAGAGGCCAGGGCGTCTTCTTCTTCAGCCTTGTCCACCGCGGTATAGGCAGCGGCATTGATCACGGCCTGCGGCGCATGGGTGCGGATGGCGGCAGCGCAGGCTTCGGGGGCGCTCAGTTCCGCCTGATCTCGGCCCAGGCAGGTGATGCCGTCACAGGCTGCCAGCTCACGGGCAAGCTGACCGGTTTTGCCAAAAACAAGAATACGCATATCCGCGCCCCTTTCATTCTGTCCCGAATATCCCCGCCGGACGCCGCCTTTCCAGCCGGGTAGCCTTCACTTGCCGGTGCCCAGCCGCTGGCCGACGCCGTCGCGGTCCTGCAGGGCGCGCCACCAGGTCTCGTTGTCGAGATACCATTGCACGGTGCGCTCCAGACCTTCCTCAACCGTCACCGATGGCCGCCAGCCCAGTTCGTCGCGGATGCGGCTGGGGTCGATGGCATAGCGCGCGTCATGGCCCGGCCGGTCGGTGACAAAAGTGATCTGGTCTGTGTAGGATTTCCCGTCCTTGCGCGGTTGTTTCCCGTCCAGAATGGCGCAGAGCGTCTGCACCAGCTCCAGGTTCGAGCGTTCATTCTCGCCGCCGATATTATAGCTGCGGCCCAATGCCCCCTTCTGCACCACCAGGAGGAGTGCATCGGCGTGATCCTCCACATACAGCCAGTCGCGCACGTTGGAGCCGTCGCCGTAGATCGGCAGAGGCTTGCCCGCCAGCGCATTGAGGATCACCACCGGAATGAGCTTTTCCGGAAAATGATAGGGGCCGTAGTTGTTGGAGCAATTGGTCAGCACCACCGGCAGGCCGTAGGTTTCGGCCCAGGCGCGCACCAGATGGTCGCTGGCGGCCTTGGAGGCGGAATAGGGCGAGCGCGGATCATAGGCGGTGTTTTCGGTGAACATCACTGCCGGATCCGCGGGCAGCGAGCCATAGACCTCGTCGGTCGAGATGTGGTGGAAGCGGAAGCTGTCCGGCCTGCCGGCCTGCATCCAGTACTTCCGGGCGGCCTCCAGCATCTGATAGGTGCCGGTGATATTGGTCTCGACAAAATCGCCTGGCCCGTCGATCGAGCGGTCGACATGGGATTCCGCTGCCAGATGCATCACGGCATCCGGCTTATGGGTCTCAAACACGCGGTCCAGCGCGGCGCGGTCGCGGATATCGGCCTGCTCAAAGGCATAAAGCGGGCTTTTTGCGGCATCGGCCACATTTGCCAGGCAGGCGGCATAGGTCAGCGCATCCAGGTTCACCACCTGATGGCCGCGCGCCACGGCCAGCCGCACCACTGCCGAGCCGATAAAGCCGGCCCCGCCGGTCACCAGTATCTTCATGCCGCGCCTCCGGCTGCGAGTATTTTCATCACTTATCCTTCCCAGGCAAAGGGGCTGTCGAAATCCGCCAGCGCGGGCGCGCTTTTGTCTTTGTCCGACAGGACGGGCGTGCCGTCAAACGCCCAATCGATGCCGCAGCTGTCCCAGGCCACCGCGCCGTCGCACTCGGGCGCATAGTAATCAGTGCATTTATAGATCACCTCGGTGTTCGACGTCCGGGTCAGGAAGCCATGCAGGAAGCCCTTGGGCACCAGCAATTGCTTGCCGTTCTCTGCCGACAGCTCGATACCGAACCATTTGCCGTAAGAAGGTGAACCTTTGCGGATATCCACCGCCACGTCGAACAGGGCGCCCTGGCCGCAGCGCACCAGCTTG
This sequence comes from Leisingera methylohalidivorans DSM 14336, assembly GCF_000511355.1. NCBI lineage: Bacteria > Pseudomonadati > Pseudomonadota > Alphaproteobacteria > Rhodobacterales > Roseobacteraceae > Leisingera > Leisingera methylohalidivorans. The sequence goes on along the minus strand of NC_023135.1, from coordinate 3,478,756 downwards.
TCCTGGGCGTGGGGCGGGGCTTGGAAATGCAGGCCGCGCAGGGTGCCGGTTTGCGCCGAAACAGAATGGTTGTCCTGCACAAAATCCAGATCGATGCCAAGGGCGGCCAGCCGCTGCCGGTTCCAGCTTTCGCTGAAGAACCCGCGTGCATCGCCGAACCGTGCGGGTGTCAGCACCTTCAGTCCCGGCAGCCCTGTTTCATCTATCTGCATCGCCTCTGACCTCTTGTCTTCTGTGTATCGCCTGCACCAGGCCGAAGTACTGCTGCCCGATCCGATCCCATCTGTAGCACCGCCGGGCAACTTCGCGCAGGGATTCTACTGCGGCGGTATCGTCAAACCCGCCGGATATCAACTCTGGCACCATAAAGTTAACTGACGAGGACCGAAACCGGGGCTGATTGCGATGATCACGCGGTATCGCGCTGAGCGATGGTGCGCCAGACCTCCATGGCGGCGGTGCGGAGTTCGCGAAAATGTGAGGATTTCATATTGTGGCGTGGCAGGTGAAATAGTGTCCGTCGTCATATAAAACGGGGCTTCAGAGCGGCTTGAGCCCCCGCACGCCCTCGACACGCTACCCCGGATGCCGGCCTTGCTCACGGGCCACCACCCGGAAACACCTGGCAAAGTGGCGTTTTTGCCGGGCGCCGCGCTGGCGCATCTGCATCTTATGCTCAATCGGGAAGGTGTGCCTCAGGCGTGGTTGCGGGAGCGGCTTGCGTTGTGCGCAGCGGAAGCCTGTGCTGCCTCCTTCGGACGCGTTGAAAGGGCACTCGAGCAACGCGATCCTGTGCAGTTCCTGCGACCGGCTGGTGGAGCTTGGTGCCGTGCAGGAACTGCACAGGATCGCGATACGTTCCGGCTCTACGGGGTCTGAGCGATGGCCAAGGATACCGCAGAACCCGAACTGGATCTCGAATTGGAGGCCCTTCCGGCTGACTTCCGGTGGCGGGAATGGATGCGCGGTTCACATATCGCGGCGAAGACGTGGTGGCGACGCTTGAACGGATCTGTAAACGCACCGGTTATCCAGCGACAATCCGAGTCGACCAGGGCAGCGAATTCATCTCGAAGGATATGGATCTTTGAGCCTGCGCCAACGATGTCACTTTGGACTTCTCACGTCCTGGCGAGCCGGCTGACAATGCCTACATCGAGGCGTTTAACGGCCGCCTGCGTGCGGAATGCCTGAACAGCCACTGGTTCATGAGCCTTGAAGATGCGGCCGAAAAGTTGGAGGCTTGGCGTAGAGACTACAACGAAGAACGCCCGCATGGGGCAATCGGGAACAACGTCCCGGCGGACCTCATGAAATCAGTTCACGACACCAGCCCGTGAACCTGATGGAAGTGCGGAAGCTCTAAAGACGGCCGAGGGCACGTCGGGGAGCACATCAGGGGGGAGGATGCACTAACAATCAAACCGGACCACCCGATGGGGGCACGCCAGCCGATGTGCCGTAATCCACTTGTTCAACGTCGATAGCCCGACGCCCGAATTCGATGCCACTTGTTTGCGTGCCAGTCCGCTGATCAGCGCAACCCGCACCGCATCCTGGCGGAATTCATCCGTTCCTCCATGTCCCATCGTTCGTCTCCTTTGCTGCAGTAAATGCTATCAAAGGAGCGGCACAAATCCGTGGCAGGTCCAGCTTGTGAGAGTCCAGATCAGCGGGATCGTCACGTTCCCCTTCACCCGTCGTCGTGCCAGGCTCAGGTTCTGCATCGAGTAGGCACCTGACCTTCTCGATCCTGTAGCGGCTGATGACGTGATGATGAGGAAACAAGGCAACCAAGAGCCAGGAAATTCCGGGAATGTCCGTGGCCCTATGAGGCCGCAGAGCCGATTGGAACCTCGCTCGTGGAAACCATCAGGGCCAGTGGCAGACCGCCACGAAAACAGGTCGGACAGACGATATTACTGACGAAAACGCCGCTGAAACCACCAAAAAATGTCTTGCAATGCAGGAGCCATCCACAGAGGTCATTGCAAGCTAGTCTGAGGGATAAAATACGAACCATCGCTTCGCCGTAATCGGGATCGACCATCGAGGTGCGCAGACTTTCCGGACTTACGCGCGTGCAGCGGCTGCACGTGCAGAAACTCCGAAGCTTCATTTGAGCTAGCAGCGCCGACTTTTCTGTGTCGCAGCAGATTTCATCAGACCAGTCACTGAATGACGCACCTACGAGCGGATTTCAAACCAACCATTCCTGCTGTTCATCGCGCCTTCCAGACACAACAGAACCGCGCCTCCAGGATAAAAAGAGCATAGAAGGCTGGCAAGGTTTCTGTCCAACGCCAGCACTACCGCAACAGCCTTCCGGGCGCTGTGCTGGATGGTCCATTAGGTGCTGGTCAAGGTCGCTCGGAGGATCAAACACGTTATTCTTGGGCCGGCCAGAACGGTGAAAAAGAAAAGCCGCCCCTGAAATGGCACCGCCGCGAGGTTTCACGGCGTCAACATCGGCTTCCCCTGTATTCGGCTGCCCATTGAGGGAATAGGCCGATCAAGTTTGGTCTTCGCGAAGTGAGTGCGCCCGCGGCTTCCCATGTTCGTCAAGCGCAACCATTGTGAATTCCGCAACCACGGCGCGCTCCCGCTGTCCCGAGAATTGCCTTTTGACCATGCAATCCACGTGCAGCGTTATTGAGGATCGGCCTATCCTTTCCGCTTCCGTATAGACGCAGATTGTATCGCCGACTCTGATGGGCCGCTCAAAGTTTAGTTTTCCGACCCCTGCAGTGACAACGCGGCCCAGTGTCAGCTCGCTGCCGCGAATGCCGGCAGCGATGTCCATCTGAGACATCACCCAGCCTCCGAAAATATCGCCTGCCGGGTTGGTGTCCGCGGGCATTGCCTGGGTTCGCAAGGTGAGCTCTTTGGATGGCATGTTCTTCCCATAATTATTAATGCCGATATGGTAACTGGTCTTTGATCAGTTGATCAGTTGATCCGCCCGCGGCCGCGGGCGGATCTGATTTTTCTACAGGAAATTGCCAGCAACCGGTCGCTTGGCTGGTCAGCTGCGGCTCCCCGCTGCGCGCGACTGGGATGCGCCCGGCCATTGGCCAGAGCGCATTTTTTCCCGTGATCTTTCCAGCTTTCCGCTCAGCGCAGCTTGAACTTGCCAGTCGAATACGACAGCTCGATCGTTACTTTGCCCTCGTTGACCAGCCACGGCTTGATGGTGTAGCGGCGCGCGCCTTTCGAATGCATTGGATCGGCATCCATGATCTTGCGGGCGTCATCCATCGACGCCGCGCGGATCACAACGGTCCCGTCACCGCGCCACTCCTTTTCGTCTTCGGTCCAGTTCGGGCCTGCGGCAAACATGATCCCTTCGGCTTCAAGCTTGACCTGATAGTCGAGGTGCTCTTCGACGACCTTAAGCACCGCCTCCAGATCTCCGGTCGGGGTTGTGTGAACAAGATACAGCTGCTTGGCCAGCATTCCCTTTTCTTCGACCAGGCTCTTGATCGCTTCGGCGGGTATGGAATTCTGTGACATTCGGTCCTCCGTGTCAGATAAAAGCGCTTGTGCGCAAGTCATGTCCGGGTTCAGGGGCGGGCGGCAGGGATATGTCTTGCGGGTCCTGCTGCCGGCGGTCGGTAGCAGCGGTTGCTAGAGCACGGCCGTGACCAGCGGCGGAAAGGCCATGAGGATCAGGATCAGCAGCAGCATCGCGAACAGGTAGGGCAACGCGCCGAGATAAACGTCGCCAAGCGATACCTTATCGCCAATGGCGGCTTTCACCACAAATGCGGCGATGCCAAAGGGAGGTGTGAGCAGGCCCATTTCGACCGCCACAATGGTAAGGATGCCGAACCAGATCATGACTTCCGGGCCGATGACACCGCTGCCAAGGGACACAATCAGCGGCTGCACCAGCGGTACCGTGATGACGATAATCGAGGTGGAGTCGAGGAACATTCCCATGACGATAACGATACCCACGAACAGGCAGACGATCGCCCAGAAGCCTAGCTGCATTTCCGTTGCCGATCGCACCAGATCCATCGGCAGGCTGGTCATGACCAGCGCGCGGGAAAATACGCTTGCCCCGATGATCAGGAAGAGCACCGCCACGGAGATCTGTCCGGTTTCGGTCAGAACCTCCTTGAAATTGCTCCAGGTCAGACTGCGCCGGATCAGCGCGAGGATCAGGGCGGCAAAGGCGCCAACTGCTCCGGCCTGGGTCGGCGTGAACCAGCCAAGATAAATGCCGCCAAGCACAACAAGAACGAGGATAGCGATTGGAAGCAACAGCCTCAGGGAAGAAGACAGGGTTTCCTTCTCCAGATCGTCGGGCAGGGTACTACTGCCGACCCAGCCGGGCGCAAAGCGGGCCAGAAGGATAATCGTAATGCAAAACAGGACCGCCAGCAGCAGGCCGGGAACGGCCGCAGCTACGAAAAGCCGACCAACCGAGCTTTCAGTGACAAAAGCAAAGATGATCAACAGCAGGCTCGGCGGGATCAGCATTCCGAGGATCGATGACCCGGCAACGGTGCCCGCAGCAAAACGCGATGTGTAACCGTGCGCGGTCATCTGCGGCACCGCGACCCGGGAAAAGATTGCGGCCGAAGCGATCGAGATTCCCGTGACCGCTGCAAAGATCGCATTGGCAACGACAGTGGCAACTCCAAGACCGCCAAGCAGGTGCCGGGTCCACCACGCAGCAACCTTGTACGCGTCGCGGCCGATGCCGGCGATGTTGGTCAGAAGGCCCATCAGAACAAACAGGGGCACAACGCCGAAGTCGAACTTGTCGATCGTGCCTGTGGCCGCGACCTTGAGCGTGCGGAACGCGACGGCCGGATTGTCGCGCACCAGCCAGATTGAGGCCAGGCCGACGACGGCAAGAACGATTGGCACCGGCATCCCGCAAAGCAGAAAAAAGAACAGGAAGACGATTGCCAGAACGCCAATGGCATTTCCTTCCAGACCCGCATTCGCGATCCAGGCCGCTATTAGGCCAAAGAGCGCAAGGGAAACCGCAAAGATGGCCATTTCCCTGAGGGTTGCCGACCTGCGGATTGTTTGAGAACCCAAGGCGAAAACGGCGGCCGCACACTGAACCGTGAACTCGGCGGCCAGCGCGCCAGCTCCGATCAGGGTGGCCAGCGTGAACGGCCATACCGGCGCGCTGAAGATGGTTTGGGTGCCGAAATAGGACCCTGAGGCAAAGGCCTTTTGGAAATCAGCAAGCAGGAAGCTGGACAGGATTCCAAGAATGGCGACACCCACAACTGCAAAAAGCGCATCCATTAGGCGCGCGGATGCAGGGAACTTGCTGTCCACGGCGCTATAGATGAAGTCGATCCGCGTGATGCGGCCGGTCCGGGCCGCATAGGCGAGTTGCAGGAAGACAACCGGCACAATAGATTTCTCGGTCAGCTCGATGACGCCGTATATCGGGCTGGCGAACAGCTTCAGGCCAACGACGTCGGCGCAAATGAGCAGCATCAACACAAGGATCCAGCAAGTCGCAGCTGCAGCGAAGGCTGCTATGACCTTGTCGTAAATCTGTGCCAGGCTACTGCCTGTCCGGTTCATTGCGATCTCTTGCATGATATCCTCCTCGAAATCATGTGCGGTGAAGTTGCCGGGCAATCCGGCCGCGCGGCAGCTTGCCACGCGGCTTCTCGGGCATCAGTTGGCCCAGTTTCGCAGCGGAGTTTCTCCGGCCTCGGCGATGGCTGCCATGTAGGCGTCCAGAAGTTTTTTCCCGTGCGGCAAGTCCTGGGCCCAATCACCTGCCAGATCGGGAAGGGTCTCGGCCCAACGCATGCGTTCGCTCTCCGGAAGCTCACTCACCGTAACCTTGGGGTCAGAGTCCAGCTTTGCGACGATGTCCCGGTAGCGCTGTTGCAGCAGCGCGCCGTTCTCGGCGCTGTATTCCCGCCCCAGATCGTGCAGCACTTGGCGCACGTCGTCCGGAAGGCCGTCCCAGCTGTCCCGGTTGATCGACATGCCGCCAATGAAGTTTGCGCCCAACCCGATCAGGGTGACATGGGGGGCCACTTCATGAAGACGCAGCGGATAAGCACCGGTCAGGATGACTAGAACGCCATCGGCTACTCCGGTTTCCACTTGGTTGTAGTAGGTTGTCAGGGCTCCGCTTACCGGCACCGCACCGGCAGCAGCGATCCAGGTGCCGGATGGGCCTGGGGCAAGGATCCTGCGGCCGCGCAGGTCATCAATGGAATTCACCGGGAATGTGGTCAGCAGGTGATAAGTGTCAGCTGCGGCCCCGCCGAGGAAAACCTGATTTTCCTCTTCCCAGGCTTCATTCAGAAAGGGCAGTTCGTCATGCAGACGGTTAAAGATATTCAGTTGCAACGACGGGTCATTGGTCGTGAAGGGCGTGTAATAGGTGACGTTCTGATAGGGCATTTTGCTCTCTTCCCAAAACGTGCCTACCCATCCGATATCGGTGAGTCCGAGCCCCACGGCTTCCAGCGTGTCGCTGTAGCCGTACAGCGACCCGCCATAGGCTTCAGTCCAGTCGATCCGGCTTTGCGACCCGGCGGCTTCCAGCCGGTCATTGGCCTCTGCGACCACGCGTGTCGACAGCGGGGCCACCCATGGCAGGGCCGCCGAATGGCTAGAGGCAATGGTGAGCCGGTGCGCGTCACCAGCATGAGCAAAGGTTGCTGCGGCGCTGATAGCCAGTGCTACATTGGCGAGTTTGGCGAGTTTCATAATTCATCCTCCTTTTTGTCTTCCGTTGATGCCTCCCTTTTCGGGATAGGCGCGACCGGGGCAGAGCCGCACGCGAGAGCTACGGGACAGGACATATCTTTCCCTCGCGCTCCCCGCGCGGCACGCCGGCGGAACGTTTATTCGATGCCAATTTTCAGAAACGGGTGCTGACGCTTTAAGGCGTGTTTGGCAGGATCTCAGAGATCCGCTTTCAGTTTAGTGCCGTGCTTGCCTCCTATTTCTGAGCATTTCGCCCCATTCGGACAAAGCGTTCAGAACATCCTGTGCGGCGTCGGCCTGTACCGGGTTGGGGGAAAACCGCCCTTCATCGTCGCATTGCTGTGTATAGAGCGGCGCCACAATATTATGGTTGAGCGGCACCATGTTCAGCGCGACAGCGGTGCGTCGGAGGTCTTCTGCGGCCCTGATCGCCCCTGAAATGCCGCCATAGCTGAACACGGACATCGGCTTTCCGGCCCATTCGAGCGCCAGGTAGTCCAGCGCGTTCTTGAGCGCACCTGGAATGCCGAAGTTATACTCGGAAGATACAAAGACGTATGCATCTCCGCGGCTGATCAACTCGCTGAAGCGCCGGGTGTGCTCATGGGTGTATTGTGCCAGGCGCGGATGGTTCGGCTCGTCCATCATCGGCAGGTTCAGTTCCAGCAAGTCAACGAATTCAACATTGAACCGGCCGTCCTGGCGGGCGGCTTCCTCGAACCAGCGTGCCACGGAAACGCCGCCCCGCCCTTGCCGGATGCTTCCCAGGATGATTTGCAGAGTAAGCATTTCAGTTCCTCTAAGTTTAACGTGTTCCCGTCGTTTATTCGAAGTCAGAGCATATTTTCTGCGACCGGTGTGGGCTGGAAGGCACGAAGCTTCCATGTTGCGCCTCGCCCTGACCACACTGCCAAGTAGCGGCAGTTGAGCACGCGCGGATTGCCCTTCACCTCGGCCTCGCCGTGGATCCAGCCATGAACCAGGGCAAGACCGTAGTGGATCTCAATATTGCCGACCTCAAAGCCCAATTGGTGATAGACGAAATGGCCGGCGGCGACTTTCCCTATGTAGCTGGCGCATGTGTCTTGGCTGCCATCGGAGTGGGTGTAGACCAGATCGGTATCAAACATGCCCAGCAACGACGCGGCATCTCCGGCAAGCATAGCAAGCCGTCTTTGATCTTCGAGGCGGCGGATCATCGCCGCCTCTGTTTCTTGCCTGGTCAATGGCCTGGCCGGCCCATGCAGGGAATGAAATGGCCGATCCATTCTTGCGAGGGGAGCTGGCCCCAGCGGTTCACGACTTTGTAGTTTGACAGGTTTTCACCGGGATCGACTACGCGCGCCTGAAACTCGGGGTCGGCGATCCGCTCCATTTCCGCCGTGCATTCAACCAGAAAGCCGGCTGCATCGACATAATAGACAAACAGATTGTCGCCGGCGCCATGCCGCCCCGGCCCCCAGACCAGTTTGCGGTCGAAGGTATCAAGAACATCTCCCAGCCGTTTGAAGTCGTTGAAATCCGCGAACTCCCAGCTGTAGTGATGGATGCCTGCTGCATCGGACTTGACGAAGGCCAACGTATGATGCCGCCCATCTCCCGCACGCATCCACGACAGTTCCCATCCTGCAGTGCGTTCGGACAGTTTCAATCCGAGCACCCGCATCATTTCTTCCGAGGCTGAGGCAGGATCCCGTGCCGTCAGGTTCGCATGGTCAATATAGCGCGGGTGAATGCCAGGTCCTGAATAACGCGATGGGCGATCACGCAGCATAGGCGTGTGGACCTCGACCAGATGATTTTCTGAAAAACGGATCGTGACCCCGTGCTCCATGGCGGGCAGGGACGGTGTTTCGGACACGACCTCCAAACCTTCCGCCCGCGCCCGGCGGGCCACTTCTCCCACATGGGCGGGTGTCAGCGCTTCAAGGCCGATTGTGTGCAATTCGCTGGCCTCCGCCTGATAAAAGATCAGTTCGGCGTGACGGTCGTTAGACGTCAGCAGCGCGCGGCCATTTCCCTGACCAACCAGCGAAAGGCCCATGACGTCCCGTGCATCGGCTATTGCCGCGTCCAGGTTTTTGACGTTCAGGGCGACAAAGCCCAAGCGGTGTACCAACGGGTCCATATTATTTCCTCCTCCCATTCTGGCGTTCATACAATCGCGTCTTCGTCTGCCACGGGGTTGCGGAGGAGGCCGATCTGGTCGATCTCGACTTCCACAGTGTCTCCGGGGCGCATGAAGAGTTTTGGGTCGCGAGCCCATCCAATCCCAGCCGGCGTGCCTGTGGCGATGACGTCGCCAGGTTCCAGCGTGATTGCCTCTGAGATAATGGAGATGAGATCGGCGACGGAATAAATCATATCCGACGTATTGCCACGCTGGACAGTTTCGCCGTTCAGCCGGGTTTCAACAGCCAGCCCGGCCGCTCCTTCCGGTAGCTCATCCGCCGTAACCAGTACCGGCCCGAAGGCGCCTGTGCCATCGAAATTCTTGCCGACAGTCCACTGGGGCGTCTTGAATTGATAGTCGCGGATCGAGGCATCGTTGAAGATGGAATACCCGGCCACGTGCGAAAGCGCCTCCGCTGGGGATACATGCCGGGCGGTCTTTCCGATCACAACGGCCAGTTCGCCCTCGAAATCAAGTTCATGGGATTTGCGCGGCCGAATGATCGCGGCCCGGTCAGGGATCAGGCTGGTGGCAAACCGGGGGAACAGGGTCGGGTACTCGGGCTGTTCATAGGGAGATTCCGCAGTGTGGTCGGCGTAGTTGAGCCCAACACAAATGATCTTTCCTGGCCGCGGGATCGGCGGCAGCACCTCAACGGACGAAATGTCAATTCGAGGCGCCTGCTTTGCGGCTTGTGCAAGCGCATGGAACTTTGCGCTGCCAGTCACCGCGTCGATCGGGTCAATCTCCCCGAGATCGGCCCAGTCACTTCCGCAGCCAAGCGCCATCCCCTGCTTGCCATCCCTCTTGTAGGTCAAAAGCCTCATGTCCGTCACTCCTTCAGAATCAGCTTGCATTGGAATGTATCACGTATTTTCCAAAATACAAAAGTTTTGGAAAATATAGCCGCTGACCGTATTGGCTCTGGAGCGCGGGCTAGTTTCCAAAATCCTTGCTTGCGCGTGAGGAAATTGATATTTTCCAAAATACTGGAAGATTGAAAAACAGCGAAGGGCCAACGCCATGGATCAATCCAGATCGCCGGAAAGTGGGCCAACCCGCACTGCGGAAGTCACGGACGTATTGAGAAACGACATTCTGGAAGTGCGTCTCAAGCCAGGCGAACGTTTGCGGTTCGACGACCTGCGGGAACACTATGGCGCAGGAATCTCGCCGCTCCGGGAAGCGCTGATGCATCTCGCGGCGCAGGGATTGGTCGTTTCTGAACATCGGAAAGGCTACCGGGTTGCCCCGGTTTCAAAAGAAGACTTGCAGGAGATCGCCCGGCTGAGGGGTGAGTTCGATGCCTTGGCGATCGCAGAGAGCATCCGGCATGGTGATGAGTTGTGGGAAGGGAGGATCATCGCAGCCTTCCACGCTCTTCAGAAGCGCAATAAGATCGGGCCGGACAGTGAAATCGACCGGGATTGGGAGCGTTACCACATCAGATTCCACGAAGAACTGGTATCGGAGTGCAAACTGCCGAAGCTTATGGAGTTTCGCTCGATTCTTGATCTGCAAGCCCGCCGGTACAGGCGGATTGCCGTTCACTACCTCACGACACCCCGCGACGATGTTTGCGAGCACAAGTCGATCCGGGATGCAGTCCTTGAGCGCGATGCGGAGTTGGCAGGCCAACTTATCAGGGAACACTTCCGCAAGACGGTGGATATCATCCTAGAGGGAAACTTCGCCTGACCCCTGCGTCGGCCAGCTGTCCAAGCTTCAATTTTTCTCCTGAGACACCACTGCCTCACGACTTTGCAAGGCCGGTTTTCAGCAAGGGCGCAAAGCTGCCCCGCGGCTTGGTGGAAGACATCGGTCCGGGCCGTTACTGCGGCTGCGCGATCAGGTTGCAGACCCGCCTTGTCACATCGATGCCGCCAGGGGCGGCTAAACTGCCAAAGCTTGCGAACGCGCAACCGCAATCCCTTGCGGACCTGTGTGGCCTTGGTACGCAATTAGGTTAATGGCTTCTCCGGCAGCTGGCCCCGTTCAGCTAAGGCAGAGGACATCGGCCACCTTCCTGACAGTTTCCGGACTACGCAGCATTCTCACCTATCGGGCAGTGGAATGAATTCGTCCTTGTCGTCTTGAGGCAGGTCGAACAACCCCTTTCCCCAGCGAGCGGCACGCCATTCTTCTTTGGCCTCTTCAATCCGGTCTTGGGATGAGGCCACAAAATTCCACCAGACATAACGCGGACCGTTCAGCGTGGCTCCGCCAAGTGCCATCAGCCGTGCTCCAAGGTCACCTGCGGCAACCGTGATTTTATCGCCGGGGCGGAAGACCATCATCCGGCCTGCCTCAAATGTCTGCCCTGCAATGCTGACCGAGCCCTCAGTGACGTAAAGCCCGCGATCCTCGTGATCATCCGGCAGGGGAAAGCGCGCGCCAGGGGCGAGTGTTACGTCAAGGTAAAAGGTTTCCGAATAAAGTGTTGCGGGGGCATTTTCACCATACGCGTTTCCGAGGATAAGCCGGGCAGCTACGCCGTCGGATTCGATCAGCGGCAGCCTCTCCTTGCCGTGGTGTTCAAAAATTGGATCCATGTCCTCGCGATCCTCGGGCAGCGCAATCCACGTCTGGATACCGTAAAGACTATGCGGTCCCTGTCGCCCGGTCGAACTGGTCCGCTCCGAATGGGTCACGCCCTTGCCGGCCACCATCCAATTCAGCGCGCCTGGCTCGATGATCTGGTCGCTGCCTATACTGTCCCGGTGATGAAAATCGCCGCTGTACAAATAGGTTACGGTACCCAGACCGATATGGGGATGCGGGCGCACATCAATACCCTGTCCTGTCAGGAATTCGGCCGGCCCGGCCTGATCGAAGAAGATGAACGGTCCAACCATCTGCCGCTTTGGCGCGGGGAGGGCACGCATGACTTCAAATCCGCCCAGATCGCGGGCGCGGGGAACGATCAGTGTTTCGATTGAATCGACGCCAATGTCATCAGGGCAGCCAGGTTCCAATGCGGGGTTCCAGCTCATGTCGTTGTCCTCCTTTAAAGTTAATTGAGTAGATCTGGCTGACTGAAGGTCGGTTAATTCGCCTGCTCCGGTGCGCCAGATCCCGGGATGGCGTCAGCATGCAGCGGGATCTATCCTGGGAAAAATCAGGTGATGCTGGTTTTCGCGGGCAGGGCCTTCCTCCGGCCGCCTTTTGTGGAAGCGAGGTGATTGCTGACCCTAGCCGCAATCACGGCATATACCGTGTGACAATCTCTCGTTGAACGCGGTGGTGGGCACGCCTTTACTCATGAGCATCTTGGACGCAATCACTGAAGCGGCGGAAAACCGTACCACCCAAAATTTCGCTCCTGTCCGGGGCGGCAGTAAATAAGGAACAGCGCCGAGTTCCTGGGTGGCAAACGATTCTTGCAAGGTCACGGTGTGTTTCACTCCTGCTGACAGTCTCTTTCGTTGCTTTGTTGTGAGAGGTTATCCGCGCGCGGAGTCCAGTTGCTCGCCATCATGTTCAACTGCGCGTGCTTTTTGATAGCTTTCAATCAGAAGCTGGTACTCGGGGAAGATCCGGGTATAGATCTCTGCCCATTTCCCGGCGTCATCGCGATGCCAGGTGCGCTGAATTTCTGATGCAACAGCCGCGGTGTCCATAGGAACAGCACCCGCCTGAACAACCCGGGCAAGCGTGATCTCCTGGGCCATTTTCGAATAGGTGCCGGACGCGTCCACCACCACAAAAACCTTGTACCCGTCCGCAATCGCGCTGATTGCCGGAAAGGCCATGCAGACGCTGGTAATCGTGCCAGCGATGATCAGTGTCTTCCGGCCTGTTTCCTCGACGGCTTTGACAAACTCGGGATTGTGCCAAGCATTGATCTCGCCGCGGCGTGCCACGTACTTCGCATGGGGGGCGTTCTCGTGGATCTCGTGGATAAGCGGGCCATTCGGTCCTTGAGGGACGGAAGCCGTTGTGATCACAGGGATTTCCGCCAGGGTCGCCATAGAGGCCAACGCCCCGGCATGACGGCGCAGAGCAGTCATCGGCATGTCATTTACGGTCTGGAACAGGCCGCTTTGGTGGTCGATCAGCAGCATCACAGCGTCATCGGGGTCGATTACCGGGAGAGAGTTCTCAAAGTTTGCGGGGGTGCTCATTCTCGTTCCTCCCAGGGGAAGTTTTTCTGTGCGCGGATCAGCGCCGGGATACGCTCTGTACCGATGCCCGATCAGGTGCGGCTTTTATTATATCGACGCTCATCTGACCCTGCGTTCGTCTTTTCCGAACACCGCGTATCAAGGCGATGCTGTTGACGTTTCGAGGTAACCTAGGACTCTAAGCCAATGTGGCAACGTTTCTTGCTCGGTGTTGATATTGTATTCCTGAGGGTGGAAAATGAGGAAACTTACTATTGCGATGGGCGCGTGCGCGCTCGCCTCATATCACGACTTGGTATGGCCGTGTGCGGGCTTGGTCGCCGGCGTGAACTCCTTTCCGAAGGCCGGCCGGGGTATCAAGGGATTGCACAGCAGCATTGCCAGCGCCGGGAGCTTTCACGCGATACCGGATATGCTAGCAAGGAGCGCAGAAGCGGAGAGGGCGATGGCTCGCGGGGCCGGTAAGTGACGACGGGAATCCATCACGTCACAGCGCTTACCCGGAATGTTCAGCGCAACGTGGACTTCTACGCCGGTTTCCTGGGGCTGCGTCTGGTCAAACAGACCGGCGGCTATGAAGACGGCGAACAGCTCCATCTGTTTTACGGTGACAATCTAGGCACTCCAGGCTCAATCATCACTTTCCTGGTCTGGCAGGAAGGCGCGTCCGGCCGCGTGGGACTGGGGCAAGTCAGCGAGATTGCTTTCGCCGTGCCGCCCGCAAGTATCGGAGACTGGCTGCAGCGGGCGATAACGGCGGGCGTGTCCCCGAGATTGTTGATTTTCACTGAGAACTGACCCGGTATGGTCGATGTTCTGTCGCTGGTTCTGCAGCATGACGAGGAGGCCGTTCTACGCGCCGTCGAACTGGCGCTGGAGGCTGGGGTGCCAACCAAAACGCATATCCTGAATCTGCTGCACCGGTTGATCGACGAGAAACAAACCGATCTACCCGACGTCGACGCCAGAATGACAAGCTACGCGGGCACAGCGAGACGATTGGTGAACGGCTCCAACAGGATCTGGAGGCGATGGCGCCGTTGTCAGCCACACCTTTTGCAGCCTGTGACCAGACGTCCGGGCGGGTCAGCTCGCTCGCACTGGTGCGCTACAAAACCAACGATTATTCCGTGCCGGTTGCCTTCGGGCACCGGGATGTCTGGATCCGCGCCTATGTCGACCAGGTGGTCATCGGCTGTGGCGGCGAGATCATCGCGCGACATGCCCGCAGCTACGGCCGCGAAGACATGATCTTCGATCCGATTCATTACCGGCACATCCCTTACAGCGAGGAGAAGGAGCGCAAGCTTGCCATGGGTGCCTTTGAGGAGGGCGCGCCGCATGTGGTGCTGCTGGCGTTCAAGGGCGAGGTGCCAGTGGGGCTTGCTGCGTGTTCGGTCGGGGAATATCACACTGGCACCGATGTTCGGATTGCCAGTATTCAGAATATCAGCGTGTCGCGGAGTGTTCGGTCTGCTTTGGGCGGCGGGCGGGTGGCCTTGGGGCTGATGCAAGCAATCCACCGCTGGGCGAAGGCGCAGGAAGCACAGGAAGTGGCGTTGCATGGGACATCCGGAGTCGGCTTGCAGCGGCGGCATAAATTGGCGGTGAGAGTAGGGTATGAGTTTACCGGTGGAAACTATGTGCGGCTGTTCAATGAGTAGCTTTATTCACGCAAAATGGGTCCACGGCCTGCGCCTGCTACGAATTCTTTGAGGAAAGACAATGAAAGATCGGACCAAAATACCTCAAGCGAAAAGCTTTCTTGCCGGAGTGGCGTGTTCAATATGTTTTGCTGGCATTGGTGTAGATTTGAGTGCGCAAGAAACTGCCGCAGATCTCTCGAATCCCACGAATAGATTTATTCGCCAGAACCCTGAGAAAGATGTTTTGAGTCATTGGCGGGATGATATAGCTCTTGAGCTGGTGGGCCCCGGAGTTGATCAGAATTTCTTTCGGGCAAGCGCTTTTGCCAAGATGCTCGCCGATAACGCCGGCGTTCAACTACGCTAGTTGGTGAAACTGAAAGTTGGTTTACACCTAAACTTACACCAAGCGAGGATGCGAATTTTCTGATCGTGTTTGAAAACGGTAATGCATCTAATTTGCTGGCAAAAGATGCTATTTTTGCCGAAGATACTTCGTTGAGTGTCAATCGGTTGAATCGTGATGTAAAGAAAGTTATTGAGCGTGGTTTGCCAAAGCGGGGGCCAGGGTGCTACGGGAATTGGGCGGCAAGTACTGAAAACGCAATCTCCGCGTTCGTGTTAGTAGTTTTCCCAGTTGAAGACTCCGAACTGAAGAATGCCTGTTATGAGACACTATTGCCTGCGTCCTTCGGAGTGTATCCAGCAGTAACGACTTTGGACTTTTAGTACGCGCCCTATTTCGAAGGGGATGGAGTTTTTTATGATGACAGTGAGGTCTACCAGCTGCTGCGTGCGGCCTCGTTTTGTCGAAATGAACTTTTGGAAAAACACTTGGCATGTGTATCCGGAGTGTTGGGGCATTTGTATCCGGCACATGTTGAATCTCTAAAAAAGTAAATCCCACTAACACGTTTTCATACTTTAGGAATTTTCAAATTGGCAGATGGCATTCATGGCATTCATGGCATTTCTGGTCGAATTGGTCCGGATTTTGGGTTTGGGAATTTGCGCGGGCGTGCGACAACTGACGCCGATGCTGTTGGCCGAAGCATTACGGCACGCGGCGCATTTGGGCCCTTTGGTGTTGATTTTCACTGAGAACTGACCCGGTATTTTCACCGAGATTTGACCCACCCTTGTTTATGTATCAGCGGTTATTTCGTGGCAATGCTGGCGTCTCCTTCCGTGTTTTCTTTGCGGCCTCGGAGCTGGCTTTGAAGCGGTAACTGTCGTTGCCGGTTTCCAGGATGTGGCAGCGGTGGGTGAGTCTGTCGAGTAGAGCCGTCGTCATCTTTGCGTCTCCAAATACCTGGGCCCATTCGGCGAAGCTGAGGTTGGTGGTGATGATGACGCTTGTCTACCCGTTCCTGCCACGGACTACGGTGCAGACGACATCTCCGGCCAGCTACATGTGCCTGACAACCGGTGCCCGGACATGACGGAAGCCCCGCAGATCCTGCTGAACCACCAACTCAAGAAGCTGAAGCTGCCGACCATCCTGCGGGAATACGACAAGCAAGCCCGGCTCTGTGCTGCCGAGGCTCGTGACCATGTCCAGTTTCTGGCCCGCCTGATCGAATTGGAACTTATCGATCGGGAACGGCGTATGATCGAACGGCGGATCAAGGCCGCAAAATTCCCGGCGACCAAGAGCCTGGACAGCTTCGGCTTCACCGCAATCCCCAGCCTCAACAATATGCAGGTCTTGGAACTGGCGCGCTGTGAATGGGTCGACCGCTGCGAAAACGTCATCGCTCTCGGCCCCAGCGGCACCGGCAAGACCCATGTGGCGCTCGGCCTCGGCCTGGCCGCTTGCCAGAAAGGGATGGCGGTCCGCTTCACCACCGCCGCCGCCATCGTCCACGAGTTAATGGAGGCCCGCGGCGAGCGCCAACTCCTGCGGCTTCAGAAGCAACTGGTGAAGCAGAAGCTTCTCATCATCGGCGAACTGGGCTTCGTGCCTCTCAGCAAGACCGGCGCCGAACTGCTGTTCGAACTGATCTCCCAGAGATACGAGCGCGGTTCCATCCTGATCACCTCGAACCTGCCGTTCGAAGAATGGACAGAAACTTTCGGATCAGAGCGCCTGACAGGTGCCTTGCTCGACCGCTTGACCCACCATGTCAGTATCTTGGAGATGAACGGCGACAGCTATCGGCTGGCACAGAGCAAGGCTCGCCAAAACTCCTGAACCAAGCCTGGATTTGGTCCTAACGGACCAAGGCGCCTTGGCAACCGACAGCTATGTGGGGAGCGCGTTTGCCAAGGCGCCGGTCACGCCCAGACTGGCCGACTTTTGCTCCGCCCCGTGGCCGGATTTTGCGCCGCCGTTGACACTGACATGCCCCGCATTGGCCTGCCGACACGCAGGCCCGTAAGCGCGAAAGATGTTAGCGATCTCCAGCCTGGTGCGGGTCACCGGCCCCAGGCGCTATTCATTCCCCGTCGCAAGGTCTCGTCTTGCAGCAGCTTGATCTGTTCATAGGGGCTGACCGTGCTGCGGATCGTCTTTGTGGCTACCTGCGTGTAGCGTGCCGTGGTGCTCAGCCTGGCATGGCCGAGCAACACCTGGATGACCCGGACATCGGTGTTGGCCTCCAGCAGATGCGTCGCAAAGCTGTGGCGGAGCGTGTGCAGCGTTGCCGCCTTCTTGATGCCCGCCATGTGCTTGGCCGAGGTGAACGCCCGGTTCAACTGTCGTGGTGACAGTGGATTGGTCTTCGGCTTTCCCGGGAAGAGCCATCCCTCCGGACGGGACACGCGCCAGTAGTCGCGCAGAAACGCAAGCAGGTTGGGCGACAGCATCGCCTTACGATCCCGCCCGCCCTTTCCATCATCGACATGGATCAGCATACGGTCGCTGTCGATGTCCGTGACCTTGAGGTTGCATACCTCGGAGGCGCGCAGACCGGCTCCGTAGCTGATGCCAAGGGCGGCACGATACTTGAGCCCGGGGCCGGGAACCGCGGCCAACAGGTCGGCCACCTCCTCGACGCTGAGCACCACGGGCAGTTTGCGGGGCTTGCGGTGGAACTGCATGAAGCGCTTCATCTCTTCGCGCCCGCAGGTCACACCGAAGAAGAACCGCAAGGAAATGATCCGAACATTGAAGGTGCTGGCTGATACCCCGTCTTCAGTCATCTTCAACTGATACGACCGCAGCTCCTCGGGGGCCGCCGTATCGGGTGATCGGCCAAGAAAGGCCGCGAAGTGCTTCACGTTACGGATATGGGCCTTTTGGGTCTTCTCCGCCAGACCCCGGATGTTCATGTCTTCGATCATCCGCTGGCGCAGCCGGGTCACCCTCTCCTCTGTCATGGGAGCCTCCTGTCTGATGATTGAGAAGGCCCCAATCGTCAGGCAGCTTGCTGAGCCAGCCAAATGTGCCTCGTTATGGGCGCCCCACGCCCGTGGCCACGAGCGCCAATGCCGCGGAGCGGCTTAGCCCATCCAATAGTCAGTCGTCCCCGCGGCAAACCACTGCAAAACAAGGGGTGAGCGGACTTCAGCCTAGCGACGGTAAAGCGGGGTGGAATAATTCATCAGCTGCCCCTTGGAAGGGCTTGAATGCAGATCCGGGAATACTGATTTCAATTGTACTCGAGGGAATTGCTCCTTCGAAGTTTTCAGGAGAAAACGAATATGCGTCGTGCAGCAGTTGGTACTATGATGGCCGCTCTGATCGCGGCTCCGGCCTTCGCCCTTACGGTTTCGGACGTCGATACCGATGGCGACAGCCAGATTTCCTTCACCGAAATGGCGGTGATGTATCCGGACCTGACCGAAGCAGCCTTCGGCGAAGTCGACACCAGCGGTGACTCTTTGGTGGACGAAGCGGAACTCGCCGCCGCTCTTGAAACCGGCATGATCGAGGAGCCAGCCGAGTAACCCTCCTCGGTCAGGTTTTCGCGCTCAATCAAAGGATTGAAGAGATGGCTGTGAACATGCATGCGCCCAAGATGACCAACTGGTGGGTCTGGGGCGGAACTGCCGCTGCCGCAATCGTTGTGGTTGCGGCTCTCGGCTACGGGTTTGACTGGTTCGGCGGCGGGGTCACCGATGAGGTGGTCCCTACGATCGAACAGACCGCGCCTGTAACTGAATAGGCGTCAAAAACCTAGAAACCGTACCCCCGGCGGACAGAAATTCGCCGGGGGTGCGCGAGCTACGTTTATGTTCTCTGGCCGTGACGTTGGCACGTGTTCCGAGGCGGCTCGCCTGCTTGCTTGGCGAAGCCGTTAATGATTTCTAAATTACTGTGTTTATTGCGCTAAATAATTTTGGTCGCATCTTGTAGTCCGCATCGCCCAGGGCCATTTGTGTACTACGCGAAACACTTTGAATCGCGATGTCTCTGATGGAGAGAATTATGAGTAGAGTCACCATTGGTGCTCTTCTCGCGACCTTCGTAGCCTTCTCGGCTCATGCCATGAGCGCCGAGATCGATACTGACGGGGACGGAAAAGCAACCCTCGTTGAGCTTCAAGCGGCCTTTCCCGAAATCACCGAAGATCTATTTCTGGAAATCGACACTAACGCAGACGGCTTCGTGAACGATGAAGAAATGATGATCGCGGTCGAGACCGAGATGATCCCTGATATCGAAACGGACGCGTAACGCCCGGCCGTGGAGATCGTGCAATGCAGAAGCATGACAAGTTCAGATGGGTCTATGCATTTCTGGACCTCTGGCTGAACGTCTCACCTTTCCTGCTTCTTGGCGGTAGAAAATCGCTGATGAACGCGAGGATCGGTGAGGCCGGGGTGCTGATGCCCGGCGGTCTGGTGGCGCTTTGGGTGGCGTGTTTGAACCACCCCCTGCAAGACCTGATGCAAGCGGGTGCCGGTCTGACATTGGGTTCTTCGATGATCGCAGCACCTTTGGCGCTGGGTCTCGGCGAAAGCTCCATGGCTGTTTGGAACGCTCAGGTAAGTGGTTCTGTCTTCGTTTTGGGCGCTGTCCTCGAGCTCTATTGCCACTGGGTAGGCCACAACGCCCAGTGAACTTTCTGGAGTGGGGCGATTGTCGCCCCACCCGCCTTCAACTCGGGGCCTATTGTGCCTCGTCAGGACAACACCGTGACAATCAAAAAGCTCTTGAAGGACTCGAACGTCAGCCTGCGAACAATCGCGCAAACCGCACAGATCGCCCAGGCCATCACCTTGCTGGCCGCTGACGATACCTCGACCCTCCTGGTGACAAATGACAACCAGACAATCAACGGTATTTTGTCGAGCAGCGATATCGTCAAATATCTCGACGACAACAAGAAGGTGCCGGACGGCCTTCTTGTGCTGGACGTGATGACAAAAGACGTAATCACCTGCGAGGTAACAGACACTGTCCAGCGCCTTGAACTGCTGATGACCCAAAACAACGTGCGCCACATTCCGATCACGGATGCCGGGGCGCCCGTTGCCCTGATCAGCGTCATCGACGTGACGCGCTACCGGCTGTCTCTGGCCGAAGGCGAGATGTCACAGATGCGCGATTTTGTCAGCGGCGGCGGGTAACGTCCGCGGCCCGCCAAAGCCGGGACACCCAGAACTGAACCTGTCGCCACTTGCGACATCCCCCCCTCCCTGAAAGGCACGACAATGAAGAACGATAGACACGGTAGACGCGGCAACAAGGAAGCCAAGAAACCGAAGCAGGAGAAGCCGAAGGTCTCCGCCACAGCCAATTCTCTTGCAGGCAAGCCTGCATTGGAAATTGGCGGAAAGAAGCTGAAGTGACACTCGCTTGCCCCTGCGGCGATCAAACACCGCAACCCAACAAATGCGTCGAATAAACGATTGGAGCACGCGCAAGGCTCGCGTGCTCCTGCAAAGGCACCGAAGAGTGGCAAGCGCCATTGCACCCGAATTTTGACCACACCCACCGGAACTCGCCAGAAGGAGCAATTCCGAGATGTTTAAGCCTCTACACGACCGCGTTCTGCTCCGCCGCATCGAAGGCGACGAAAAGACGAAGGGCGACCGGATCTCCGTGGACGTCAAAACCGGCGACAGGATCCTGTTCGGCAAATGGTCCGGCAGCGAAATCAAGATCGACGGCGAAGACCGGATGATCATGAAGGAGAGCGACATCTTAGGTATTATCGCCTGACCCCTTCTGTCCTCCCCTCATTTTTAGGAATTCCGACATGTCTGCAAAAGACGTCAAGTTTGGCACAGACTCCCGTCACCGCATGCTCAAGGGTATCAACACCCTCGCCAACGCCGTCAAGGTTACACTGGGTCCCAAGGGCCGCAACGTCGTCCTGGAAAAATCCTGGGGCGCACCGCGCATCACCAAGGACGGTGTCACCGTCGCCAAGGAGATCACCCTGTCCGACCCGTTTGAGAACATGGGCGCACAGATGGTCAAGGATGTCGCGTCGCGCACCAATGAAGAAGCTGGCGACGGCACGACCACCGCAACGGTTTTGGCACAGGCCATAATCAAGGAAGGTATGAAATCTGTCGCTGCGGGCATGAACCCAATGGATCTCAAGCGTGGCATCGACAAAGCAGTGGTCGCCGTAGTGGCCGAGGTCAAAGAGATGTCGCGCCCGGTCGGCGACACCGATGAAATTGCCAAGGTCGGTACGATTTCGGCCAATGGCGAATCCGCGATTGGCCGACAGATCGCCGACGCGATGGCAAAGGTTGGCAACGAAGGCGTCATCACCGTCGAAGAAAACAAGGGCCTGGAAACTGAAACGGAAGTCGTTGAAGGTATGCAATTCGACCGCGGGTATCTTAGCCCCTACTTCGTCACAGAAGCCGAGAAAATGAGGGTGAGCCTGGAAGACTGCGTCATCCTGCTGCACGAGAAAAAGCTGACCTCTCTGGCCCCGATGGTGCCCCTGCTCGAAGCGGTTATTCAAGCGGACAAGCAGCTCTTGGTTGTCGCTGAGGATATCGACGGCGAAGCGCTCGCAATGCTCGTTGTGAACAAGCTCCGTGGCGGTTTGAAGGTTGCGGGCGTCAAGGCACCCGGCTTCGGGGATCGTCGCACGGCGATGCTGGAAGACCTCGCTATTCTTACAGGCGGCCAGGTCATTTCCGAAGAACTCGGCATTAAGCTCGAGAATGTCACACTGGACATGCTGGGCGCCGCCAAGAAGATCACTATCACCAAAGACGCAACAACCGTGATTGACGGGGCGGGCGTCAAGGCCGCCATTGCCGCACGCGTGACGCAAATCCGCACGCAGATCGAAGACACCACGTCAGATTACGACAAAGAAAAGCTGCAGGAACGTCTCGCGAAACTCGCAGGCGGGGTCGCCGTTATCAAGGTGGGTGGTGCGACAGAAATTGAAGTCAAGGAGCGTAAGGACCGCGTCGATGACGCCCTGAACGCAACGCGCGCGGCCGTCCAGGAAGGCGTTGTTCCCGGCGGCGGTGTTGCTTTGGTCCATGCCGGGAAAGTGCTGACCGGTCTTACGGGTGACAATGCGGACCAGACGGCTGGGATTGCCATCATCCGCAAGGCGCTCCAGGCTCCGCTTCGGCAGATCGCTGAGAATGCAGGCGTTGACGGATCGGTCGTTGCCGGAAAGATCGTCGAGAATACCAGCAAAACGTTCGGCTACGATGCGCAGGCAGACACATACGGAGACATGCTGAAGGCGGGTGTCATCGACCCCACGAAGGTTGTTCGAATTGCGCTTCAGTACGCGGCCTCTGTCGCAGGCCTGCTCGTGACAACCGAAGCGATGGTTGCCGACCGACCGGCGAGATCCGGCACAAACGACATGGCTGACATGGATAGCCTGATGTAGCCAGACGTAAGGCGATGGCTTGCAGCGACGCGCTGCAAGCCATTCGGTTGGGCGCAGAACTGGTTTCGTAGAGTGCCTCAGTATGATCTCTGCCTTACCAAGCCGAACGTCAGATTGCCCTTGCCGCGGTTCGGATGAACGGCGTCTACTCTCGCCGCAAGGCAGCATGTGTCAATACCACGCCGCAGCGATATCCCTGCTGCGTGCGCGCGCAGCGAGAAAACTGAATTTACAAGTTGGGCTCGAAAGCAGTTTTCACCGCTTTCGCCGCGGAGGGCTGCTCCTGAGATGCGAACGACAGCGCATAGGGCAAGACCCAGGGAACTCAAGAGCTTGGTTCACTTCACCGATGGCCGGTTCCGCAGCGCTCGCACCGAGGTACATGCTGCACTGGCATTCGGCGGCTTCGAGCCCACTTTACCACATGCTGTGCCTGGCACGGGCGGCAGGACTGCGCAGGTGCCGACACCCCCGGTTCACGCCATCCGCGGCATCGCGGCTCAATGCCGGACGCCGCGGACGACAAGAGCAAGCCTTGGTATCACCAGGCCCAGCCCGGTCTCATACGGCCGGTGGAACTCCTCGAATGCGGTCCTGAATTCCTCTCGCCGGTCCGGCGGGAGGGTGGCGCAGGTGGCCGCGACCGGACCAAACCCTTTGACGTATTCCTCCCACACCGTGGTCACGTCAGGGGCATAAAACGTCGTCACCTGTTCGCGGCTCTCGATCTCAAAGTGCGCGCCCAAGACCTCCTTCAACCAAGTTTCGCGGCCCCAGTCGAAGGGCGAGGCGGGTGGCGGAGGCGCATCGGACCATTGTCCGACCAATGCGAAGAAGCCCGCGATGTATCCGTCGGGACTGTCGGACCAGGTTGCCAGCGCCAGGCGGCCTCCGGGCCGGAGCACACGCGCCATTTCGGCCGCGGCCTTCTTTGGCGCTTTCGAGAAGATGACGCCATAGGTGGAGATCACCCCATCGAAGCTCCCGTCAGCGAAAGGAAGCGCCTCGGCCGCCGCCTGTTGAAAAACCGGCCGGGGATCAAACCCGGCCGACAGCGTTCCGGCCGCTTCGAGCATACCAGGTGCAATGTCCATGCCGGTGACGGCGGCGCCGCGCCAGGCCGCAAGCCGTGCGGCCCAGCCCGTGCCCGTTCCGATGTCGAGGATGCGTTCGCCGGGCCGTGGCCAAAGGGCCTGAACCGTATGCGATATCGTGTCGGACAGGCCGAACGATATGCCGTCGTAGGATTTGCCCGGCTGGCCCCACATCCGTGCTTCAGGGCTTAATGTGTTGACGTTCATCACAGGCTCCTTTCAGTGGCTTTGGACCGATTGTGCCAATCAGCTCCGCCGGCGGATACTCCACGATCTGGAGTATTCAGGGCGAGACAGTTGGGCTATCCTGCGTACAGCACGGGAGGCCGTCATGAAGAGCTATGGTCAATTCTGTCCCATCGCCAAGGCCGCGGAAATCTTTTGCGAACGCTGGACCGCGCTGGTCATCCGCAACCTCGGGGCCGGTGCGGAACGGTTCAATGACATACATCGCGGCGTGCCGCATATGTCCGCCACGCTGCTGACGCGGCGCCTGCGCCAGCTGGAAGCCGAAGGCCTCCTTAAGCGCAAGCGAAGCCAGACGGGGAAAAGCTGGACGTATCACCTGACCGACGCCGGTGCCGAGTTTCTGCCCCTTGTCAGCGCGCTCGGGACATGGGGGCAAAGGTGGACACGGCGTGAGCTCAGGGACGGCGAGCTCGATTTGGGGCTGCTGATCTGGGGGATGGAATATTCCGTCGATCCCATGGCGTTCGGACCAAGCCGCCACGTCCTGCGCCTGAGCGTTTCCGACCAGCCGGAGCACAAGAGGCATTACTGGTTCGTGTGCGAAGCAGGAAACCTCGACCTTTGCGTTGCCGATCCCGGCGGGGGCACCGATCTGTTTCTGGATGCTTCGCTCAGCAACCTGATCAGTGTCTATCGCGGCGATGTCGCACTGGAGGCCGCGATCGACGACGGGCGGCTTAAGGTCGATGGAACGCCGAAGCACATCCGGCGTCTGCGCCGCTGGTTCAACTTCGGCACCATGGCCAAGACACCGTCAGATGAGGACGGTCCGTCCCGGCGATTGGTGCCGACGCCTTCCGATCCCCGATAGACCGAAAACGCGAGGCCTTGACGCGAGCAGGAGAGCCGGCGCCATGTTTATCGGTTGCCAGGGTTTCTCGTGCTGTTGGAGCCAGACATT